>DAIOUV010000034.1:17766-39322 GCA_036759345.1 Acidobacteriota bacterium | reverse complement strand
CTCGTGGGACCGCTCGGCCGAGAAGTACGAGGCCGTCTACCGGCGCGCGCGCGAGGTCCGCGGCCTGCCCTGGTAGGTGCTAGCGAGCGCCGAGCGCCACGAGAACGGCGGCCTTCAACTTTCCGGCTTCCGGCAGGTCGGCGGAGAGAGGCCCCTTCTTCCGGACGGGCGCCGACGGGAGCGGCGGTCGTTTCTCGATGGCGCGGAGCGTGAAGATCCCCATCTCCTCCGGCGCGAGCCCATCGTCCTCGAGCCCCTGCTCGACGTAGTCGGCAACAGCCGACAGAAGAGAGTGGTCGGTCTCCTCGGCAAGGCGGGAGAGGTTGCAGCGCACGGTCTTCCGCGCGACGTCCCGATCGAAGTATCGGAATGTCGAGACCGGCGACGACGCGACGACACGTCCTCCCGGGCCGCTGCCCTCGAATCGCATCGGCGCCCCGTCGCCCAGACGAATCTCGTCGACCGTGATCTCCTTGCCCTCGGCGCCAGGGCGGGCTTCGTGCCGGAGGATGAGGTCGCTGCGCACGAGCCCGCGCACGAGCCGGACGTGGACGCGCGCCTCGCCGGTCTTCACGGAGGCGCTCGCGATGTCGCAGACGCGATTGCCGCGGCCGTCGACGACGCGCTCGAGTGCTATCTTCGGAGGTTTCTCCGCATTTGTGCTTCGCGTTGCGTTCAGAAGAAAAAAAGAGAAGAAAAAGAGATTTCTTAGAAGGGAAGAGGAGCGGAGTCCGCCTTCTCTCTGCGGCCGGTTCACTTGATTCCTCGTTCCGGCGGCAGCGGGGGAAAGGGCGGGAGGTCCTGAGGGAGACGCGCGAGGGCGCGCCACGACGAAAGGTCCGTGGGAGCGGCCGTGTCCGGCGCGAAGACGACGGTCCTCCTGTCGGGCGGCGGCACCTGGTCGCGGAGCGCGACGTTGACCGCGAACAGCGGATCCCGGAGGTGGAAGATCGGGAGCTCCGTCGAAAGAGAGCGGTTGCTTTCGACGGACATCCTCAGAAGCGTCGCGAGATCGCGGCGCTCGTCCTCATCGAACGTCCCGGCCGCGATCTCGGCGAGCGAGGCCCGCACGGTCCGGCTTCCGAGGTCGTCGACGAAGAACTCGAGGGTCCCACCCGGCGCACGGACGCGCTCGCGCATCCCGTCGCAGGGCCCGGCGTCGGCCGCGTCCGCGGAAGGCGGGTCGGCCCCCGACATCCACGCCTCGAAAGCGGTCCGCGCGGATGCGACCCGCTGCCAGGGCCGTTCTTCCTCGAGATGGCTCTCGTCCACGAAGCCGAACGACGACTCGAGGACGTATCGCGCCCCGGAGGGCATCGCGACGAGGAGGATGTTGCGGTAGGGCCACCAGCGCCGCTCGCTCTCGGCAAACCCTGCGTAGCGGAGAACAACCCAGCGCGCCCGGAAGAGGGGCGGCGAGTCCGACTGCGCCGACACCTCGCGGGCGACGAAGCGCGCATCGCCCTGCAGAAACGCTCGGCCCCGGAACGCGTCGAACCAATCCGGGTCCTCCGCCCGGAGCACGGCCGAGGCCATGCAAAGCGCGAGGACTGCCGCCCGCGCCTTCATAGATCCTTCTCTTCGACTCCCGTGTCCCGCATGACGTCGAGGAGCGCCGCGTGAACGCCGGACGTCGCCGCCAGAACGTTGCCGCGCGTGCGCCAGGTCGCCCCCCCGTCGAAGTCCGTGACGAGGCCGCCGGCTTCCGTGACGAGGAGCGCGCCCGCGGCCGTATCCCACGGGGAGAGGCCGAACTCGAAGAAGCCGTCGAAGATGCCGCCAGCCACGTACGCGAGATCCAGCGCGGCGCTGCCCGCGCGCCGGATCGAGCGCGACTTCATGAAGAGAGCGCGGAAAATCGAGAGATAGCGGTCGATCTTGTGCTGCTGCCGGAACGGGAAACCGGTCGCGAGGGCGGCACCGTCGAGCCCGGGGCGCGGCGGCACGCGCAGCCGCTGGCCGTTCCGGAACGCGCCGGCACCCCGTTCGGCGGTGAAGAGATCCTTCTTGACGGGATCCCACACGACACCCGCCTCGAACGTGCCGAGGAGGCCGCCGCGCGTGCGCGCGATCGAGACGGCCCAGTGCGGGAAGCCGCGCACGAAGTTCGCCGTGCCGTCGAGCGGGTCCACGATCCACGCGGGCGCGGCCTCGTCCGCGCCCGACAGCCCCGTCTCCTCGCCGAGGAAACGGTCCGACGGGAACGCGCCGAGGACGACGCGGCGGATGACGGCCTCGCTCTCGCGATCCGCGATCGAGACGACGTCGTTGAGGGCCTTCTCCTCCACGAGAGCCGGGTCCAGCCGGCCGAAGTGCCCGACGAGGACCTCTCCAGCCTCGCGCGCCGCGGCGACGGCGACATCCAGCGCGCAAGGGCCGCTCAATGGAACACGGGCGGCTCGTCCTCTTCCGCCATCTTCTCGGACGCGGCCTGGGCCTGCGTGGATTCCGGGAACCTTTCGACGATCTCCGCCCACACCTCGCGGGCGAGCCCGCGGACCCCCAGCTCTTCCGCGAGCTCGGCGCGGGAAAGGAGATTCTCCGGCTCATCCGGGCGCAGCGCGGAAAGAAACGTCACCGCGCGGAACCGGCCCGCCTCGTCCCCCGTCCGCCCGCGGCAGCCCGAGAGGTTTCTGAGGACGCGCTCGAGAAGCGCCGGAGTCTCCATCTGCCGGAGGTAGTCCGCGCGCCAGGGGACGCGCCCGCCCGCGAGAGCCTTCACCTTCCGCCGGCAGTCGTCGACCGTGAGCGGCACGCCTCCCGCGAAGGGATCCGCGAGCGTCCCGGGCGGCGGCCCGACGCGCACGATGAAGTGACCGGGGAGGCCGATGCCCGCGACCGGGATCCCCGCGCGCCGGCCCACCTCCATCCAGAGGACCGAGAGGAGGATCGGCATCCCCTTGTGCCGCTCGAGCAGCGGACCGAGGAGGACGTTGCGTGGGTCGTAGTAGTCGTCCTCGTCGCCGGCGAAACCCAGCTCTTCGGCGAGGACGCGCGCGAGGAGCCGCGCCTTCTGAAACGAGGACCGCGTCCCGGCCGCGCGCTCCCGCACGACGGCCGCGGCCTCGTCGAGAACCCCCTCGGCCAGGCGCCGTGCGACCGGCGGCGTCCCCTCGATCGCGAACAACGCGCCGACGAGATCGTCCCGGCGGACGGCATCGAGGAACTCCGTGAGATCCCGTTCGTCCTCGCGTGACCAGAGCTCTCTCACCGGACGTGGCGCGTCCTAGTGCCGCTTCACGATCGAGTCGAGGATCATGAGAAAGGCGTTTTGCTGGTTGGGCTCTGTCTTGTTGAGGACCGCGAGGCAGGAGCCGTCCGGGAACAGCTGGTGCAGCTCCTCGGCAGGCCGGCTCGAGAGGATGACGATCCGCCGGTTCGTCACGCCGAGCTCCTTCGCGAACTCGAACAGCTTTCGGCCGCCGAAGAGCGGCAGCTCGAGATCGAGTAGGAGCAGGCTCACGTCCGGGCCCAGCGCTTCGAGCGCCTCGCGCGGGTCGCGGTGGAACTCGAAGGAGACGGCCGGCCCGTAGCGGCACGCGAGGACGGCGCGCCAGGACTCCGCGTAGAGCGGAGACTCGTCCACGAAGACGACACGCTTCGGCCGTCCCGCGGCCACGGGAACTTCCCCGGAGACCGGCCGGAGGTAGTTGCCGCTCAACGGGCACCACCGACCGGGCCCACGCCGCGCGCGAAGACCTCACGCCCGCCCACGAAGGTCCTCTCCACGCGCCCGCGCAGCGTGCGCGCGGTCCACGGGGAGTTCTTCGAACGGCTCACGAAGCCGTCTGGTGTGACGTGTGTCGATTTCGTCGTTGAGAACACCACGACGTCGGCGGGCGCCCCCTCGGCGAGGGTGCCGCCCGGAAGAGAGAAGACGCGCGCGGGCGCCGTCGACAGCACCTCGACGAGACGCTGGAGCGTGATCGCGCGCGGGACGAGGAGCGCGTCCACGAGAACCGGCAGGGCCGTTTCGAGCCCCGTCACCCCAAACGGTGCATCCTCGAACGCGAGAGCCTTTTCGTCCTCGTGGTGCGGCGCGTGATCGGTGGCGACGGCGTCGATCGTCCCTTCGACGAGCGCGGCCACGAGGGCCGCGCGGTCGGCTTCCGACCGGAGCGGCGGGTTCATTTTGAAGCGCGTGTCGTAGCCGGAGCGCGCGACTTCTTCGTCGGTCAGCGTCAGGTGATGCGGCGTCACCTCGCACGTGACCGCGATTCCGGCCCGGCGCGCGACGCGAATCATTTCGAGGCTCTCGCGGGTGGAGACGTGCGCGATGTGGAGGCGCGCCTTCGTGAGCGCCGCGAGCTGCACGTCGCGCGCGACCATCGCGGACTCGCCCACGTTCGGCCAGCCCGGCAGGCCGAGGCGCGTGGAGGTCCACCCCTCGTTCATGACGCCGCCGCCCACGAGGGAAGGGTCCTCTTCGTGCACGACCACGGGCAGACCGAACATCGTCGCGTACTCGAGAGCACGCCGCATGAGCATGCCGTTCGCGACCGGTTTTCCGTCGTCCGAGACCGCCACGATGCCTTCGGCCTTCATGAGGCCGATCTCGGCCAGTTCCAGGCCCTCGAGCCCCTTCGAGACGGCGCCGATCGGGTAAACGCGCACGAGGGCCGTTTCCCGGATGCGGCGCACGAGGAAGGCCACCGCCGGCGCATCGTCGAGGACGGGCATCGTGTTCGCCATCGCGCAGACGGAGGTGAAGCCTCCCGCCGCGGCGGCGCGCGTGCCGGTCTCGACCGTTTCCTTGTGCTCGAACCCCGGCTCGCGGAGGTGCGCATGGAGATCCACGAAGCCCGGCGCGACGACAAGACCCGCGGCATCCACGACGTCGACCCCCTTGGCCGCGATTTTCTCGTCCACCTTCGCTACGACGCCATCGCGCAGGAGAACGTCGAGCGTCTGGTCGAGGTTGCGGGACGGATCGACGACGCGCCCGCCCCTGAGAAGGACGGCTTCACTCATCACCGCTCGCTCCGATCAGGAGATACAGCACCGCCATCCGTATGGCGACGCCATTTTCCACCTGGTCGAGGATCACCGAGTCCGGCCCGTCCGCCACGGCGGAGTCGATTTCGACGCCGCGGTTCATGGGGCCCGGGTGCATCACGATCGCGTCCTTCCTGGCGAGGCGCCGGCGCGCGGGCGTCAGGCCGAAGACCTCGAAGTACTCGCGGTCCGACGGGAATCCGAGCCCGCCGCCGCGCTCTTTCTGAACGCGCAGCATCATGATGACATCCGCCCCGTCGACGGCCTCCTCGATGCGCGTCACGATGCGCGCGCCGGTCCTTTCGATCTCGGCGGGCAGGAGCGTCGCCGGCCCCGCGAGCGTGACGCCCGCCCCCATCTTCGTCAGGAGCGAAACGTTCGACCGCGCGACCCGGCTGTGCGAGACGTCGCCGCAGATGGCGACCCTCAGACCCGCGAGCGTGCCTTTCGCCCGCCGGATCGTGAAGGCATCGAGCAGTGCCTGCGTGGGATGCGCGTGCGTGCCGTCTCCGGCATTCACGACCGCGCACGGCAGGCTGCGCGCGAGGAGGTGCGGCGCACCAGAGCGCGGGTGGCGGATCACGATGGCATCCGGCGCCATCGCCATGAGGTTGCGCCCCGTGTCGAGGAGGGTCTCGCCTTTCGCAACCGATGTGCCCGTCGCGGAGAGGGCGATCGAATCCGCCGACAGCCGGCGTTCGGCGATCTCGAACGAGAAGCGGGTCCGGGTGGAGTTCTCGAAGAACAGATTCGCGACGAGCTTGCCGCGAAGCGTTGGGACCTTCTTGATCGCGCGCTGGTTGATCTCCCGCATCGACTCGGCGGTGTCGAGGACGAGGCGGATGTCGTCCTCGGTGATCCCGTCGATGTCGAGGAGATCCTTCTTCGAAAGCGCACGGCGGGGAGCGGCGGAGTCGGGGGAATCGGGACGCTTCGTCACGCCGCCTGTGCTCCCTACTTCTTCCGCGATCGGCGGCGCGGCGCCGGGACCTTCTCGCGCGCGGGCTTTGGCGCGACCTTCGGCGCCGCCTTGGCGGCCTCGCGGTCGAGCAGCCACACGTCGTCCTCGCGATCGGTCTCCCGGAAGGTCACGGAGACGATCTCGGTCGCGGACGTGGCGATCTTCTTGCCGATGTACTCGGCCTCGATCGGCAGCTCGCGGCGGCCACGGTCGACGAGCACGGCGAGGAGGATCTTCCTTGGGCGGCCGAAATCGAGGATCGCGTCCATCGCGGCGCGGACCGTGCGCCCCGTGAAGAGCACGTCGTCGCAGAGGATCACGTTGCGGCCCTCGACCGGGAACGGGATCTCCGTCTTCTTGAGGACCGGCGAGGACGCGACGGTCGTGAGGTCGTCGCGGTAGAGCGTGATGTCGAGGAGCCCAACGGGCACCTGGACGCCCTCCGTCCGCGCGATCTCGGCCGCGAGGCGCTGCGCGAGCGGGACGCCACGCGTGCGGATCCCGATGAGGGCGAAGCCGTCGGTGCCGCCCTCGGCTTCGACGACTTCACGGGCCATGCGCGAGATCGCGCGAGTCATGCCGGCCGCGTCGAGCAGCCGGACTTTCCGGAAAGTTCCAGGAGCCTCTCCCATGGGCGCGCGGACACTACACGCGTGGCCGATAAGGAGTCAATGGCGGGAACTTTCGTCGAAGGGCCACGCAGGCGGGGGAAGCGCGAGTTCCCGCTCGCGCCGCGCGAGGAGGTAGCCAGGCAGGGACACGAGCGCCGCACCGGGCGCTTTGTTCGAATAAACCCGGCCGTCCTCTCCGGCTACATCCTCGAAAGAGGGCCGGGGAGCGGCAGGACGCGCGAAATCTCGGGTGTGCCGTTTTCGACGAGCGATACGGCGAACGCCCAGCGCGTGAATTCATTGGGCGAGAGGAAATGCGGAAAGACCGGCACCGAAAGAAGCGCCAGGAGGACGTAGAGCCCCATGACCATCCTCTCCCGCGCGCGCATGTACGGGAAGTCTAGCGGAGCCTCTGCGGGCAGAATGCGGCCGATGAACGTCTCCGACTTCGCCTTCGACCTTCCCGCCGGGTCCATCGCACAGCGCCCAGCACCACGCGGCACGGCCCGCCTCATGACGCTGGATCGCGCGACGGGTATGGTCGGCCACGGCTTCGTCGCCGACCTTTCCACCCTTCTTCGTCCCGGGGACGTTCTCGTCGTGAACGACACGAAAGTCATCCCGGCGCGGATCTTCGGGACCGACGAGCGCGGACGGCGGACGGAATTTCTGCTCGTCGAGAGGGTGCGGGGAGAGGAATCGGATTCTTCGAATGGTCCCGAGCTCTGGCGCTGCCTGGCGAAGCCGGGGAGGCGGGTCAAGGCCGGAAGAAGATTTTTCTTCGAAGGTGGATGGATGGCGGAGCCAGCCGAGGCGCCTCCCGCCGCTGGGCCGGATGCACATTCCCCTTCTAAGAAAAGCGCCGGTCCGGTGCGCACAGAGGCCGGCCTCTACACTCTCCGGTTCGAAAAGCACGGGAGCAAAGAATCCCTCCTAGATGCTTTGGGATTGTTCGGCTCCGCTCCCCTCCCGCCCTACATCCACCGCCCGGATGGCGTGGCGGACGAGCAGGACCGCGCGGACTACCAGACCGTCTTCGCGCGCGAGCCCGGCGCGATCGCGGCGCCGACGGCGGGCCTCCACTTCACCGGGGAAATGCTCGCCGCCCTGGCCGCGCGCGGGGTCGAGATCGCGCGGGTGACGTTGCACGTCGGGCTCGGGACCTTCAAGCCCGTGAAAGTCGATCGCGTCGAAGAGCACCGGATGGATCTCGAGCGGGCGGAGATCCCCGCGGAGACCGCCGAACGCGTGAACCGGGCGAAACGCGAAGGGCGTCGCGTCGTCGCGGTCGGCACGACGTCCGTGCGCACGCTCGAAGCGTCGGCCCGCGCGCACGGCGGCGCGGTCGCCGCCGGTGCCTTCGAAACGGATCTCTTTCTCGTGCCGGGAGCCGCATTCCACGTCGTGAACGGGCTCCTCACGAACTTCCACCTTCCGCGTTCGACGCTCCTCATGCTCGTCTCGGCGTTCGCGGGCCGCGAGAACGTCCTTGCCGCATACCGCGAGGCCGTTGCCGCCGGGTACCGGTTCTTCAGCTATGGCGATGCGATGTTCATTTCGTGACGGCGTGAAGCCGCGGGCATGCAGGCGCGGCGCGGCGGCACTACATTGGAAGGAGGCTCTGAACCGGCCGACGGCTGGTCGGCCAGGGGTAGGTCGTCATGACTTCGACGCTTCCCGGAGTGGAACTTGCGGACCGCCAAGGTCGCTTCAAGGAAATGTGCCGTCGGGCGACGGAAGACTCGTCGGCGAGGCCGGCGCAGGCCGAAGGACCCTGGATCGCGCTGTCGCGCGAGCTCGGATCCGGAGGCGGCGAGCTCGCGGTCCTCCTCGGCGCCGCCCTCGGCTGGCGCATCTACGATCGCGAGATCCTCCAGGCCGTGGCGGCCGAAACGCGGCGCGACGCGTCGACCTTCGAACGTTTCGACGAAAAAGGCGTTCGCACGTTCGTCGAGTACCTCGCGCCGTTCATCCTTCCGACCGACCCGGGACAGTCCCGCTACCTCGTCGATCTGACGCGCGTCGTCCGGCGGCTGGGACGCGAAGGCCGCGCGGTGCTCGTAGGACGCGGCGCGAACTTCATCCTGGATCCCGCACACGGGCTTCGCGTCCGGGCCGTGGCCCCGGCCGCTGACCGGGCCGAGGCGCTTGCGCATGACATGGGCCTCAAGCTTGATGAAGCGCGCCGCCGCATCGCGGCGAACGACACGGCGCAGCGAGAGTTCGCGTGGCAGGCCTTCCAGAGGGAGATCGAGGATCCGGCGGGTTATGACCTCGTCGTCCACCCTCGCGCGCTCGGCCTGCCCGCGGCGGTGGCGGCAATCCTCGCAGCCGCTCGCGCGAAGCTCGACTTCTGAGCATTCGAAGCACGTTCCGGGCCGGCCGCAGGGCCCGCGCCGGCGTTCCGGGGGCTGCTCGTCAGTACGCCTGCAGGTAGCGGTCCACTTCCCAGGAGTGAACACGCGCGATGTAGGCCTGCCACTCGGACCGTTTCGCCTCGACGAACTTCTCGTAGATGTGCTCGCCAAGCGCGTTTTTCAGGAGGTCGTCCTTCTCGAGGCAGTCGAGCGCCTCGGCAAGGCTGCCCGGAAGAACGTCGATCTTGAGGCGCTTCTTCTCGCGCGCGGACATCTCGAAGATGTTCTGGTTCACGGGCTCGCCCGCCTCGAGCTTGTTCTTGATGCCGTCGAGGCCCGCCGCGAGCATGACCGTGAACGCGAGGTACGGGTTGCACGCCGGGTCCGGCATCCGGACCTCGCAGCGCGTGCCCATGCCGCGGCGCGCGGGGATGCGGACCATCGGCGAACGGTTGCGCTCGGACCAGGCCACGTTGATGGGCGCCTCGTAGCCCGGCACGAGCCGCTTGTAGGAGTTCACGAGCGGGTTTGTGATGGCCGCGATCGCGCGCGCGTGCTTGAGGATGCCGCCGATGTAGTTCATCGCGAGGCCGGAGAGCTGGTACTTCGCCTTCGGGTCGAAGAACGCGTTTTTCACGGACGCGCCCGAGCCCGTGATGAGCGACTGGTGGACGTGCATGCCCGAGCCGTTGACGCCGAAAATGGGCTTCGGCATGAACGTGGCGTGGAGGCCATGGTCGAGCGCGACCTTCTTGACGATGAGCTTGAACGTCGTGACCTGGTCGGCCGTCGTGACCGCGTCGCCGTACTTGAAGTCGATCTCGTGCTGGCCGGGGGCGACTTCGTGGTGCGCCGCCTCGACCTCGAAGCCCATCGCCTCGAGCGCGACGACGATGTCGCGGCGGGCCTCCTCGCCACGGTCGACAGGGGTGAGGTCGAAGTAGCCGCCTTGGTCGTGCGTGTCGACGATCGGATCGCCGTTCGCGTCCCGCATGAAGAGGAAGAACTCAGCCTCCGGCCCGGTCATGAGCGTGTAGCCCATGGCCTTCGCCTTCTCCATCTGGCGCTTCAGGGTCTGGCGCGGACAGCCCGCGAAGGCCTTGCCATCGGGCGTGATGACGTCGCAGACGACGCGGGCGACCTTTCCGTTCGAGTGCGACCACGGGAAGATGCGGAACGTGTCGAGATCCGGCACGAGGCCCATGTCGGATTCCTCGATGCGCGTGAAGCCCTCGATCGAAGACCCGTCGAACTGGATCTCGCCGTCGAGCGCTTTCTCAAACTGCGAGCGCGGGACTTCGACGTTCTTGATGATCCCGAGGATGTCCGTAAACTGCAGACGCAGGAACCGGACGCCTTCCTTGTCGCAAGTCTTCAGAATCTCGGCCGCTTTCACTGTTGCCACGCCCCACCCCTTTTTTCTCGGATTCCGCTCACGCCCAAGGAGAATCGGTGCGGACCGCGGGAAAGTCAACCCAAAACCCACATGATGCACGCAAACCGGTGCAGGAAATCGATTACCGGACCAACCAGTCCTCTTTTCGACCGGCGGCGCCCGGAGGCGCTGCCCCGACCCCTGGCGGGGCGCGCGGGATAAGATTTCCGCCATGAATCCCTCGCGCGCCACAGCATGGGCCGTCCTGACCGAGTTCACGAAGACGCAGTCTCTCCGCCGCCACGCGCTCGCCGTCGAGGCGACGATGCGCCATCTCGCGCGCAGTTCGGGCGTGACGGACGCCGCGAAGATCGAAACATGGGGCCTCGTCGGCATGCTCCACGATTTCGACTACGAGAAGTACCCGACGGAGCAGGACCACGTCTGGCGCGGCATGGAGATCCTGAGAGATCGCGGCTGGCCCGAGCCGCTCATCAAGGCGATCGGCGGCCACGCGTTCTACACGAACATCCCGCGCGAGACACCGATGGAGAAGGCGATCCTCGCGGCGGACGAGTTGACGGGCTTTGCGGGCGCGTGCGCGCTCATCCGCCCGACGAAAAAGATCGCGGACGTACCCGTCGAGTCCGTCGTCAAGCGGCTCAAGGAAAAGTCCTTCGCGCGCTCCGTGGACCGGACGTACGTGACGCGCGGAGCCGAGGAGTGGGGGGTGCCGCTGCCCGAGCTCGTCGCGCTCGTCCTCGCGGCGCAAGTCCCGATCGCGGACCGCATCGGCCTCGGCGGCGCCCCCGCGGTCGATCTCGCGGACGCTCCCGTCCCGCCCGAACCGCCCGCCCCCTGACGGTCCGCTCTCCCTGCGAGGCCGGAAAGTCATGTCCGGAAACGGCCAGTCTTCGGGCGGACCGGGAGTAGATTCCCGGCGTGGACCTCGAGAAAGCGGCCTGCGTCAAAGCAATCCTGAGCCGGGACAGCCGTTTCGCCGGAAAATTCTTCGTTGGCGTCGTGACGACGCGCGTCTATTGCAGGCCCGGCTGCCCCGCGCCTCTTCCTAAAGCGAAGAACATGCGCTTCTATGCGTATGCCGCGGCCGCCGAGGACGCGGGCTTCCGCCCGTGCCGCCGCTGCCGGCCGGAGACCGCGCCGGGATCGCCGGTCTGGAACGGCACGTCCGCGACCGTGTCGCGCGCGCTGAAGCGCATCTTCGACGGCGACGGGCGCGAATCCGTCGAGGCTCTCGCCGCCCGCCTCGGCCTCGGCTCGCGCCACCTCCGGCGCCTGTTCGCGGAGCACGTGGGCGCCTCCCCCGCGTCGCTCCAGCGCACGCACCGCGTCCACTTCGCGCGCCGGCTGCTCGATGAGACGTCGCTTTCGGCCACGGACGTCGCGTTTGCTTCTGGTTTCGAAAGCGTCCGCCGATTCAACGACGCGATTCGCGCAACGTTCCATCGGACTCCGACCGGACTGCGAAAAACATCGAACGTCACCGCGCGTCCGGCGGGGGCGGGGGCGGACGAAAGACTTCTGACGCTCCGGCTGCCGCTCCGCCTGCCGTTCGACGCGACGTCTCTGTTTTCTTTCCTCGAAGAACGCGCCCTCCCGGGCGTCGAGGCCGTTCGCGGTCATGCCTACTCGCGGACGATCGAAAGCCGGGGACGAGCGGGAGCTCTGACCGTCTCGTACGAACCCGGGCGGGATTTCCTGCGGCTTTCGACGAATCTGACACCGGGACCGGACCTCCTCGATTTCGTACGCCGCGCGGGGCGCCTCTTCGACGTGGACGCGGACCCTCTCGCGATCGCGGACGTGCTGGGCCGCGATCCACTGCTCGCGCCGCTCGTGGCGGCGCGTCCAGGCCTGCGCGTGCCGGGCGCGTGGGACCCGTTCGAGCTCTCGGTTCGCGCGATCCTCGGCCAGCAGGTGTCCGTGCGCGGGGCGCGCACGCTCGCGGGCCGCCTCGTCGCGGCGTTCGGGCGCCCGCTCCCGGGCGGGGGCGCGGATGGACTGACGCATCTCTTCCCGGCGCCCGCCGCTCTCGCCGCGGCGGACCTCTCCGGGATCGGCATTCCGGTCGCCCGGGCCGCCGCGATCCGGACGCTCGCCGCGGCCGTGAGCATGGGTCGGATCGAGCTCACGGCCGCGCGCGGTCTGGAAGACTTCGAAACACGCCTCTGCGCGCTCCCCGGCATCGGGCCGTGGACGGCGCAATATGTCGCGCTCCGCGCGTTCGGCGAGCCGGACGCGTTCCCCGCCGGCGACCTCGGCCTCCGCCGCGCGCTCGAGGCCGTCCGCGTTCCGGCGGGCGTCGCGGCGCTCCGGGAGCGCGCCCTCTCATGGAGCCCGTTTCGCGCGTACGCGACGCTGCACCTCTGGAGTTCGCTCGCGGCGGACGCGGGCGGGAGCAGGAAGGAGACACGATGACCACGACATCCCTCTTCGTCACCGAGCTCGAAACGCCCGAGGGCGCAATCGTGTTCGCCCGCCGCGGCGAGCGCCTGGTCGCGCTTTGCTTCAAAGACCACTGGCCCCGCCTGAAAAGGGAGCTCGAGAAGAGGTTTGGCGCGCTCGAGCTCGTGCCCGACGCGAAGGGGGGGCGCGCCGGACTCGCGCTCCGCCGCTATCTCGGAGGCGACCTCACCGCGCTCGACGCGCTCGAGGTCGACACGCAGGGCACGCCGTTCCAGGAGAAAGTCTGGTCTCGCCTCCGGCAGATTCCGGCCGGGGCCACCTGGTCGTATGCCGAGCTCGCGCGGGCGGTCGGGAAGCCGTCCGCCGTCCGCGCGGTCGCGGGCGCGAACGCCAAGAACCCGGTCTCGGTCGTCGTCCCCTGCCACCGCGTGATCGCGGCGGACGGAAAACTCTCCGGCTACGGCGGCGGCGTTCCGCGCAAGCGCTGGCTCTTGACGCACGAGGGTGCCCTCCTCGCCTGAACGATTCGCGCCACGGCCCTCCTGAGCGAGGGATAATCCGCTGCTGGGCATGAACATCCTTCTCATCGAGGGCGCGCGCGTCCTCGGAATGACGCGGCCGGCCGACGTGACGCCGGACGGCGCCATCCTCGTCGAGGACGGCGCGATCGTCGCGCTCCACGCGGACGCACGCAAGCGAGGCGCCGAGGCCATTGCCGCGGGCCGCCGTCTCGAACGCGTGGACGCGCGCGGCCTCTGGCTGATGCCCGGATTCGTCCAGACGCATAT
The DNA here is from genome assembly GCA_036759345.1 of Acidobacteriota bacterium. Classification (GTDB taxonomy): domain Bacteria; phylum Acidobacteriota; class Thermoanaerobaculia; order UBA5066; family UBA5066; genus Fen-183. The sequence continues at coordinate 25,808 of DAIOUV010000034.1, read as the reverse complement.
CCATCTCTGCCAGACGCTGCTCCGAAACGGCCCGGACGACCTTCCGCTCCTCCCGTGGCTGAGAACGTACGTCTGGCCCGGGGAGGCCGCGCACGACGAGGCTTCGCTCGAAATCTCGGCGCGGCTCGGTCTCGCCGAGCTCCTCGCGGGCGGCACGACGGCGCTCCTCGACATGGGCACGGTCCACCACACGGACGCGGTCTTCCGGGCGGCGGAAGCCTCGGGGATGCGCGTCACGAGCGGAAACGCGCTCATGGACGACCCCGCCACGAACCCGGAGGAGCTCCGCGCCGGCACGGACGAGTCCCTCGCGGAAACGGAGCGCCTCTCGAAGAGATGGCACGGCACGGCGGGAGGACGGCTGCGCGTGGCGTACTGCCCGCGCTTCGCCGTCTCGTGCACGGACGGACTCCTGCGGAAGGTGGCCGCGCGCGCGCGGTCGAACGGGCTTCTCGTCCACACGCACGCCTCCGAGAACGCGGACGAGGTGGCGCTCGTCATGACGAGGACCGGGAAGAGGAGCGTGACCTATCTCGACGACGTCGGCATCTCGGGGAGTCACGTCGTCCTCGCGCACGTCATTCACGCGGATGCGAGAGAGCGCGCCCTCCTCGCCGCGCGCGGCACGACGGTGGCGCACTGCCCGTCCTCGAACCTGAAGCTCGCTTCGGGGATCTGTCCGGTTCCCGAATACCGGGCGCAGGGCATCCGGGTGACGCTCGGCGCTGACGGAGCGCCCTGCAACGACCGGCTCGACCCCTTCACGGAGATGCGGCTCGCGGCGCTGCTGCCGAAGGTGCGTCCCGGCGCCGGAGTGCTTTCCGCGTGGGACGTCGTGCGGATGGCGACGGCCGACGGCGCCGCGGCGCTCGGCCTTGAGGCCGGCACGCTCGAAACGGGGCGGCGGGCCGATTTCGTGCTTCTCGACCCCGGCTCGGGCTTCGCCTCACCGACGGTCTGGCGCGACGACCCGTACGGCCCTATCGTCTACAGCATGGACCGGTCGCACGTCGTCGCGACCTACGTGGGAGGCGTCCTCTGCTACAGGCGCGGGGAGCCTTTTCCGCTCAAACCCACGGCCGAAGAAATCGATGGCGCCGTCGCGGCGCTCAAACGGCGCCGCTCCGGTGGCGAACGCAGGAAGAGGTGATGACAGTGTCCAAGATGTCGAAGAAGCCCGCTCCCCTTCTCAAGACCATCCTCGTCGGGACGGATTTTTCCGTCTGCGCCGCGCGCGCGTTTTCGTTCGGCGTCTCGCTCGCGTCCTCGCAGGGCGCGAGGATCCACATCGTGCACGTCCTCATCGAACCCGTGCAGGCGTTCGACGTGGCCGGGGCGCTGCCCTACCTCGACGTGTCGACGCAGAAAGAATGGGAAGAGGCCACGAAGAAGCGGCTCGCGGCCGCCGTCGCTTCGGCGGAGAAGCGGGGCGTCCGGGCGACCTCGGAATTCCTGTGGGGCCGTCCCTCGGACGCGCTCGTCGAGACCGCGGTGAGGACGAAGGCCTCGCTCGTCGTCCTCGGAACGCACGGTCGCAGCGCGCTCGAGAAGCTCCTCATCGGCTCCACGGCCGAGCGCGTCGTGCGCCTCTGCCCGGTGCCCGTCCTCACGGTCCGCGAGAAGCGTTGAAACTCCGGGACGGCCCTCAGCCGTTCGGGACTTCCCAGAGATCCTTGACCGCCGGGTGGTCCCACGCGATGCGCCATTCGTCGGGATCCTTGACGTCGAACGTGCGCGTCACGATGTAAAAGAGCGCGCACGGGTTCGTGAGCGGGCGGTAGCCGTGCGCGACGCCTTCCGGGATGCGAACGAGCACGTCGTGTCCGTCTCCGGCCACGATGACCTGCGTCTTGCCGCACGTCGGGGAATCCTTCCGAACGTCGTAGAGGACGAACTTCGCCTTCGACGGGTGCGGGCAGTACCAGACGTCCTGCTGCTTGAGGTGGTAGTGCAGGCCCTTGATGTGGTTCTCGGCGTTCACGATCGTGAAGTTGATCTGGGCGACCGGGACGTCCCGGAAGAACTCCGCCAACGCCTCGCTTCCCGGGTGGTCGGCCTTCGCGCGATAGATCTCCTGGAAGAAGCCGCGATCGTCCACGTGACGCGGCAGCCGGTGGACCCGGACTCCGTCGAGCTGCGTCTTCGCCCCGTAGGACTTGGCGCCGGAGCGGAACTCGTCCGCGATCGCGGCGGCGGTCAACTCGCTGGTTTTCGTGAACGGCATGCGTGCTCCTCGCCCCCGCATTCTACGGCGCGCCACGACCGATTCTCTGGCAGCCCCCGAGCCGGCGGTGTATCTTCCCCCGAACCAGAGAATCGTTCCGCTCGATGAAGAGGAGGGCCTCCGTTGTCTGCGAATCCGTACTTTGCGACGAAGTCCATGGCAAGGCTCGAGGAAGAAATGCGGGACGAGAACCGGCTGCGCCGGATTCTCGGCCCGGTTCAGCTCACGAGCCTGGGCGTGGGCGCGATCATCGGCGCCGGCATCTTCGTGGCGACAGGAGCCGCGGCGCACAACGTGGCGGGCCCCGCGCTGATCCTGTCCTACGTCTTCGCGGGCGTCACATGCGTCTTCGCGGCGCTGTGCTACGCGGAGTTCGCGGCCATGGTGCCGGTCGCGGGCTCGGCCTACACGTACGCCTACGCCACGATGGGCGAGCTCTTCGCCTGGATCATCGGCTGGGACCTCGTCCTCGAGTACGCCGTGGGAAGCGCGACGGTCGCGACCGGCTGGTCCGGCTACTTCCAGAACGTCCTCAGCAAGCTGGGAATCCAGATCCCGCCGCTCCTCAGGGAATCGCCCTGGCACTACGATGCGGCGACGGGCCGCTTCCTCTCGACGGGCTCGCTCCTGAATCTTCCGGCGATCGTCATCGTCGTGATCGTCACGCTCATCCTGATCAAGGGCATCCAGGAGAGCGCGTCGTTCAACGCCGCGATGGTGATGATCAAGCTCGCCGCCGTCCTGTTCGTCATCGGCGTCGGCGCCTTCCTCGTGGACACGTCGAACTGGCATCCGTTCGCGCCCTACGGATGGACCGGCATCAGCTTCTTCGGCCATCACGTCGCCGGCCAGACGGATCCGGCCGGGTCGCCGGTCGGCGTCCTGGCGGGGGCCGCGATCATCTTCTTCGCCTACATCGGGTTCGACTCCGTCTCCACGCACACCGAGGAAGCCCGCAACCCGCGGCGCGACGTCCCGATCGGGATCATCGCGTCCCTCCTCATCTGCACGGTCCTCTACATCGCGGTCGTCGCGGTGCTCACGGGCATGGTCAAGTACGACCAGCTCGACATCGCCGCTCCGGTCAGCCGCGCCTTCCAGCAAAAGGGAATCGGGTGGGCCGAGGGCATCATCGCCGCGGCCGGCGTCGCCGGCATCACGTCCGTGCTTCTCGTCATGATGCTGAGCGGGCCTCGCGTCTTCCTCGCCATGGCGCGCGACGGCCTCGTGCCACGGAGCTTCTTCGGAGCCGTCCACGAGAAGTTCCGGACGCCCTGGAAGTCGACGATCGCAATCGGGGTCTTCGTCACGATCATGGGCGGTTTCCTGCCGATCGACGCCCTGCTGCACCTGACGAACATCGGGACGCTCCTCGCCTTCGTCATCGTCTGCGGGGCCGTCCTGATCATGCGCCGGACGAATCCGAACGCTCACCGGCCGTTTCGCTGCCCGTGGGTGCCGTTCGTCCCGATCATGGGGATCCTGACCTGCCTTCTCCTCATGTTCTCGCTGCCGACGGCGAACTGGTGGCGCCTCGGAGGCTGGCTGGCCATCGGCCTCGTCATCTACTTCCTTTACGGCCGCCACCACTCCGTCCTGCAGAAGGACCGCGATCGCGGGATTCCCGCGCACTGAACCCGTGAAGCGAGCGGCGCTCCTGATCCTCCTGGTCGGAGCGCCGCTCGTGCTCCTCTTCTTCCCCGAGTTCCGCCGCCGCATCGCGCACAAGCTGCGGTTCCTGCTGCTCTTGTGGTCAGGGGCTGTCTTGTTCTTCGGGCTCGTGGGGGGACCGGGGAAAAAGAATTTCCTAGAAGGTGAATGGGACGAGGGCTGGGCGATGTTCTGGCCGCTCTTCGGCGTCGGGCTCTTCATCGCGGCGTTCGTTTCCGTGCTCCGCGATTTCCGTCTCTCTTCACCTTCCAAGGAGGGCGCGAAGCGCCGCTAGTTTCTTCTTCTTCCAGCGCGAGGCGCTGCAGGATCTTCTTCCGAATCTCTCCCTACTCCAGCGAGATCCGATCGATCCCGATTCCGAGAGCGCGCGTGTCCTGCCCGACCCCGGCGTCCCTCGGCACCGTCGTCGTCGTGTGGAACGAGAGACGCGAGGGTTCCGGTCCCAAGAGCAAGCGCACGGCCTCGAGGGGCAGCGCGAGGGACACTTCGCCGAGACTCGGCGCCACGCGCACGGAGCCGGCCGCGATGCCTCCTACCGACACGACGATGTCCACGGACGTCGCCACCGCGCGCGCGCGGAGCACGAGCCGCGCCGGAGTAAAGCCGGGCACGGGGGAGAAGACGATCGAGGCGTCACCGGTCGTCCAGCGGAGATCGAGGCCGGTGTCCCCGATCTTCTCGCGGCCGAAGAAGCCCTCGGGATCGAACCGGCCGTCGTCCGGCGCGCCCATGTCGGCGACGAGCCGGGCCACCTGCCGGGTCCAGAGCGCCTCCGGCGCGTAGGAAAACGTCGCCTCGCGAAACGTGAAGCAACCCCTGGCTGGCCGCGTCGCGCCCTCGAGCAGCGGGAGATCCCTGGGGCGATCGCAGGCGAGCACGTACTCCGCGGGTCCCGGCATCGGCCCGACGACCGCGCGCGGGACGATCGCGAGGTCGAAGGGACCCGGTGCGATCCGCCGCGTCAGGATCTCCCGGCCCGAGCCGGCTTCCGTCACGCGCAGCGTCGTGTCCCCCGCCTCGGCCGGGCGATCGCCCGAGAGCACCGCACAGAGGGGGCCCTGGTCCGCCGGGACGTAGAGATGCGCGGCAGGCCCCGCCCAGCGGAAGGAGGGCATGCCGCGTGCCGACTCCCGCACGCCGAACCCCGGGCCGAACAGCGGCGGAGCCGGGTCGCGTATCGCGACAGCGAGCAGCCGCCGGTTCCCCAGGGCCTCCGCCACGAGGCCGCCGCGCGTCCACGACCGCCAGGCCGGATCGGAGACGTCGGGCGCTTCCGTCTCGCCCGTGAAATCCGCGAGGCGCACGAGCCGCTTGTTCATCTGGCGCGGCGCCTGCACGAGCTCCTCGTCCGAATAGCCCCACACGACGAGGCGCCCTTCCCACCGTTCGGTCCTCAGGAACGCGTGGAAGTCGGGATCGGCCACGATCGTCTCGCGGCCCGGATGGACGTAGCGTTCGAGCGTCCTGAGCGCCGCGATGGGCGGGGTCTCCTCGCGCGCGCTCGCCCGCACTTCCGGCCACGCCTCGCGCGCGAAGAAGAACGCGACGACAGAGGCCGCCCCGAACGCGAAAAAGCCCCGTCGAAGGAGAGCCTCGAGCCCGGCGCCGACGGCCAGACAGAGCACGAGCACGAACGGGACGGAATAGCGCGACATCGCGCGGCTATGGAGCAACCACAGGGAGAGAAAGAGCGGGACGAGGACGAGGGCGAGATCCACCGCGCCGCGGCGCTTCCGGAGAGCGAGCAGGACGAGGCCCGTGCCCGCGACGGCCAGGACGGCCACGGCGCGACGCCACGAGAGGAAATCCCGCACGAGGAAGGAGTCGAGGAGCGTGCCCACCGTGCCGGTCGCGAACGCGTGCGCGCGGAACCCCACCCGTTCCGAAAGCGACGCGAAGAGTCCCGGCGCGCCGCCCGCCTGGGCGAAGAGCCAGACGCCCCACGCCGCGGTGCCAGCGAGCGCGGACAGGACGAACGTCCACGCCGCGTCGGCCTGACCGGGACGGGACATGATCCGAAACGTCCACACGAGGAGGAGCGGGAAGAAGCCGAGCAGGAGGTGAGGCCTCACGCCGCAGCCCGCAGCCGCGAGGAGCCCGGCCGCGAGGGCGAGGAGGCGGGACCGCCGGGCGAAGACGAGTTCGCGCCAGCGCGTCTGGTTCGGCGACCGCCGCTCCTCGGAATTCGCGAGACAGGCGAGCGCGCCGAGGAACAGGGCCGTCGCCGGCATGTCGGAGAAGGCGCGCCCGCCGTTGACCCAGACGACGGGAAGCGCATACCCGAGGACGACGCCCGCGAGCGCCGACCAGCCGCCGACGACGCGGCGCCCCCACAGGTAGAGCGCGGGCACGCTGCACGCGGCGAGCACGGTGGACGCGGTCGCGAGCGCATTGAACGGCGTCACGCAGAAGGGCAGCAGGGCGCGGCCCAGGAGGATCCAGACGGGAAAGCCGGGCGCCTGGGGCGAGAGGTCGAAGAGGTCGAAGCGCGTGACGGCCCCTGAAAACACGGCCTCGTCGATCTCGCCCGGCGAGTGCGCCAGCGCGAAAAGACGGGACGCCACCACCGCCCCGACGACGAGCGCCGCAAGCACGAGGGGCGGCTCGCGGCGCCGATCGTCGACCCCGCCGATGCGCCTCAACACCGCCCGAGTGTTTCATTTTTCGGGCCGGCAGGGAAACGGTTACAATTGAAGCTCGATGTCGATTCGACATCCCGCGGGATGAGCATTCCCCGCATCCTGCCTCGCGCCGAACATCCCATTTCGCGCGGCTATATCGACCCGGACGCACTGCGCGTCCTGTACCGGCTGCACCGCGCCGGCTACAAGGCGTATCTCGTCGGAGGATCCGTCCGCGACCTCATGACGGGACGCACCCCCAAGGACTTCGACATCGGCACCGACGCCCGGCCGCAGGAAGTCCGGCGCCTCTTTCGCAACTCGCGCGTGATCGGGCGGCGCTTCCGCCTCGCGCACATCCTCTTCGAAGGCGGGAAGATCGTCGAGGTGTCGACGTTCCGGAAGACACCCGATGCGGCCCGGGGCGAACAGGGCGAGGAGGGCGCCGACGATCTCCTGATCCGCTCGGACAACACGTTCGGCACGCCGGAGGAAGACGCGCTCCGCCGCGACTTCACGATCAACGGACTTTTCTACGACGTCGCGACGTATGCCGTCCTCGACTTCGTGGGCGGCGTCGAGGATCTCGAACGGCGCGTGGTGCGCACGATCGGCGACCCCCTCATCCGCTTCCGGGAGGATCCGGTCCGGATGCTCCGCGCCTGCGAGTTCGCGGCGCGCCTCTCGTTCGCGATGTCCGAAGACGTGCGCGAAGCCATCGCCGAGCTGCGCCACGAAGTCACGAAAAGCGCTGCGCCGCGCGTCACCGAGGAGCTTCTCGACCCCCTGAGGCGCGGATGGGGACACGACACGTATCGTCTCTGGTCGGAGGCCGGTCTGCTCGACGCGCTCCTGCCGGAGCTCGGCGGCTCGGGCGCCGCGCGCGCGGCGGAGGGAACGGCCGGGAGCCTTCTCTTCGCGCTCCTCCGCGAGACCGACGCGCTGCAGTCCGCCGGAAAAAGACTCGAGGACGCCGCGCTTCTCTCCGCCGTCTTCCTCCCCGTCGTCTTCGACGCGGTGCGCCGCCGCGGCCCACCGGCGCCCGCCGGCCCGGGACAGATCCTGCCGGTTCTCGAGGACACGGTGAATCCACTCGGGATCCGGATGGCGCTTCCGAATCACGTGACGCAGACCGTCAAGCACGTCCTCGAGACGCTCGGACGGCTCACGAGCACGCATCCGGCGGATCCCGGAGTGCGCCGCCTCGCCGGCAGGCCCTACCTGAAGGCCTCGGTCGCGCTTCTGTCGCTCTACGCGCGCGCTTCGGGCCGCTACCGCGAAGCCGCCGCGGCCTGGGACGAGGCCGTCGAACGCGGCTTCGGCGCGCGCGCGGCAGGCGCGCCGTTTCCGGATGCGCTCGTCCCCCCGCCCGAGTCGTTCCCATCCGCTCCGGACGGCCGGGCCCCCGCCCGCAAACGCCGGCGCGGCGGCCGCCGCCGCAAGCCGCAAGCCGCGGCCGCGCCGGCCTGACGCGCTGACGTTCAACGCGCGCGGCGCTTCAACCAGTCGGCGAGGTCGGACTCGAG
>DAIOUV010000034.1:0-17666 GCA_036759345.1 Acidobacteriota bacterium | reverse complement strand
GCGCTGACGTTCAACGCGCGCGGCGCTTCAACCAGTCGGCGAGGTCGGACTCGAGGCGCGGATAGTCGGCGCGCAGTTCGAGCGCACGTGACATTCTAGACGGTGCGTTCGTCGTGACCGGGTAGCGGCTACTTCGCGGGCGCGAGAACCCGAAGCTCGACCGAGATGACGTCGTCGAGGCCGCGGCCGCCGACCGCGACGAGGCGCGCAGCGCCCGAGGAGACCTCGAGAAAGGGGCCGCCGGAAGAAGAGATTTCTGCGAAAGAGAAGACGGAGACCGAATCGCTCCGAGAGGTCACGACGACGACCGTGGCGAACGAGGTCTCATCGCGCGAAAGGAGACGCGAAATGGGAAGCCGGTCCGAACCCGCAAGCGCGCGGAGCTCCGCGAGGCTGAATTTCTTAGAAGGTGAAGAGCGGCTGGTGACCGTGAGGGCCGCCGGTGCCGGCGCCGTTTCCGGGCGGCGTCCGACCGTCCGCTCCAGGAGGGCGTCGTCCACGGGCGCCGACGCCGACCTCTTCACGAACGTCGTGCCGCCTTCCCGGGAGCCCCACCTCTGCTTGCCCTTTTCGTCGAAGCCCCGGTCCCACTGCATGAGCTCGTCCTTCGAGAGGGTCACGGACGAGGTCATCCGGACCGCATTCCGAAGGTTAGACGGGCACGCCGCCTGCGGCGTGGTTTCCGGCGTGCCGCCTTCCCAGCGCGTGCCGACTCTCTTCAGCGCGAGCTCGCAGCCGGGCCTCTCGCGGACGTCGCTCGCCCCGTACAGGGCGAGAGCCGAGGGGTCGCGCCACTTGCCGCGCACGATGAGAGGGTCCTTGGGGTCGAAGGCGCGCAGGCGCACGACCTCCCCAACCTCCTCGAGGCGGTAGAAACGCTGGAGCGACGGTTCGTCGAGCTTCGGAAGGGCGGCCTGCTCGCGATACAGCACCGGGGAGCCGTTCGCGATGCGGCTTTTCGGGACCGAGACGATGACGATCCGGACGGCCCCGCCGTCCGCGGCGGGATCCTTCGCCTCGAACGTTCCGGTCAGCCAGGCGGCGACCTCCGCGGCCCGGCTCTCGGCGAGGGCGACGGGCCCTACGGCGAGAAAGAACGCGGCGGCGGCGGCCCGGCGCGCCCTCACTCTTCCTCTTCCTCCGTGAGCGCGCTCCTCTTCTCGGACACGCGGCGCGTGGAATGGTCGAGGATGCGCTTTCGGAGCCGGATGGACTTCGGGGTCACCTCGACGAGCTCGTCGTCCTCGATCCATCCGATCGCGAGCTCGAGCGGCATCAGGCGCGGCGGCGTGAGGCGGATCGCGAAGTCCGAGCCCGACGAGCGCATGTTCGTGAGGTGCTTCTTCACGCAGGGATTCACGACGAGGTCGTTCGGGCGGGCGCTCTCGCCGCAGATCATCCCGCCGTAGACCTCGATGCCGGGCGGAAGGAACAGCGTCGAACGCTCCTCGAGCCGCTCGAGAGAGTGCGCCGTCGTCTCCCCCGCCTCCTTGCACACCAGAGCGCCACGCCCGCGGCCCATCACGTCGCCCTTGAACGGCTCGTAGCCGTGGAAGACGTGGTACAGAACGCCCTCGCCCTTCGTGTCCGTCAGGAACTCGTTGCGGTAGCCGAAAAGACCTCGGGTCGGGATATGGAAATCGACCCTCACGCGCCCCGAGCCGTGGTTCGTCATGTTCGTCATCTCGGCCTTGCGCTGGCCGAGCTTCTCGATCACCGTGCCCATCGCCGTTTCGGGAACGTCGATCACGAGATGCTCGATCGGCTCGCAGCTCCGCCCGTCGATCTCCTTGAGGATGACCTGCGGGCGCGAGAGCGCGAACTCGAAGCCTTCGCGGCGCATCGTCTCGACTGTAATCGCGAGGTGCAGTTCACCGCGGCCCGACACGCGGAAGGCGTCGGGGCTGTCGGTCTCCTCCACGCGCATCGCGACGTTCGTCCGCAGCTCCTTCTGGAGGCGCTCGCCGATGTTGCGGCTCGTGACGTACTTGCCCTCACGGCCCGCGAACGGCGAATCGTTCACGCGGAACATCATGGAGACGGTCGGCTCGTCGACGTTGATGGGCGCGAGCGCGACGGGGTTCTCGAGATCGGCCAGCGTCTCGCCGATCGTGACCTCGTCGATGCCCGAAATGACGATGAGGTCGCCCGCGTGCGCTTCCTCGACTTCGACGCGCCTGAGCCCTTCGAACGCCATGACCTTCGCGACCTTGGCCTTCGTGACGGTGCCATCGAGCTTGCAGACAGAGACCTGCTGCCCCGGCTTGACCGTGCCGTTCACGATGCGGCCGATGAGGAGCCGGCCGAGATAATTGTCGTAGTCCAGCGAAGCCACGAGGATCTGGAGCGGGGCGGCGGGGTTGCCGCCGGGCTCCGGCACCTCCACGAGGATCGCGTCGAGGAGCGGACGCACGTCCGTCTCCGTGTGGTCCACCTCCCGGCGCGCGAAGCCGTACTTGGCGGACGTATATACGATCGGGAAGTCGAGCTGCTCGTCGGTGGCGCCGAGGTCGACCATGAGGTCGAACACCTCGTCGATGACCTGGTGAGGCCGGGCGTCCGGCCGGTCGATCTTGTTCACGACGACGATCGGCTTGAGGCCCAATTCGAACGCCTTCCGGAGCACGAAGCGCGTCTGGGGCATGGTGCCCTCGGCGGCGTCCACGACCAGCAGAACCGCGTCGACCATCTTGAGGACGCGCTCCACCTCGCCCCCGAAGTCGCTGTGACCCGGCGTGTCGACGATGTTCACCTTCGTCCCGTGGTAGCGAATCGAGGTGTTCTTCGCGAGGATCGTGATTCCGCGCTCTTTCTCGAGGTCGTTGCTGTCCATGATCCGCTCGGTGCCCGAGACGGCCTCGTTGGCGCGGAAGGTGCCGGACTGTTTCAGGAGGCAGTCCACGAGCGTGGTCTTGCCATGATCGACGTGCGCGATGATCGCGATGTTGCGGATTCCGGACATGGGACCTGCTTTCGGACCGCGGGACCGGATGGGTCGGTCTCGGCGCGGAGGAAAGAGGTTACCAGACTTATTTTTTCCGAAGGCTGCTCGTGAGGAAGGGCACGAAGTCCTTGCCCGGGGGCGCGAGGTCCATCGAGAGCGAGAGCTCGCCGTCGGCCTTGCGCGCGAACAGCATCCGTGCCTTCGTTCCGGCCTCGGCGTTCAGCAGTTCGCGGGACACGAGACGCGCGCTTTCCGGCGCGACTTCGACGTCGAACGTGGCGCTGATGCCGGTCGAGAAGAAATACGACGCGACGTAACGCCGTTTCTCACGGTCGTAGGCGAAGTACCCCACTTCCTCGATCGTCTCTTCCTTGCCGTCGTCGGCGGTCAGGATCGTGCTTCCACGGTGGACGAGGTAGTTCCCGGAGAATTCCGGCGTGAAGCGCGCGACCCGGCCGCCCACCCGCGCCCCCGACTCCGCGGCTCCAGACCACGAGCCCACGAGGAAACCCAGCTCCTGAAACGGGCGCCAGGCGGGCGCGGGCGCCGCGGGCACGGGCGCCGTGGCCGGGGCGGGGACCGCCGTCGCCGGGGCGGGAGCCGTCGGGTTCTGAGCCGCGGCCGGGGCGGCGAGAATCAACGCCAAAAGCCCTGAACGGGCGGATCGGGTCCGCATCGACGTTCTGTCCTCCTCCGGAACTCCTGCGTGATTATAGACTTAGGCGCGACGGAACCGATCCGGCCGCTTTCTCGTTATGAAGTCCTGAGGACTCATGCCGCCTGCGCCCCACCCCGATGCCGAACTCGTCGCCCGCTGCCAGCGGGGGGACGACCGCGCCTGGGCGGACCTCGTGGCCGCCTATGGGAAAAAGGTCTACGGAATCGCCTGGCACATGACGTACGACCGCGCAGAGGCCGAGGAGCTGACCCAGGACTGCTTCCTGAAAGTCTGGCAGAATCTCGACCGCTACGAGCCCACCGAGGCCTCGCTTCTCGCTTGGATCGCCGCGCTCTCCAGGAACCTGTGCATCGATCACTATCGCCGGAGGAAGCGCGAGAAAGGCTTCTCGTTCCTCTCCGATGACGCGGTCTCGACGCTCCTGCCCTCGACGGACGACCCGCAGGCCGACGCCGTTCGAAGAGAGCGCGTCCGAATGCTTCTCGACGCCATCTCCGAACTGCCGAACGAGCTCGCCGAGGTCGTCATCCTGCGCGACCTCGACGGCCTCGACTACCGCGAGATCGGCGACCTCCTGAAACTCGCCGACGGCACGGTGAAGTCGCGCCTGAACCGCGCGCGCATCGAGCTCGCGCGCGTCGTTCGGGGACGGGTCGGGGCGTCGGAGGGAGACGGCCGCTCGCTTTACTCGCCGTTCGCCGCGCGCCCCACGACCGCCACAGGGGGCGCGCGATGACCGCCGCCTGTCGCGCGTTCGAACAGCGCCTCGCCGAGGCGCTCGACCACGCTCCCGACGCCCCGGCCACGGCCGCTCGCGCCTCAGCCGCAGCCGACGCCCACGCGGCGGCCTGCGCGGAGTGCGCGGTCCTCGCGGCCCTCGTGGCGGGACAGGCCGCCGCCTTCGCGTCTCTCGCGCAACCGCTCCCCTCCGAGGCGCTCCTCGCGCGCCTCGCGGACGAGCCGGAGGATGCCACCGCTCGCCAGGCCGCATCGGAGGTCCTCGCCTACCTGACGCCGGGCGCCCTCGCAAAGCCCGAGCCCTCGGCGGCGCTCCTCGCGCGCCTGACCGCCGTCCCCAGGGGCGCGTCCCGGGCCCTGGCTCCCGCGAACGTGCGCCGCGGCGTCTTCGGCCGGCTGAAGCCCGTCGCGACCGACTGGCGGTTCGCGGTCGCGGCCGCGTACGCGGCGACGTTCGTGATCGTCGCGCTCCTGCGCATCGACCCGATGTCCGTGGCCCGCAGCGCGGCAAACGACCTGACGTCGGCGGGAGAGCGCGCGCTTTCCGAGGCGCGCGTCGCGGCGGTCCATCGCTTCGACGACAGCGCCATCGGCCGCGCCGCGGCCCCGATCACGAAGCGCCTCGACTACCGCGTCTACCGCGCGTTCGCCGCGGGCCGGGCCCGCGCCGTCGCCTATTCGCAGCTCGTTTACGAGAAAGTCTTCGCCGGAGCCGTCGAGTCCCTCGCGGTTTCGGCGAAGCCGGCTCCGGAACCTTCCGCACCCTTTCGACGTTCCTGAAGACAGGTGGAAACGATGAACGACACCGGCATGAACCCCCAGCCCCCGACGCCTCCCTCGCTCGCGCCAGCGCCGCCACCGCCCCCGATCGCGTTCGGGTCCTCGGGGCCCCTGCAGGCCGCGCCGCCGCTGCCGAAGAACCCCGGAGCCGCGGGCGCGCTCGGGATCATCCCCGGCATGGGGCACCTGTATCTCGGCCTCTACCAGCGCGCCGCGGTCCTGTTCGGCGTCTGGGTGCTCTTCATCTCGCTGGCCGAGCATTCTCACGGGCCGTTCCCCGGCATCGCGATTCCGTTCTGGATGGTCTTCTCGATCATCGACGCGTCGCGCCAGGCGAAGGCGATCAACGCGACGGGCCGGCCCGAGGCGAACATCCTCGGCTCGGACGAGCCCGTCCGGGTGAGCGGCAGCCTCACGGCCGGAATCCTGCTCATCCTCATCGGCGGCTTCCTGCTCCTGGACCGGTTCGTGACGATCGACCTGTCCTTCCTGAACGACTGGTGGCCGCTCCTCCTTGTCGCCTTCGGCGGGTGGCAGGTGTTCCGCCACTACAAGTCGAGACCTCAGGCCTCCTGACGGCGCATCGCCTTCAAGTCACCTGAAGCCGGCCCGACGACGGGCCGGCTTCTTCTTTTCTGGCGAGGGACACTGTGTCTGACACCGTGCCGGACACAGATCTGACACATCAATCTGATTCGGAGCCCGAGCTAAGTGCTCTGTTTTCAATTGTGTCCTGATCGGTTCCTGACGGCCGCGGGCGGTCCCTCGGTTGCAGCTTGTCTCGATGCGACAGCGCTCGCAAGGAGACACGCACGTGAAGAACTGGATCCGCCTCCTCGCTTTCGCCGCGGCCTTCCTGGCTGCCGGATCCGTCCAGACGGCGCGGGCGCAGGACGGCCCGGACAGCTCCTCTCTCCTCCGCGAGGCGCGGGGTGGAGAGGTCTGGATCACGCAGCCGACGCTCTCGGGGGCTCTGCCGATCTCGACTCGGACCGGCCTCACCGCGCGCCGCAGCCCCCTCACGGCCTCACCGAGGATCTACGGCGAAGCCGGAAACCAGATCACCTTCGCCATCGCCCCAACCGGATACGCCGCCGACGGCGCGCCGACGGCGACCTGGCCGCCGGAGAAGGCCGCCGCGTTGAGCGGCTTCCTGGATCAGATGCTCCCCGTTCTCCGCGACCTGTACGGGCCGCCCGCCACGACGTACACGGTCAGCCTCGTCCGAGATCTCAGATACTCGGCGTCGGCCGTCTTCTTTTCCTCCGCCGACGAGATCCACGCCGGAGACAACGTCACCTACCAGCTGCTCACCCACGAGCTCGTGCACGCCTTCCGGCGCGACCGGGTCCTGAGCAGCGGCCCGCAGTGGCAGTTCGATCCGACGCTGAGCGGATTCGAAGAGGGCTTCGCCCAGGCGGTGTCCTATGAGGCGATGACGGAGTTCGCGCGCCGTTACCCGTCGTTCGGGCTCTCGCAGCGGGTCTACCAGTCCAGCAACGAGTGGGACTACGATTTCCAGAACGTGCCCGAGCTCAGGACGCGGGACTTCTGGAGCGATTCGGGCGGAATGCTCCTTTACTGGACCCGTTACGAGATGGCCGCCGCCGCGATCGCCAAGATCGAGCGGGAACATCCGGGCTTTCAACGGGCCTTCAATGCAGAGTACTTCCACCGCCTCAACCTCGATCCGCACCTGACCGCCTCGCGCGACCTCGTCAAGGACATCGTCCAGACGGTCGCGCCGACGATCGAGGGGCGGCCGGCGGTGCAGTGGATCGACCAGCAGAACATCTTCGACTGCGCCGACCACCCCGGCAAGAAGGTCTGGCTCTCCACGCAGCACTATCCCGCGCCCGCGGACTACTTCATCTTCAACCGCGTCTTCTTCTACGAGACGTTCCCAAACGGCTCGGACTGGGCCTCTCCGAACGCGGCCGGTGGATACGACTACTACCGCCTCAACGGCTCGTCGGGCGCGGCCACTCTGCGCGCGAGCAGCGGCTCGGTCGTCTGGCAGACAGCGCTCCAGATCACGCCCACGGAAAACCCGCCCGTGTACAACGGATTCGGCAACGAGAACGTGAACCTCACGACGCAGCCCACGAATCTTCCTTGGCCGGGCGGCGATTCCTCCCGCTACGCCACGAACCTCCTCCCCTTCGATCTCTACCGCCTGAACATCCAGCTGACGTCGGGGGCGACCGTCACGAGCGATTCCTACCAGGTCATCGGCGCGCCGCTTCGCAGCGCGGCCGGAATCTTCGGCGGGATCGTCGGCGCGAACGGCGGGACGATCTCGCTGAACCACAGGAGCCACCCGGCCGAAGCTCCCGTGCCGGTCGTGAACGGCGTTTTCCATGCGACGCCTTCCTGGGCGAGCCAGTCACATCCCGAGACGGCGTCCGTCGACACCGACCCGGGCGTCGTCGACGTGACCTACGTCGACGCGGCCGGAAACACGTACACCGACGTGCGCGTGATCGGGTACGGAAGCACGCACGGCAATCAGACGTTCCTGTTCGACGTCTCCCGCATGGATGCGGCGGCGTCCCTGAAGGGGGTCTCGATCGTGTCTCAGCCGTCGAGCCGGACGGCGACGGCTGGACAGAGCGTCCAGTTCGCGGTCGCGGCGACCGGAACGCCGGCCCCCACTTACCAGTGGCAGATCTCGACCAACACAGGCTCGTCCTGGGCGAACCTGGCCGACGGGGCGCCGTATGCCGGCGCGCAGACGCCCGCGCTCGCGCTCTCGAGCGTGACGCTAGGGCTGAATGCGCATCAGTACCGCGCCGTGGCGACCAATGCGCTCGGCTCGGCGGTGAGCGCCGCCGCGACACTGGGCGTATCGCCTTCCGGGCAGAGGGCCGCGTCCTTCTACCCGCTCACTCCCTGCCGCGCCTTCGACAGCCGCAGCGCCAGCGGTCCGGACGCCGCGGCGCCGGCGCTCGACGCCGGCGCCTCGCGCGTCTTTCCGCTCGGCGGTCGATGCGGCATCCCGGGGACGGCAGTCGCGCTGTCCGTCAACGTGACCGTCGCCCAGCCGACGGCCGCCGGCTCCCTCGTCCTCTATCCCGGAGACGAGTCCGTCCCCATCGCGAGCACGGTGGCGTTCCGTCCAGGCCAGACGCGGGCGAACAACGCGATCATCAAGATCGCGGGAGACGGGAGCGGTACGTTGGGAATTTCCAACGGCGCGCCCGGCGCCGTGCATTTCATCGTCGACGTGAACGGTTACTTCGAGTAGTGGGGACGACCCCGGGGCCCTCTCAGTCCCCCAGGGACGTGACGAGCACGACCGTCTTTTCGAGGATCGCGCCCGAGCGTGGATCGATCAGACGGTCTTCGATGTCGATCTCGAGGGCCCCGTCCGCACGGTTCCAGCGCGCGGACCTCCCCCGCCGGCCCGCCGCCTTCGCCACCGCGGCGGCGTTCGCCTGGATTTCCCCGCTCTTCATCCCGTTCAGAAGGTCGGCCTCGAGGTTCCGCTCCGCGAAAATGAACTGCGCCTCCGGAAGCTGCTTTTCGTAGGCGGCCACGGCCTCGTCGACCGACTTCGCCGTCGTGAAGACCACGATGCGGAGCTTCCCGAGCCGTTTCTTGAGCTTGGCCTTCTCGGCGGCGCTCCGGGACGTGTCCGCGTCGAGCCGCGCGATCGCGCTCCGCGTCTCGGCCGCCGCGCGGTCGGTGAAGACCTGCGTGAAAACGGGGTCGATCTCCCCGCCCGGCGGAAACGGGATCCCGGGAATCGGCGAGACCGGGGCCGCGAGGACGAGGACGAGGGCGAGGGCGCATGAAGCGGTCATTTCTCTTCCTCTTCCTATTCTAGTGTCGCCGTCTCACGCGCGCGTCTTGACCACGATCTCGGCGGGCTGCCCGGCGACGTACCTCAGTGAGCACTCGGCGAAGCCCTCGCACTTGACGCAGATTCCATCGCGGTCGCCCTTGAAGTCGACGGGCTTGCAGACGTTCACGCCGGGCGCGACGAGCTTCGCGAGCTCGGAGGCGAACTCGCGCTGGCGCGGCGGCGGGTCGCCGCCCCCCTGCATCGCGCGACGCAGATCCTCGACCTTCGGAAACAGCTCCCGGTTGCGGCGTTCGAGCGCCGCGTCGTCGCGCACCGCCCCCGCGGTCTTCACCGCGACCACCGCGAGCCTCGCGGCCTTCTTCGCGCGAGTCCCGCCATGGTGACGGATCCAGAAGAAGAGAAACCCCGCCCCCGCTCCGGCGACGTTCACGAAACCGGCGCCCGGCCGTCCGGCGAGCGTCGCCTGCAGGAGGCCCCACGCGAGCATCGCGACCGCCAGCCAGGCGAGCCATTTCACCTTCACGGGAATGACGAAGAAGATCAGGAACTGCATGTCGGGGAAGAGGTACGCGTACGCGAAGAGCAGCGAAGCGCCCGTCAGGACCCCGCCCGAGAGGAGCACGTTTCCGGTGGCGAGGGCCGCGAGCGAGGCGCCCAGCGTCGAGACGAGCCAGAAAACCGTGAACTCGCCGGTCCCCCACTCCATCTCGAGGGCCGACCCGAGGATGTAGAGGACGAGCGTGCCGAAAAACAGCCCAAAGGGCTCTTCGTGGAGGAACTGATAGGTCAGGAATGTCCACGGCCTCTCGAACGCCGCCCCCGGATCGAATCCGAAGAGCATGAACACCCTCTTGGGATCCATCTTCACGAGGAAGAAGAAGATGAAATGGAGGGCGCAGAGCGGCATCGTGAGGCCGAGCTTCGGCGCGAAGAGGTCGTTGCGGTCGCGCATGCTCATCCGCGCCTCCCGAAGCGCTTCTCGAGCTCCTCGTGCGAGAAGGCGAGGAGGATCGGGCGTCCGTGCGGGCACGTCCACGGATCCCGGCAAGCCGCGAGGTCGTCTAGAAGCCGCGCGGCCTCGGCCGGAGCGAGGCGATGGTTGATCGTGATCGCGCCGCGACAGGCGAGAGAAGCCGCGAGGACCTCGCGCCGGAGCGCCGACGACGGGGCGGAGCCTTCCGGCAGCGCGGCGACACGCTCGAGATAGTCGCGGAGCGCGGGACGGACCGACGCGGCCGGCGTCTCGGGCGGCGCCGCCGAGACGAGGAAGGTGCGGCCGGACAGCTCCGACACCGAGAAGCCCGCGTCCGAAAGGAGCGCCTCGGAACCGGACAGGAGAGCCGCCTCGTCCGGCGACGCCTCGAACACGACGGGCTCGAGAAGGTTCTGCGAGGCTGGTACACCGGATTCGAGGCGCGCGAGGAATCGCTCGTACCGCACGCGCTCGTGCGCGACGTGCTGGTCGATGAGGACGAGCCCCTCCTCGCTCTCGGCGACGAGGAAGGAGTCCTTGTACTGGCCGAGGAGGCGGAGGGGGCCGAGAGGAGAAGATGAGAGAGAAGAAGAGATTTCTTCTGAATAGGAAGAAGGAGAGAAGGCCGTTGCGGGCGCTTCGACGAGCGTCCCCGTTACCGCGGCTTCAGCCGCACCGTAGCGAGCCGCCCCCTCGCCGAGCTCCGACCTCCCGAAGGCCTCCCCTTCCACCGCCACCGCCCCCTTCCCGCCCGCGAACGCGTGCGCGAGGCCGCGGTGGACGAGGGAATGCACGGCGCTCGGATCGCGGAAGCGGACCTCGAGCTTCTGCGGGTGCACGTTCACGTCGCAGAGTTCGGGGTCGCAGGTGAGGAAGAGGGCGAAAGCCGCGTGGCGGTCCGAGCGCAGCACCTCGCGCGTGGCGAGGGAGATGGCGTGGGTCACGGTCGCGTCCCTGATGGCGCGGCCGTTCACGAAAAACCACTGATGGGCGCGCGACGGGAAAGTGGTCTCGGCCGGCGTGACGGCGCCCGTCAGAGTCATGCCGCCGAAGGCGAACTCCACCTCACGGAAGCGCGTCACCGCCGCGATGCCGAGAACCTCCCGAAACCGGGCGGCCACGCCCTCCGCGGCGGGCAGATCGAGAAGAAGGCGGGGGCCCGCACGGAGCGTGAACGCGGTGTCGGGGCGCGAGAGCGCGAGGGCGGTGACCGTCTTCACGACGGCGCGCAATTCCGCCTCGGCGCTCTTTTGGAACTTGCGCCGCGCCGGGACGTTCCCGAAGAGGTCCTCCACAACGACCCGCGTGCCTTTCGGGTGCCGCGCCGGCGACACGCGCGAAGGCGCGCCGCGCTCGGCGACGACCTCGGTCCCGAGCCCCGACGCGTCTGGTGACGTCGTGAGGACGAGGCGCGAGACGGACGCGATCGAGGGAAGCGCCTCACCGCGGAAGCCCATCGTCCCGATGCGGGTGAGGTCCTCGAAGGAGCGGATCTTCGAGGTCGCATGCCGTTCGAGAGCCAGCCGCGCGTCCTCTCGCGACATGCCCGAGCCGTCGTCCGTGACGTCGAGCCTCACGATCCCGCCGCCTTCCACGTCCACCGCGATGCGCCGGGCGCCGGCATCGAGCGCGTTCTCCACGAGCTCCTTGACCGCGGACGCCGGGCGCTCGACGACCTCGCCCGCGGCGATCTGGTCGACGAGGGCGTCGGAGAGAACGCGAACGGGCCCGGGCACGGGCGGGATGTTAGCGGCTTTGCCCGGCGGCCGGCTTCATCGCCTTTTCGACATCGGTGATCTCGCGGGGCGCACCGCACGAAAGGCACTCGGGCCCCTTGTCCGTGACGAGGATGTCGTCCTCGATCCGCACGCCGATGTTCCACCACTTCTGGTCCACGCCCTCGCTCTTCTCCGGGATGTAGATGCCCGGTTCCACGGTGAGAACCATGCCGGGTTTCAGCTTTGCCATGGATGAGGAGTAGCGCGTCCAGCGATCCGTCGGGTCCGCGATTTCGTAGCTTCCCACGTCGTGCACGTCGAGGCCGAGCCAGTGCGACGTACCGTGCGGGAAGAACGCGGCGAACGACCGCGAGGTCTTCACCTCCTCGCGCGTGCCCTTCAGGAGGCCGAGCTTCAGGAGCCCGTCCACGATGATCTCGTACGCGGCGTCCTGGACGTCATGGTGAACCGAGCCGACGGCCGCCTTCACGATCGCGGCCTTCTGTGCCGCGAGGACGATCTCGTAGAGCGCGCGCTGCTCGGGGGAGAACGTGCCGTTCACGGGATAGCTGCGCGTCACGTCGGCGGCGTAGAGGCCGTACTCGCAGGCCGTGTCGTTCACGATCATCTCGCCCCGCTGCATGACGCGACTCGCGTCCGGATAGTGAAGGATCACCGAGTTCGGCCCCGAGCCCACGATGGGCGCGTAGGCCATGCGCGCGGCGCCACCTGCGAGGCACGCGGAGACCTGCGCGGCCTTCAGGACGCCCTCGTTCGTGCCGGGTGCCGCGAGCGCCATCGCGGCGCGGTGGCCGCGCACGGAGAGCGCCACGGCTTCCCTCAGGAACGCGAGCTCCGTCGCGTCCTTCACGAGGCGCATCTGGGCGACGACGGGCGCCACGTCGGAGGCGGGCAGCGACTCGGTGCCGGCCGCCGCGAACGCCTGCCAGCTCGTGATCAGCTTCTCGCGGAAGGCCCGGTCGCGCGCGTCGAGATAGAACAACGCCTTCGCCCCCGCCAGGAGCGACCGCGATTCCTTCTGGAAATCCTCGATGGGGAAGGCGGCCTCGGCCCGGTAGTCCGCCTTTGCGCCTTCGACGCCGGCGCGGCGGCCGGTCCACCTCTCCTCGGTCCAGTTCTTCGGCCTGACGAAGAGAACGTACCGCTTGCCCTCGGCGGCCGAGGGACGGAAGACCGCGATCGCGTCCGCCTCCGGAAAGCCCGTGAGGTACCAGAAGCTCGAGTCCGGCCGGTACGCGTCCGCGGCCTCGGCTTCCGGCTCGGCGGGCCCGCGCAGGACGACGACGGCGCCCTTCGGCAGCTTCGCGGCGAGAGCCGCGCGGTGGGCGAGGAACCACTCCGGGCCCGGCGCTGGCGGGCCAGCCGTGGCGAGCGCGGATGAGCAGACGGCAAGAGCGACGAGGAGCGTCGAAACGCGCATGGGACCTCCGAGGTGGCGGAAGTGTAACGGCAGAGGCCGCGCCGTCCGCTAAGCCGGCGACTCCTGGTCTACCGAAGGTTCGGCTGCCGCACGGGCGAGCGACGAGAGCACCGACCGCAGGCGTGTCGAGAGCTCCGCATCCGCGGCGATGCCGTCGGCGTCGAGCTTGCGGCCCGCGACCGGCAAAGATGCCTGCTCGACGACCCTGCCGCCCATGACGTGCAGGCCCTCGACGAGGGCGGCGTGCGCGATCGTGGTTCGCGGCATCGCGTTGATCACCGCGATGGGCTTTCCGCCGATTTCGACGCCGCCGACGAGCCAGTCCAGAGCGTTCTTCAGAACGCCCGACACGCCGTGCGCGTACTCGGGGCTCGAGATGACGAGTGCATCGTGGGCGCGAATTTGAGAACGCCACGCCTCGACGGCCGAGGGAGGCCCGGCTTCTTCGATGTCGGGGTTGAAGAAGGGAAGCGGATCCAAAAGCGGATGGAGAACGACTTCGATTCCCGCCGGCCCGACGACCCGTAGAGCGCGGAGCACGTTCGTGTTCGATGAAGCCTGACGAAGACTTCCGGAGACGGCGAGGACGTTCATGGGTGTCGAGTATCGCGCGTAGAATGAGAGCGCTCGGTAAGTTGGATTCGGAGCCTGAGCCTGCGCCAGCGCGGCGGGTACGCGCGCGACTCGGTTCGACGCAACGACTTCGATCCTGTGGGCCTGACCTGGCCCAGGCCGAACTGGAATTCTCGTCGCGACGCTGAGCCGCAACCGGAAAGCCGGGGACCCGGGCCGCCCTGCTCCTCGCTTTGTGTCTCCGAAGTGATGGCCCAGTTCCAGCGCCATGGCTGCGCAGCGCCCCCAGCACATCTCAGCGATGAGGTACGCTAGCGCTGGTCGTCGCGACGGCAGCTCACCCAGAGCAGATCAAATGAAAATGACCGACGAGAATGCGGGCCCGCTGAAAACGAGCTTCATCCCCATCGAGAGGATGTGGCAGCGGGTTGAGATCGCGAAAGGGGAGTCGGATACTGCCTATTTCCACGATCTCATGTATCTCGGCGAACTACTGGTGAAGATCACCGTCGCCGCGGTCGTCGCCTCGATCGACGACGATAGGGAGCGTACCCGTTACCAGCACGCATATGCTCTCGTGCGCGCCACCGGTCTAGGCGACTGGGACAGCGCCCTCGCAGAGGCGCTGGCGGGACCAACCGCCCAACATCTCCTGTCGGAAGCGCAGACCATAAACCGTGATCTAACGCAGAAGATGGGCCAGGGGTCCTGGCAGTACGAGTCCGCGCGCCTTCTCCAGGAAGCCATCTCGATCCTTGATCCGACTGCGGTTCAGCAGCAAGGAAACACGGACGGGAAGAGATGGGTCACACTGTTTACGCGACTTCGAAACAAGACGCGCGGGCACGGGGCGCCGACCGGCACTGCATGCAGCAAACTCTGTCCTCTACTTAGTAGCGGACTTCGCCTTGCTTCGAACGAACTCATGTGGCTGCGGCAGGAATGGGCGTACCTACATCGCAACCTGTCGGGAAAATATCGCGTCACAGTCCTCAGCGGTACAGGAGAGCCTTTCGCCGACTTGAAGAAGTCTACGGATAAGTCCATCCCTGACGGGGTCTACCTCTTCCTCGGTCGTCCTCGGCGCGTGGCACTGGTCGACTCTGATATGGAGGCAGCGGACTTCTTCGTCGCGAACGGCGACTTCCGGGAGCAGAAATACGAGATGCTTTCGTACGTCACCGGCAGCACCCGATCGCAGGACGGGTCAGCGTACCTCGACCCGCTCGGGCCGCTCCCTGGCAGTGAGACAGCCGGCATCGGCGACCTCGACGCAATCGGCAATACGCTCACGAACCTCCCAGCGGCACCGGGGTCTTACATCGCAAGGCCATCGCTTGAGGCCCAGTTGCTCTCGACCCTTCAGGGAGATCGCTACCCGGTCGTGACACTCGCCGGCAGAGGGGGTATCGGAAAGACCTCCCTCGCCTTGCAGACATTGCACCTCCTTGCCCGCCACGGCGGCTTCGAACTCATCCTCTGGTTCAGCGCCCGGGATCTCGACCTACTCCCGGAGGGCCCGAAGCGTGTACAGCCTGCGGTCCTCTCGATGCGTGACATGGCAAAGGAACTCGTTCACCTCGTCGATCCAGCCGAGGCTCGGGACAAGAGGTTTCGTGCTGAAGACTACCTATCCCGAGTCCTCGCGAGGAGCCCGTTCGGACCAACGCTATTCATCTTCGATAACTTCGAGACCGTGACATCGCCCGCCGAACTCTACCGATGGCTCGACAACAACATTCGCCTCCCGAACAAGATTCTCATCACCACACGTCATCGCGACTTCCGAGGGGACTATCCGATCGACGTCTTAGGAATGAATGAGGTAGAGTTCCGCCAACTTGTCGACCAGGTTTCGGGCCGTCTTGGAATCGATGGCCTTCTTACGGAGTCGTATCGAGAAGAGCTCTTCAAGGAGTCCGGCGGTCACCCGTATGTAACCAAGATTCTCCTTGGTGAAGTGGCGAAGGCCGGCCAGCTTCGAAGCGTCGAGCGGATTGTAGCTGACCAGTCGGAGATTCTTACCGCGCTCTTCGAACGAACCTTCTCGACTCTGTCGCCCGCGGCGCAGCGCGTGTTCTTGACGTTGAGTAGCTGGCGGTCGACCCTCCCACGCCTTGCGATAGAAAGCGTACTTCTCCGGCCCGGAACCGAACGTATTCCCGTGGAAGACGCCATCGATGAGCTCCAACGCAGTTCGTTCATCGAGTTGACGACCTCCGACGGCGATGGGCAAGTCTTCGTAACAACGCCGCTCGCGGCCTGCATCTTCGGTAAGCGCAAGGCGGCTGTGAGCCCAACCAAGGCAGCGATCGAGGCGGACCTCGAACTGCTACGCGAATTCGGCGCCGGGCAACCTGAGGACATTCGGCATGGAGTCGAACCCCGAGTCGTTCGGCTATTTCGATCCATCGCGAAACGCGTGGAGGACGGAAGGGAGCCTCTTGGCCGCTATGTTCAGATGCTTGAGTTCATCGCCCGTCATCATCGTCCCGCCTGGCTAAGGCTTGCAAGCCTTCACGAAGAGTCGAGAACCTCGGACGGCTTGATTAACGCCGCGGAGGCCGTCCGACAGTATTTGGCCGAGGCGCGAGTACCGACGGAACGCGCCCTCGGATGGAAACGACTTTCTGAACTCTATCGGCGAATGGGAGATATTGGCGGCGAGATTCACGCACTCGTCGAGATTTCAGAATTGGACGGCGCTCCTGTTGAGGAACTCAGTTCGGCTGCGAACCGAGTGAACCTCCTTCTGCGGGAGAACTACGCTGCACTCGAATCCGACGAGAAGAGGATTCTTGTCCAGAAACTCGCTAGGACTCTTGAACGTCGCGTCGGTGAGCTAGACGCCACAGCTCTCTCCCAGCTAGCGTGGCTCGAGATCCGCCTCGACGATGAACGCGCCGCACTCGCATTCGTCAAGATCGGGCTCGAACGCGACGCCGGAAACGAGCATTGTCAGCGCTTGAAGGCGAAGCTGGCGCCGAAGGTTGGCGACTGAAGGCCCTTGCTGTGAGAACCCACATGCACTCGAACGCGGTGAAGAAACCCATCGAACTAGCCGGCGCGGCAAGGGGCGGCGCGATCCGGAGCGTTTGAACATATCATGGCTCGGCATCGTCACTTCGAAGCAGTCGTTGTCAGGCGCGTGTTTAATAAGGCTGGGGGCCGCCTGCTGGTTAACCAAAATGCCACCAAGCCGGCGGCGACAAGTAGTCCCCCCAATACTCGCAATATCTGCAAATCTGCACCGCTCGGCAGGCGACCGGTGAGTGTCATTCCACCTATGAGGAGGCCCAGCAGTAAGAACAGAGAGCCCGTAAACCTAGAAGGCTGCGGAGACATGGTGGCTTGCTGTTGCGGTATTGTCTTATAGGGATCGGCGACCACAAGAACGCCCTTTGGAACGCCGCGGAGCACTCCTTTCGCGCTTATCTGATCATTCCCTGTATGTATGAGCTGCAATAGCGCGCCATCACCAGGATCCAAGAAATCGAAGCGACATTCTACCTCATTACCGCCGGCCTGCCTCACAACGCACGTAACATCGTTGACCTGCCGCGTATACTTCAATACAACCGCGTCCAGGATCTCACTTTCGGCGGATGTCACAAGACGGAATGGATCTGCGCTCACGATCTGGTCTCCCCGAATCGTGGTATTGCCGATATTCCAAAGGGCGACACGGGAAAGAGACACACTTGGAACAGTACGGCCCCTAAAGAGAAATTCTATATCCTTTGGAAGCACGGCGTGCTGCCCGAGAAGCTGCAACGTACTTATTTGTGTCGCGATCCGAGGTCGCGGCCGGATGTAGAACGTCAAGAAGACTGTAGCTCCGACGCCAACGACGCCGATGGTCAAACTAAGCCATGTAACAAGATCCTGGTTGGTCGCCATAGCTTCCCTCTAAGAAGCGTGCCAGTACCCCTTCAGCCAATCGGCCGTCATGATACATGACCTGCTCCCTGGAAACTGATCCACGGAGGGTGTGAGTTCTCCATAGGCGGGG
>DAIOUV010000033.1:0-39925 GCA_036759345.1 Acidobacteriota bacterium | reverse complement strand
TCAAGGGGTTCTGAGCGGGCCGGGGGAGGCTTCCCGACGTGCGGGGTAGGATCGTCGCGAACTAGTCGAGGAGGCGTGATGACGCAGTCCGCGGGCCGATTCCTTCGAGTTGCTCTCGCCGTCGTCGCCGTCTCGGGCGCTCTTGGGCTGCTTTCCACGGCGGCGACGAACAAGCCGCCTCTTCACGCGAAGAAGTGGCTCGCGATCACCGGCAAGCCGCTCGGCGCAACCGCGGGCGCGATGATCTTCCAGAGAGGCGGAAACGCTGTCGACGCCGCGGCCGCAATGATCGCCGCGACCTGCACGATGTGGGACACGCTGTCCTGGGGCGGCGAGACGCAGGCGCTCATCTACAACCCGAAGACCGGCAAGGTCGTCGGCATCAACGCGCTGGGCGTCGCGCCGACGGGAGCGACGCCGGAGTTCTTCAGGTCGAAGGGCATGGCCTACCCGCCGGAATACGGCCCGCTCGCCGCCGTCACGCCCGGGACGCCGGGCGGAATCATGGTGATGCTCGCGGAGTACGGGAAGCTCTCGCTCGCCGACGTTCTCGCGCCGGCGATCGACATGGCGGACGGCTACCCAGTCGAGCAGCAGCACGTCTCGACCGCGCTCCGGCAGCGCGACTGGCTGATGAAGTGGCCCGAGTCGCGGCGCGTCCTCCTGCCGCGCCCGGGCGACCAGCCGCCCCAGGCGGGCGAGATCTTCCGGCAGCCGGATCTCGCCGCGACGCTCCGAAAGCTCGTCGAAGCGGAGAGGCAGGCGCTCGCGAGGGGTTTGAGCCGGAAGGACGCGATCCTCGCGGCCTACGATCGCTTCTACAAGGGCGATATCGCGCAAGAGTTCGTGCGCGGCTCGCAGGAAGTCGGTGGCCTCCACACGCTCGAGGATCTTGCGAACTGGAAGGTCCGCATCGAGGAGCCCGTGAAGACGACGTACAAGGGCATCGACGTCTACAAGCTCGACGTCTGGACGCAGGGACCGGCGATGCTCCAGGCCCTGAACATTCTCGAGGGCATCGACCTCAAGGCGATGGGCTACAACAGCGCGCGTTACATCCACACGCTCTATCAGGCGATGAACCTGGCGTTCGCCGATCGCGACTTCTACTACGGCGACCCGTACTTCCCGCCCGCGGAGCCGACGAAGGGCCTTCTCTCGAAAGACTACGCGAAGCAGCGCGCCGCGACGATCGACTGGGCGAGGAACGACGTCAACGTCAAGCCGGGGGATCCGTATCCGTTCCAGGGCGAGAAGAACCCGTACCTCGACCTTCTCGAAAAATGGAAGCCGGCGGCTCCGAAGAAAGCCGCCGTGGCGGCGGAGTCGGCGCGGGTTCGGACGTTCGAGGAGGAGTTCACCGCCGGCACGACTTCGGTCGAGGCGGCCGACGTCGAAGGCTGGGTCGTCTCCGTCACGCCGTCTGGAGGCTGGCTGCCGGCGGTGATCGCAGGAAAGACCGGCATCGGCATGAGCCAGCGCATGCAGAGCTTCGTCGTCGATCGCGCGGAGAATCCGTTCAACGTGCTCGAGCCCGGCAAGCACCCGCGCGTGACGCTCACGCCGACGCTCGCCCTGAAGGATGGCAAGCCGTACCTGTGTTTCTCCGTGCAGGGGGGCGACTCCCAGGACCAGAACCTCCTCCAGTTCTTCCTGAACGTCGTGGAGTTCGGGATGACCGTCCAGGAGGCGACGGAGGCCGCGAACATCAATAGCTATCAGATGCGCAGCTCATTCGGCGCACACGAGTCGCGCCCGGGCGCCATGATGATCCACGCCTCGCTCCCGGCCTGGGTGCGCGGCGACCTGACGAAAATGGGCTACAAGCTCGAGCCGCACGCGAAGACCTCCGGCCCGATCAACGCGATCTACCTCGACCGCGAGCACGGCACGATGTGGGGCGGCTCGAGCGACCACGGGGAGGACTACGGGATCGGGTGGTAGGGGCGAGGATCCGGCGTCACCAGATGCTCGGGCGGTCCGCCTCGGCGCGGCGCATCGGCGTCCCCTCGGCGCAGCCGAACGCATCGTAGAACTCGGGCAGGTTCGAGGGCGGGCCGAGCGCGCGCCACTTGCCGGGGCTGTGCGGGTTCGTGTTGAGCTGCACGCGCATGGACTCGTCGCGGTACTGGCTGCGCCAGATCGTCGCGTACGAGAGGAAGAAGCGCTGCTCGGGCGTGAAGCCGTCGATCTTTTCCTTCTGCTTGCCCGCGAGAGCCTTCTGGAGCGCGGCGAAGGCGATCTTGATGCCGCCGAGGTCGCCGATGTTCTCGCCGAGCGTGAGCTTGCCGTTGATGGACTGGTCCGGAAGCGGCTTGTAGCCGTCGAACTGCTTCACGATCAGGGCTGTCCGTGCCTCATAGGCCTTGCGGTCCTCGGGCGTCCACCAGTTCTTGAGGTTGCCGTCCGCGTCGTACTGGCTGCCCGAGTCGTCGAAGCCGTGCGACATCTCGTGCCCGATCACGACGCCGATCCCGCCATAGTTCACGGCGTCGTCCGCGTCTTCGTAGAAAAACGGCGGCTGCAGGATGCCGGCGGGAAAGACGATCTCGTTCATCGACGCGTTGTAGTAGGCGTTCACGGTCGGGGGCGTCATGCCCCACTCCGTGCGGTCGATGGGCTTTCCGAGTTTTGCGAGGTTGCGCTTCGTCTCGAAGACGCGCGCGCGGCGCACGTTCTCGGCATACGGGATGTCTCTCGCGATCACGAGAAGGGAGTAGTCCTTCCAGACGTCCGGGTAGCCGATCTTCACGCCGAAGGCGGCGAGCTTCTTCTGGGCCTGGGCCTTCGTCTCGGCGCTCATCCAGGAGAGCGCCTCGATGCGCTCCTTGAGGGCGGCGCGCATGTTTTCGACGAGGACCTTCATGCGTTCTTTTGCGCGCGGGCTGAACGCGCGGGCGACGTAGATCGGCCCGACCGCCTCGCCGAGGGCCATGTCCGTCGCAGCCTGCACGCGCCGCCACGGCTCCTCCTGCTGGGGCGTGCCGTTGAGCTTCTTTCCGTTGAACGCGAAATCCTCCTCCTGGAAGGCCTTCGAGAGCAGCGGCGCCGCGGTCCGCGCGGCGTGCCAGCGCAGGTAGGCGCGCCATTCGGCGGCGGACGCGGAGCGCGTGAGCGCGGCAAAGCCCGTGAAGAACGCGGGCTGCCGCACGTTGACCTCGGTGGACGCTGAGGCGTCCATGCCGACGAGGAACTTCGCGAAGTCGAAGCCGGGGGCCTCGGCGTTTAGCGCCCCGATCGTCCGCTTGTTGTAGGTCTTCTGCGGGTCGCGGTTCTCGACGCGCGTAAGGGAGGCCTGCGCGAGCTTCGTCTCGAGGGCGAGGACGATGTCCGCCTCGGCTTTCGCGGTCTCGGGCGCGTCGCCGGCGAGCGCGAGGACCTTCGCGACGTGGGCGCGGTAGGCCTCGCGCAGGCCCTTCGACTTCGGGTCTTCCTTGAGGTAGTAGTCGCGGTCCGGGAGGCCGAGGCCGCCCTGGTTCAGGATCCCGATGTACCGCGTCGAATCTCGCGCGTCCTGCGCGACGCGGAACCCGAAGCCCGCGTTCACGCCCGAGAGGTGCAGCTCGGCGAGGACGGCGGGCAGGTCGTCGGTCGTCTTGAGCTTCGCGATCGTCGCAAACGACGGCGCGAGCGGGGTAGCGCCGGCCTTCTCGCGGGCCGCGGCGTCCATGCCGGTCGCGTAGAAGTCCGACACTTTCTGCTGGGGCGAGCCCTTCGACCAGTCCGCTTTCTGAGACGTCTCCTCGAGGATCTTCTTCACGACGTCACGGTTGCGGTCCGAGAGCTCGTCGAAGCCGCCGTAGCGGCTGCGGTCGACGGGAATCGGGTGAGCGGCCAGCCACGCGCCGTTCGCAAACTGGTAGAAGTCCTCGCAGGGTTTCGCCGCCTTGTCGAAGTTGGCGTGGTCGATGGCGGGCACCCGGGCGGATGGCGCGGGCTGCGCGGCCGCGGGGAAGGCGAGGAAGAAAGTCGCGGTGAGAAAGGCCGAAAGGCCGGAAAGGCCGACAGCACGGGTAGTCATGAGTTCTCCTCTCGTAAGGGAGGAGAGTCTACCTGCCCGGCGTCGGGGTCAGGCCAGGGACGCTTGGCGCGAATCCCGGGCGCGGCGCAGGAGAGCCAGGAGGCCGCCCGCCATCATCATGTAGAAGCCGCCCCAGACGAGGGAAATGAGCGGTTTGGTCGTGAGGTCGACGGAGAATGTCTCGGCGGTGGCGGGCTTGAGATCGCTGCCGGGGGCCAGGCCGAGAACCTCGATCTCGCATGTGCCCTCGTTCGGCGACACCTTGCGGACCTTCAGGCGGCCCTTGCCGGGGAGCGGCGTTTCCGGTGACTCGGTCGCGGACTCCGCGGAGCCGCCGCCAAAGTACATGACGAGCCGGGCATTTTTCTCCTCGGAGGTCTCCGGGGTCGTCACGAGGAAGCTCGCGTTCACGGTGACGCGCGGGCGGTCTGACGAGACCTGCGAGCGGTCGGACGAGAAGTCGAGGAACTTCACCTTCACGCCTTCGATGGTCTTCGACTCGCCCTTCTTGAGGGTCACCGTGGTGCCCTCGATGCGCGCGGGCTGGCCGGGGTCGTAGGCCTGCGGCGAGAGGTAGAGGTCCATGAGCGGCGAGGACTTCACGTCGGGGTTCGCCATCATCTGGTTCGTGCGCGTGTTTGTGTAGAGCTTCGGATACGCCTTCCAGACACCGCTGCCGGGCGAGCTGACCTCAACCTCCATCGCCTGCTTGGCGCGGCGGTCGGCGAGGCTCAATGCGTTGAGCTCCTCGAAACGCTTCACCTCGCCGCTGTCGGTGACGAAGACGAGGCGTGTGAACGTCAAAGTGTTCTTTCCCACGGTCATCGGCTGGCCCCGGAGGAGGTTCACGGTCGTCTTCTTCTCGTAGACGCCCGACACGAGGATGCCGACGAGCATGATGGATATGCCGACATGTGCGAGGTAGCCGCCCATTGTCGTGATGGCCTTGCGCCTCACGAAGAGGATCGCGGTTTCGGCATTTGCCACGAAGCCCGCCACGGCGAGAGAAAGGATCAGGAGGTCCATCGCGCCGCGCACGCCGGCCGCGAAGAAGACTCCGATGCTCAGGAATCCCACGGCGACCGGCACGAGCACCTTCCGAAGCACGTTCCGCCCGCTCTCGCCGCGCCAGGAGAGGTACGGGACGAGGAGGATGAGAAAGGCGATGAGGACCGCGATCGGCCGGTGCGTCACGTTGTAGAAGCTCGTCGCGACCTGCGAGGGTTTGCCGAGGACCCGGGTGAGGATCGGGGCCGAGGTGCCGAGCAGGATGACGAGGCCCGAGGCGCTGAAGAGCGTGACGGAAAGGATGAAGAGGACCGAGCGCGAGAGGAAAGGCTCTTCCTTCTCCTTGCCCGTCGCCTGGTCGATGTCGTTGACGACCGGAATCTCTTTCCAGCGGAAGGCGAGAAGTCCCAGGCCCCCGACGAGGAAGACGGCGATGATCCCGACGAGCCAGCCCGTGATCCCGAGGTCGATGAACGAATGCACGGAAAAGTCCGCGAGGACTCCGGAGCGCGTGAGGAACGTCCCGTAGAGGATGCAGCAGAAGGCGAGGATGGCGAGGATGATGTTGATCTTTCGGTGCTTGGCACGCGCCTTCTGGAGGGACATGCCGTGCACGAGCGCCACGGTCGCGAGCCACGGCACGAGAGACGTGTTCTCGACCGGGTCCCATCCCCAGTAGCCGCCCCACCCGAGCGTCTTGTATGCCCAGTAGCCGCCCATGAGGATCGCCGTGCCCAGCGTCACGAACGTGAAGAGCGCCCAGGGCATCGCGCGGACGACCCAGCCGTCCCAGCGCTTCATCCACAGCGCGGCGATCGCGAAGGCGAACGGCACCGAGAGCGAGGCGAACCCCGAGAACATGACCGGCGGGTGAATGACCATCCACGGGTCCTGCAGGAGAGGGTTCAGGCCCTGGCCGTCGGGAGGGATCTGGGCGAGGAACCGGAAGGGCGACTGTTTGACCAGGATCGCGACGATCCCGAGGAACGACGCGATGTAGATCACCATCACGGGCGCTTCCTGCTCTTTCGCCGACTTCAGGACGAAGAGCCCGATGAGCGCGCCCCAGAAGAGCCAGAGCAGGAAGGAGCCTTCCTGTCCCGCCCAGAACGTGGAGAAGAGGTAGTAGAAGGGCAGATCGCGCCCCGAGTACGACGCCACGTACGAGAGGCGGAAGTCGTGCGCGAGGAGCCGGGTCAGGAGGAGAAACGAGGCGAGGAGAACCGAAAAGACAAACGCGTAGTAGAGGCGACGGGCGAAGAGAAGATCCGGAGAAAGAGAAGGATTCTCTTCATTCCAGGCTCGCGATGTGCGCATGGAACGCAGATACGCGAGGGCGCAGGTGACGCCGAAGAGCATCGCCGCCCAGATTGCAAGCGTGCCCGGCACGAAGCCGAGAAGGCCGGGAAGATTGTTCATGGGGCGCCCTCAGGCCTTCTTGGCGCCGTACTGCTTTTCGATTTCCTCGCCCTGGTATTTCGACGGGCATTTGACGAGAAGTTTCTCGGCGGCGAAGACGCCGTTGTCGTAACGGCCGATCGCGACGATCGAGACCGCATCCTCGAAGTTGGCGGGTTTCACGTCCGTGTAGGAGACGGGGATCGACGTTTTGGTCTTTTCGTCGTAGAGCGTGAAAAGGAGCGTCTTCGTGTTCGTGTCGTAGCGCGACGTGCCCTTCTCGAGCGCGCCCATCACCTGGACCGTGCGGGGGGTCGCCTTCGCCTCGGCGAACGAAACGTACGGCGTCATCGAGCGCGAGAACGTGGACAGGCCGAGGGCGAGGAATCCGACGACGAGGATGGCCCCGGCCCAGTAAGCGCGTTTCATGGATTACTCCTGATTGGGCCTGGAGGCGGCCCGGACCTTCCGGTCGAGGTACACGAGGTAGCCGAAGATTCCGGCCCAGATCACGATATTGACCGCCGCGACGTAGCCGAGAGCGCCGCTCATGCCGCCCTCTCGCGCACGATGCGGGAGACACGCCGGTCGAGATTCCACATCCAGTAGGACAGTGCCATGAAAGCCACCATCGAAGAGAAAAAGATGATTCGGATATCCGCCGACATTTCTATTTTACCGCGGGCGTTGATCACGGTGTCGGGGTGGAGCGACTGGTACATGCGGGGGACCGCGAACATGAGGAACGGCACCGTCACGACCGCGACGAGGGCGTAGGCCGCCGAGAGCGTCGCGCGGCGCTCGGGGTCCTCGAGCGCGCCCCTCAGGCCGAGGTACGCGCCGTAGACGAGGAGGAGGAGGACGATCGAGGTCTCGCGCGGGTCCCAGTTCCAGTACGAGTTCCACATGACGCGCGCGAAGATCGAGCCCGTCACGGTCGCCAGGACGCAGAAGAGGAACCCGAGCCGGGCGGCCGCGGAGGCGGCCTCGTCGTCCTCGATCCGGCGCGTCCTCAGGTACCTCCACGAGTACCAGGCCGCGACGAAGAAGGCGAGGGTCGAGACCCAGGCCTGCGGGACGTGAAAAAAGACGATACGCGAGGATTCACCGACGAAGTTCTGGGCCGGCCGGGCGTAGAGGAACGCGCCCCAGCAGATCGCCGCCATCCCGAGGCCCAGCAGGGCTTTGAGGAGAAATCCAAAGCTCTTCACCACTGGAATGATAGTCCCCCGTCGAGATTCGTTCTCTAAAGCAGGCGAATCAATTCCCGGGGTCCCGGAAGTGGTTCCGGGCGCTCGATTTATTCCCGCCAGACGGCGTCGAAGAGGGCGAACGCGGCCGTCGTGACGACGCCGTCATAGGCGACGAGCACGCGAACGAAGTCGAGGCCGGCCGCGAACGACGTCTCTCGCGCCGCGACTTGCGTGCCGGAGACGGCCGCGATGAGCGGGGGGAGGAGGAGCGGGATCGAGAGGACGGCGAAGAGCGCGCCCTTGGCGGCTGCCTTCGAGACGAGGGCCGCCGTGAACGTGGACGCGCCGGCGAGGCCGAGCCCGCCGAACACGAGGAGCACGATGAAGAGCGACGGGCACTTGATCTCGAAGGACGTCAGGACGAGGAAGAGCGGGACGATGAACGCCATGACCGCGAAGAGGAGCAGGATGTTCACGAGGTACTTGCCGAGGAGGATCGCGGGCGGCGGCGCCGCGAGGCGCAGGGCCGAGGCCGTACCGGCTTCCTCCTCCTTGACGAAGACGCGCGAAAGGCCCGTCATCGCCGAGAAGAAGATGACGATCCAGAGCAGGACCGCGTTCACCGTCGGGCGGTCCTCGGGCGCGAGGCGCGTCGGGCCGACCGCGTAGCCCACGAGGACGAGGACCGCGAACGCGAAGAGGAAGAGCGCGTTTACGGCGATGCGCGTGCGCCACTCGGCGAGGAGGTCGCGCCTCACGACCGCCATCGCCGCGCGGAAGAGCGGGACCTCGGGGGTGTTCATGAGAGGGCCAGCCTCTCGTCCGCGAGCGCGAGGTCGCGGAGGTCGTTCGAGGCGATGATCGCGATTCCGCGGGAGCGCTGGGAGGCGACGACCTTCTGGACGACGGCGCGGCCCGCCTCGTCGAGGTTCGCGCCGGGCTCGTCGAGGAGGAGGACGCCGGGGTCGTGGAGCGTCGCGTAGGCGAGCTTCACGCGCTGCCGCTGGCCCGTCGAGAGCGCGCGCAGCGGGACGTCCGCGACGCGGCGGGGGTCGAGTCCGACGCCCGCGAGCCAGCGCTCGGCGGCGCCCTTGTCCGGCCGGAGGCCCCGGACGGCGGCGAAGAAATCGAGGTTCTCGGCGGCCGTGAGAGCGCCGTCGAGCGCGAGGTCGGGCGCGAACCAGCCGAGCGCGTGCGAGGCGTCGCGCGGCGCGAGGCTCATGCCGTCCTCCTCGAAGACGACGCGGCCGCTGCTTGGGCGGATGAGTCCGGCGAGGACGCGCAGGAGCGTCGTCTTGCCGCTCCCGTTCTCGCCCGCGACGCCGAGGACGCGCCCGTTCTCGAGGGAGAAGGAGAGGGGGCCGATGACCTTCCGCGTCCCGAACGAGCGGGAAAGACCTTCCGCGACGAGCCGCATGCGGGCGGAAGGATAATCCCTCCCCGTGCTACCGCGAATTCTCGGCGTCCTCGTCTTCCTCGCGATCACCGTCTACCGGTGGACGCTGCGCCTCACGATCGTCGGCGAGGAGCACCGGCAGGCGATCCGCGCGAAGAAAAAAAAGCCCCTCCACGCGATCTGGCACCAGCGCATGGTGGGCGGGATCCTCGCGCACCGCGGCGAGGGCTACGTCACGATGGCCTCGAAGAGCGAGGACGGCGAGATCATCGCGACCTTCCTCAAATACTGGGGCTTCGTCGCCGCGCGCGGCTCGTCCTCGCGGGACGGCGACGTTGCCTCCGCCGAGTTCCTCGAGGCGCTGCAGGAGGCGCCCGGCGGGGCCCTGACGCCCGACGGCCCGCGCGGCCCAGCGCGGAAATGCAAACGCGGCATCCTCGTCCTCGCCGAGCAGGGGAACGGGCTCGTCCTGCCGTCGTCCTCGTCCTCATCGCGCCCGAAGTTCCTGAACTCGTGGGACCGCTTCCTCCTTCCGCTGCCGTTCTCCCGCTGTGTCGTCGTCTTCGGGCCGCCGCTCGAGCGTGCAGTCGGGGAGCCCGAAGACGCGTTTCTCTCGCGCGCAGAGGTGGCGATAGACGCCGTCACCGACGAAGCCGACCGTCTCTGCGGGGTCGCGCACGCTCCGCGGGAAAGGGTGAAGAAGGAATGACGCTTCCCGTGACTCTCGACGACGTCAACGCGGCCCGCGGGCGGATCGCCGGCCGCGTCCACCGCACGCCGGTGATGACGTCGCGACGCCTGGATGCGCGCGCCGGCGCGCGCCTCTTCTTCAAGTGCGAGACGTTCCAGCGCGTGGGCGCCTTCAAGGCGCGCGGCGCCTTCTCGCGGCTGACGCTTCTGACCCCGCCCGAGAGAAAGCGCGGCGTCGTGGCGTTCTCGTCCGGCAACCACGCGCAGGCCGTCGCGCTCGCGGCGCGCGAGCTCGGCCTCCCGGCGGTCATCGTCATGCCGCACGACGCGCCGGCCCTCAAGCTCGCGGCGACGCGCGGCTACGGCGCGGAGGTGCGCCTCTATGACCGCGCCGAAGAGAGCCGCGAGAGGATCGCGCAGGAGATCGTCGAGAGGGACGGCCGCGTCCTCGTGCCGCCGTTCGACGACGTCGCGGTCATCGCGGGGCAGGGCACGGTCGGGCTCGAGCTTTTCGAGGACGTGCCGGACCTCGACGCCGTCCTCACGCCGCTGGGCGGCGGGGGGCTTCTCTCGGGCGTGGCGGTGGTGGTTGCGGCGCTTCGGCCCGCGGCGCGCGTTTTCGGAGTCGAGCCCGCGACGGGCGACGACTTCGTGCGCTCGCTCGCCGCGGGACATCCCGTCGGTATCCCCGTCCCCGAGACGATCGCGGACTGTCTTCAGACGACGAAGCCGGGCGTCCACACGTTCGCGCTCGTCTCCGCTCTCGTCGAGGGCGTCGTCACCGTGAGCGACCTCGAACTGCGGCGCGCGATGTCGCTCCTGTTCACGGCGATGAAGCTCGTCGTCGAGCCGGGCGCGACAGCCGGTTTCGCGGGCGTCCTGTCGGGACGGGTGGCGGGTCTCGCGGGCAAGCGGGTCGGAATCGTGCTGTCGGGCGGAAACGTCGACCCGGAGGCGTTCGGCAGGCTCGTGACCGGCCTCGGGCCGGACGGGGCCTAGAAGTAGACGTTGAAGCCCGCCGCGATGCGGATGTGGTCGGCCTTCGGCTGGAGGGGAAGCATCTTGACCGCTTCGACGTCGAGAAAGACGTAGCGTCCGTCGAGGAAGACGGACGTCCGGAAGCTCGTCCTCACGTCCACACCCGCTCCGGCGTGGAGCGCGAAGAGGTTCTCGGCCGGGTAGTACGTGGCCGCGTTCGGTCCGTCGCCCTTCGGCTTCGCCCATGTGTACCCGACGCCGGCGAGGACGTAGGGCTGTACCCGCCCGCTGTGGAGGAAGAACACGAGGAAGGACGCCTCGACCGGGATCTGGTCGACCGTGAGGACGCGCGTGCCGTCGACGGCGAACGTATCGCGCCGGTATCCGGCGGACATCTCGAGGCCGAGGCCGCCGGTGAGGCGCAGGCGCGCGTGGACGCCGCCGGTTGCGCTGCCCGACTCCGCGTCGCGCCCGCTCGCGTATCCCGCCTCCGCGCCGTAGCCCGTGCCCGGGTCGGAATACGACTGGGCGCGGGCGGGAAGGGTCGCGGCGAGAGTGAAGACGAGAGCCGCGGCGAGGTGGATCGGGGCGATAGGGCGCATCGGGATCGGACTGTACCGCGCCCGCCGCTAGCCCGCAGCGGCGCGCCGCGCGAGGGATCGCTCATAATCGTCGACCCGTGGCGTCCCGAAACTGGAAAGACGACCTTCCGACGCTGATTCTCGCGATCGCCGCCCAGTTCGGGCTCGTGCGCGCGGTGGACTGGGCGCGTTCCCACACAGACACGAGCGACCTCGCCCGCCGCCTGGTGGAAGATCGCTTCTACTTCGCGCCGTACGTCGGCTCCGTGATCGTCGTGCTGATCCTGGGCCGGCTCATGGTGAAGGCGCTGAACCTGCGCGGCATCGCGATCGGCGAGTGGCTGCGCTCCTCGCTTCTCGTCGTCATGGTGGGGGCCGGCATCCTCGTGGCAGCCCACCTCGATCAGATCCTCGACGTCCTCGCGCTCCTCGCGCACCAGCCTGTCCTCCATGCCGCGTCGCGCGATCTCGGCGCCTCGCCGTTCTTCCAGCTCCTCGGGCGCACGGCGACGCTGCGCTTCGCGATCGACGTCGTGGGACTCCTCGTCTGCCTCTTCGCGATCCGCCTCGGGCAGCCGACGCATCCCGAGGTCTCCGCCGCTCTGGGCTTCCAGTCCGTCAAGGACTGGGCCCGGGCCGGGGACGCGTACTTGAAAGTGGGCGACACGAGGCGCGCGCGCCGGATGTTCAAGAAGGCGCGGGCGTGGCCGCGGCTGGCCGCCCTCGAGCAGCGCGACGGGAAACACCGAGAGGCGGCGCGCCTTTACGAGGAGGCAGGCGACGCGTACGCGTGGGAGACCTCGCGCGCCTGGGACGCCGCCGGCGAGACGGCGCTCGCGGGTGAATACGGCAAGAAGGCGCTTCTCTTCGCGCGGACGGCCATGCGCTGGGAGCGGCTCGCGGAGATCTCCGAGGCCCTCGGGGATCATGCGTCTCTCGCCGAGGCCTGCCGGCACCTCGCCGAGGTGACGCCTCCTGGCCCGGTCAAAGCGGCGCTTTGGAAGCGAGCCGCGGACGCCTATCGCAATGCCGGAAGGCCGGGGGAAGCGGCCGAGGCATACCGGAACGCGCAGGAGCACCTGCTTGCGGGCGAGCTATTCGTGGAGAGCGGCCGCCCGGCCGAGGCCATCCAGTCGTTTGAAAAAAGCGGCGCCCTGACGAAGGCGGCTCTCACGGCGGCCCGGGCCGGCGACGAGAAGGGCGCCCATGAGTTCCTGGCGCGCGAGGCCGAAGGCCGGGGAGACCTCGTGTCCGCCGCGGAAGCATGGCGACGGGCCGGACAGGCGCTGCGCGCGGCGGGCCTCTTCGAGAAAGCCGGAGACTTCGTCCGCGCGGCCGACGCATGGAAGGAAGCGGGCCGGCTCGAGAAGGCCGCGCCCTTGTACGAGCGAGGGGGGAATCGCGCCGCGGCGGCCGAGGCCTTCACGGCCTCGGGCCAGGTCGAGAAGGCGGCCGCTCTCTACAGCGAGCTCAAGGACTACGACAAGGCGGCGGCTCTGTTCCGCGGCGCCGGCCGCCTCCCCGCGGCGGCGGCGGCGCTTCAAGCGGGCGGCAGGTTCGACGATGCGGCGCAGCTTTTCCTGCGCACGGGGCGCGGCCTCGAGGCCGCGCGGTGCGCGCTCCTGGGCGGGCACCGCGAGCAGGCGTGGGAATACCTCACCGGAGTGCCGCGCAGCGAGCCGGGTCTCGCCGAGGTGTTTCACCAGCTCGCGCGCGCCCACATGGCGGCAGGCGAGAACAAGGATGCCGTGCACGTCCTGCGCGAACTGATCGGCCGCGGAAAGGTCGACTCCGAGAATCTTCCGCTCCACCTGACGGTGCTCGAGGCCCTCCGAGCGTCCGGGGATTCCGGAGAAGGCGTGGAGCTCGGGCGGATCGCGGCGTTCGATCCTTCGGTGCTCGAGGGCGCGGCGGTGCATTCGGTGCCGTTCGCGGACGTGGAGCTGGATGACGCCATGCCGGCCGCGCTCATTCGGACGCCGGCCGTGCACAAGTCCGGGCCCTATGCCTCCTTCGCGCGGCCGGGGGCGCCGCCGCCCGTGCAGCCTCCGCGCCTCCGGATCGCGTCCCCCGCGGCGCCTCCGCCGGCGAAGCCGACGGCGGGTTTCGGCCTGCCCGAGACGCCCGAGTCGCGCTACGAGATCCTTTCCGAGCTCGGCCGGGGCGGCATGGGTGTCGTGCACAAGGCGCTCGACAAGAAGCTCGACCGTCACGTCGCGCTCAAGATCCTGCCGTGGCAGCTTCGCGGCGACGAGACGGCGATGCGCTACTTCAAGCGCGAGGCTCGGGCCATCGCGGCGCTCAAGCATCCGAACATCGTCGCGCTCTATGACTACGGTGAGGGCTTCGGAAGCCTGTACCTCGCGATGGAGTATCTCGAGGGGCCGAACCTGCAGAAGCTCATCAGGAAGGAAACCGAGCGGGTGCAGAAGAACTGGCGGAGCTGGTTCGTGCAGGCCGCGCGCGGCATCGCCGCCGCCCACGCGAAGGGCATCCTGCACCGGGACCTCAAGCCCGCGAATCTCATCCTCGACGAGCACGGGACGCTCCGGATCCTCGATTTCGGCCTCGCGCTCCCCCAGGCCGATGCGGGAGGCACGTCGAAGCTGATCGGCAGTCCGGCCTTCTTCCCGCCGGAAGTCCTGCGCGGGGAGATGCCGAGCCCCGCCTCCGACGTCTACTCGCTTGGCGCCGCCTTCTACACGCTCGCCACGGGGCGGTGGCCCTACGTGGGCGACGACGTCCTCGTGGCCCGCCTCGAGCGCGACCCCGACGATCCACGCCCCTACGCGCCGTTTCTGAAGGAAGAAGAGATCGCCATTCTCATGAAGTCGCTCGCGCGCCACCGGCCGGACCGCTACCCGGACGGCGGCGAGCTGCTCGCTGCGCTTCTCGCGCTCGAAGAGTAGGGCGAGGCGCCCGATGCGGATCGCGGTCGTGCCCGGCGACGGGATCGGCGTCGAGACGACGCGGGAGGCGCTGAAGGTGCTTCACGCGTGCGGAGGCGCGGAGACCCGTTTTCCCTGGGGCGCCGACCATTTCCTCGCGACGGGGGAAACGATTCCCGCGGGCGCCTTCGACATGCTCGCGCGCGATTTCGACGCCGTTCTTGCCGGGGCGTTCGGCGACCCGCGGGTCCCGGACGGGCGGCACGCCGACGAGATCCTGCTCGGGATGCGTCGCCGGCTCGACCTCTTCGCGAACGTCCGCCCCGTGCGCGCCCTTCACGACTCCGTCGTCCCCCTCCGAAACGCGCGCGCATCGGACGTGGACTTCGTCGTCTTCCGCGAGAACACCGAAGGGCCCTACTCGGGCCGCGGCCGCGTGGCGGGAGAGGGAACTCCGGAGGAAGAGGCCGTCGAGGAGGACGTGACGACGCGCCGCGGCGTCGAGCGGATCTGCCGGGCGGCCTTCGCCTTCGCGGAGACGTTCGAGAAGCCCCGGCGCCTCGGGCGGCCCCCGCGCGTCCTCATGGCCGACAAGCACAACGTCCAGAAGCGCGGCGGCGGCCTCTGGAACCGCGTCTTTCTGGAGGTGGCCGCTTCGTTTCCCTCGTGCGAGGCGCGCCACATGTTCGCGGACGCGCTCGCCCACGAGATGGTGGTCTCTCCCGGCGCGCTCGACGTCGTCGTCACGAACAATCTCTTCGGCGACGTTCTCTCGGATCTCGGGGCGGCGCTGCAGGGGGGGCTCGGGCTCGCGCCTTCGGGAAACGTGAACCCGGGCCGGGTCTCCGTTTTCGAGCCGGTGCACGGCTCGGCGCCGGACCTCGCGGGCCGGGGAATCGCGAATCCCTTGGGGTCGATCCGGAGTCTCGGGATGCTCTTCGCCCACGTCGGGCGGGCGGATCTCGCCGGGCGCGTCGAGCGCGCGGTCGCGACGTGCCTCGCGGCGGGAGAAACGACGCGGGACCTGGGAGGAAGGCTCTCGACGGCGGAGGCGGGCGACGCCGTCGTCGCGCGCCTCGACGGCTGAACGATCAGAGGACCCGGACGCGTACCTCGCGGACCAGCTCCGGCTCGGTGACTTCCACCTTTTCTTCGACGACGACGCGTTGAATGAGGCCGCGTTCGCCTTCCACGATCAGCGTGATCCCGAGCTCGATCTCGTCGAACGTCGCCTCGGCGACGGACTCGTCCGGGTTCTTCACGATGACCGTCTCCACGACGGAGGCGTCTCCTTCGCGTCCGGCCACGACGAGCCGGAACGTGGACGTCTCTTTCGCGTGCTTGTTCTTGTCCTTGCGCGCGAGCTCACGCGCCCTTTTCTGCGCTCTTTTTTGTCTGATTTCCCAGGCCCTCATGCGGCTCCTTTTCTCCGAGCGCGAGGAGCGCCCGAATCTCGCATTATGAACGACTCGGCGGTCGGCTAATATTGGCTGCTCGGAGGCGCCCATGAAAGCAGTCTTCTTCACGGCGCACGGTGGCAACGACGTTCTGACCGTCGGGGAACGCCCCGACCCCGCGCCGGGTCCCGGCGAGGTGCTCGTGAGGATCGAGGCGGCCGCGCTCAACCGGCTCGACCTCTTCGTGAGGGACGGGATTCCCGGCGTCCCCGTGGCGTTTCCGCACGTGCCGGGCGCCGACGGGACGGGAGTTGTCGAGGCGCTCGGAGCAGGCGTGAAGGGCCCCGCGCCCGGTACACGCGTCGTCCTCCAACCCGGCCTCTCGTGCGGGATATGCGAATTCTGCCTTGCCGGCGAGCGCAGCCTTTGCGTGAGCTTCCGGATCCTCGGCGAGCACGTCCCCGGCACGTTCGCGGAGAAGATCGCCGTCCCCGCGTCGAACGTGTACTCCGCGCCGGCCGGCCTCTCCGCCGAGAAAGCCGCGGCGTTTCCGCTCGTGGGGCTCACGGCGTGGCGCATGCTCGTGACGCGCGCCGCGCTCCGGCCCGGCGAGACCGTTCTCATCCACGGGATCGGGGGCGGCGTCTCCACGTTCGCGCTCCAGATCGCAAAGCTCTGCGGCGCCTCGCGCGTGATCGTGACGTCGTCGTCGGCCGCCAAGCGCGCGCGCGCGAAGGAGCTCGGGGCGGACGAGGCGATCGACTACACGACGACGGACGTCGGCAAGGCGGTTCGCGAGATGACGGGGAAACGCGGCGTGGACGTCGTCGTGGACTCGGTGGGGGCGGCCACGTGGCGGCACTCGCTCACGGCGGCGGCGAAGAAGGGGCGCATCGTGACCTGCGGCGCCACTTCCGGCCCCGCTCCCGCCGAGAACATCAACGTCATCTTCTGGAAGCAGCTCTCGATCCTCGGGTCCACGATGGGCACGGACGCGGAATTCGCCGCGATGCTGGCGGCGGTGGAGGCCGGCCGCCTCGAGCCCGTCGTCGACACCGTTTTTCCGCTCGGCGACGTGCGCAAGGCCTACGAGCGAATGGCGTCGGGAGAGGCGTTCGGCAAGATCGTCCTGAAGGTGAGCGCGTGAGCGCCCCCGATCCAGACCTCCCGATGCTTCGCTACACGGTGGCGACCCTCGCGTACCGCGCGGGTAAGGCCGTGCGCGGGGCGCCGGAGAGCTTCGGCGACTTCCATTCGGGCCAAGGCGGGCGCACGCCGGTCCAGATCCTCAGCCACATGGGCGACCTCTTCGACTGGGCGCTCACGATGGCGGACGGGGAAGCCGTCTGGAAGGACGCCGCGCCGCTCCCGTGGGACGAGGAGGTCGCCCGGTTCTTCGCCGCGCTCGAGCGCTTCGACGCGCGGCTTCAGGCGGGCCGGCCGCTCGCGAATCCCGCGACGAAGGTGTTCGCCGGGCCGGTCGCGGACGCGCTCACGCACACGGGCCAGATCGCGATGCTGCGCCGCATGGCGGGCGCAAAGATCCGCGGCGAGAGCTACTTCAAGGCCGAGATCGTCACCGGGCGCGTCGGCTTCGAGCAGGCGCCGCCGCGCCGCGAGTCCGACTGAGTCACGCAGGAATCCAGAGCGTGAACGTCGAGCCGGGGCCGCCCTCGTTGTTCGCGACGTCCAGGCGGCCCCGGTGGGCCTGGAGGACCTTCTGGACGACCGTGAGGCCGAGGCCGGTTCCGGGCACGGCCTCGCTTCCCTGGAACCTCAGGTAAGGCGTCGCGATCCGGGACTTTTCGGCGGCGGGAAAGCCCGGCCCCTCATCCGTCACGGAAACGCGCAGGAAGGGCCGGCCGTCCTCGGACACGATCTCCGCCTTCACGCGCACGGTGCCTCCGGGCGGGCTGAACTTCACTGCGTTGCCGAACAGGTTCGCGGCGGCCCTCCGGAACATCGCGGGGTCGAGAGGCACGCGCGGGAGGTCCTTCGGCACGTCGGCCTCTACGGTGACGTGCCGCGCGACCGCGAGCCAGCGCGCCTCTTCGAGCGGCAGCGCGAGCGCGTCGGCGGGGGAGGTCGGACGCTTCTCGGTCTCGGGCGCGTCCGCCGCGCGATAGACGAGAAGGGCGTCTTCGATGAGCCCCTGCAGGCCGCGCGCCGACGCGAGCGATCCGTCTAGCATCTTCGCGAGACGCACGTCGCCCGTCCGCCGCTCCTTGTCGCGGGTGAGCTCGAGCGCGGCGGTGAGCGCCGAGAGCGGGTTCTTCATGTCGTGCACGAGCATCGCCGTGAGGCGGCTCCGGTCGCGGTCCGCGAGCTCGCGGCGGCGCTGCTCGAGGGCCAGGGCCTTGAGCTGCTTCTGCAGGTTGCCGTAGAGGCGCGCGGCGCGAATCGCGAGGGCGAGCTGGTCGGCCACCCGCCCGAAGAAGACGATCTCGTCGGGCGGGAACGCGCGTGGCTCGGGCCACGACATCCCCAGAACGCCGATCAGCTCTCCCTCGCGATGAATCGGGATGCCCACGAGGCTCTTCGCGCCAAGCGCCTCGAGCGCGCTGAAGGCGAGCGACGTCGGGTCCAGCTCCGCCCGGTCGGCGACGACGTAGGG
Source organism: Acidobacteriota bacterium (assembly GCA_036759345.1). Taxonomy (GTDB): domain Bacteria; phylum Acidobacteriota; class Thermoanaerobaculia; order UBA5066; family UBA5066; genus Fen-183. The sequence continues at coordinate 21,761 of DAIOUV010000033.1, read as the reverse complement.
CTCGCGAGAGGCCACGAGCGCTCGGAAGGGCTCGCTGTCGGGCAGCGGGCGTTCGAACCCGACGAGGGACGAATTCGCGTCGCCCTCCCGCCAGTCCATGAAGACCGTGCATGACGTCGCGTCCTCGTTCAGGAACCAGATCTCGACCGAATTCGCGGCGAAGCGCGTCCCGAGGAGCGACGTGGCCGCGCCGAGGACCTCCTCGAGATCGAGCGAGTCGCGCGACGCGAGGGCGATGGACGCGAGAATGTCGTTGTGCTTCGCCTCCGTGCGGAGCCGCTTCTTGAAGGCGTCTTCGTGCTCCTGCGAGCGGCGGCGCTGGAGACGGATAAGCCGTTCGAGCCGCATCGCCAGGAGCGGCTCTTCGTCGCGTTCGCGCACGAGCTCGAAGGACTCGAGCGGAATGCGCCGGACGAGCTGATCCGTGATCTCGGCGTTGGGCGGCACCACCACGAGGCAGAGCAGCGGGTGGGGTGCGATGTCGAGGATCGCCGGCCGCACCCGGACGAGGCCGCGTCCGAAGGCTTCGGGTCTCGTCACCCAGACGAGCGGCCCGTGCGAGAAGAAGTCCGGTTCGGTGATCTCCTTCTCGTCGTGCCGCTCGACGAGGAGGCCCCCGGCCGACAGCGTCCGGGCCACCCAGGCCATCGCCTCCGGCTCGCCCACGAGCTTGACCCTTCTCAGAATTCCGTCGCGCTCGGAGCGCGCGGTGACTCCGCTGATCGGCTTCATGGCGCCCATTCTCGCCGCCGCCGGAAGCCCCGTCCACCGCGCCGGGCGTGAGATCATCCCCGAGATGCCGGCCGGCCTCGCCTTTCTCGCCGCCTCGCTCACCGTTTCTCTCGTCGGGGCGCTCCCCGCGGAGGCCCTGGCGGCTGCCGACCGTCTGCCCTTACTCGTCACGTACGAGCTCGCCGAATCCACGCGCAGCGTCACGCCGGCCGGCGAACGAAGCGTCTCCGTCGGCGGAACGGTCGTGACACGAGGCGGAGACGCGCGCTGGGATCTCACCCACGGGACTTTCCCACGCTCCTCGGCGACCTCCGTCGTGACGGGCCGGGACGGACTCATGCTGCTCGATCGGGAAGCGAAGGCAGCCGCGCGCGCCACGCCTTCGGACTTCGCCGATCTCTTTTTGGGGCGGCCGTCCGATCCGGGTTCCGCCGCGCCGGCGGTGCGGGATGTATCGGCCGTCCTCCGAAAAGACGGCGCTGGGCGCCCGTTCCAGGACCGCCCGACGTCACGCTTCCGGCTGGAGGCCGCGTGGACCGTCGTCCTCTCGTCGCCGGGCCGGATCACGCGCGTGAAGACGGAGGCGACCGGCATCGTCGAGTCGGTCGAGATGCCCGAGGCGCAGTCTCCGCTCGACGCGCTCCTACGTCTCCTCCCGGCACGGGGCGCGGCCCGCGAAGCTCTCGACGCCGAGCTCGTGAAGGTGACGGGGCTGCCCGTCTTCGTCGAGATCTCCGTCACCTCGACTTCGAGCACCGAGGCGCCCGGCATTCCGTCGGGCACCGAGCCGCCTCCGAAGCCCCTGACCGCGCATTCCACCGTCACGCGCCGCGTGAGGAATCTCGCCATGCGCCCGGGGGCCAGGGGTGACGAGGCCCTCGTCGCCGTCCCGGAGGACTTCCGCGCTCTCTCTCTCGACCGCCTTCTCGTCGGGCGGGCGACGCCGTGAGGGAGTTCGACCTCACGCCGCTCCTCGACCTCCTGCCCGAGCTCCTGGCCGGGCGTCCGCTCGTCGTGCTGACGGGAGCGGGCATCTCGGCGGAGAGCGGCCTTCCCACTTTCCGGGGGCCGGGGGGCATGTGGGAGGGGAACCGCCCAGAGGACCTCGCGACGCCCGAGGCTTTCGCGCGCGATCCCGAGAAGGTGTGGCGCTTCTATGCGTGGCGCCTCGAGAAGCTGCGCGCGGCCAAGCCGAACGAAGGGCACCTCGCTCTCGCCCGCATGGAGCGGCTCCTGCCGCGCATGACGATCGTGACCCAGAACGTGGACGGCCTGCACGCCGCGGCCGGGAGCCGGAACATCCTCGAGCTTCACGGCACGCTGCTCGCCGCGCGCTGCACCGCGTGCGACCGCCGTTTCCCCGCGCCCGAGAGCCCGATCCCGCCGCTCCCGCGCTGTGGCGCCTGTGGCGTGCTGCTTCGGCCGGACGTCGTCTGGTTCGGCGAGGCCCTGTCTCCCGTCACGTGGAGCGCGGCCTCGCGCGCGGCCGAGGAATGCGCGGTCTTTTTCGTCGTCGGCACGTCCTCGGTCGTGGCTCCCGCCTCGTCCCTCGCGCTCCTCGCCGCGCGGGACGGCGCGTACGTCTTCGAGATCAACCCCGAGGAGACGCCGCTCGCGCCGCTCGCCGCGGGCGTCTTTCGCGCGCGCGCCGCGGAGGTCCTGCCCGCGATCGCCGCGGCGCTCGTGAAGAAGATTCCGTGAACGGGCCGCGTTCCCGGCGGCGCGCGGGCCCCTCGAAGGGCCGCCTCGCCGACACACCCGCGTCGGAGAGGCCGAGGGAGAAGCTGCTCGCGAAGGGTCCCGAGGCTCTCGACGACGAGGAGCTCCTCGCGATCCTCTTAGGCACGGGCACCGCCGCGAGGCCCGTGCTCGAGACCGCTCGAGAGCTTCTGAAGGATGGCGGCTTTCCGGGTCTCTTCGCGCGCGGGGCACGGGACCTCGCGCGGCTCGCGTCCGGAGTCGGTCCCGCGAAGGCCGCCCGCATCGAGGCGGTCCTCGAGATCGGGCGGCGACTCTCGCACGATTCACTTTCAAAGAAAAATCTCCTCGCCGACCCCGCCTCCGTGGGCCGGTACCTCGTACAGAAGCTGGCGGGCGAGACGCAGGAAGTCATGGGCGGCCTCCTTCTGGACTCGAAGAACCGCCTCGTGAGGGACGCTCCGCTCTTCCGTGGCACGCTGACCCACGCCTCCGTCGCGCCAGCTCCGCTCTTCCGCCAGGCGATCCTCGCGGGCGCGGCTGGCGTGATCCTGTACCACAACCACCCGTCGGGCGACCCCGAGCCGTCGCCCGAAGACGTCGCGACGACGAAGCGTTTCGTCGCGGCCGGGCGCGAGATCGGCATCGAGGTGAAAGACCATCTCGTGATCGGGCGCGGGTGCATCGTGTCGTTCCACGAGCGCGGGCTGCTCCGGAGCTGAAAATGACGACGCGCGTTGACGTGGCGATCGCGGGCGGCGGCATCGTGGGCCTCGCGACGGCGCTGAAGCTCCTCGAGCGCATGCCCGGCCTTTCGGTCCTCGTTCTCGAGAAGGAAAAGGAAGTGGCCGCGCACCAGACGGGGCACAACAGCGGCGTCATCCACTCGGGTCTCTCCTACAAGCCGGGATCCGAGAAGGCGAATACGTGCGTAGAAGGCCGGCTCCTGCTCGTGGATTTCTGCCGGAGGCACGGCATTCCGCACGAGCTCTGCGGCAAGCTCGTCGTCGCGACGTCCGCGAGCGAGCTGCCCGCCCTCGCCGAGCTCGAGCGGCGCGCGGCGGAGAACGGCCTCGAGGGCGTTCGCGCGCTCGCGCCCGCGGAGTTCCGGAAGATCGAGCCTCACGCGGCGGGCCTTCGCGCGCTCCACGTCCCGGCCACGGGCATTGTCGACTACAGAGCCGTGTCCGAGAAGCTCGCCGAGGTCATCGGTTCGGCCGGAGGGAGCGTACGGACGGAGGCGCGCGTGACGGCCCTGACGTCGACGGACTCCGGCGTGCGGCTCGTCGCGGGCGGAGAAGAGATCGAGGCGGGTCTCGCCGTGAACTGCGGCGGACTCCAGTCCGACCGGCTCGCGAAGCTCGACGGAGCGCGGCCGGGCATGCGGATCGTCCCCTTCAGGGGCGACTACCACCGCCTCGTGCCTGAGCGCGCCGGGCTCGTGAAGAACCTGATCTATCCCGTGGCCGACCCGCGCTTCCCGTTCCTGGGCGTCCATTTCACGCGGAGGATCGGGGGCGGAGTCGACGCCGGGCCGAACGCGGTACCCGCGCTCGCGCGCGAGGGCTACAGCCGGACGTCGTTCGATCTGCGCGACGCGTGGGATTCGTTCACGTACCCCGGCTTCTGGCGCATGGCCACGCGGCACATGGGGATGGGCCTCGGGGAGATCTACCGCTCCTTCAACAAGCCCGCGTTCCTGAAGGCCCTGCAGCGCCTCCTGCCGGACCTCCGCGCCGAGGACCTCGAGGAGGGCGGGTGCGGCGTGCGGGCGCAGGCGATGCTCCCCGACGGGCGCCTGGAAGACGACTTCCGGATCGTGACGCACGGCCGCGCCATCCACGTCTTGAACGCCCCGTCACCGGCCGCCACGGCCTCGCTCGCGATCGGCGACCGGATCGCCGCGCGGGTTCTCGCGATGCGGTCCTAGGCGGCAGAGCGCCGCCGGGCCGATCGGGCAGCCGCGGGTTATCCTCGACAGTTCATGGCCCGCCGCTACTTCACGACCCCCATCTACTACGTCAACGACCGGCCCCACATCGGGCACCTCTACACGACCGTCGTCACGGACACGCTCGCGCGCTACTTCCGCCAGCAGGGGGAGGACGTGCGCTTCCTGACCGGCACGGACGAGCACGGCCAGAACATCGCGAAGGTCGCGAAAAAGGAAGGCGTCGCTCCGATCGTCGTCGCGGACCGCCATGCGCCGACGTTCCGGAATCTCTGGAAAGAGTTCGGAATCTCGAACGACGACTTCATCCGCACGACCGAGCCGCGCCACCGGGCCGGCGTCGAGGAGATCATCCGCCGCATCGACGCGGCGGGCGACTTCTACACGGCGGGGCACGAGGGCTGGTACTGCGCGAACTGCGAGGCTTTCTATCCGGAGAAGGATCTCGTCCTGGGGAACTGCCCGGTCCACGGCTTCAAGGCCGAGTGGCAGCGCGAGGAGAACGTCTTCTTCCGCCTGTCGAAGTACGGACCCCGACTCCTCGAGGTCTTCGAGAGGGGCGTGGAGGGAAAGCCGTTCGTCTTTCCCGAGTCGCGCCTGAACGAAGTGCGCTCGTTCGTGGAGTCGGGCCTGAAGGATCTCTCCGTGTCGCGCACGACGATCTCGTGGGGCATCCCGTTCCCGGGGCGCCCGGGGCACGTCGTCTACGTGTGGCTCGACGCGCTCGCGAACTACGTCACCGCGCTCGGGTTCGGCTCCCGCGACCTTTCGCTCTACGAGCGTTACTGGCCTGGCATCCACGTCATCGGCAAGGACATTCTCCGCTTCCACGCGGTCTACTGGCCGGCGTTCCTCATGTCGGCCGGCCTTCCCATCCCGCGCCAGGTCGTCTCGCACGGATGGTGGCTCCGGGATGCCAGGAAGATGTCCAAGTCCACCGGCAACGTCGTTCGGCCCGACGACCTCGTCGCCGCCTTCGGCGTGGACGCGCTTCGCTGGCACCTCGTCTCGGCCATGTCGTTCGGGCAGGACGCGAACTTCTCCGACGAAGATTTTCTCGCCGGTTACAACGCCGACCTCGCGAACGGGCTCGGCAACACGCTGTCGCGCGCCGTGAAGATGGCGGCCGACGCCTTCGGCGGGAAGACGCCCGCCGAAACGTGCGACGACAACGAGGTTCGTACCGCCGCGATCGACGCCGTCGCCGCGTGGACGTCGGCGTTCGAGAGCTACCGGCTGCATGACGCGGCCGCGGCCGTAAGCGCGCTCGTGACACGGATCGACGGCTACATCGCCGCGAGGGAGCCCTGGAAGAAGGTCAAGGCCGAGGGCGTGACGCCGGCCCTCCATCGCATCCACTACGCGACGCTGGAGGGCCTCCGCGTCGCGGCCTGCATGCTCGCGCCGATCGCGCCCGGCACGGCGACGGAGGTCTTCCGGCGGCTCGGCATCGCGAGAAGCGCGGAAGATCTCCGTCCTCCTGATCTCGTGTGGGGCCAGCTCCCGCTGAACGCCTCGCTCCCGCAGGCGCCGCCCCTCTTCCCGAGGGCGGACGCGAAAGAATATTTTGCTTCGAAGGAGAAACCCGTGGCAGACGAATCGACGGTGCCCGAGGCGGCCCCCTCTTCACCTTCTAAGAATCTTTCCCCGTCCCCGTCCGAAACAAAGATTTCCATCGACGACTTCCTGAAGATCGACTTGCGCGTCGGCGAAGTGATCGCCGCCGAGAAGATCGAGAAGTCCAAGAAGCTGATGAAGATGACGGTCAAGATCGGCGAAGAAGTGCGCACGATCGTCGGCGGCATCGCGGCGACCTACACGGCCGAGCAGCTCGTCGGCAGGAAGTTCGTCTTCGTCGCGAACCTCGCGCCCGCGAAGCTCATGGGCGTCGAGTCGAACGGGATGATCCTCGCCGCGACTCTTCCCGAGACGGGCGAGCCGTCGCTACTCATGGTCGACCCGGCCGTCCCCTCGGGAGCGAAGGTCAAGTAAGTGCCCGACTCCAAAGACGGCGACAACAACATCCGGCCGCTGCCGCCGTCGCCTCCGGTCCCTTCGGACCCCGCCGCCAAGGAGAACCTCGGCGCGATCCTCGCATCGCCGACGTACGTGACGGCGCAGGAGGACCTCGCATTCCTCGCGCGCCGCGAGCTGCGCGGCGTGCGCCTCATGCTCGAGCTCGAGAAGGCCGACATGCAGATGGACCAGGAAGGCATCCGGACCACGGTCGTCGTTTTCGGCGGCGCGCGCCTCAAGGAGGGGGACCGCTGGTATGCGGAGGCGCGGGAGTTCGGGCGCATCGTCTCGACGGCTGGCCAGGCGAGCGGGATCGGTGACTTCGTCATCACGACGGGCGGCGGCCCGGGCGCGATGGAGGCCGCGAACCGCGGCGCGTGGGACGTCCATGCCAAGACCGTTGGCTTCAACATCCAGCTCCCGCACGAGCAGTGGCCGAACGCATACATCACGCCGTCGCTTTGCTTCCGGTTCCACTACTTCGGCATCCGCAAGATGCACCTCCTCATGCGTGCCCGTGCGCTCGTCGCCTTCCCGGGCGGCTACGGCACGCTCGACGAGCTGTTCGAGACGCTCACGCTCGTCCAGACCGGGAAGATGAAGCGCGTCCCGATCGTCCTCGTGGGCCGCGCCTACTGGGAGAAGCTCATCAACTGGCAGTTCCTCGTCGACGAGGGCGGGATCGCGCCCGAGGACCTGAGTCTCATCTCGTGGGCCGAGGGCGGCGCCGAGGCGTGGAATTCGATCGTGGACTACTACACCCGGCACCCGGCTCCGCCCGGCTCGCGCCTGCGCTGATGGCGATCGAGTACGTGGACTCGCATGGCCATCTCACGATGGTCTTCGGCGGCGGCGGGATGAAGGGCGCGCCGCGCGCGCCGAGCGCGGCCGAGGTGAAGGAGCTGCTTGTGCGCGCGCGGGAAGCAGGGGTCACGCGCATCCTCGTGCCGGCCACCGAGCCGGGCGACCAGAGACGCGCGGTCGAGACCGCCGAAGCTCACGACGGTGTTTATGCGGCCGTCGGGTTCCATCCGCACGAGGCGAAGGAGTTCGACGAGGACCGGGATTTCAGGATCTTCGAAGAATTGTGCGCGTCGAAGAAAGTCGTCGCGGTGGGGGAGATCGGGCTCGACTACCACTACGACCATTCGCCGCGCGACGTCCAGAAGCGCGTCGTCGCCTCGCAGCTACGCTTTGCGAGGGAACGGAACCTCCCCGTCCTTCTCCACAACCGGCTCAGCGAGGCGGACCTTCTTCCGATCCTCGAAAAGGAATACCCCGGCACGCCCGAGACGCCGCGTGGCGTCTTCCACTCGTTCTGCGCGGACGTCGCGACGGGGGAGCACGCGCTCGCGCTCGGCTACCTCGTGAGCTTCTCGGGAATGCTCACGTTCAAATCCGCCGACAACGTGCGCGAGGCCGCCGCCGCGCTGCCGCTCGCGTCGATGCTCATCGAGACGGACGCCCCGTACCTCGCCCCGGCGCCCTTCCGCGGCAAGCCGAACGAGTCGAGCTACCTCCCGCGCACGGCCGCGCGGCTCGCCGAGGTGAAGGGCGTCTCCGTCGAGGAAATCGCGCGCGTCACGACCGAGAACTTCAGGCGGCTCTTCCGGGTCTGACGAGGAGCGCCCTGTGGCTCGCCCTCCCCGCCTCTCCCGCGTCGAGTTCGAGAAGCTCGTCGAGAAGGCGATCGCGGAGCTGCCCGAGGAGTTCAAGTCGCGGATCGACAACGTCGTCATCGCCGTCGAGGACGAGCCGACGGACGAGGACTACGAGCTGACGGACACGCCGGACGACGAGGAGCTCTTCGGCATCTACCGCGGCCCGATGCGCACGGAGATGACGTGGGACATGCTCCCCGGCCTCCCGCCGCAGGTCGCCGTCTTCCGCGGCCCCATCCTCCGCAACACCAGCAACAGCCGGGAGGCCGTGAAGGAGATCAAGGACACGATCGTCCACGAGCTCGGGCACTACTTTGGGCTCGAGGACGACGAGATGCCGTACTGATCCTCAGGCGGCCGCCGCGAAACTCGAGGGCTGACGGGCGCGGCGTCAGCGATAGGCACCCCGGCGATAGCGGTGGGCTTAAGTGTGGTGCCCTAGAGGGACTCGAACCCTCGATCTCCACCTTGAAAGCCCGTCCGGGGATTCGTGTTCGGCTCTGGCTGACGATGGCTCAGCGAGTTACGGGAACGTCGAGGGCATCCACGAGGAGAAACGACGATCTATCGGGGAAGAAATGGACGCGAGACGGACACCGCTTTGCGGCGCAGAGCGGGAGCCGGGTGACGACTTGAGGGACGGTCCTTTCGAGTAGGAGGGTCTCGCGTTTCAGCGTCCTTCCGGGGACACGACGCCCGCGCTCGGGGGTGCCGAAGAGCAGCATTGAGAACCGGAGAGCGCGCCGCTCAAGCAGCGGCTCGGCGGCGCGTCGCGTAAACACCGACACGGTTAGAAACATGGACACAGTTGTAGACACGGACAGTAGGAAAGAGTGAAGAGGTACAACTCATTGCAGCTACGCGACGGAGCTGCACGTTTCCGTGTAGGCTTACTGCAATTGGGGCCGAATCGGTCGGGTAGCGAGGAGGCCGGTTCTTGGCGCGATGGGGACAAGTGCCAGTTCAGTCTGTACGGAATAACTCCTTGATTTACAATGTGTTAGAGCTTAAATTATCTCTACCCGACGCGCCGCCCTTTGTATCGGCGGACGCAGTCGGCGAGGTCCTTCGGCGGGTGCGCGCGCGCCCGCCGAGGGTCCGAACTCAGGTACGAGGAGGAGAGCGTGGTGCGGTCAGCGGGGGCAACGGTATCAAAGCAAAAGCGAACGGATCTCAGAAATGAACACTGGGCCAGCGAGCCTCGCTGGTGGGATGGGGCTGCAGAGAAGGGCTGGTTCACCGCACCGCGAAGCCTGCCGTACATCCTCTTGGCGCTCGATTCGAAGGCGGTGGCCGGGGAGTTACGAATTTCTCGAGCCTACGTTGACCTCCTCTCGCGGCACATAGGCGAGGGAGTGGTTGAGCTTGAGCACGAAGACGACCACGCCTTCGCAGCCGGGTACGGGAACGCGCGGACATGGAGGGATCGAATGGCCCGCCTTGAGAGCGCAGGCTTTATCAAGACCGCGAGTCAAGGTCACAGGAAATACGCGAGGGCATTTATCGTGCACCCGACACTCGCTATGCAGGCTCTTCGCGACAGCGGCAAGCTGTCGGACGACCGCCTCTGGAATGCGTATCGATCTTTCCAGATCCACGCGCGAGAACCTCTCGCCGAGAAAATCCTTGAGCAAATGGCACCCGAGATTTCGGACGAGACGAAGGAATAATCGACAGGAGGAAGCATGGGTGACCCGTTAGCGCTCGCGAATCCCTTCCGCGTGGACCTCACCTTTCACGAAAAGCTCGAACAGATAGCCGTGGGTCCGAGACCGTATAGAGACGAGCCTGTAGACACTATTGGCTCGCAGGGGACGCTTCGGGGTAGGGACGAGCTGAGGCGCTTCATCGAGGTAGTCGGCGTCGATAGCATCGTCTGGACTGAGCAGCTGAGGGATCTTCCGTCACCGCAGTTTCGCCAGACGTTTGAGGTTCACCCTTCGGAGGCCATTGTCAGCATGATCGAGCGGCGTTTTGCTGCGTTCTATGAGGCCTTCTCGCGCGTGCTTGAAGGTACGCCGATCAATGAAATCAACCCCAGAGCGTTTTACAGGTTTGAGCGCCTCACCCTAGGTGCTACCAAGATCGACACCCGTGAAGGAATGGCGCGACTTCGAAAATGGTGGGCGCCCGGTGAGGTTCCTTCGCGGCGGGGATAGCATAGGCTGCGCCGTTCTCATTTTGATCCATGTTGCAGCGTCGGAATTGTGCCCGGCTTTGCCGTACGCGGATGATAGTAGACAGTCAACGTGTTGGATGGTTCGTTGATGTTAGAGGGAAAGGTCAGCCGTTTGCCATCTACATGGTAGAAACGCTGAGGAAGCAGCAGGACCCCCTCGAACACGCGGACGCTACCGGGGATGGGAGGCTGCTCGAGCAGCACTTCAAGAATGTATCCAGTGTCCGACCTGCCGACCGTTTTGACGCGGTCCCAGTTGCCCTCACCGAACACCTCTGTTTTCTCAGATTGATAAAACTCCTCAAGACGATCGGCAAGGGTATCAACTTTCTGCGACAACTCACCCAGCGACGCCTTCACGCCAGCTACTTCGATCGTTTGTATCCGCCGGTAGTCGATGAAGCTAAGCACGAGGAATGCGGCGCCGGCGATTGCGAGCATCACATACGCTGGTCGGGCGTCTGCTTCAAACGTCTTGAAGAACGGAAAATGGGGCTCCCAGACTGTGTGGAGCGCCCCCACAAGTACTACGAGAAGGAGAAAGACGGAAAAGCAAAGAAGGAGCCAGTGCACAGGACCGAGTCTATCCCGGCTCGGCGTTCGCAAGCGCCCGTCCAGCGGGCGCGAGGGCCTGAGCGACAGGGGCAGGGGGCCGCGCGCACGAGGCCCGGCCAGGAGATGCAAGCCGGGACGCGGCGACGTGACCGAAAAGGCGCGGCGGTTCGAACCGCGCGGCCCCACTCGAAAGGTCTTGTCTAGACAGGGATGAGAACCGAGACGTGTTCGGAGTCGACGCGGTGCGCTACCGCTCCACGATCATGACCCGCACTCCTGTCCGTCGAAGAACCTGGGGTCCGTCGGCTACGACAAGGCGACTGGCACACTTGAGGTTGAGTTCGAATCGGGCGACATCTACGAGTACGACAGGGCTCCCTTGGGCCTATACGAGGGCCGCCTGAGCGCCTCCTCCGTCGGCAAGTACTTCCACGCCTTCATCAAGAATTCATACCCAGCCAGGAAAGTTGGGTAACGAAGAGCTCGCGCACGTCCTCGGCCTCGTCCGCCAGGCGTTCGAGAAGGGGATGGCGGAGAACGGAGATCGGCAGCTCTGTCACTGATGTTCCATAGCGGCGGGAACGTCGACGCATGAGTGCTAAACTATAGATATGGTGGCACTTGGCGTCTCAGATACGATCCGCGGTGATCGGTCGATCTCTCCGAGCGGCCCGAAGTGCGGATCGACCGGAACGGCACAGAAGGCGCCCAGAAGAGCCCGATACCCAGACGTTCAGTACGCATGAAACTCATCAAGAACACCGGCGGCGATCGTGTTATCGACGAGCTGCGACAAGCCCTTACTCCGCCGGCGTCCCTTGATGTCGCGACCCCGGCGTTTTCCCTCTTCGCCTTCGCCGAACTCCGGGAGCTGCTCTCGAAGCTCGACGCCTGTCGCCTCGTCCTTCCGTCGAGGAGCGGGATTGATCTCGGGCTCACGGGAAACGAGGCGGATCGCGCCTCTCGAAATACCCTGCAAGTCCCATGGCTCGCCCGTGAATGCGCGAGGTGGATCACGGGCAAGGTCGAGCTACGGGGGGCGCCGTCGTCGCTCCCGCAGTCGATTATCAGCGCCGGCCTGCCCGCCTCGGAACGGCACCGCGTCATCACCGGGAACTGCCCGTTCACGACCGAGGGCCTCGGCCTCACCCCTGGGAACCAGTTCAGCCTGATCCAGTGCTCCGAGAAGGCGGAGGAGTCCGCGCTCCTCGGCTCCTGGTTCACGAGTCTCTGGAACACGCTCCCGTCCTCCGAGGCGCAGAAGGCTGCCTTCGTCGCGCGCCTCCAGGAGCTCGCCGCGCCGAAGGCTCCGTCCCTCATCTACTTTCTGATCCTCTACCACCTCTTCAAGGACCTGGGCGACGAGCTGGACGAGGAGCGCATCGTCAAATCCGCGACCGGCATTCGGAACACCGTCGTCTGGAAGAAGCTCTACCGCTTCCAGCGCGATGGTGTCGTGGGGGCGATCGACAAGCTCGAGCGCCACGGCGGCTGCATCATCGCGGACAGCGTCGGCCTCGGGAAGACGTTCGAGGCGCTCGCCATCATCAAGTACTACGAGCTTCGCAACGACCGTGTCCTCGTCCTGGTCCCGAAGCGCCTGCGCGACAACTGGACGCTCTACAGGGCGAACGACCGCCGCAACATCCTCGCGGTCGACCGCCTCAACTACGACGTCCTCAACCACACCGACCTCTCCCGCGACAGCGGCCTCTCGGGCGACATCGACCTGTCCCAGGTCAACTGGGGCAACTACGACCTCGTCGTCATCGACGAGTCGCACAACTTCCGCAACAAGGCCACGCACCGAGACCGCGACACCCGCTACGACCGGCTCATGAAGCAAATCATCCAGTCGGGCGTGAAGACTCGCGTCCTCATGCTCTCGGCGACGCCCGTCAACAACCGGCTCGCCGACCTCAAGAACCAGATCGCGTTCGTCACCGAGGGGAAGGACGATGCGCTCGCCGGCCAGAACATCCCGAGCATCGAGGCCACTACCCGCCAGGCGCAGCTCCAGTTCAACCGCTGGCTCGCCCTGGAGGACGCCGAGCGGAAGCCCGCGCGCCTCATGGACATGCTGGGGTTCGACTACTTCAAGCTCCTCGACCTCCTGACAATCGCGCGCTCGCGGAAGCACGTCGAGAAGTACTACGGCACGAGCGAGACGGGGAAGTTCCCGGAGCGGCTCAAGCCGATCAACATCAAGTCCGAGGTCGACCTGACATCGGAATTCCGCCCCATCCGCGAGATCAACAACGAGATCCGCCGCCTCAACCTCAGCGCCTACGCGCCGCTGCGCTACGTGGTGCTCCCGAAGCAGAAGGCCTACGACGAGAAGTACAGCACGAAGCTTCGCGGGGGCGAGGGGTTCTTCCGCCAGGTCGACCGCGAGGAGAGCCTCGTCCACCTCCTGCGCGTGAACGTCCTCAAGCGCATGGAGAGCTCCGTCACCTCGTTCGCGCTCACTCTCGAGCGGCAGCTCGCCGATGTGGAGGGGCTCCTCGCCCGCATCGAGGCGCACGAAGAGGCCGTCGAGGAGCTCTCGATCGAGGACGTCGACGTGGACGACCCGACGTTCGAGCCGCTCCTGGTCGGGCGGAAGGTGAAGGTCCTCCTCCAGGACGTCGACCGGGTCCGCTGGCTCCAGGACCTCACTGAGGACCGAAACCGCCTCGCGACACTGCTCTCTGCCGCACGAGAGATCGAGCCACCCCGCGACGCGAAGCTCGAAGCCCTGCGCGGCGTCATCGAGGGGAAGTGCCGGAAACCGCTCAACCCCGGGAATAAGAAGGTCATCGTCTTCACGGCCTTCGCCGACACCGCGCAGTACCTCTACCAGCAGCTCGCGCCGTGGGCGAAGAAGACGCTCCAGGTCCACTCCGCGCTCGTCACCGGGACGTTCCCGAACAAGACCACGCTCCCGGGGCTGCGCCTCGACCTCGGCAGCATCCTCACGGCGTTTTCGCCGCGTTCAAAGGAGCGGAGCGAGGAGTTCGCTGGCGAGGGCGAGATCGACCTCCTCATCGCGACGGACTGCATCTCCGAGGGGCAGAACCTCCAGGACTGCGACTACCTCATCAACTACGACATCCACTGGAACCCCGTCCGGATCATCCAGCGCTTCGGTCGAATCGACCGCATCGGGTCCCCGAACACGTGCGTCCAGCTCGTGAACTTCTGGCCGAACATCGAGCTAGAGGAGTACATCAACCTCGAGCAGCGCGTCAGCGGTCGCATGGTTCTCCTCGACATTTCGGCGACCGGCGAGGAGAACATCATCGAGTACCAGTCCGGCAACCAGATGAACGACTTGGAGTACCGCCGCAAGCAGCTCGAGAAGCTCCAGAACGCCGTCATCGATCTCGAGGACCTCTCCAGCGGGGTCTCGATCGCCGACCTCACCCTAAACGACTTCCGCATCGACCTCTCCGGGTTCCTCCGCGAGCATCCGGGGACGCTCGAGAGCCTGCCCCACGGCACGTCAGCCGTGACGACTGCGGCGGCGATGGGCGACTCCGCCACGCCACCCGGCGTGATCTTCTGCCTCCGGGCGGTCGGCGAGGCGGCCCTGAAGGCGATCGAGCCGGGCTACCCGCTCGCGCCGCACTACCTCGTCCACATCGGCGAGGACGGGGCCGTCGTCCTGCCGTTCACCCAGGCGAAGCAGGTCCTCGACCGGCTCAAGCGGCTCGCCATCGGGCGGGATATCCCCGATGCCGGCGCCTGCGCCCGCCTCAGCAAAGACACTCGCGACGGGCAGGACATGGCCGACCTGCAGAAGTCCCTCGCGAAAGCCGTGTCGTCGGTAGTCGGGAAGAAGGAGGAGCGGGCTGTCGCGAGTCTCTTCTCCCCCGGGGGCACCCACGCGATGAAGGGTGAGTTCCAGGGCATGAACGACTTCGAGGTCGTCGCCCTCCTCGTCGTTCTTCCGAACGGGGACGCTGCTCCAGCCGCATGAGCGCAGCGGCCATCATCGAGGCCCTGGCCATTCCGGCCAATGCCCTGGTGGGACAGCGCGTCCCAAAGAAACTCCTCCTCGAGCAAGGGGCGCCGACCGCCGCTGACAAGCGCCTCATTCAGGACGGTATCGAGGAGCTCTTCTGGGTCGCGGCACTCAAGCCGTCGACGATCGGCGTCCCGGCATACCGAGACGAGATTCGCGAGTACCTCGAGGTGGCGGTCCTCTCCGCGACTTTCCGCCCGAGCGCGAAGGGCGCCCGGCTGACCGAACTCATTCATCGGGGGATACCGTACCCTCTCTTTCTGCTCGCCTCACAGGCGGGGAGCACATCGGTCTCGCTCGCCCCGAAGAGGTTCTCGCAGGCGGAGAACGCTCAGGTCGTCCTCGAGAGCCATGTCACGAGCGTCTCCCTCTCTCTTCCTCAGTCGAAGGAGCAGGCGTCCTTCCTCGCGAGTCTCCCGATAGCCGCGCAGCCCGCCCGGAATCTCTTCACGATGTACCAGGGCTGGATCGACGGTGTCGCGGCACTGGAAGCCGCCCACCTGACCGGCTCCTTCGTCCTCCTCGATTCTGCGGACCGCGCGGCCAAGCGGCGTGCCGCACTCGACGAGCGCGTTCGACTTGAGCGGGAGATGACGGTCCTCCGCTCGCGCGCGGAGTCGGAGACGCAGATGAGTCGCCGCGTCGACCTCAACATCGAATTGAAACGTCTCGAGGCGACCCTCGCCGAACTGGCGAGAAGCCTCTAAGCTGAGGACATATGAAACCCCTGACCCCTGACGATCCCGAGACGAAGAGTGCCGACACTGCCGCGGAGTTCTTCGCCTCGCTTAAGAAGCTCATCCCTGAGGCATTGGCCGAGGGGAGGATCGACCTTGAAATTCTCCGACAGCTCCTCGGCAGCTTCGTGGACGAGGGCGATGAGAGGTACGGCCTGAACTGGCACGGCAAGCGGCGCGCCCGACAGATCGCGCTCACGCCATCGATGGGGACCCTCCGACCGTGCCCAGGTGAGAGCGTCGACTGGGATACCACGCAGAACCTGATGATCGAGGGG
Organism: Acidobacteriota bacterium; assembly: GCA_036759345.1. Taxonomy (GTDB): domain Bacteria; phylum Acidobacteriota; class Thermoanaerobaculia; order UBA5066; family UBA5066; genus Fen-183. Next base: position 5,948 of record DAIOUV010000033.1, on the reverse strand, counting down.
GACAACCTCGAGGTCTTGAAGCTGCTCCAGAAGAGCTACGACGGGAAGGTAAAGCTCATTTACATAGACCCGCCCTACAACACAGGCGGCGATTTTGTTTACCCCGACGACTTTCAAGACAACATAAGGAACTACCTGATTCGGACCGGGCAGACCGCGTCGGACGGCCGAAAGAACTCCTCGAATACCGAGACCTCCGGCCGGTATCACACAGACTGGCTAAATATGATCTACCCCCGCCTGAAGCTGGCGCGGAATCTCCTAACGAACAACGGCGTGATTCTCATCAGTATCGACGATCACGAAGTCGATAACCTCCGCCGTGTCTGCAATGAGGTCTTCGGCGAGGAGAACTTCGTAGCCTGCCTGATCTGGGAGAAGGGGCGAAAGAACGACGCCAAATTGGTGTCGGTCGGGCACGAGTACGTATTGGTGTTCGCTAAAGCACTCGGCGTTCTTCGCGACCTCAACACGCTCTGGAGGGAAGAGAAGCCTGGTGCACGCGAGATCTGGGACAAGTATCTGGAGCTACGCCGTCAGTATGTCGGTGACGATAAGGCGATCGAGGTAGATCTTCAGACTTGGTACTCGTCGCTACCAAAGACGCATCCTTCGAAGAAGTGGAGTCGCTACAAACAGGTGGACAAGAACGGTCCCTGGCGAGACCACGACATCTCGTGGCCGGGAGGCGGTGGCCCACGCTACGACGTGCTGCATCCGAAGACGAAGAAGCCCTGCAAAGTGCCGGAAGACGGATGGCGGTTCTCGAAAGCCGAGGAGATGCAGCGGCAGATTCGGTTAGGACTCGTCGAGTTCCGCGAGGACGATACTGAGCCGCCTTTCAGAAAGGCGCACATTCGTCCTGTTCCTGACGAGCTTGTCGCAGAGGAATTCGCCGGAGGGCCAGAAGAGGCCGACGGCGAGAGCGAAGAGCTTGCTGTCCAGGTAAGAGGCAGCTACTTCTACAAGCAATCCCAGGTCGCTGTGAAGTATCTTCGAAACCTCCTTGGAGGCAACGCCTTCGAGAACCCAAAGGACCATTTCGAACTGGCGCGGCTATTTAGCTACACGACAGCCGCCGACAAGAATGCCGTAATAATGGATTTCTTTGCGGGAAGCGGGAGCGCGGCGCACGCGGTCCTGCATCTGAATCAGACGGACAGCGGAAAGCGTCGTTTTATCCTCGTTCAGCTGCCAGAGCCTCTCGATCCAGACGTTAAAGAGCAGAAGGCGACGGCCGACTTCTGCGACAGGATTGGCAGACCACGAATCCTTTCCGAGCTAACAAAGGAGCGACTCCGGCGAGCTGGCAAGAGAATCCGGGATGAGGCTCCGATGTTCGCGGGCGACATAGGCTTCCGCGTTTTCAAGCTCGACTCAACGAACATCCGTCCGTGGGATCCCGACCGCGACAATCTCGCGAAGACCCTCGACGAGGCCGTCGAACACGTAAAGGCTGAGCGAACCGAGGATGATGTTCTCTACGAGCTGCTGCTGAAGCTCGGCCTCGACCTGACGGTCCCGATGGAGAAGAAGACGATCGCCGGAAAGGACGTCCACAGTATCGGTGCCGGGACGCTCATCGTCTGCCTCGCGAAGGAGATCGCCGCGAAGGACGTGGAGCCGCTCGCCCTCGGCATCGCCGAGTGGCACAAGGCGCTGAACTCGGCCGGCGAGAGCACCGTCGTGTTCCGAGACAGTGGCTTCGCCGACGACGTGGCGAAGACGAACCTCACGGCCATCCTCCAGCAGCACGGTCTCGAGAACGTGCGAAGCCTGTAACCGCGGATCGGACCATGCCATCTGAGCAGCTGCCCCCGACCGGTGAAATCGTCCTGTATCGGACCGAAGACGGGCGGACGCGCGTCGAATGCCGTTTCGCCGGGGAGACCGTCTGGCTCAGCCAGGCCCTCATGGCCGAGCTCTATCAGAAGGACGTCCGGACGATCAACGAGCACCTCCAGAACCTGGTCGCCGAGGGGGAACTCGATCCGACGGCAACTATCCGGAAATTCCGGATAGTTCGGCGGGAGGGATCCCGAGACGTCACGAGGGACGTGGAGCACTACAGCCTGGACGCCATCCTCGCGGTCGGCTACCGCGTACGGTCGCCCCGGGGTGTGCAGTTTCGGCGCTGGGCCACCGAGCGACTCCGCGAGTACCTCGTGAAGGGTTTCACGATGGACGATGAGCGGCTCAAGAACCCACCCATCGACGGTTCCGGGATCCCCGACTACTTCGACGAACTCCTCGAGCGGATCCGCGACATCCGGGCGAGCGAACGACGGATGTACCTACGCGTGCGGGAGATCTTCGCCCTCGCGTCGGACTATGACGCGACTCGGAAGGACACGGTCGAGTTCTTCAAGGTGATCCAGAACAAGCTGCACTTCGCGGCGACCGGGAAGACCGCCCCGGAACTAATCGCCGAGCGAGCCGACCACACGCACCCGAACATGGGTCTCACGAGCTGGAAGGGTGACGGCGTCCGGAAGACGGACGTCACCGTGGCCAAGAACTACCTTCGCGAGCTCGAGATCTCCGATCTGAACCGCATCGTGACGATGTGGCTCGACTTCGCAGAGGACCAGGCCCGGCGGCGGAAGCAGGTCTTCCTCAAGGACTGGGAGACGCGGCTTAACGACTTCCTTCGGTTCAACGACCGATCGGTCCTGACGAACGCCGGATCGGTGAGCGCCACCCTCGCCCACGACCGTGCGGAAGCCGAGTACGCCAAGTTTGCCGCACAGAGGCGGTCCCTCCTCGAAGCCGAGGGCCAGCGGGCCGCCATCGAGTCGCTCGAGGACGCCGCGAAGGCGCTGCCTGCTCCGTCGAAGCCGAAGACGCGGCGCCCAAAGAAGTTATGAAGCTTCACTTCGAACCGAACCTCGACTACCAGCTCCAGGCCATCGAGGCGGTCTGCGACCTCTTCCGCGGCCAAGAGACCTGCCGCACCGAATTCACCGTGACGAAGGCTGCCCTCGGCGGAGCCTTCCTGCCCGGGATGGAGTCGGACCTCGGCATCGGCAACCGGCTGACGCTCCTCGATGACGAGATCCTCGCGAACCTTGAGCGTATCCAGCTTCGAAACGGACTCCGCCCGTCGGGTTCCCTTGCGTCGGGGGACTTCACGGTCGAGATGGAGACCGGGACCGGGAAGACGTACGTGTACCTGCGGACGATCTTCGAGCTGAACCGGAGGTACGGCTTCACAAAGTTCGTGATCGTCGTCCCGTCGGTCGCCATCAAAGAAGGCGTCTACAAGACCATTCAGATCACAAAAGACCACTTCAGTGGCCTTTATGCGAACACGCCCTTCGAACCATTCCTCTACGACTCCTCGAAGCTCGGTCAGGTCCGGAACTTCGCGACGAGCCCGAACATCCAGATCATGGTGGTCACGGTCGGCGCGATCAACAAGAAGGACGTCAACAACCTCTACAAGGACAGCGAGAAGACGGGCGGGGAGAAGCCGATCGACCTCATCAAGTCGACGAGGCCGATCGTCATCGTCGACGAGCCGCAGAGCGTGGACGGCGGACTCGAAGGCCGCGGGAAGGAAGCACTTGGGCTGATGGCCCCCCTCTGTACCCTTCGCTACTCCGCGACCCACGTCGAGAAGCATCACATGGTCTACCGGCTCGACGCGATCGACGCCTACGAGCGAAAGCTTGTGAAACAGATTGAGGTGGCTGCTGCGGGTATCGAGGGCGCGCACAACAAGGCGTTCGTCCGCCTCCTCTCCGTCAGCAACAAGCGAGGCCTCGTCACAGCAAAGGTTGAGCTCGACATCGAGACCGCTACGGAGGTGAAGCGAGAGGAAGTTGGCGTCCAGGACGGGGACGACCTCGAGCTCGTCACTTCACGGGCCGTCTATCACGACTGCCGCATCGGTGAGATTCGCGTCGCGAAGGGGAAGGAGTTTCTCGAGCTACGGGTTCCGGGCGGTGAGCAGTACCTGAAGCTCGGGGAATCCCACGGAGACCTCGAGCCGCTCTCATTCCAGCGGGAAATGATCCGGAGAACGATCAAGGAGCACCTCGACAAGGAGATGCGCCTTCGGCCGCAGGGGATCAAGGTCCTGAGCCTCTTCTTCATCGACTCCGTCGGGCATTACCGGACCTACGACGCCGACGGCGTCGCGCAAAAGGGGCCGTACGCCCTGATCTTCGAGGAGGAGTACCGGCGGCTCGCCAAGCATCCTGACTACCAGAGCCTCTTCGAAGGGGCGGATCTGGCTACCGCCGCGGACGACGTCCATAACGGCTACTTCTCGATCGACCGGAAGAAGGTCGGCACGAAAACGGTCGAGGTATTCAAGGACACCCGCGGCGACACGAAGGCTGACGACGACACCTACAGCCTCATCATGCGCGACAAGGAGCGGCTCCTCGGCTTCGAAACGCCGCTCAAGTTCATCTTCTCCCACTCGGCGCTGAAGGAGGGTTGGGACAACCCGAACGTCTTTCAGATCTGCGCCCTTCGGGATATGGGGACGGAGCGGGAGCGGCGCCAGACGATCGGCCGCGGCCTTCGCCTCTGCGTGAACCAGCAAGGCGACCGTCTCCGGGGCTTCGAGGTCAACACGCTGACGGTGGTGGCGACCGAGAGCTACGAACACTTCGCCGAGAGCCTCCAGAGGGAGATCGAGGAGGACACGGGGATCCGCTTCGGCGTCGTCGAGCAGCACCAGTTCGCGGCTATCGCCGTCACCGGCGGCGACGGCCAGGTCGGTCCACTCGGCTTCGAAGGGTCGGCCGCCGTCTGGCAGGCTCTTCGCGAGGCCGGTCAGGTCGACGCGAAGGGAAAGGTGCAGGACTCGCTTCGTCAGGCGCTTAAGGAAGGCACCTTCACGCTCCCGTCTCCGCTCGCGGCCCATGTCCCCCAGGTGACGGCCATCCTCCGCAAGCTCTCCGGCAAGCTCGACATCAAGAATGCCGACGAGCGAAAGCAGATCCGTACGCGGCAGGCGATCCTCGAGAGCGAGGAGTTCAAGGCCCTCTGGGACCGGATCAAGCACAAGACCACGTACCGCGTGCAGTTCGACAACGTGGCGCTGATCCAGAAGTGCACCGACGCCGTCATGACAGCGCCACCGATCTCAAAGACACGCCTCCAGTGGCGCAAGGCGGATATCTCCATCGGAAAGTCCGGCGTCGACGCGACGGAGACGTCCGTATCGGCGCCGGTCACGCTCGAGGAGCGCGACATCGAGCTGCCCGATCTCCTGACGGACCTTCAGGACAAGACCCAGCTCACCCGCAGGAGCATCCATCGCATCCTCACCGGGAGCGGCCGGCTGAACGACTTCGCCCGAAACCCGCAGCAGTTCATCGAGGCGACGGCCGATGCGATCAATCGGGTCAAGCAGCTCGCCATCGTCGACGGCATCAAGTACCAGCGCCTCGGCGAGGAGTTCTACTACGCGCAGGAGCTCTTCAAGGACGAGGAGCTGACCGGCTACCTGAAGAACATGCTCGAGGCGAAGAAGGCGGTCTACGAGCATGTGGTCTACGACTCGGCCGGCGTCGAGCGCGGCTTCGCGGAGGACCTCGAGAAGAACGAGGCCGTGAAGGTCTACGCAAAACTGCCCGGCTGGTTCAAAGTGCCAACGCCCCTCGGCACCTACAACCCGGACTGGGCCGTCCTCGTCGAGAGAGACGGTACCGAGAAGCTCTACTTTGTCGTCGAGACGAAGGGCAGCCTTTTCGCGGGCGATCTCCGCGGGAAGGAAGACGCCAAGATCCAGTGCGGCAAGGCCCACTTCAAGGAGCTGGCGGTCAATGAGAACCCGGCTCGCTACGAAGTGGTGACGTCCCTTGATGATCTGATGGGCCGCATATAGGCCCACTCCAGACTCTTACTAATCCGAGCAGATATTGTTTGACTTTCTGAGTGTTCAAGGTTACGATGCGACATGACCAAACGAGATGCGCGGTTTCTGACGA
>DAIOUV010000032.1:0-40102 GCA_036759345.1 Acidobacteriota bacterium | reverse complement strand
TCGGAAGCGGGTTCGAATTCTTTCCTATGGTGGAGGCGGGGGGAGTCGAACCCCCGTCCGAAGCGCCCGAACGTCGAGATTCTCCACGCTCAGTCCGGACTTGTTTTTTTTAGCCACCGCGCATTCAGGTCCGGACGACCGGGCGCGGCAGCGAACCTGAAACTCTCGGGTCGCCTCTTCAGATGGCGGAGGCGACCCCAGCCCGGATTTCGCGTCAAACGCCGAGGCGCCCCGGACAGGCTCCCCGGCGCCCGTCGAGGCTAATTAAGCCGCGAGAGCGAGGTCGCTGGTGTTGGCAGCTAGTTGTTGACCGTCGTTTTTACGAGCGAACGGCCGTGCTCGGCGTGCTCCTCGATCGCTGAATGCCCCGTCGAAACCGGGACGCCCCCAATCGTGACCGGGAAGAATAGCAGAACGGCCACGACTCGGGGGCCCGGGCGGACCGCCATAATCGGCGGGTGAGACGTCGGGCGCAAGATTCTCTTCATGCTGCCGCGGCCCTTCTCTGCCTGGCCGCGGCTCTCTTGCTGACCGCAGCCGTCGCGCGCGGCGAGGACGTGACGGCGACGCTGTCCCGTCCCGACAAGCCCGCGGCGAGTCTCCGCGCGGAGGAACGGGACGGCCGGACCTTCCTCTCCGTGAACGACGCCGTCGCGGCGCTCGAAGGGACGATGACCTTCGACGAGAAGACGCGCTCATACGAGGTCAAGCTCAAGGGGCGGTCGGCCGTCTTCGGCGTGGACGCGGCGCTCGCCGTCGTGGACACGAAGCTCGTTTCGCTCGGCGCGCCCGTGCGCGGTCAGGGGGCGCTCGCGTGGGCGGACCCGGAGTTCTTCCAGAAGGTCGTGGGTCCGATGGCGGGACTCTCCCTGACGTGGGACCGGGCGACGCGCACGCTGTCCGTGCACCGGTCCGATCTCGCCGAGATCGCGGTCGAGCCGTCGGTGGCCGATCTCGGCGAGACGACGAAGGTCGTCTTTCGCTTCTCGCAGACGCCGTCGTATGCCGTGGAGGCGACAGCCGAGCAGGTGGTCCTGCACGTTCTGAACGCGCGCCTCACGGCGCCGTCTCCCGAAAGACTCCTCGACTCGCCGCGGGTCGCGCGCCTCCTCGTCCGCGCGGGCGACCTGACGATCGTCTTTCGTGAAAAGGGGCTCCTCGCGAACGTCTATGCGCTCGGCGCCCCGCCGCGCCTCGTCGTGGACGTCACGAGACGCGCGGCGGGTGCCGTGACGCCTGCGGCGGGCGCCCGCGCGCCCGTCCTGGCGCCCAGCCCGCCACCCGCCTCGAAGGTGAAAACCGTCGTCCTCGACCCGGGACACGGCGGCGTCGAGGAGGGGGCGAAGGGCCCCGGCGGCCTTCTCGAGAAAAACGCGACGCTCGCGCTCACGAAGACGGTTCAGGAGGTCCTCGCGCGGCGCGGCTACCATGTCGTCACGACGCGGAGCTCCGACGCGACGGTCGGTCTCGATGACCGCGCCGCCGCCGCGAACGCGGCGAAAGCCGACGTCTTCCTCTCGATTCACTGCAACGCCTCCCGGGCGGCGACCGCGCACGGAACCGAGGTGTATTACCTCTCCCTCGACGCGTCGGACCGCGCCGCGGCTCTCCTCGCCGAGAGCGAGAACGCCGCGCCCGTCGCGACGCCGAACACGGCCGACAAGAACGCGGCCGTGCGCGACCTCGACCTCATCCTCTGGGACCTCGCGCAGAACCAGCATCTCTCGGCGTCCGCCCGGCTCGCGGAGATCGTGCAGGCCGACTTCAACCGGCTGCTCGGGATCACGACGCGAGGCGTGAAGCAGGCGCCCTTCCGCGTTCTCATCGGCGTCAACGCTCCGGCGGTCCTCGTCGAAATCGCCTTCATCACGAATCCGGACGAGGAGGCGCGGATCGGGTCGGACGAGTTCCGCCGCCAGGTCGCCGACACGCTCGCGGGAAGCGTCGACACGTACTTCCGGACCGCGGACGCCGTCGCGCCCGTGCCATACGCGCCGAAACCGCCCGGCAAGAGCTGAGGCTGGTGCCGACTCATGCCGCGCCGTTTCGCTCTCGCGCTCGTCGCCCTGCTCCTCCTTTTGCTTGGCGCCCTTCTCGCGGGGCGGCGGCTGAGGGGCCCGGCTCCCGCCGCGCCTCTCGTGCCGACCCTCCGGCCGACGGCCGCCATTCCGCCGACGCCGATTCCCGCCCGGCGCGTGTCGCTGTATTTCGAGTCGCCGAACGACGACCAGCTCCATCCGGAGGCGCGCGACGTTCCCGCGGCTCTCGACGACGTGGCGTTCCTGCGGTCGGTGGCGGGGGCGGTGATGGACGGGCCGCGCCGGCCCGAGCTCGTGAAACCCTTTCCCGAAGGCTGGTCCCTGCGCGGCGCGTACCTGTTGCGCGAGGGCATCGCCGTCGTCGACCTGTCGCCGCCGCCGCTCGCCGCGCCGAAGGAGCCCGGCACGCCCGCGGGACCGCGCTGGTCGGCGGGCTCGCACGAGGAGGACACCGCGATCCAGGCCCTCGCCGTAACGCTCGCGAAGAACCTGCCCGCGGTCACGCGCATCGTGCTCCTCGTCGCGGGAGACGCCGCCGAGACGCTCGGCGGACACGCGGATCTGACGCATCCGATCGCGCCCGATCTCCGGCGTGCCGCCGACGAGCCGCCGGCCGAGGCGCCCGTCGCGTCTCCGACACCCGCGTCGACGGCTGAGCGCACATGAGCGACCCGCGGCCGATCGGCCTCTTCGACTCGGGTGTCGGCGGCCTCACGGTGCTCGAGGCGGTGGCCCGGCGCATGCCCTTCGAAGACCTCCTGTACCTTGGCGACACGGCGCGCCTGCCGTACGGCACGAAGTCTCCCGAAACGGTGCGGCGTTACGCGCGCCGTGCGATCGGATTCCTGCTTGCGCAGGGCGTGAAGGCGGTCGTCGTCGCGTGCAACACCGCCTCGGCGCTCGCGCTCGACGCGATCGAGGAGATGTCACCGGTTCCCGTCGTGGGCGTCGTGGCGCCCGGCGCCGAGGCTGCAGTCGCCGCCGCGCGGGCGTCCGACCCCGCCGGCACGCGCGCGCCCATCGCGGTCCTCGCGACCGAAGCCACGGTGGTGTCGGACGCGTACGGCCACGCCATCCGCGCGCTCGATCCGGGCCGCGACGTCACGCACACGGCGTGCCCCCTCTTCGTGCCGCTCGCCGAGGAGGGATGGACGGAGAACGAAGTGGCCCAGGCCGCGGCGTCCCTGTACCTCGCGGACGTGGCCCGCTCCGGCGCGCGCGTCGTCGTCCTCGGATGCACGCATTACCCGCTCCTCGCGCACACGATCGCCGGGGCCCTTCCCCCGGGCACGCTCCTCGTGGACTCGGCCGAGACCGCGGCGCGCGCCGTCGAAGCGGCGCTTCCTCCCGCGTTTCGCCGCGGCGAGACGTCCCACGGGACGACGCGCCTGCTCGTGACGGACGCCTCCGAGCGGCTGCGCCGCGTGGCGGGACGGTTTCTCGGCCGTCCCGCCGCGGACCTGACACTCATCGACCTGCCCTAGCGCGAATCATGCGCGAGTGGGCCAGAATGCCGCCATGCCAACGATTTCTCATGCCCCGCCCCGCGCCGACGGCCGCGGCCCGCTCGACCTCCGGGAGGTCACGATCGTCTGCGACAGAGTGCCTCATGCCGAAGGCTCGTGCCTCATCACGCAGGGCCGCACGCAGGTCCTCGTGACCGCCTCGGTCGAGGCGAGGGTCCCGCCCTTCCTGCAGCGCACGGGGCTCGGATGGGTGACGGCCGAATACGGGATGCTGCCGCGGGCCACGCACGAAAGAAGCCCTCGAGAAGCGGCGCGCGGCAAGCAGACCGGAAGAACGGTGGAGATCCAGCGCCTCATCGGGCGCGCGCTCCGCGGCGTGGTGGACCGTTCGCTTCTGGCCGACCGCACGATCACGCTCGACTGCGACGTTCTCGTCGCGGACGCGGGAACGCGCTGCGCCTCCGTGACGGGGGCGTACGTCGCGCTGGCGCTCGCGTGCGCGTCGCTCACGAAGGCGCGCGACGTCCGCGCGAACCCGCTCCGCGAGGCCGTCGCCGCGATCTCCCTCGGCGTCGCCGGCGGCCGCATCCTGCTCGATCTCGACTATTCCGAGGATTCGACGGCGGACGTGGATCTGAACGTCGTCGGCACGTCCAGCGGGCGCTTCGTGGAGATCCAGGGCACCGCCGAGCGCGAGCCGTTCGACGAGGAGCAGCTCCGCAGGTTGCTCGCGGCCGGCCGCAAGGGGCTCACGGCGCTCTTCGCGGCGCAGCGCGCCGCGCTCACGGGCCGCATCCCTGACGAATGGCTCGAGACCTTGAAGCTCGCGGTGCCCGCTCAGGCGGCCGCGAAGAAATCGCGGAGCGCCCTCGCGAGGCGCGGAGGATCTTCGAGAAGGGCGTAGTGCCCGATCCCGGGCATCTCCAGGAGCGCCGCGTCCGGCCTGGCGCCCAGAATCGCGCGCAGTTCTTCGGCCGGCGCGAGCGGATCGCGCGCCCCGGTCACGAGGAGAAGCGGCATCGACGTCCCCTTCAGCCGTTCGGCAAGCGGTCTGGCGGCGAGGACGCCGTCCACGTACTTCTCGGCGGCGTGCGCGGTGTCCTTCCCCGCGGGGCCGGTCCGCGTCGCGAGCGTGCGCGCGACGAAGCCGGCTCGTCCCGGGCCGTGCACGGCGAAGCCATAACCCGCGGCGTTTTTGAGCGAGCTTTCGGGCACACTCTCGAGGAGCGCGCGCCGCGACATCGCCTTCCACTTGAGGCGGTCGATGAGGCCGTACGGCGCCGACCCGAGCGGCGACACGAGAGCGAGGGCGCGAACGCGCTCCGGCGCGAGCGCCGCCATTTCGCCGGCCACGCGGCCGCCGAGCGAGTGCCCCGCGAGCAGCACCGGCTTCTGGCCGATCTTGCCGAGGACCCAGCGCGCGAGCGGCCCTATCTCGTAGCCCGTGCCCGGCCGCGGACCTCGAGCCGAGCCCGGGAGGTCGAGCGCGCGCACGGTGAAGTCCTTCGCGAGGAGCTTCGCCGCCGCGGCCCAATCCTCTCCCGAACCGCCGAGGCCGTGCAGGAGGACGAGCGTTCCCTTCGACTTCTTCGCCGTCATCGCGGAGAATCCTACCTGACGGGGCGTGGCGCAGTGGTAGCGCACCTGCTTTGGGAGCAGGGGGTCGCCGGTTCGATCCCGGCCGCCCCGACCATTTCTCGGCCCACCGGCGGCCCACTTCGAGCGCGGTTCGCGCGGGTGATCTTTACGTCACGGAGGGAGCACTGCGCCGGGCAGAACGAACTCGAATATCCCTGCCCTTCGCCTTCTGGCTATCCCTGCCCATTCGCGCCAGAATTCGAATAGTGATGCCCACTTCCCATCTCATCCACCTGCGGCCTAATACTAGTTAGGTGCCACAGAATATGACCTTCATGAGAGCTTCCAATCTGTCAGGAGTGCTGGTCTTCGGCTTCACGGTCGCGCTAACTGCTGTTTCATGCGTGAGCGCCCCGCGATCAACAGCAAGAGCTGAGGTCGAGGTCGTTGTCGGTAAGCTTGTCGCGTCCGTGAATTCGGCCGACGCGGAGGGTTTCATGTCTCTCTTTGCGTCCGACGCGAGCGTGTTTCTGCCTTCGGCGGCCACCCCCACCAGACTCACAGGTCTGGAGCAGATACAGGTTGGGGTATCCCCTATGTTGGAGTCCCGGCCCATCAACCCGATGGCTATCAGGGATCTCCAGATCACTATAGGGGATGGCATGGCGTTGGCCAGTTTCGAGATCGGCAACCCCATCGTGCATTCGCGTCGAACACTGGTGCTACAAAATATCGGACACCAATGGAAAATCATCCACCTACACGGCTCGAATCTACGAGCGGAGACTAAGTAGAACACCCGAAGGGGGGCCGGGCACCTAACAAGGCGTTGCAGCGGACCGGGGAGATTGCTTCGCTTTCGTTGACACTCTCAGCTAACGATAGAGAGGTCACGATGGGAAGAGCGGGTCCACGAAGAGTCAAGGCATACAGCCGCGAGTTCAAGCTCAAGGCCGTGCAGCTTAGCGGGCAGCCCGGGGTGCTGATTCGGGACGTAGCCGAGTCCCTGTGTATCCACCCGTTCATGCTCTCGCGCTGGCGAAAGCAGGTGCACGTCGCGTTCGGGTGGGAAGTCATCGTGAATGGCAGCATCATTCCGTTTTGGGCGAGTGTCATCGCTTGCGTAGCTGCGGCTACGCTTGCATTCATGCTTTGGCGCGAAACGCACTCCGGCAGCTAATGCGCGAGCGGCGCACTGAAAGTGACGTCGTCCTGGAAGGTGACACCCTTGCCCGTGTCGCTGAACTTGTGCGGCGATGCCATGGAGTGCCGGCCGGCGATGGTTGTACCATCGTCCGTCTTCATCTCGAACGTGTCGTAGCCAATCAACCGAATCGAGCCGTTGAAGGCGGCGTCGTAGATATCGTTGGAGAGGGCGCGCTTTCCCGGGTCGCCCGTCGGATCCTCGCCGAGCAATAACTCCATCGCGTGCAGTTTGCCGGCAGCGGCCAGCGCTTCGCGGTTGCCCGCTTTGGCGAGGTCCTCATCGCTGATCGGCACGTCGGAAAGGATGACGCGGATCTCGACTTGCTTCTTGTCTCTCTGGCCTGGCCTCGCGGAGGCATAGACGTGAGTGAGCTTGACGGTCTTCCCGTTGACGACCATCTGGCCATGTCGGACCTCCTCATGGACGGACGGGCAGATAGACGAGGCCCTCCTCTTCCATCTTCATGAACGGGACCTCACGGCCCTTCCCCTTCGACAGCAGCTCGACGGTCTCCTGGACCCGTCCTTCTGCGGAGGGACGTTCCTGACGGATCCGGATCGTGTCGAACGGAATGAACCAGCCCTTCCGGGCAGAGGCGAGCTCCAGAACCAGCCCGCCGCCGCCAGCCTTCTCGTGTCCCGAGCCGCGGCCGAGGGAGCCTTCCACGACGAGGTCGTAGCCCCCGTCTGGGGCGGGGGACATTTGGACGAGGAAGTACAGTGTCTGATCGCGGGGGCCGGCGCGGCCGTCGTATTTCGGGTGACGGCGGTGAATCTCTTTGATCGCCTCCCAGTGATTGGCGAAACGCCGTTCCAGGACGAGGAAGTCGTAGTCGTACTCGGGCGCGGCGACCCAGGCCCCCTGGACGAATCGGGACGCGCGGGCGTGACCGGCGAAGACGGACGAGGACGAAGGAGCGGGCGGCGGCGTATCGGTCAGCGGAAGCGGAGACGTGGTTGACGAGCAGCCGCCCAGAAAGGCGACGCCGGCAAGGAGGATCAGGAATTTGCGAGCTGTGGTCATGGTTTCACCTCGGCCATGTTCGTCCAGGCGCGGCCCGCCAGAAGATCCAGGGGCAGACGCGCGCCGGTCACCTCGCGGATCGCCGGCCCCGTGACGGAGACGTCGTCGGAGATGACGCTCGCGGCGCCCAGACGCGCGAGGTGCGCGGCGAGTGCGGCGTCGTTCACCGTCCAGACGTGGACGCCGAGGCCCTCGGCCTTCGCGCGCGGGAAGAGCGCGTCGGAGACGAGCGCCATGTTCGGGCCGATCGCGGCGCACCCCTTTGGAAGATCGGGCCAGAGCCGCCCTTCGGGCCGGTGGGCCGTGCCGTCGTAGTTCAGACACGTCTGGATGCGCGGCTCGATCTCCCGGATGCGCCGGAGCGGGTCGAGCGAGAACGAGAGGACGAGAGCCTTTTCGAGGAGCGCGAACTGGGCGAGGAGGGCGGCGACGCGGAACTCGAGAAGGCCGGGCCGCGGTGAGGGGCCCGGCTTCAGCTCGACGAGGTAGCGTCCCGCCGGGCCGTACCTTAGAAACACGTCGCGGAGCGTCGGGACGGATCCGTGGAATTCGCCGCGCGCGATCGGGGTCTCATTGAGCTCGAGAATGGTGACGGTCGCGAGAGGAACCCGCCGGGAGCCGAGGACGATGTCGGGGTCGTGGTGCACGACCGCTTCGCCGTCCAGGGTGAGCCTGACGTCGAGCTCGAACGCGTCGGCGCCGTCGGCCTCGGCGCGGTCGAAGCTCTCGAAGGTGTTTTCGAGCGCCTTCGTCGGGGATCCCCGGTGCCCGACGACGCGCGTGGGAGAGGCAGCGAAGAAGTTCATGCGGCCTGGATTATCCTCGCAGCGCATGTCACGACCCGTTCGCGAGAAACCGGGGAGCGTCTTGCGCCCGCGCGGCGCGGTCAAACCCCTGCCCGACGGGCCGTTTCCCGTGCCCCTCTCGACGATCGACTGGCTCGTTTCGCGCGAGAGCCCGGCGGCGCGTTTCGTGGCCCTTCGCGACCTGCTCGGGCGGCCCGCGAAAGACCCGGACCTCAAGAAGGCGAAGCAGGGGTTCTCGCGCGACCCGTTTGTGCGCGACATGCTGGCGCTGCTGCGCGCGCGACTCGAACCGGGGGAGGGCGCGGGAGTCGCGGGGCTCGAGCGCCGCTACGACGGCGGCGCGTGGCTCGCGCTTTTCCTCACGGAGATAGGCGGAGACGGCGCGCTGCCGCTTCTCCACCACGCCGGCGACGTCCTTCTCGCCCGGTGGGAGAAAGTGCTCGTCGCGATCGACCGGCACGGGGAGACGAACCTCGACGCTCCGCTGTTTCGCGCGGCCCTCCGCGTCTTGGCGCGGATCGGATGGGAACGCGATGCGCGCGTCCTCGAGGGCGCCGACGCCCTCGCGGCGCGCGCGCTCGCGGGGCGCGGCCGCACAGAGAAGGACCTCCTGCTCTTCGCGTCGCTCCCCGAAGACGCCCGGAGTGAGCGTGTGACCAGGGCCATTTCCTTCCTCTCGACCCGGCTCCTCGAGGACGAGCTGCCCGCCGCGCTCGCCGCCGGGGCGCCCGAAGAGCTCGTCATGCCGGGGTTCCCGTGCGGCGACGAGACGGATCTCGCCGAAATGCTGCTCGCGCTCGCGTCGGTCCTGCCGCCCGAGTCCCGGAGCGAGCCGGTTCTCGCCCGGTCCCTCGCGCGGCTCGCCGCCCGCGCCGACCATCGCGCGCGCTGGAAGCTGGAAAGACCCCGTCCCGAGCGCCTTCCGGTCGCCCTCGAGCGCATGGGCGAGCTGTCGCGCTGGGTCACGCTCCGCGCGCTTTCGGTCTTCCAGCACTTCCTCGGGCTCGAAGTTCCCGTCGCGCCGCCGAGGAGGCGAACGTGAGACGAACCGCCCGCTTCCTTCCGCCGCTTTTCTTCGGGACTTTCCTTGGGACGATGCTCCTCCTTCCGGGCTGCGCGGCCGATCCTTTCGGCGCGCCTCCGCGCGTGAAGACACAGGGTTACCGCGCGCGCGTGACGCTCCGGATCGACGGCGTCGCGAAGGCGTCGTTCGACATCGCCGTGCGCGGCGACCTGCGCCGCAAGGGGCCGAAGGACGGCCCGGCCCTCGTCCTCGACCTGGCGGCGCGGCGCGCCTTCCGGCTGGACCCGGCCGCGAAGACGGTGCGGGACGTTCCGTTTCAGGAGGCGGTGGGAGAGCTGCCCGGCGGGATTTCGCTCGCCGCGGGATTCGACGAGAAAGTCGAGGCCGCGCGGCGAAACCTCAGCATTTATCACCGCGAAGGCGACGAAGTCTTCGCGGGACACGCGTGCGCCCTCTGGCGCTTCGACGACGATCCGGCCGTGCCCGGATCGCCGACGACGACCTACTGGGTGGCCGCGGATCTCGACGGGCTCGTCATGCGCTTCGACCGCGAGATCGCCGGGGCGGACGGAAAAGAGCAGAAGTCGACCATCAGCCTCACGAACGTGCATATCGGAGCGGATCCCCGCCTTTTCGCCGTGCCCGAAGGGTGGGTGCGTTCGGGGCCCTAACTTTCCCTTTTTCAGGCCCCGTTCTTGCTGCTATTCTCCGCGGCTCTGCGGCGCCGTCGCGCCCCAAGGACATTTTTTCAAGGAGTGCGCGTGAAACTCACCACCAGCCATCTGTCGAAGACCTTCGCCCTGGGCCTCACCGTCGTCCTGCTCCATCCGGCCTTTGCGCAGACGGCGGCCCCGAAGGATCCGAAGTCTCCCGTGGCGGGAATCGCCGACGGGCGCGGTCCCACGGGTCCGGTGACGCTCAAAATCGTCTCTCCGGCCCGGGATGAGGTGATCCCGATTCCGGAGGCTGCGGCGGGGCAGCCGCCCGCCAAGGGTGCCCCCGTGACGCTCAAGGTGGAGCTCGCGAACTTCGAGACCTTCGAGGACGCCGCGACGAAGACGGGGCAGCGACTGGAGATCCTCGTCGACAACATCTCCTCGACGTTCCCGTGGCGCGACGCGACGAAACCCTACACGTTCAAGAGCCTGCCGAAGGGCACGCACATGGTCCGCATCTTCCCGGTGCGCCCGTGGGGCGAGGCCATCAAGGAGCCTTCCGCGCTCGCGTCCGTGACGTTCCACGTGGGCGAGAAGGACGGCAAGAACACGGTAGAGGCCGGCTCGCCGGTGCTCACGGTGGTCGCGCCCCGCGGAAAGGTGAAGGGCGACGCCGGCAAGGTCCTCCTCGACGTCCTCGTCTCGGGGTGCCCGGTGGCCGAGCAGTCCGTCGCGGATTCCTGCCGCCTGCGGTACAAGGTCGACACGCAGCCTGAGGTCACGCTCACGAAGGTCGAGCCCGTCTGGCTCGAGGGCCTTACGCCCGGGCGGCACGCGTACGTCGTCGGCCTCACGCGCGACCAGAAGGTCGCGCCCGGCGCCTTCGCGCTCTATCAGGGGTCTTTCGAGGTGGAAAGCCTCGTGAATCCCGCGGCGCCGGCTTCCGCCCCGCCCGCGAAGGCCACCGGCCAGTAAGCTTCCTGGTATGCCCCTCGTTTACGGCGGCGCGGGGACGCGTCCCTGCGCCGTCGACCCCCCGCTGATCCTCGCCCCGATGGCGGGGATCACCGACATGACGTACCGCCTGCTCCTCCGGCGCATCGGCGGCGTCGGCCTCGTGACGATGGAGTTCATCTCGTCCGAGGGTCTCACGCGCGGAAACCGCAAGACCGAGCGGCTGCTGCGCTTCGATCCCGCCGAACGCCCGCTGTCGGTCCAGATTTACGGAGCGGACAGAGAGCGCATGGAGATCGCCGCGGAGCGCGTCGAGGAGATGGGCCTCGACGTGTGCGACATCAACATGGGGTGCCCCGCGAACAAGATCCTCAAGGGCTGCGCCGGCGCGGGCCTCATGCGCGATCTGGGCAAGGCCAGGGGAATCATCGCGGTCTGCCGCAAGGCGCTGAAGACGACGCCGCTCACGGTGAAATTCCGGCTCGGGGTGACCGACGAAGCCGTGAACTATCTCGAGCTCGGCCGGATCTGCGCGGGCGAGGGCGCCGCCGCGGTCGCGCTGCACGCGCGGACGGCGAAGCAGATGTACACGGGCCGCGCCGACTGGAGCCGCATCGCGCGCCTCAAGGAAGCCGTGACGATCCCGGTCGTCGGGAACGGCGACGTCGCGACGCCTGAAGACGTTCTCGCGATGTTCAGGGAGACCGGCTGCGACGCCGTGATGTGCGGCCGCGCCACGATGAAGAATCCGTGGATTTTCCGGCAGGCGTCGGAGCTTCTGGCCGGCCGCCCCTATCGGGAGGCGACGCTTGCGGAACGCCGCGACGTCATCCTCGACCACTTCCGCCTCATCCAGAGTGACGACGCGGACGCGCCGAAGGCCGTCATCGCGAAGCTGCGCACATTCACGGGCTGGTACACGCACGGCCTGCCGAACGGGGGGGATCTGCGCCGCCGCATCGCGTCCCTCGAGAGCCCGCAGGCGTTCCTCGACGCCGTCGAGGAGTTCTTCGCGGCTCACACCGCCCGCGCGGCGGCGTAGCGCCCCTCAGTACACCTTGGGCACGGCGTCTTTCGCGAGCGGGCTCACGTAGGGCTTACCGGCAGTCGACTTCTGAAACTCGGCCTTCGCGGCTGCGACCGTCCGGGCATCGTTCAGGAGGTCGGTCACGGACGACGCGAGGACTTTCGCCGCGACGAGCATGCCTTTCCGCCCGAGCGCGTGCCCCGCGCAGGACGTCACGGCCCAGTGGTGCCACGGTTGGCCGGCGGCGCCCGTCGCGACCGCGAGCTCGGCGAGCGGCAGCGCCCCGCTCGTCTCTCCCACGTCGGACGAGGCCCCGGACCCGTGGCCGGGGGCATAGGGGAGAACGGTGTCCGCGAGGCCGGCCTCGGGAACGCCGACTTCCTTCTGAATGCCCCGCGCGAGCGCGAGGTCGGCGGCGTCCCACGCGGGCGCGCCGACGCGAACGAGATTCTTCTGAAGGACCTTCGAGAGCTCGCCGTTGAAAAGCGGCTCGCGCGTCGAGGCGAGAAGGCTGACCTTCGAGGTCGTCTCCGTCGCGAGGCCCGCGCCCTCGGCCGCCTTGCGGATGCGAGACAGCATCTCGTCGACGCGCGCGCCGGACTCGTCTCTCACGAACCACTGGACACGGGCGTAGTCGGGAATGATGTTCGCTGCAAGGCCGCCGTTCTTGATCGCGCGATGGAGGCGCGCCGTGGGGAGGACGTGCTCGCGCATGAGCGCGAGGGCATGATCGAAGATCTCGACGGCGTCGAGCGCGCTTCGCCCGAGCCACGGATTCATGGCGGCATGCGCCGTCTTTCCGAAGAATTCCACGTCGATCGCGGCGATCGCGAGATAAGGCTTCGTGCACACGTAGGTCGCGTCCGCGGGATGCCACGCGAGGACGGCGTCGGTACCCGCGAAAACGCCGTCTCTCAGCATGAAGGGCTTGCCGAGGAGCTGCTCTTCGGCGGGTGTGCCGAAGACGCGAATCGTGCCCGGCAGCTTCGCGAGGAGGCGCTCGTGGTTCGCGGCGACGGCGGCGGCGACGGCCGCCGTGCCGAGGAGATTGTGGCCGCATCCATGTCCGGGAGCGCCCGCGACGAGCGGCGTCTTTTTCGAGGCGCCCGCCACCTGCGAAAGGCCGGGAAGAGCGTCGTACTCGGCGAGGATCCCGATCACGGGGGACCCGCTCCCGGCGGACGCCACGAACGCCGTCGGCATCCCCGCGACGCCGCGGGTCACAGTGAAGCCTTCTTTCTCGAGAAGGTCCGAGAGGAGAGCGGCCGACTGCGTTTCCTCGAGGGCCGTTTCGGAGAAGGCCCAGATCTTCTGGGCCGTCTCGTCCCACCGGGCGGACGTGGAGTCGAGCCAGGCGTCCGAGGTGGCGGGCGCCGGCGGGGGCGTGCTAGCCGCGGGGAGCTGGGCCGCGAAAAGGGCGAGGCCCAGAAGCGTCCGGACGGGGCGGCGGAAGGAAAATTGCATCGGGCCCTCCTGAACGGGGGAAGTGTCGCTTGAGAAAGACAGCATACGATGCCGGAATGCGAAAGAGTCTCGCC
Organism: Acidobacteriota bacterium; assembly: GCA_036759345.1. GTDB lineage: Bacteria > Acidobacteriota > Thermoanaerobaculia > UBA5066 > UBA5066 > Fen-183. The sequence continues at coordinate 26,784 of DAIOUV010000032.1, read as the reverse complement.
CTGGCCCCGATCCTTCTCGCCCTGTCGGGGGCCGCCCTCGGCCAGCCGGCGCCTCCCGGAGGTGCCCAAAAGACGCGACTCGACGCGCCGGGGATCTCGATCCCGATCGACGTGCGCGAGCAGTACCTCGGACGCACGGGCGAGAAGACCGCGGTCAAGTTCGTGCTTTCGGTCAGCCGGGGAGACCTCCGCGGGGCGGGAAACGCGCAGCCGCGCGTTTACTCGTTCTTCCTCGCGTGCGACGTCACGAACGACAAGGGAGAGGCCGTCGAGACCTTCCGCGTCCCCGTCGACATCGACCTGTCGAATTCCGACGTGACGAACGTCTCGAAACCCGTCGCCATCACGTTCCTCCGCGCCTTGTCGCCCGGCACGTTCAACCTCCAGTTCCGGCTGGAGGGCGTCGCGGGCCGGGTCCTCGGCACCCGCGCGATCTCGCTCACGGTTCCCGCGATGTCGTCCACGTTCCGCGCGGAGGACGCCGGCGGCGATCTCGCGGGAATGCCGAGCGCGGCGTCCGTGGTGCTCGAGGCCGAGAACCGGCCCGTGATCCCTACGAACGCCACCGGTTTCGTGAAGATCCTCGCGCCGACCCAGGAAGTGCCGGTCGGCCTACTCAGGATCGAGTGCGAGGTGAAGGAGCCCGTCCGTCGGGTCGAGTTCTACCTCGAGGAAAAGAAGATTCTCGTCAAGAACCGCCCGCCCTACACCGTCGAGATCGACCTCGGGAAGGTCCCTAAAAAGCAGACGCTCAAGGTCCTCGGTTTCGACGTGCAGGGCAACTTCGTGGACGCCGACGCATGGGCCCTCAACGAGAAGGATTCCCGCCTCGCCGTGCGCATCCTGGAGCTCCCGAAGCAGAAGTCCGCCGGCGACACGGTGGAGCTGAAGGTCGCGCTGCAGTCCATTGCGGGCGGGGAAGCGAAGAAGCTCCAGCTCTGGCTGGACGACACGATGCTCAAGGAGTGGACCGAGCCGCCGTTCACGGTCACCGTGCCCGTCGGGAAGATCCAGAAGGCCACGCTCATGCGGGCGACGGCGACGGACGCGGAAGGAAAGGAGTTCACGGACCTCAAGCTCCTGAAGGGCGAGTCGCGCTTCATGTCGAAGGTCGAGGTGAACCTCGTCGAGCTTCCGGTCTCGGTCTTCGACTCCAACGGGCGCCTCGTGAAGGACCTCACGCGCGAGGACTTCACGGTGACCGAGGATGCCGTGAAGCAGGATCTCTCGAGCTTCGAGTTCGCCGAATCGCTTCCGCTGTCGCTCGGCATCGTCATCGACGGCTCGGGCTCGATGAGGGAAGCGATGCCGCTCGTGCACCAGGCGGCCTCGGAGTTCGCGCAGAAGCTCGTCTCGAAGGAAAAGGACCAGGGCTTCGTGATCGAGTTCCGCGAGCGGCCCACGCTCCTCGCGTCCCTCACGCACAAGTCCGTGGATCTCGAGCGCGCGATCGCCGAGACGCACGCGTCGGGCGAAACGGCGCTCTACGACGCCGTCGTGATGGCCCTCTATCAATTCCGCGCGCTGCCGGGGCGGAAGGCGATCGTGGTCCTCACGGACGGCGACGACAACCACTCGTGGACCGACTACCAAACGCTGCGCCGCTACGCACGCGCGGCCGGCGTGCCGGTCTACTTCATCGGCCTGAACCTCTCGTTCCTCGACATGGGGATCAAATCGAAGATGACCGAGCTCGCCGCCGACACGGGGGCCGAGGCGTTCTTCATCGGCAAGGCGTCCGCCCTGGCCGAGGTCTACCGGAAGATCGAAACGGAGCTCCGCTCGCAGTACTTCCTGCGGTACCTCACGAATTCCTCGAAGGGCGAGGACCAGTTCCGCGCGATCGAGGTGAGGCTCAAGAACCCGAAGCTGCGCGCCAAGACGATCCGCGGTTACTTTCCCTGACGCCCCGGTAGGTTAGGATTCGGCGCATGACGACGCCGCGCAACTGGGCCCTCGTTCTCGGCGCCTCCTCTGGCTTCGGCGAGGGCGTGTCCCTCGCGCTCGCCCGGGCGGGCCGCAACGTGTTCGGCGTCCACCTCGATCGCCGGGCGACCCAGCCCAACGTCGAGCGCATCACGAAGGAAATCGAGGCGGCGGGCAGCCGTCCCGTCTTCTTCAACATGAACGCCGCCGACGACGAGAAGCGGGTCGAGGCTCTCGCCGCGATGGCGGGGATACTCGACGCCGAGGGCCGGCGCGCCGGGATCGACGTGGTTCTGCATTCCCTCGCCTTCGGAACGCTGAAGCCGTTCCTGGCTCCCGAGGCCGGCGACCGGATCTCGAAAGCCCAGATGGACATGACCCTCGACGTCATGGCGCACTCGCTCGTTTACTGGGTGCAGGACCTCCTCGCGGCCGGACTCCTCGCCGAGGGCGGGCACGTCTTCGCGATGACGTCGGCCGGCGGCCACCGCATCTGGAAGTCTTACGGCGCGGTGTCTGCTGCCAAGGCGGCGCTCGAGAGTCACTGCCGGCAGCTCGCCGTCGAGCTCGTCACGAGGAAGATCGCCGTCAACGCGATTCGCGCGGGTGTCACGGACACGCCCGCCCTGCGCAAGATCCCCGACAACGCCGCGATGATCGGGCGCTGCCTCGCGATCCACCCGGCGGGCCGCCTCACGACGCCCGACGACGTCGCGCGGGTGATCGTTGCGCTTTCGCGGCCCGACACCGTCTGGCTGAGCGGCAACGTCCTCGGCGTCGACGGGACCGAAGACATCATCGGCTGAACGCACCATGAAACCGAACGTCGCATCCGGGCGCCTCCACGCCACCGTCTTTCTCGCCGTGATGGCCGTCGTCCTTCCGGGGGCTTCGTGCGAAGTCGTGAAGCCGAAGGTCAAGGCGGCCACCGACGTCCCGTCGGCCGGAAAGTTCCCGCATGCTCTCCTCGGCCGCCTTCTCGACAAAGCGGTCACGGATGGCCTCGTGGACTACGCGGCGGTCTCGGTCGACGAGGCGCTTCTCGAGGAGTACCTCGCGGAGGTCGCGCGCGTCTCTCCCGACTCGCATCCACACCTCTTCCCGACCGAACCGGACCGGCTCGCCTACTGGATCAACGCGCATAACGCCTGCGCCCTGCGCGGCGTCCTGCGATTCAACCGGCCCGCCAACTTCAAGGAGATCGCGCACCGGTTCGACTCGGAAACCACGTACGTCGTGGGGGGAAAGAACCTTTCGCTGAACGCCATGACCTCGATCGCATACAAGCGGTTCACGGACGCGCGCGTTCATTTCGCGCTCGTGAAGGCGCGGCGGGGCGGCCCCCCCCTTCAGAAGGAACCCTGGGAGCCGGCCGATCTCGACGCGCGACTCGAGGCGGCTGCCCGCGTCTTCCTCGCCGACCCCCGGAACGTGGACTGGAAGGCGCCCGCGCTCAAGGTGGGTCTTTCGCAGATCCTCCTCGACTTCCGCGCAGAGTTCGAGCGCGAGGTCCCCTCCACGGTTACGGGGGACATACGCTTTGTCACGTCGCTGAACCGCTTCCGCGCCCAGCGGGAAAAGATCAACGCGACCGAGGTCTATCCGATCCCGCTGGACGAACGGCTCAACGACGCGGCGAATCGGTAGCCTCATGCGCGTACCGCATCGCGCCGCCCCGGCTCTCGTCGCGGCGTTCGCGCTCTCCTGCGGGCCCGGGGCGCGCGAGAAGAAACCGGCGCCCGTCGCGTCGTCTCCCGTTCCCGCGCGTCTCCGCGATCTGCCGCTCGCGGCCGGACTCGTTCTCGCGCTCGACCCGAACCTGCCCGGCCTCGACATCGGAGACGTGCCCGAGTCGACGCGCCGCGAGGTCGAGGTCCTCGAGTTCGGCAAGGCCGGTCTGAGGCTGCGCTGGTCGGGACGCGTGCGCATCGAAAAACGCGAGTCCGCGCGGCGGCGCGAGGACTGGGTGCGGGTGCAGGCGAACGCTCCGCGGGGCGCCACGCCGATTCCCGCTCCGCCCGCCGCGTACGAGTCGAAGGAGGTGGGCGGCACGCTCTTTTTCCCCGACTTCGCGACGGCCACCGAGTTCCTGCTGCCCGGCCTCTGGCCGGAGGGCGTCGCGACGATCGGGGGATCGTCGGCCCTTTGGATCTCGTCGAATGCGTTCGCCGAGCTGAAGGCCGCGGGATACGCGACGGTGCCGTTCTCGCTCTCTTCGAAGGCGCTGCGAGATCCCGCCGCCTCGCTCCTGAAGCGCGCCCTGAAGCTCTCGGGCGAGGCCGCTTCCGGCCCCCCGCACCTTTGGACGCGGGACGCGGAGTCCGACTTTCCGCTGCGCGTGGACGGGGACGAGGCGCGCGTGAAGGCCGTCGGCGCGCGCAACTGGTTCGGCGTTTACACCGTCCTTGCGGCGGGCGGTCCGCCGCTCGTCCTCTCGGTCCTGCCGTCGCCGGCTCCGTCTCTGGGCCTCGATCTCTTCGCGCCCGCGGGCGTCCTCCGGACACTGCTCGGCTACCGGGTGTCGGAAGTCATCCGCATGCCGCGAGGCACGTCGTGACGGGCGAAGGCGTTACGGATGGGGGCCTCGCCGTCGTCACGGGTGCGTCCTCGGGTATCGGCGCTTCGTTCGCGCGCCTGCTCGCGGAATCGGGCCGCGATCTTTTCCTCGTGGCACGCCGGGGCGACGCCCTCGCCCGGCTCGCCGAGGAGCTCTCGAAGGCGAACGGGATCGACGCGTCGTTTCTCGCCGCCGATCTCGGGACGCCGGAGGGGCGCGAGGCCCTGTTCGCCTCCACGGAGGGCTCGGGGAGGGCCGTCTCGATCCTCGTGAACAACGCGGGTTTCGGACTGAACGGACCGGAGACCGAGTTGCCTCTCGAGCGCGTGCTCGGAATGCTGCAACTCAACGTCGTCGCGACGGCCGAGCTCACGCACCGCTTCCTCGTGGCCATGCGCGCGCGGCACGGGGGCGGCATTCTGAACGTCGCCTCGACCGCGGCGTTCCTGCCCGTGCCCTATTTCTCGGCGTACGCGGCCAGCAAGGCATTCGTCCTGTCGTTCTCGCACGCGCTCCACGAGGAGGCGAAAAAGGACGGCGTTACCGTGACGTGCCTCTGCCCGGGCTACACGAAGACGAATTTCCACGCAGTCGCGGGTATGCGCGGCGCCGAGGCGACGCCCTTCCCCGAGATGACGCCCGAAGCCGTAGCGAAGATCGGCCTCGAGGCGCTCGCGAAGAAGAAGGCCTACGTCGTGACGCACTTCCTCGATCGCGCGTGGATCGCGTCGGGCCGCCTCGTGCCGCGCTCTGTGCCGGTGAAACTAAGCGCCACGGTCTTCTCGCGCACGCGGCTGCCCGGGGAGCCTTAGGCTCAGTGCCTTGGGGCGGCGTCGCCCCAGATCTCTTTCAGGCGCGCGTCGCGCCCGCAGCCCGAGCGGTAGAAGTTGTAGCGGATCGGGTTCTTTTTGTAATAGCTCTGGTGGTATTCCTCGGCCTTCCAGAAAGTTCCGGCCTTCAGAATCTCCGTGGCGATGGGCGTCTTCAGGACTCCCGACGCCGCGAGCGCCTTCTTCGAGGCCTCCGCCGCCACCCGCTGCGCGTCGTTTTCGAAGAAGATCGCGGTGCGGTACTGCGAGCCGTTGTCGCAGAACTGCCCATACGGATTCATGGGATCGACATTGTGCCAGAAGACGTCGAGGAGCTTCTCGTAGGAGACCTTCTTCGGGTCGAAGACGATCTCGATCGACTCGATGTGCCCCGTGCCGCCCGCACCGACCTCGTGATACGTGGGGTTCGCCTTCTCGCCGCCGGTGTAACCCACGGTCGTCGAGACGACGCCCGGCAGGTTGTCGTACGGCCCCTGCATGCACCAGAAACAGCCGCCCGCGAAGGCGGCCTTTTCGAGGCCCGCGGGAGCCGGCTTCGTGGCGACGATCGCTTCGTCCGCCGGCGCGAGGGCCGCGAAGAGGACGAGGGCGAAAAGCGGGACGAGAAAACGAATGTTGCGGCGCATGTCTTGTTCCTCATGCCGAATAGGTCCGCCCGAAGAGCCGGCTGAGCGCGTCGGCCACCGAGCGGAAGGCGAGCTCGAGCCCCGCGGCCTCGTCCGCCGTGAACCAGCCGACCTCCAGGGTCTCGTCGCCCGCATGGGGCTCGCGGCTGCCGACCGCGAGCGACCCCCGGTAGATCACGATGACGACGGGCCTCCCCGGATAGGAGAAGGCGCCGAGGAGATCTCCGAGGTCCGCCGTGACGCCGCACTCCTCGAGAGTCTCGCGCAGCGCGGCCTCCTCGAGGGTCTCGCCGCGGTCCACGTGTCCGCCGGGAAACGTCCAGCGGCCGTATCCGGGCTCGATGCCGCGCTTCACGAGGAGGACGCGGTCGCCCTTCACGATGAGGATGCCCGCGGCGATTTTCGGGTCGATCCAGTGGACGGCGCCGCAGCGCACGCAGACCGGGACCTTCTTCGACGAGACGCCCATCGCCTGCTCTTCCAGACGGGCGGCGCACCGCGTGCAGAAAATCGGGGCTTCGTACACGGCGTCAGGCTATCGCGATTCTACGGCGCTGGCGCCCGAACGCCCCGTTTTGGGGCCCGGAAGGCCACGATTCAGGCCTGATTTCGTGCGCCTTGACGCGGGGGAGCGGCGTGACGAGAATTCGCCGTCCTTGTCCGGGCTCCCTGAGCCCGGGTCCCACCGGGAGGCCCCTCCAATGACTGTCCGAAAGTGGACCGACGACGACGCCAAATGGCTGAAGGCAAACTTCGGCCGGATGGACATGCAAACCCTCTCGAAAGAGCTCGGGCTGCCGCTCGAGGACCTCGAGAAGAAGATCCGACAGCTGAAGCTCGGAGGGCCCGAGCCCGACAAGGCGCGCAAGGCCCCCGCTTCCTTGAAGGAGGCGGCGCGCGAAGCCTCGGCGGCGCGCAAGGAATACGAGAAGGCCATCGAGCTCTTCCACAAACGCCACCTCGACGAGGCCGCGCGGCGCTTCGAAGACCTCATCGAGAAGCATCCGGAGGAGAAGGAATACCTCGACCGCGCGCGGATGTACCTCGGGGCGTGCCGCGCTGGAAAGAAGACGAAGGGCGCCGCCGCGGCCGAGCCCGAGGAGCTGTACCACGCGGCCGTGTTCGAAAAGAACCGCGGCAATGTCGACAAGGCGCTCGACCTCCTCCGCAGGAACGCGGGTCGCCGCGACGGCGACGGCCGCGTGCACTACCTCACGGCCTGCTGCTTCGCGCTTCAGGGGGACGTCGACCAGGCGCTCCAGAGCCTGAAGAAGGCCATCGCCGCCGACGACCAGAACCGCATTCAGGCCCGACTCGAAGCCGACCTCGCCGCCCTTCGGGGAACGCAGGGTTTCACGGAGCTCGTCGCGGGAGGCGCATGACCGTTGTCGTCCTCCTCGCCGCGGGTCGCGGCGTGAGGATGAGGTCCGAGCGGCCGAAAGTCCTGCACGAAGCCGCGGGCCGCCCGCTTCTCGACCGGGTTCTCGACACCGCGAAGGCCGTGGCGGGAGACGCGGGCCACGTCGTCGTCGTCGTTTCGAAGGAGAACGCCGCCATCGGTGAGCACCTGAAGGCCCATCCGGACGTCCGCGTGGCCATTCAGGATCCGCCTCGCGGCACCGGTGATGCTGTCCGCGCCGCAGCGACGGAGTTCGGGAAGGCGCGGCGCGTCGTCGTCTTGTCGGGCGACGTCCCGCTGCTCGACGCGAGGGCCGTCCTTGGCCTCCTCAGCGCCCTCGAGGCGGATCCGAAGGCGGCCGCCGCGGTCTTGACGGCGCGCGTCACGAACCCGTCGGGCTACGGTCGCATCGTGCGGGATCGCGGCGGGCGCTTCCGGAAAGTCGTTGAAGAGAAAGATTCTTCGAACAACGAGAAGAAGATCGTGGAGATCAATACGGGGACGTATGCGTTCGATCGGGCTTTTCTCGAAAAGGCGCTTCCTCTCCTGACCTCGAAGAACTCCCAGAACGAGTTCTATCTGACCGACGTGCTCGCGCTCGCGGCCAAGGCGAAGCGGAAGGTCGTCACCGTCGAAGGGGATCCGGCGGCCGCGCTCGGCGTGAATTCCCGCGCCGATCTTGCCCGCGTGGACACGATTCTCCGCGGCCGCAACGCGGAGGCCGCGATGGCCGCGGGCGCGACCCTCCTCCGCCCCGAGACGATCACGCTCGACGATGGCGTCACCCTCGGCACGGACGTGGTCGTCGAGCCGTTCGTGACGCTCCTCGGGAAGACGCGCGTCGGCACGGGCAGCCGGATCGGGCAGGGGACGGTCGTGAGGGACTCGATCTTCGGGAAGAGCGTGACGGTGAGGCCCTACTGCGTGATCGAGTCGGCGGTCGTCGGCGACGGCGCGGTCGTGGGTCCCTTCGCGCGCCTGCGCGAGGGAACCGATCTCGCGGGAGGGGTCCACGTCGGCAATTTCGTCGAGACGAAGAAGGCGAAGCTCCACACCGGCGTCAAGGCGAATCACCTCACCTACCTCGGCGATACCGAGATCGGCGAGCGCACGAACGTGGGCGCGGGCGTCATCACGTGCAACTACGACGGCTTCGCGAAAAACCGGACGACAATCGGCCGCGACGTCTTCGTCGGCTCGGACGTGCAGTTCGTCGCCCCGGTCACGATCGGCGACGGCGCCATCATCGCGGCGGGCACGACCGTGACCGAGGACGTTCCCGAAAACGCCCTCGCTCTGGCACGCGCGCCCCAGACGAACCTGCAAGGCGGCGGCGCGAAGTACCGGGAACGCAAGGCCGCCGGGAAGAAATAGGCCTGACATGTGCGGAATCGTCGGGTACGTCGGGGCCCGCGAGGCGACGCCGGTCCTTCTCGACGGGCTGAAGCGCCTCGAGTACCGGGGCTACGACTCGGCGGGGATCGCGGTCGTGGGAGACGACGCGGTCGTGCGCGTCGCGCGCAGCGAGGGCAAGCTCGGAAACCTCACGGAGAAGATCGCGAAGAACCCGCCGCAGGGAAGGTTCGGCATCGGACACACGCGCTGGGCCACGCACGGCCGGCCCTCCGAGGAAAACGCGCACCCGCACCGCGACGCGTCCGGTCGCGTCGTCGTCATCCACAACGGCATCATCGAGAACTTCCTGGCGGTGAAGCAAGGACTCCAGGCGCAGGGAGTCCGGTTCCTTTCCGAGACCGACACCGAGGTCGTCGCGCAGGCCCTCGGCGCGGCGCAGAGGGCCGAACCGGGCACGCCCTTCGCCGAGATCGTGCGCCGGACCGTTTCGTCCTTCGAAGGGATGTTCGCGCTCGTCCTCTTCTCGGCGGACGAGCCCGGCGTCCTGTACGCGCTCAAGTGGGGTCCGCCCCTCGTGCTCGGCCTCGGCGAAGGCGAGAATTTCGTCGCCTCGGATGCGACGGCGCTCCTCGCATACACGCGCAACCTGATTTTCCTCGAGGACGGCGACCTGGCGCGCCTGACAGCGTCGGCCGTCACCGTGACGGGCTTCGATGGCATGCCTCGCGAGCGGCCTTCTCGCTGCGTGCCGTGGGACGCGGTCTCGGCCGAGAAGGGCGGATACCCGCACTTCATGGCGAAGGAGATCGCCGAGCAGCCCACCGTCGTCATAGAGACGATCGGCAACAAGCTCTCCCTCGAGACGGGACTCTTCAACGAGGAGGAGATGGGCGTGCCGCGCGGGCTCCTTCGCGGCATCGACCGCGTACAGATCGTAGCCTGCGGCACGAGCTGGCACGCGGGCCTCGTCGGTAAGTTCCTCGTCGAGGACATCGCCCGCGTGCGCGTGGGCGTGGACTACGCCTCCGAGTTCCGCTACCGCTCGCCGCTCGTGGACCAGAGGACGCTCGTCCTCGGCATCTCGCAGTCCGGCGAGACGGCCGACACCGTGGCCGCGCTGAAAGAGGCCCGCCGCCTCGGAGCGCGCACGACGGGCCTCGTGAACGTGCCGAACTCGGCGATCGCGCGGATGGTGGATGGCGTCATCGCGACGCACGCGGGGCCCGAAATCGGCGTCGCCTCGACGAAGGCCTTCACGACGCAGCTCGTGGCGCTGGCGCTCTTCGCGCACTACGTCAAGGCCGCGCGCGCCCCGCAGGAAGAGCCCGTCGACGCGGCGTTCCTCGCGGGCCTCGCGCGGCTTCCCGCCGCCCTTCGCGAGGCGCTTGCCCTCGAACCCGAGATCGAGAAGCTCGCCCGCCGCCTCGAGCACGCGAGGGACATGCTCTTTCTCGGGCGCGGCGCCCATTACCCGATCGCCCTCGAGGGCGCGCTCAAGCTCAAGGAGATCTCCTATCTCCACGCGGAGGGGTATCCGGGCGGCGAGATGAAGCACGGGCCGATCGCTCTCCTCGACGACAAGATGCCCGTGATCGGCCTCGCGCCCGATGACGCGCTCTACGAGAAGATCGCCTCGAACCTCAGGGAAGCAAAGGCGCGCGACGCCGTTGTCATTGCCCTCGTGAGCCCGGGAGACGCGGACGTGTCGACCTTCGCCGACGCCGTCGTGACCCTGCCGAAGATCCATCCGGCGCTCCAGCCGATCGTGTCGGTCGTGCCGCTTCAGCTCCTCGCCTACCACGTCGCGCGGCGCCGCGGCTGCGACGTGGACCAGCCGCGCAACCTCGCGAAGTCGGTGACGGTCGAGTGATGGGCGCGGCCGCCCCCCGACGGATCCCTTACGCCCAGCCCTTCGCGCGGGCGACGGCCCGTTCCCACGCGGCGCGGAGCGCCGCCGCGCGATCGCGCGACACGCAGGCTCGAAGCGGCGGGCGACCGTCCAGTTCGCGCGTATCTCTTCGGCGTCCTTCCAATAGCCGACGGCGAGGCCGGCGAGATACGCGGCGCCGAGGGCGGTCGTCTCGAGGACCTCGGGCCGGACGACGGGCACGCCGAGGAGATCGGCCTGGAACTGCATGAGGAGCTCGTTCGCGGTGGCGCGGCCGTCGACGCGCAGCTCGGTCAGCGTGACGCCGGCGTCCTTCTCCATGGCGTAGAGGACGTCGGCGCTCTGGAAGGCGATCGACTCGAGAACCGCGCGCGCGAGATGCCCGCCGGTCGAGCCGCGGGTGAGCCCAAAGACGGCGCCCCGCGCGTAGGGGTCCCAGTGCGGCGCGCCGAGCCCCGCGAAGGCCGGCACCATGTACACGCCCCCGTTGTCGGTCTCGCTCGCGGCGAGCGCCTCGACGTCGGCGGCCGTCCGGATGAGTTTCAGCCCGTCCCTCAGCCATTGCACGGCGGCGCCCCCGACGAAGACGCTGCCCTCGAGGGCGTAGGTGAGGGCGCCGCCGAGGTCCCAGGCGACGGTCGTGAGCAGGCGGTTTTTCGAGGGGACCGCGTGCCCCCCGGTGTTGAGGAGCAGGAAACAGCCGGTGCCGTAGGTGTTCTTCGCGAGGCCGGGCCGGTCGCAAGCCTGCCCGAAGAGGGCCGCCTGCTGATCCCCCGCGATGCCCGCGATCGGAACCTCCGCTCCTGCCGCTCCGCCGAGCGCCGCCAGAGCGATCACTTCCGAGGAGGAGACGACGCGGGGCAGGACTTCTCTCGGAACGTCGAAGAGCGCGAGGAGCTCGTCGTCCCATGTCCCGGTGTGGATGTCGTAAAGCAGCGTCCGGCTTGCATTCGAGGCGTCGGTCACGTGCACGGCCCCATTCGTGAGCTTCCAGACGAGCCACGTGTCGATCGTGCCGAAGGCGAGCTCGCCCCTCTCCGCGCGAACACGCGCCCCCGGCAAGTGGTCGAGCAGCCACTTCAGCTTCGTGCCGGAAAAATAGGCGTCGAGGACGAGGCCGGTCTTCGCGGCGAGCGCCGCCTCGTGGCCGGCCGCGCGGAGCGCGTCGCACATCGGCGCGGTTCTTCGGTCCTGCCAGACGATCGCGTTCGCGAGCGGACGCCCCGTCGCGCGCTCCCAGAGGAGCGTCGTCTCGCGCTGGTTCGTGATGCCGATGGCCGCGACGTCGCGGCCCGTGATGCCCGCCTTCGCGAGCGCCTCGTGCATCACGCCCGACTGCGTCGCCCAGATTTCCGTCGGATCGTGCTCGACCCAGCCGGGCTCGGGATAGATCTGCCTGAGCTCCTGCTGGGCCATGCCGCGCACGGCGCCGCCGTGGTCGAAGACGAGCGCGCGCGAACTGGTCGTGCCCTGGTCGAGGGCGAGGACGAACGCCATGGGCGCCACGGATCATGCCGCACCGCGCCGCTGGCGCGCTGCGCTACCATCGCCACCCTTGGTCGCCCGCCCGGAAGATCTTCTCGAAGGCCTCAACCCCGAACAGGCCGCCGCCGTGTCGCACGGCGAGGGGCCGCTTCTCGTCCTCGCGGGCGCGGGCTCGGGGAAGACGCGCGTCCTCACCCGCCGCCTCGCGTGGGTCGTGGCGCATGGCGTGCCGCAGGAAGGCGTCGTCGCGGTCACCTTCACAAACAAGGCCGCGGGCGAGATGAAAGACCGCGTCGGCGCGCTCCTCGGCACGGAGCGGCCGCGCTCGTTCGTCGGGACGTTTCACGCGTGGGGCGTGCGCCTTCTCAGGCGCTTTCCGGACGAGGCGGCAGTGCCGAAGGGCTTCGTCGTCTTCGACTCGGACGACCAGCTCGCCGTCGTGAAGCGCGCGATGAAGGAAGTCGCCCTGCCCGAGAAGTCGGCCACGCCGCGCCAGATCCAGTCGCGGATCTCGCAGGCCAAGAACGAGGGGATCCAGCCCGACGACTTCCCGCTCCGTTTCGGCGACTTTTTGGGATCGCGTCTCGCCGACATTTCCCGCGCGTACGAGAAAGCGCTGCGGGCTTCCAAGGCTCTCGACTTCGACGATCTCCTCATCCTGTCGACGCGACTCGTGGCCACGCGGGACGACGTGCGCGCGTTGCTGCAGAAGAGCATCCGGCATCTCCTCGTGGACGAATATCAGGACACGAACCGCGTCCAGGCGAAGCTCGTGCGGCTCATCGCGGGGGAGGCCGGAAATCTCTTCGTCGTCGGCGACGAGGACCAGTCCATCTACCGCTGGCGCGGTGCGGACGTGTCGAACATCCTGGAGTTCACGCGCGACTTCCCGACGGCGAAGACGGTCCGCCTCGAGCGGAACTACCGCTCGACGGCGCCGATCCTGAAGGCCGCGAGCGCGGTCGTGGCCGAGAACCGCCGCCGCCTCGGCAAGACGCTGAAGGCCACGAAGACGGGGGGAGAGAAGGTGCGCCTCGCCGTCTTCGACGAGGAGCGCGACGAGGCGAAGGAGATCGTCTCCCGGATCGCCGCCGCGCGGCGCGCGCGCCCGGGTTCCGAGGTGGCGGTGTTGTACCGGACGAACGCGCAGTCGCGCGCCTTCGAGGACGAGCTCCTGCGCTCGAACATGCCGTACATCCTCGTGGGCGGGACGAAGTTCTACGAGCGCGCCGAGATCAAGGACGCACTCGCATACCTGCGCCTCGCGGTGAACCCGGCCGACGACGTGTCGTTCCGAAGGGTCGTCAACGTGCCGGCGCGGGGCATCGGCGCGGCCACGAGGGAGGCGGTCGAGGCCGCCGCGGCCGAGCGCGGCGCCTCGCTCCTCGCGGCGCTCGAGTCCCTGCCCCGGGATCTCACCGAGCGCGCGAAGAAGGCGCTGACCGAATTCCGGGGGCTCGTCACGAAGCTGCGCGAGTTCGGTCTCGTGGAGGGAACCGGCGCCGGGGCCGCCGTGGCGCTCATGCTGGAGGAGACCGGTCTCGCGAAGCTCTACGAGAATTCCCTCGACCCGCAGGACGAGGCGCGGCGCGAGAACCTCGACGAGCTGCTGGCCGCCGCGCGGGAGCACGAGCACGCGGCCTCGTTCGGAGGCGAGGGGGACGACCCGTCCGCCGCAGGCTTCCTCGACGCCGTGACGCTCCGGGCCGACGCCGACGACGCGGACGAGAAGAAGGGCATCCTCCTCATCACGCTCCACGCGGCCAAGGGCCTCGAGTTCGACGACGTGTTCCTCGCGGGCTTCGAGGACGGCTCGCTTCCCCACGCGTCGTCGAAGGACGACGACGACCAGTTCGAGGAGGAGCGCCGCCTCGCATACGTCGGGATGACCCGCGCGAAAGAGCGCCTGACGCTCTCGTACGTCCTCCGGCGGATGGTGCGCGGCGAATGGATGAGCCGCGAGCCGTCGCCGTTCCTCGAGGCGATTCCGGAAAGTGTGCTCATTCGAGAAGATCTGACTTCTGGTTTCGGAAGGGGAAGACCGGGGGATTTCTTAGAAGGTGGAGAGAGAGGCGGCGCCCGCGAGCGGGGCTTCGGCTCGGGCCGCGGCTTTGGAAGCGGTCGCGGTTTCGGAGGCGCCTCGTCGGGCGGTTCGCTCTTTCCCGACTACGAGAACGAATCCCAGGAGGCCGCCCCCTCTTCCTATTCGCAGAAATCTCCCTCCCGGCATTTCCCGGCGCGGCGGATCACGCCGGTCCGCCCCGTCATGAAGCGCACGCCGCCGCCGCCCACGGCCTCCGGCTTCCGGCGCGGTTCGAAAGTGCGCCACCCGGAATACGGAACCGGCGTCGTCCTCACGATCGAGGGCTCGGGCGACGCGGAGAAAGTGGTCGTCTACTTCGATCACGCGGGCCGCAAGAAGTTTGTTGCCCGCTTCGCGAACCTCAGCCCGGGCTGAGGAGTCCGGGCGTCAGGCGGATTCGGGCTTCGGGGGCGCCGCTCGTCTCGCGATCGCCCGCCGCAGCGGGCGGTGTGCGTCGAAGAGGCGGACGAAGTCCGATTCGTGGCGGCCGCCCTTCGCCCGGATGACCGCGGCAAGACCGCGCTTCTCGGCCGCTGTCCAGCGCGCGACCTCGGGCAGGATCGCCACGAGAGGCGCCCATCGGCGGAACGCGAGGCGCTCTCCCGCGCTCCAGCCGCTGAGCGAGCGGAGGCCGAGGAGGTCCCGCGCCTCGAGGGTCAGGGTGGCCTCGGCCTTCTCGCGGTCCGAGCCGAAGCGCCGGGCGAGCATGTCGGTCACCGCGAGGCCGACGTTCGGCAGCTCGAGGACGCCGATCGCGTCGTCGCGCTCTTTCCCGAGATGGAAGTAGAGATTCTCGGACGCGAGAATCTTCAGCGTGGCGACGGAGGAACGGTACGCCGGATCCGCTTTCATTCGGTCGAGCTCGTCGTTCATGAGCGCCACGACGCGCGGCGCCCGCGGCCGGAAGCCGAGCTTCTGGTAGAACCACCAGGCTCCCGATGCGAGCGCCTCGGGGTTGCCGTAGCCTCCGAGCTGGTACGGGAAGATCGTGAAGACGTCCGATCCGAAGAGATGCCGCGCCGTGGAGAGGACCTTTCCGTAGATGCGGCCCGACTCGCCCCCGCGGAACGTCTCGAACACGTTGTAGGCGATCTCCGAGGAGCCGAAGAGCGCGCTCACGAGGACGTAGCTGATCGGCACGCCGTTCTTCAGCGTCAGGAAGCCGTAGACGGATTCGAGGAGGAGCCGGCGTTCCGTCATCGCGCCGATCACGACGAACGAGAGGCCGTCTTCGAAGTGCACGAGGCGGACGCCGTCCGGGTCTCCCCACTGGAAGACGTCGAGATCGCGCTGGCGCGTGACCATCGATTCGCGCGCGAGGTCCAGGAGGCTACGGCCTTCCGCCGGAGAGGCTATGACGACGCTCTTGGGAGGCCGCGCGACGTCGCGCCGGACGTCGGGCCGCCCGCTCGCGAAAGGCGCGGTCTGGAAGTGGACCGCGGAAACCGGAGACGCGGCGTGCGTGCGTGCCGGCCCGCCCGGATCCGGCGCGAGGACGAGGGGCAGCTCGAGCCCTTCGTAGGCCCACTCCTGCTCGAAGCGGTCGCGCCCCAGCGCCGCGAGCCGGCGGATCAGAAACGCCGCATCCGTCTCGGAGGGACCCTTGAGCCGCCTCACCCAGCCGCGCGCGCCGAGATCCAGCTCGTCGAGACCCGGCGCCTCGGCGGGAAGAGAGACGAGGGGCAGGACGCGCTCGAGCGCCGCGCGGTTCGTGAAGGTCTTCCAGTCCATGGTGAGACGGTCGGGCCAGCGCGCGGCGAGCCAGCGCGCGGTGCCCGCGAAGAACGGGAAGCGGATCGCGGTGCCCGCGATCCCGGTGTCCCGGAGTGCGCGGCGATGGCGGCGAAGGTCCGGCCTCCGCGCGAATCCCGCGAGCATCGCCGCAACGCGCGCGAGCACCTCGGCGTCGTCGGGATACGCGCGCAGGAAGCACAGGGCCTCGTGGAGCCGTTCCACCGCGCGGGCCGTGCCGGCGGGGCGACGCGCGAGGATCGCGAGGCAAGCCTTCTTCGCGTCGGCCGCCTCCTTTCCCCGCGTGTTCCTGAGGCCCTCGAGCCTCGCGAGCGCTTCTCGTGCGTTCATCGTTCCTCCGGGGAGAGCGTACGCCCTGAGAGCGCCGCCGCGATCTCCGCATCCGCCCAGTGCAGCTCAGTCTCAAGGAGCATGCGCCGTCTCCGCCGCGCGGCCGTCGTCCCGGGCGATGTGCGCGTCATCTCGTCCGAGAGAAGGGTGCGGTAGAGCCGCAGCGACACGAGCCGGGTTTCCGGCGATTGCTTCTCGAGGAAGGCGAGCCGGGCGAGAGCGGCAGCGTGCGGCTTCGGGATCTCGAGCGGCTCGGCGAGCCATTCGCGAAATTCACGGCGCCCCGCAGCGGTGAGCCGGTACTCGCGCCTGGGCGGGCCCTTCGAAGAGCGCCGCCGCCGGAGCGCGACGAAGCCGCCGCGCAGGAGGCGGCGGAGAGCGGGATAGATTTGCGCGAGCTCCGCGTTCCATCCGAGGGCGGGATCCTCGTAGAGGTGAGACCCGAGGTCCCAGCCGCTCGCCGGACCGCGCGCGAGCAGCCCGAGAAGGACGTGAGAAAGAGACATCGACTGAGTATATAAACGTTTATATACGTCCGTGGAAAAGACGAGGATGAGGCTGTGGAAATCTGCCGGGGTGGCCGTACCTCCCCACGCCTCCGAACAAAAAATAAGGGGGCTGGTTCAGCCCCCGAATCCCGGAAATACCTTGATAAGAACAGGTTATGAGAGGGTACCTACTTCTTACCCTTTTTCGCCTTCTTGGTGCTCTTCTTGGCGGCCTTCTTCTTTGCTGGCATGTGGACTGTCACCTCCTCTTGGCAGATTTGATTGACAGTCCCGAAAGCCGCGTGCTAGGTTGGCCGCCCCTCGAAGGACGGGAACCTCGCGTTTTCTGGATCTGCCGACTGCCGAAAGAACCCTGAAATTTTCGTTGTCGATCGATTTTCAAAAGAGCTCGGGGTTTTCCGTAAGGACGGTGAAGTGACTCAAGATCACCTCGCCGTCCTTTTTTCTTGCTGAAGAGAATTGTAGAGAGTTTCGACCACGAATCAAGAATTTTTTTCTTGACGTGCGAAGTTTTTTCACCCGCCCGCCATCCGGTCCCGCGAGACCGTGTCGACCTCGCATCCGGGCTACGATCGCGCGCGGAGAAAAATCGGAGACATCGCATGAGCCAGACACTCGTCCTCGCACACTCGCCCGATTCCGACGACGCCTTCATGTTCTACGGACTGCGCGAGAACGCGGTCGACACCGAGGGCGTTTCGTATCGTCACGAGCTCGCTGACATCGAGACCCTGAACCGGCGGGCGCTCTCGGGCGAGCTCGCGATCACGGCTATTTCCTTTCACGCATACGCATTTCTCGCGGACCGGTACGTGCTGCTGCCGCACGGGGCCTCCTTCGGCGACGGCTACGGACCGTGCGTGATCGCGCGCGAGGAGGCGGGGGCGCCGCGGACCCTGGCCGACCTCGCGGGGCGGCGCGTCGCGATTCCCGGCGCGCTCACGACCGCCGCCCTCGCGCTCAGGATCTACGCCCCCGCCTCGATCCCGGTCGTGACGCCTTTCGACAAGGTGGGCGAGGCCGTCACGCGCGGCGACGTGGACGCCGGCGTCGTCATCCACGAGGGCCAGCTGACCTGGAAGGACGAGGGCTTCCGCCTCGTGGCCGACCTCGGCGTCGTCTGGAAGGAGGAGACCTCCCTGCCGCTGCCCCTCGGAGGCAATGCCGTCCGGAAGGACCTCGGGCCGGAACTCATCGCGCGCGTGTCGCGCGCGCTCTTTCGGTCCATCGAGTACGCGCTCCTCCACCGCGAGGACGCCCTCACGGACGCGATGCGCTTCGCGCGCGGACTCCCGCGCGAAAAGGCGGACCGCTTCGTGGGCATGTACGTGAACGACTGGACCCGCTCCTATGGCGCGCGTGGGCGCGAGGCCGTGCGCCGGCTCCTCGCCCGCGGGCACGCCTGCGGCATCCTCCCGAACCTCGTGACACCCGAGTGGGTCGCGGAGGTCTGAGGGCGCATGGAACGCATGGCCCCGCCGGAGAGGAACCCATGACGGCCCGGGGCCGGACGCTCCTCGCCGGCGTGTGGCTGTTCATGGCCGCGCTCTGGTGCGGAATGCTCGCCTTCTTCGGGGGGTTCGGCGCGCGCACCGTCCTCCTCGCCGCCCCGAGCCGTCACGCCGCGGGCGCCGTGAACCGGGCGCTCCTCGACGGCCTCGACGCCGTGTCGCTCGGGGCCGTCGTCCTTCTCGTTCTCGGGCTCGTGTTTTGGAATCGCGCGAACGCGTGGTCTCCCCGCGCGCGCGGCCTGGCGCTGCGGCTTCTCGCCGTCGCGGCCGTGGCCGCGATCGCGTCGCTCTACGTCATCACGCCCGAGATGATGGCGCTCCGGGAACGGATGGGCCCCATCGATCTCGCCCTGAAGACGAATCCCCTGAGGCAGGATTGGGGACGGCTCCACGGGCTGTCGTCCCTGACGCTTCTCGTGCGGTTGGCTGCGGGAATCGGCGCCTTCGCCGCGGGCTTTTCGCAGCTCCCACGCGCCAGGGACTGACGCTCACGCGGGGCGGGGGCGGAAGAACTCCGTCCAGCGCTTCTCGTATTCCGCCCGGCTTAGCGCCTGCGGCTCGTCTGCGTGGTGGCAGTGGCCGCAGCGTGGCACGCGCCAGAAAGTCTTCTCTCCGGCGAGCGCCTCGTAAACGCGCAGCGCGAAGCGGATCGGCACGAGCCCGTCGTCCTCGCCGTGCACGACGACGGTCGGGCACGTCACGCGCCGGGCCGCGCGCACCGGGTCCGCTTGCGAGAGGTCGAGCCCCTCGGTGCGGGCGAGGCGCCACAGGAAAAAACGCACGGGGAGCGCGAAGAGGAAGGCGGGCAGCCCGGTCGCGCGGTGCAAATAGTGCGCGGCCATTTTCTTCATGTCGGCGAACGGCGACTGCAGCCACAGCGCGGCGGGCGGGGCGGCGGCGGCGAGCTGAAGAGCGAGAAGAGCGCCCATCGAGCAGCCGTCGATGCCGAGACGCGCGCGCTTCACGCCGAAGCGGGCCGCGGCGAGGTCGAGGAGGAGGAGGAGGTCGTTCGTCTCGCGGATCCCGTAGGTGATCCGCGTCCCCGTAGAGGGCGGGTGGCCGCGCAGCTCGGGCACGAGGACGTTGAAGCCGAGGCGGAGCGCGCGCACGGCATCCTTCGTCCACTCGGCGCCGCAGCCGCCCTTGCCGTGCAGGAACAGGAGCGTGCCGCGCGTCTCCGGCCGGCCGGGCGTCGCGAAGAGGGCGGAAAGGCGCGCCGGTTCCCGAGGGTCCCCGTCATGGGTGACGACCTCCACGAATCCCGCCGGCCCGGCGGCCTCCTTCGCGGCGGACCGGAACGCGTCGACGGAAGCGGTCGCGGGGGCGAGGCCCACGGGAGAGAGGAGGATGCCCGCGGGCGACCACCTGCGCGCCACGTCGCCTCCTTTTCTCAGGAGGCCTTGACGGCTTTCTTCTTCGGCTTTTCGGGAGTGGCCACGCGGTACTCGGGATTGGCGGGGTCGAGATCGGCCGCCTTCTTGAGGGCCGCCGAAGCGCCGGCCCGGTCTCCGGTGGCGCGGAGGGCCGCCGCGAGAGCTCCCTGGGCGCTCGCGTCCTCCCCGCTCGACAACTCGACGGCCTGGCGCGCGTGCTGGACGGCGGCGGCCGGCTCCTTCAAGGCGAGCGCGACGCGCGCCGCCCGCGCGGCGAGCTGCGTGTCGAGCGGCCCGATCGCGGTCCCGGCGCCGTAAGCCTTTTTCGCCTCGGCGGGCTTTCCGCTCGTGGCGAGCGCTTCGGCGAGGTCGAACTGCCGCTCGACGCGCGACCCCGGGGCGGCGCCGTTCTTCTCGGCGAGAGCCGCGGCGCGCTGGAACGCGAGGAGCGCCTCCGGGACGTTGCCGGCCTTGCGCTCGGCGGCGCCGAGAGCCGCGAGCACGTCGGCGGAGTACGGGGAGGCTTCGCCCACGGCGAGGAGAGTTTTCGCCGTCACGGCGCGCGCCGCCGCGACGTCGCCGCGCTTCCCGAGGCCGGTCACGAGCGCCGCGGCCAGGAAGGCGCGACGCGGGTCGTTCCCGAGCTTGGGGAGGAAGGTCGCGATGAGGTCGCCCGTCTCGGGGGAGTGGTCGTTGTCGAGCGTCTCGATGGCGACGAGCTGCGCGAAGACCTGGAAGATCTCGGGCCGGCCGAGATCACCCTCCTCACTGACGATGCGCAGCGCGATCGGGCGCACCCGCGCGAGGTCGCCCCGCGCGGCGAGGGCGTTCGACACCGGGATGGCCTCCTCCGCGTTCCAGGCCGCCTTCAGCCTCGCAAGGGCCACGAGCAAATGGCTCCGTCCGGCGAGAAGGGCTTCGGCGCCGCGCTGAAAATCGACGGCCCCGTAGCCGCCCACGAGACGGTCGATCTCGTTTCCGTCGCCGTCGAGGAAGACCACCGTCGGAAACGAGAAGGCCTGGTAGCGCGCCGAGATGCGTCGTCCCTCGCCTCTTTCCGCGTCGACACGCGCGGGGATGACGGTCTTCTTCGCCCAGTCGACGAAGCCGGGGTCAGAGAACGTCGTCTTGTCCATGATCTTGCACGGCCCGCACCACGACGCCACGACGTCGAGCATGACGGGTTTGTTCTCGGCCCTGGCGCGCCTCAGGATCTCCGCGAAGGGCTTGCCCTCGACAAACGGAATGTGGACGGCGGGGGGGGAAGAGGGTCGGGCGTCTGCCCGAGCGGCCTGCGAGGCTACGAGTGCGCCGGCGACCGCGGCGACGAGAGCTGGAAATCTCAAGAGGTTCTCCTTAATACCCTTCTAAGAGAAAGTTCCTCTTCTTTATTCCTCGTCAGAACCCGGGCCGGAAGGGATCGATCGCCGGAGGCGGCGGATCGCCCGGGTACGCGACCGATTCGAGGAAGAGGCCCGAGGGCGGGGCCGTCCATTCGGCCGGCTTTCCGGAGCGGCTCTCGAGGAGCGCGCGGACGCCCGCCGCGTCGAGCCGCCCCCGGCCCACCTCGAGAAGCGTGCCGGTGAGGCGCCGCACCATCTTCCAGAGGAAATGCGAGGCGCCAATCCGGAAGAAGATGAGATCGGGCGCGTCGGGCGGCGTCTCCACGCGTGCGAACGCAACCTCCACGAGCGTGGAGTCGTGGCCCTCGGCGTTCTCCGCGAAGCTCCCGAAATCGTGCCGGCCGACGAAGAGGTCGGCGGCCGCCTGCATGGCGGACGCGTCGAGGTGGTCCTTCACCCAGTAGACGAAACGCTTGCCGAACGCGGTGCGCCGGCGCGAGATGCGGTAGCGGTAGATGCGTTCGGCGGCGGAGTGGCGCGCGTGGAACGAGGGCGGCGCCACGGCGAGCCGGAGCACGTTGATGTCGGGCGGGAGCAGGTCGTTCAGGTTCTGGCGCACCTTGCCGAGGTCGGCGGCCCGGACGCTCACGCCATGAAGGGAAGCAACCTGCGCGAAGGCGTGGACGCCCGCGTCGGTGCGGCCCGCGCCGTTGATCTTGACGTCCGGGCCGAGCACCTCGCGGCAGGCGCGCATGAGCTCGCCCTGCACCGTGCGGGCGTTGATCTGCGTCTGCCAGCCGCGGTAGTGGCCTCCGTCGTATTCGAGGGTGGCACGGAGGACCGAAGGCGGCGGCATTCGGCTATTCTCTCCGAACGCCGTGGTGATCGATACGGGCGATGCGGGCCGGCCCTTCACGGGGGCGCGGGACGCCGGCGCCGAAGCGCGCGCGGCCGAGGCGGTGCGCGCGCTCGTCTCGGCGCTGACGGACGCCGCCGGCGACGCCTGGGCAGGAGCGGCTCTCGGCGGCGCGCTCGGGCTCGGGGAGGGGACGACGGTGCTCGGCCGCGACGGCACGGGTCATCCCGGCGACCCCTTCGAGCTGCTCGCGGTTCTCGACGCGCCCGTCCGTGATGTCCCCGCCCTCGAACGGCATCTCGCCAAGGCCGTCTTCGAGACGGCGAAGAGCCGCCGCGTGGAGGCTTCCGTCGCGGCCGTCGCGCGGCGGGGCCTGCGTCTCCTGCCTCCGACGTTCTGGAACATGGAGCTCGTCGCGGCGCGGCGCGTGGTCGCGGGGCCGGCCGCCCTCCTTCCGCCGTACGCGGAGGTGTTCCACGGCGCGCCCGACCGCGCCGAGGGCGTGCGCCTCCTCGCGAAGACGGGCGCGCGCCTTCTCGCGGCCGAGCGGCTCGTGGATCGTTCGGCGACGGGCGCCCGCGCGCGGGAGGCTCTCCGGACGGTCCGCGCCGCCGACCTCGCGCTCGGAGCCGTCGTGCTCCTCTCGGCCGGCCGTTGGACGCCGGGCACCCGCGCGCGCGAAGAAGCCCTGCGCGCGCTCGCGTCGGCCGGCTCCGAGGGGCTGCGCCGGACCGGCTTCCACGCTCAGATGAACTGGACCCGCTTCCGCGACCTCGTGGAAAGGCACCACGCGGCCGCGCTCGCGCTCGAGGTCCCGGAAGGCGCCGAGACCCCCGACGCGCGCCGGCAGGTGGCGCGGGCGGGAGACCGGTTCATGGAGGTTCTCCGCCTCTTCGAGGAGGAGCGGCTCGGCGTGCCCCTGCCGAACTGGACGGAGTACGCGATCGCGCTCGCGAGACGGCGGAGCGGCGCGGCCGTGTCCGAGCTCTTCGGCGACGGGGAGGAGACGGCGACCGACGTAGCGGTGACGGCGCGGCTCGCGCGAAAGTCGGCACGAAGCTGGCCGCTCGCCGAGCGCCTTGCGCCGGCCGTCGCAGCGCTCGTGGACTGGGATCCGGGCGACCTTCCGATCGCGCCCGTGCTCCTCGACCTTCCGGACATCGCGCCGAGGGAAGCCCTCAGGCAGCGCGCGATCGCCTGGAGCATGAAGGTCTGAGGGCTCATGAGTCCGTTGCCCCGGCTGTTAACCAGAATGTTGTAGGTTCGAGTCCTACCTGCGGACGCCTTCTAGGAAAAGGCCGATTACTCGAACCTAAATCGCCGCTCGGACAGAATTCCCGCCTGCGGGCCGGGATTGAAAGACCGAGGGCGTGACCCTCGTATCTACGCGCCATAGCCCCCGGCAAATCCCATTGCGCCCCTACAGTACAAGATGAAACGCCAGGAGCTGATCAAGGAGCCTTGACGAGGAGCGGGTACGGGTCGATCGGCGTCCCGGTCCACCACTTCTTGTCCGGGTCGAGACGGCTGACGGCAAAGTGGAGGTGGGGCGCGTCCTTCCGCGCGTTGCCGGTCGTCCCCACGTAACCGACCAGGTCTCCCTTTCGAAGCCGCTGGCCTTCGTGGAGGTCGGGCGCGTAACCGTCGAGATGCGCGTAGTAGTAGCAATACCGCTCTTCCAGGTCGAACTCGTAAACCGTAAGTCCACCCGGCACGCTCGTGAAGAGCTTCCTCACGACCCCGTCGTCCGCGGCGAGCACCGGCGTCCCCCGCGGCGCGACGATGTCGAGCGCCCCGTGCGGGCGGGTGCCGCCTCGCGTCTCCGAGAAGTTGTCGTGCAGCATGCGGGGATCGACGCCGGCGACCGGCATCGAAAGCTCATGTGGAGACGGAGCGGTCCTCGTGTCGCCCACGCTTCGGCGCTGCGGCACCGGTGCCTTCGCTGTCACGCGAGGTGACCGGCTCCTCGGCGTGACCGTTCGCTCCCGCATGGGAGGGTCGCCACTATCGATTCTCAGGAAACGCCAGCCCAGAAGCGCGAACAAGACGAACCCGAGAAGGGTCGGGATGAGCCACGCGGGAACGCCCGTCTTCTTCACGGTCACCAGCGTGCCCGCTCCCCGCGCGTGTCGACGTGAACGACCGGGCCGTGCGCGGCCGTCGCGGGGTAGATACCGATCCCTCCCGCGAGATCGGGATACTTCTTCTCCTCGTTCTCGGCGGCCTCCGCCAGAATCCGCGCGTCCGCGAGATCCACGTGACCATCCCCGTTCAGGTCGTCGATCTGGCCGTCCCCGTCGTCGTCGGGATAGACGTCCGCCGCGTCCCCATACAGGTGCCGTGAAATGGCGGACCGGTTCCCCGGACCGACCGCGCGCGCGTTGTACTTTGGCGTCCGGAAACCGCTCATGACGTGAAGGCCCCTCACGGGATGTCCTGCCTCGTGAAGGGCGTCGATCAGAAGCTCGAGCTTGTCGACGAGCTTCAGATCGAGCACGAGGTACTTCGGCCAGATGTCTGGCTGATCCTTCGTGAGGAAATCGCCGAGGCGGAAATGCTCCGAGAGGCGTGTCGAGGCGGTCGCTTTCGTCACCTTGACGAACCCGCGCGGCAACGCATACGCGGCTTTGGTAGCCGCATACTTGGCGGCAGGCGATGACTCCTTCATGCCCCCTTCGTTCGGCCAGCTCCCCAGAACGTAGGACCCGATGCGGCCGTCTTTCTTCGCCGAGAACGGCGTCAGCAGAATGACGCTCGCGCCGGACGTCGTCCGGTTCGCCGGCCAGCCCTCCGGCCACTTGAACGGATAGACGCCGGGCTCCTCGATGGTCACTCTGAGACCGGCGCGCTCCAGCTCCGCGAGCCCCTCCCTGGTCTCGATGAACGCCAGGAGCTTCCCCGAGCGCCCGCCGATGCTCCAAGAACGGGCGGGCGGACGCTGGTCGGCCGCGCCGGTGGGGACTGAGGACGCGAGCCCCAGAAGAACGGCGGCGACGGCAGCGAGAGCGCGCAAGGTGACATCACTTCTCGAGAACGGCGGGCGTCCCCGGCGACACGAGGTGGCCGAGCTCGAGCGCGTCCCAGTTCGCCAGCCGGATGCAGCCGTGCGACGTCGAGCCTCCGATGGTCGACGGCTCCGGCGAGCCATGGATTCCGTAGTGCGGCTTCGACAGGTCGATCCAGACCACGCCCACGGGATTGTTCGGTCCAGGGGGTAGCTTGGCCTTCTCGTCGCCCGGCTCGGAATCCCAGAAGAGCTCGGGGTTGTAGCTGAAGCTCGGGTTCCAGGCAACGCCGTTGATCTTCCACTCCCCGATCGGAAGCGGATCGTGCTCGCTCCCCACCGTCGCCGGGTAGCGCGCCATCACGCTCCCATCCGGACCGAGGGCCACAACCGAATGATCCGTCTCGCTCACCCGAACGCTCATGCCATGGGTCTTCGCAAGCGGCGGTCTCTCCACGTTCGGAACCTGGATCTCGATCCCCGCCTTGTCGAATGCGGCGCCGGGGTTCAGCGCACGAAGCAGCCGCGGACTCGCATGGAATTTCTCACCGAGCCCCTCGATCGGCGATTCGAAGCCCAGCGCGCTCAGCTTTGCCTTCTCGATCGTCTCGACGGGGAGCCTCTCGAAAGGGCCCGCGACGTCCTCGGAGGTCACGACATACGGCACCACGGCCGGCGCTTCATCACGGTTCAGCTCGACCCAGGTCTTCGCCTCCGCCCTCTCCCCTCCCTTCAGCTGACGAGCTTTGTTGAAGGCGGCCACCGCCCGTCGCGTGTTGCCACCGTAGCGGCCGTCGATCTCCCCCGGCGAGAAGTGCACGCGATCGAGGAGAATCTGAACTCTCAGGACGGACGAACCCGAGGCCCTGGCCGAGGTGAGGCGCGGCCTTCTCGACGGGTCGTTCGCGCCGCGGGCGCTGAAGCCGGGCTGCGAGACCTTCGCGGCCTTCCGGTGCCCCGTGCCAGCATCGACCTGCGGCGCCCAGGCGCAGAGCAGGATCGACACACAGCTCCGCAGCAATCTCCAGTTTGTTTTCACGAAAAGAGGGATAGTAACCTAGCCAAAGACGCAGGACGCCCCGGCTAGAACGAAATCGACGCGGTGCCCGCCCTTTCAGGCTGCTTTTCGAACCAAGACCGGCAACATCCGCTCCGCATCGAGATACTCGATGTGAAACGGTGAATCCATCGGGCCTTCTCCCGGCCTGCCGCGAGGAGGTGGGATCGCAGAGAGATGCGCTGGCGTCCGTCCGAAGTAGACCTCTGCCGGTGTCGCCCCACGGAGCGCCTGATGCGGGCGGAAGTGCGCGTAGTGGAGGAGGCCCATCTCGATCTTGTCCAGCAAGTCTTCGGCCGCGATCGGTCGCAGCAGGCGGAGGCCGAGCGTGTCCTTCAGCGTCCTCCAGAGGCGCTCGATTAGCGCGATCGAGCCCTCCCCGAACCTTTGCTTCACCTCAAGCCTCCTGAGCTTCCGGCGAAAGACCTGTCCTTTGAAGCAGCGAGCCTGATCCGAAACGAAGTGAGATGGTCGCCCGTGCTGCTTCGCCGTCCTCGAAACGAACCGGGCGATTTCAGCGGCGGAAGCCTCCTTGGAAAACACCCTGGCCGAGAGCGGCATTCGCGAGAACGCGTCGAAGACGACCGCGACCTTGAACGTCACGATCCCGAACAGGCCTTTCACGTCCGTCAGATCCACCATCCAGACGTGATTCGGTCGCTTTGCCCTCACGGCTCGCGGGACCGTCGAGGCCGCTTCCGGCCCGCGGCGTGCCGGCCGCCGCTCTCTGCGGATCCGTCCCACCGTCCGCGCCGACACCTTCCAGCCGGCTCGCGCCAGAGTGCGAGCGATCAGATCGTTGCCACCGAGCCGGAAGCGCTGCTCCGGTGCGTAATGCGGGCGCTGGCGTTCGGGCACCTTATCCCAGCGCGCCCCGAGTATCCCGGCCGCCTCGCGCA
>DAIOUV010000031.1:0-41767 GCA_036759345.1 Acidobacteriota bacterium | reverse complement strand
CGAGGCGCGTCGTCCGCGTCCCACCCGGCGTACGTCCCCGTCCTCTCGAACTTCATCGGGGGTATGTGGGTCGATGCCCGGGCCTCCGGCACGGTCGACGTCTTCAACCCCGCCACCGGCAAGGTGATCGCGAAGACGCCGCTCTCGACCCGCGGCGACGTGGACGCTGCGGTCGGGGCCGCGAAGGCCGCGTTTCCGGCCTGGCGGGCGACCCCGGTCGTAGAGCGCGCGCGCACGATGTTCGCGTTCAAGAACCGACTCGAGGAGCACTTCGAGGAGTTGGCCCGGATCCTCACGACCGAGCACGGCAAGACGCTCGACGAATCGCGCGGCTCCGTGCGGCGTGGGATCGAATGCGTCGAGGTCGCCTGTGGCATGCCGTCCCTGATGATGGGCTCGGGCCTCGAAGACATCGCGCGCGGCATCGACTGCGACGTCCACCGCCAGCCGCTCGGGGTCTTCGCCGCGATCGCGCCGTTCAACTTCCCCGCCATGGTGCCGCTCTGGTTCCTGCCGTTCGCGGTGGCGACGGGAAACACCTTCGTCCTCAAGCCGTCCGAGCTCGTGCCGCTCTCTCAGAAGCGCATCTTCGAGCTCCTCGAGAGCTGCGTGCCGCCGGGCGTCGTAAACGTCGTGAACGGCGGAGCGGACGTCGTCAATGGGTTCTGCGAGCATCCCGACGTCCGCGGGGTCTCCTTCGTGGGCTCGACCCCCGTCGCGAGGCACGTCTACCGCACGGCGACGAACGCGGGCAAACGCGTCCAGGCCCTCGGCGGCGCGAAGAACTTCATCGTCGTGATGCCGGACGCGAACATGGACAGGTCGATCGGCATCGTGTCGGAGTCGTGCTACGGCTGCGCGGGCGAGCGCTGTCTCGCGGGCTCGATCGTCGTGACGGTCGGGAAGTCGCACGGCGACGTGAAAGAGCGCCTCGTCGCGGCCGCAAAGTCGATCCGCGTGGGCGACGGCGCGGAGGCCGGCGTCTCGATGGGCCCCGTCATCCGCGAGAGCGCCCGGCAGCGCGTCGTGTCGTACATCGAAAAGGGCATCGCCGAGGGCGCCGACCTCCTCCTCGATGGGCGCGGCCACACCGTCAAGGGCCGCGAGAAAGGCTTCTTCCTCGGGCCCACGGTGTTCGACAAGGTGGATCCGAAGTCGTCCATCGGGCGCGAGGAGATCTTCGGGCCGGTGCTGTCGATCATGAACGTGCCGGACCTCCCGGCCGCGCTCGAGCTGCTGCACGCGCACCCACAGGCGAACACCACCTCCATCTTCACGTCGAGCGGCAAGGCCGCTCGCGAGTTCGCCATGCAGGCGCCTCCCGCAATGGTGGGCATCAACATCGGCGTTGCCGCGCCGATGTCGTTCTTCCCGTTCGGAGGCTCGAAGGAGAGCTTCTTCGGCGACGTGAAGGCCCACGGCCGGGACGGAGTCATCTTCTACACGGAGCAGAAGGTCGTCATCGAGAGGTGGTTCTGATGCCGCGAAAGGTCACGGTTGGCCTGATTCAGGCTCACAATCCCATTTCCAATCCGAAGGCGCCGCTCGCGAAGGTGCAGAAGGCCGCGATGGACCTGCATCTGAAGCTCATCCACGAAGCCGGGAAGAAGGGCGTCCAGATCCTCGGGCTGCAGGAAATCTTCAACGGGCCGTACTTCTGCCCGTCGCAGGATCCGCGCTGGTACGACGCCGCCGAGAGCGTGCCGGGGCCCACGACGGAGGCAATCGCGAAGATCGCGAAGCGGTACCGGATGGCGGTGGTCGTGCCCGTTTACGAGCGCGAGGACGCGGGCGTCTATTACAACACCGCGGCGGTCTACGACGCGGACGGTACGTACCTCGGCAAGTACCGGAAGAGTCACATCCCGCACACGTCGGGCTTCTGGGAAAAGTACTTCTTCAAGCCGGGCAACATGGGCTACCCCGTCTTCCAGACGCGCTACGCGAAGGTCGGCGTCTACATCTGCTACGACCGCCACTTCCCCGAGGGGGCGCGGGCGCTGGGCCTGAACGGCGCAGAGATCGTTTTCAATCCGTCGGCCACGGTCGCCGGCCTCTCGCAGTACCTCTGGAAGCTCGAGCAGCCCGCGCACGCGGTCGCGAACGGCTATTTCGTCGCCGCGAGCAACCGCGTGGGGACGGAAGCCCCGTGGAACATCGGGCGCTTCTACGGCACGTCCTACATCGTCGATCCTCGGGGCAACTTCCTCGCGACCGCGAGCGAGGACAAGGACGAGCTCGTCGTCGCGACGTGCGACCTCGACATGATCGAGGAGGTGCGCCGCACGTGGCAGTTCTTCCGGGACAGAAGGCCGGAGACCTACGATCGGCTGGTCGCGCTGTGAGACGTCTGCTCATTCGTGGAGGGAGGATCGTCACCGCTGTCGATGATTACATCGGCGACGTCCTCGTCGAGGGCTCGACGATCGCCGCGATCTTCGCGCATGGTCAGGCGCCCTCGATCGACGCGCCTGTCCTCGACGCTACCGGCAAGCTCGTGATTCCCGGCGGCATCGACGCGCATACGCACCTCGACATGCCGTTCGGCGGGACGACGTCGGCCGACGACTTCGAAAGCGGCACGATCGCGGCCGCGCACGGCGGCACGACCTCCATCGTGGACTTCGCGATCCAGTACAAAGGCCAGGCGCTCCGCGAGGCGCGGGACGCATGGATGAAGAAGGCCGAGGGCAAGGCCGCGATCGACTACGGCTTCCACATGATCATCACGGACCTTCCCGACGCCGTCGAGAAAGAGATGGACGTCCTGGTCCAGGAGGGCGTGACGTCGTTCAAGCTCTTCATGGCTTACCGCGGCGTTCTCATGCTGGACGACGGGTCGATCCTCCGCGCACTCCTCCGCACGGGCGAGAACGGCGGCACGATCTGCATGCACGCCGAGAACGGCGACGTGATCGACGTCCTCGTGCGGCGCGCGCTCGCCGAGGGACACACGGCCCCGAAGTGGCACGCTCTCACGCGCCCGCCGCGCGCCGAGGCCGAGGCGACGTACCGGGCGATCTGCCTCGCCGAGATGGCGAATGTGCCGCTCTACGTCGTCCACCTGTCCGCCGCCGAGGCGCTCGAGAGGATCGCCGAGGCGCGCGACCGCGGCCTCCCCATGCACGCCGAGACCTGCCCGCAGTACCTGTTCCTCTCATACGACAACTACGAGGAGCCGGGTTTCGAGGGCGCGAAGTACGTCATGTCTCCGCCGCTCCGCGCGAAGGGCAACGAAGAGGCGCTCTGGCGCGGCCTCAGGATGAACGACCTGCAGGCCGTGTCGACCGACCACTGCCCGTTCTGCATGAAGGAGCAGAAGGAGCTCGGCAAGGGCGACTTCTCGAAGATCCCGAACGGCGCGCCCGGCATCGAGACGCGCATGTCGCTTCTCTGGGACGGCGGCGTCGTGAAGGGCCGCATCTCCCCGAACCGCTTCGTCGAGCTGACGTCCACGTCGCCCGCGAAGATCTTCGGGCTCTTTCCGAAGAAGGGCACGATAGCGCCAGGCTCGGACGCCGATCTCGTCGTCTTCGACCCGAACCGCAAAATCAGGCTGAGCGCGAAGACGCTGCACCAGCGCGTCGACTACACCCCGTACGAAGGCCGCGTCGTCCAGGGCGCCGCGGACACGATCATTTCACGCGGCGAGGTGATCATCGAGAACGGGACGTTCGTCGGCAGGGCCGGAAGAGGAAGCTTCCTCAAGAGAAAGGCACGCACATGAGCACGATTTCCGAAGCAAAGACTCTTTCTTCCGCCGACGTCCGCGCGAAGCACAAGGAGTTCCTCTTCCCCTCCGTCACGAACTACTACAAGGAGTCCGTCGTCCTCGAGTCCGGCAAGGGGATGCACGTCAAGGACGCGGATGGGAAGACGTATCTCGACTTCTTCGGCGGCATCCTGACGATCTCCGTCGGGCACGCGAACGACAAGGTCAACGCGGCCATCAAGGCGCAGGTGGACCGGCTCGGCCACGTCTCGACGCTCTACCCCACGCTCCCGATCGTCCAGCTCGCCGAGACGCTCGCGCGCCTCACGCCGGGCCGTCTCCAGAAGTCGTTCTTCACGTGCTCGGGCACCGAGGCCGACGAGACGGCCGTCATGATGGCGCAGGTCTACACGGGGCGCCTCGAGATCATCGCGCTCCGCCATGGGTACTCGGGCCGCTCGATGCTCGCGCAGTCGCTCACGGCGCACTCCACGTGGCGCGCCGTGCCGACGCAGATCGCCGCCATCAAGCACGCGCCCTCGCCATACTGTTACCGCTGCCCGCTGAAGCTCACGTACCCGTCCTGCGGCGTCGCGTGCGCGAAGGATCTCGAGGAGCTGATCAGGACGACCACGACCGGCCAGATCGCGGGCTTCATCGCCGAGCCGATTCAGGGCGTCGGCGGCTTCATTACGCCCCCGAAGGAGTACTTCGAGATCGCGGTCGGGATCGTCAGGAAATACGGCGGCGTCTTCATTTGCGACGAGGTGCAGACGGGCTTCGGGCGCACGGGCGGCGCGTGGTACGGCATTTCGCATTGGAACGTCGAGCCCGAGATCATGACGATGGCCAAGGGCGTCGCGAACGGGATGCCCCTCGGTGTCACGATCGCGACGCCGGAGATCGCGGACTCGTTCAAGGCGCTCACGATCTCGACGTTCGGCGGGAACCCGATCTCCTCGGCCGCCGCGAACGCCACGATCGAAGTCATGGAAGAGATCGACGCCCCGAAGCGCGCCGCCGAGATGGGCGCGCGCCTGCGCGCCGGCCTCGACGGACTGAAGAAGAAGTATGCGAAAACGATCGGCGACGTGCGCGGCATGGGGCTCATGCAGGGCCTCGAGCTGGTGGCGGACGAGACGGTCCAGGACCGCACGCCCGCGCCCGAAAAGGCCGTCCGCCTCTTCGAGGAGACGAAGAAGCGTGGCCTCCTGATCGGCAAGGGGGGCCTCTACGGCAACGTCATCCGGATTTCGCCCCCGCTCATCGTGAGCGCGGGCGAGGTGGACGAGGCGCTGAAGATACTCGACGAGTCGCTCGCCGGCTGGGCCTGAGATTCTCGACCTCGGATCGCGGCCGTGACGAAGACCGGAAACACCCTCAAAGTCGCCTTCCGGGCGCTGGCGCGCAACAAGCTGCGATCGCTCCTGACGGCGCTCGGCATCATCATCGGCGTCGCCTGCGTCGTCGCGGTCGTCGGAATCGGCGAAGGCGCGCGCATCCAGTCCGAGGACCGGCTGAAGTCCCTCGGGACGAACTTCCTCATGGTCATGCCGGGCACGATCACGTCCTCGGGCGCGCGAGCCGGTCTCGGCTCGAGCTCGAAGCTCTCCGAGGACGACGTCGACGCGATCCGAAGAGAGGTCCCGAGCGTCTCGTACATCTCGGCGTCCATCCGGACGGTCGGGCAGATCATCTACGGGAACCAGAACTGGTCGACGTCCATCCAGGGGGCCCAGGTGGACTGGCCGCTCGTCCGCTCGTGGAACCTCGCCTCCGGTCAGTTTTTCACCGATCAGGACGACCACGCCGCCACGAAGGTCTGCGTCCTCGGCCAGACGGTCGTGACGAATCTTTTCGGCGACGAGGACCCGGTCGGCAAGATGATCCGCATCAAGAACATTCCCTTCAGGGTCACGGGAGTCCTCGAGTCGAAGGGCGGCTCCACTCAGGGCGCGGACCAGGACGACCTCGTCGTCGCCCCGTACGAGACGGTGCGCAAGAAGATCATGGGCACGACCGCGGTCGGCCAGATCCTCGTGTCGGCCGCGTCCGACGAGCTCGTGACGCGCGCGCAAGAGGAGCTCTCCGCGCTGCTCCGGCAGAGGCATCGCATCGCGAAGGCCGCCGACGACGACTTCATCATCCGGTCGCAGACGGAGATGATTCAGCAGGCCGAGGCGCAGAGCCGGACGATGAGCGCGCTCCTGTGGTCGATCGCGGGCGTCTCCCTGCTCGTGGGCGGCATCGGGATCATGAACATCATGCTGGTCTCGGTGACGGAGCGGACGCGCGAGATCGGCGTGCGCATGGCGATCGGCGCGAGGGGCAGGGACATCCAGGCGCAGTTTCTGGTGGAGGCGCTCGCGCTCTCCCTGACGGGCGGCGCGGCGGGCATCGCGGTAGGCCTCGGCATCCAGCGCATCGTTGCGCGCTTCGCCGGCTGGCCCGTGGCCGTCCAACCCAGCGCCATCACGCTCGCGTTCCTCTTCTCGGCGCTCATCGGGGTCACGTTCGGCTTTTATCCCGCTCTCAAGGCCTCGCGTCTCGACCCGATCGAGGCCCTCCGGTACGAGTAGCATTCGCTCCACATGAACTGGAGCTGGCGCCGCGCCCGGCGTCGGTTATCATAGGACTCAGTCGCACAATCTCTTCGGTGCGCCCGAGTCCTCACCCCGTGATCGGTACGAAGCTCGCCGACCGCTACGAGATCCTCGCCGAGCTGGGGCGCGGCGGAATGGGCGTCGTCTACCGCGCGAAGGACCCGGTTCTGAACCGCGACGTCGCGGTGAAGCTGATCCCGCCCGGGAATCTCACGAAGGACGCTGAAGAGCGCTTCCAGCGGGAGGCCCAGATCGTCGCGCAGATGGACCACCCCTCCATCGTGCCGATCTACGACCTCGGACGGCACGACGGGTCTCTTTTCTTCGTCATGCCGGTGCTCGCGAACACGAACCTCCGGCAGCTCCTCCGCGAGGGCTCGCTGCGCCTCGGCGACGTCCTCGACGTCGGGACGCAGGTCGCCGACGCGCTCGACTACAGCCACGCCCGCGACATCGTCCACCGCGACATCAAGCCCGAGAACATCATGACGTCGCGCGATGACACGGGCCACGTCCGGGCGCGGGTCATGGATTTCGGCCTCGCGCTCGCGACGACCGAGGACCGCCTCACGAGGACCGGGACGCTCGTCGGGACCGTCGTGTACTTCAGCCCCGAGCAGGTCACGTCGCGGTCGTTCGACGGGCGCTCGGACGTCTACGCGCTCGGGACGGTGCTCTACGAGTGCCTCGCGGGCGAGCCGCCCTTCGCGGGCGAGGTGCAGGCCGTTCTCTATCGCATCGTCCACGAGCTGCCGCAGTCGATGCGGAGCCTCGGCGCCGACGTGAGCGAGGAGCTGGAAGCCGCCGTTCTCCAGTGCCTCGCGAAGGATCCCGAGAAGCGGCCGAAGCGCGCCGGACACCTCGCCGAAGCGCTCCGGCGGTACCGGAGCAAGCTCCGTGACGAAGACTTCGGGCGGTCCGTCGTCTTCACGGCCAGCCGCATGCTGCCGCGCCCGGCCGCGGCGGCGCCGTTCATCGGACGCGAGAAGGAGATGGCCGAGCTGCAGCGCCGGCTCCATGCCGCCATCGCGGGCGAGTGCGAGTTCGTCGTCCTCGCCGGCGAGCCCGGCATCGGCAAGAGCCGGCTCGTGGACGAGCTCAAGAGCCTCGCGCGCGCCCGGAAGATCCGCGTCCTCTCGGGACGCTTCGTCGAGCACGACCGCGCGTTCGCGCACCAGGGCTTCTGCGAGCTCATCCAGGACTATTTCCGGTCGAAGGACACGGGCCTTTCGGAAACCTCCCACCCGGACTTCACCGACCTCGCGGGCGATCTCCTCGCCCTCTTCCCCGTCCTCTCCGAGATCGGCGAGCTGCGCTCTGCTGCGAGCAGCGATTCGGGAGCCGTCAAGGCCGGCGACCGGAAGGCCGAGGACAAGATCGCGATCTTCGAGCTCATCGCCCGCACCCTCACGCGGATCGCCGGCGGCAAGCCGCTTCTTCTCGCGCTCGAAGAGCTGCACGGAGCCCAGCTTTCGATCGAGGCGCTCCAATACGTCGCGCGGCGCCTCGGCCCGACGCCGACCCTCATCGTCGGGACCTACCGGCAGACGGAAGTCGACAAGCGGCATCCCCTCGTGAAGATGCTCGAGTCGTTCCGCGGCGATCCCCGCTTCGCGGCGCTCACGCTCGGCCCGCTCACGCCTTCCGAGCACCGGGCCCTCGTGGAGCTCGCGGCCGGCGGCGGCAAGCTCTCGGACGACCTCGCCGGGCGGCTTCTCGCGGCCACCGAAGGGAACCCCCTCTTCACGAAGGAGCTCGTCCGGTCGCTTCTCGACTCAGGCGGGATCGCGCGGGACGACTCGGGCACGCTGAATCTCTCGGGGGTTACGGGCATCTCCTCCGACGCGCTGCCGGAGACGATCCAGCAGGCCGTCGAGGCGCGAATCGAGCGGCTCTCGGAGGACGTGCGCGACGTCCTCTCGATCGCGTCGGTCCTCGGAAAGAGCTTCGAATTCAAGGACCTCGAGTCCGTCGCGGAAGACGCGAAGGGCCTCGACGAGGCGGTCGACAGGCTCGTGAAGGAGGGCCTTCTCGAGGAGGAACGCGAATCGCGCGGCGACCGGCTCGCATTCGCGAGCGGCATCGTGCGCGACGTTCTCTACGGCGCCCTCTCGAGGCGGAAGCGCCGCACGCTCCATCGCACCTATGCGGATCTCCTCGAGAAGCGGCACCAGGGCCGGCTCGACCGCGTGTACCCCGAGCTCGTCCACCACTTCTCGGAGGGCGACGTGCCGGGGAAAGCCGTGGACTACAGCCTGAAGCTCGCGAAAAAGTCCCTTGACGCCTTCAGCCCGGAGGAGGCGGCGCGCGTCGCGAAGACCGCGCTCGACTACCTCGGGGACGAGGAATGGGAAGGCGAGAAGGCGCTGGAAGGCGACGCGCGACTCCTTCTCGCGCAGGCCTCGCGCATGTCGGGCCACGCAGACGCCGCGCTCCGCGAGGCCGAAGCGGCCGGGAAAATCTTCGAGCGCGAGAACAAGCCGGCGCGCGCCGTCGAGGCGATTCTGTTCGCCGCCGACACGGCGTGGAACGGCCGGAAAGTGGACGAGGCGCGGCGCCTCGTGGAGCGCGGCATCGAAGCGGCGGCCGCCGCGCAGGACCGGGTCCACCTGCCGAAGCTTCTCTCGCTCGCGGCGACGGTCGCGAACCTGCGCGGCGACTACGCGCGCGCCGCCGCCTACGGCGCGCAGCTCGAACGGCTCGGCGGGGACACAAAGGGGGGAGCGGAGATCATCGCTTCCGGCGGCCGGCTCGTCGTCGCCATGACGAACCCGCTCGCCGCGGCCGAGCCCGCGATGGGGCACATCGTGGAGGAGACGGAGGTCCTCTCCACCGTTTTCGAGACGCTCCTTGCGACGGACGCCGACGGCCAGCTCGTGCCCGCGCTCTCCGACGAATGGTCCCTCGGCGACGGAGGCCGCTCCGCCCGGCTGCGGCTGCGGCGCGGGGTCCGCTTTTCGGACGGCTCGCCGCTCACGGCCGCCGCGGCGAAGGCGTCGCTTGAGCGCGCGATCCGCCTCCGGCCGGACGGCATTCCCGCCGCCCTCGCCGCCGTCCGCGGCGCGGTGGCATATCGCAACAACGAGGCCGCGGACGTCGCCGGCATCCGGGCCGTCTCGGACGAGAGGCTGGAGTTCGAGTTCGTCGAGCCGCTCCCGATCTTCCCTGCTCTCCTTCCGGACGGCCTGACGGCGATCGTCAGGATCGTGCCCGGCGAGGGGGACGCCAAGACGGCGATCGGCACGGGCCCGTTCGTGGTGGCGCGCCGGACGGCGGACCGCGTCGTTCTCGAGCGCAACCCGCACCACTGGAAGGAGCCGGCGCGCCTCGACTCGATCGAGTTCCGGACCGGGATGAGCGCGTCGGCGATCGGCTCGGGGCTGCGCGCCGGAGAGATCGAGCTCGCGCGCGATCTCTCCCCGCAGGACCTCGACGCGATCCTCAGAGAGCCTCGCCTCCGCGCGGGCCTCGTCGAAACGCCGAAGAAAGGCACGTACTTCGCGCTCTTCAACGCGACGAGCGTCCTCGGCGGGAACGTCGCCTTCAGGCGCGCGCTCTCCGGCGTCACGCGCAGCCAGGACTTCGTGTGGGCCGCGCTCGGGAGGTTCGCCGTCCCGGCCACCGGAATCCTGCCGCCCGGCATCCTCGGACACGACGCGGGCCGGCGCCGGCCGCTCCTGCCCCGGGACGAGGCGCTCGCGTTGCTGAAAGAGGCCGGCCTCACCCCGCCCCTTCGGCTCTCCGCGGCCGTCCACCCCATCTTGCAGGACCGCCACAAGGCGCTCACCGCCGCGCTCTTCGCAGTGTGGAAAGAGCTCGGCGTCGAGGTCTCGGTCGTGACCTCCGACATGAAGTCCTACCTCGATGCGCAGGCGCACGGAAGCGCGGACCTTCTGATCGGCCGCTGGATGGCCGATTACGAGGACCCCGACGACTTCACGTTCGCCCTCTTCCACTCCGTGGGAGGCAACATGCGCGCGTTCTTTTCGTCGCCCGACACGGATCGGCTCGCGGAGGAGGCGCGTATCGAGAGCCGCCCCGCCGTCCGCGAGAGCCTCTACCGGAAGGTCGAGAGCCTTCTCCTCGAGAACGGGGTTCTGATCCCGCTGTTTCACGAGGTGGACTACCGGATCGCCGCTGCCGGCGTGCGCGGTCTTGCGCTTCGCAGCAGCCCGCCGTTCGTCAACTATCCCGAGATCGGGAAGTCGGAGGCGCCGGCGGCTCACGTCTCGCACGAGTGGGGTGGAGGCATCCTCCACGTGCCGGTCGGCGGCGTCGTGCAGCGCTTCGATCCGGCATCGATGGCGCTCCAGGAGGAGGCCGAGACGATGCCCCTCGTCTTCGAGACGCTGACGCGGGATCTCGAGGGCGGGCGCGTCGTTCCGTGGCTCGCCTCGGAAGTGATTCCCGAGGACGGCGGCGCGCGCTTCCGCTTCCGCCTGCGGCGTGGCCTGCGTTTCCACGACGGTCGCGCGCTTTCCGCCCGCGACGTCCGTTACTCCTTCGAGCGCGTTCTCCAGGAGGGGACGAGCGTCGGCCGGTTCCTCCTCGCCCCGATCCGCGGCGCTCAGAACCTCATCGACGGCAAGGCCTCGGATCTCGAGGGCTTCCATATCGTCTCGCCCTCGGAGTTCGTCATCGAGCTGGAAAAGCCCGTAGCCTTCTTTCCCGTCCTCGTGTCGTGGCCGGGCGCCGGCATCGTCCCGGAGGGGACCGGCGTCCTCGGCGAGAGCTGGCGAAAGGGCTGCATCGGCACGGGGCCGTACCGCGTCGCGAGCTTCGAACCCGGAAGGCGACTGGAGCTGGAGAGGAACCCGACCTACTGGCGTGAAAGCTGTCCGAAGAACGAGGGAGTCGTCTTCCATTTCGGCGTTTCCCCCGAGGAGATCCGCGCCGAGTTCCTCGCCGGCCGGTTCTCCCTCGCTTCGGATCTCCTTCCGACCGACGCCGAAGCCCTGCGCCAGGACCCGCGCTTCCGCTCGACGTACCGCGAGAGCCCGAGCCTCGTGACGTACTTCGTGGTCTTCAACATCCACAAGGGAGTCTTCGCGGACGCACGGGCGCGCCTCGCGGTCGCACAGGGGATCGACGCCGCCGGCATCGTCCGCCGGACGCTCGGCCGGCACGCGATTCCGGCCAACGGCCTCATCCCGCCCGGCCTCCTCGGCTACGTCTCGAAGCCGAGGAGCCGGCCCCAGACCTCGGAACAGGCTTCGGGCGCGCACACCGTCTCCCGCGAGACGATCGAGGTCACGGCACTTGCGAATCCCATCCTGTTCGGAGAGTTCGGCGCCTTCACGAAGGAGCTCACGCAGGCATTTCGCGAAATGGGGTATTCCATCCGCGTCGTGAACAAGACGGTGGCGGAGTTCATCGAAGCGCAGTCGACGGCGGCACGGACGGATATCATGATCGGGCGCTGGGTGGCCGACTACCCGGACGCCGACACCTTCGCGCAGGGCGTCCTCCACTCCCGCGAGGGCGTCTACGGCCGTTATTGCGGGATGCCCGAGATCGACGCCCTCACGGAGCGCGGCCGCAGCGAGATCGACCCGCGGACCCGCGAGTCGATCTATCGGGAGGTCGAGGAAATCGTCGCGAAGGAGGCCCTCCTGATTCCGCTCTTCCACGAGCAGGTCTACAGGTTCGCGCGCCCCGAGGTCGAAGGCCTCGCCGTCGGGTTCGGCCAGCCGATCGTCCAGTACGAGAACCTGTCGATCCGGGGATAGGGCGGGGCGGGCTACTTCTCGCGCGATCCCGCCGGTATGGGCGCCGGCTCCGGCGCCGCGTAGCCCTCGGCCTCGTGCCCGCCGTGGTACTCGCCGGGGTTCGGGCGGCGGATCTGCGACTGCGGGACGACGTGGTCGCGCCTGAGGCCCCGAAAGTTCTCGAGCGACTTCCAGCCGCGGTGTGCATTCTTTTCGAGGAACGCGGTCATCCCGTCCTTGAGCGTCCGGATCACGTTCGGGCCGATCGCGTGGTCGAGCATCGCAGCCGTGCACACCTGCACCGTCCCGCAGCCGAGAAGGAAGTAGTTGAGAGCGTGCGAGAAGTCCGAGATACCGCCGATCCCGGAGAAGGCCTTGTCGGGGAACGCGTGCGTCATCTGCGACATCTTCGCGAGCGCGAGCGGGAGGATCGCCGGGCCCCCGAGGCCGCCGCTCGACGTGTAGCCGTCCACGTTCATCTCGAAGTCGAGCGTCTCGGGGTCGATGAGCGGGATCGACGGAAACGTGTTCGACGAGGTGATCGCGTCCGCGCCGCCCCGGAACGCGGCGCCCGCCTCCACCGCGATGTCGGTCGTCGAGGGCGTCAGCTTCGTCCAGACGGGAACCTTCGCGACCTCCTTGACGGCCTTCGTGACGATCGAGGTCAGCCCGCTGCTTTTCCCGATGTTCGAGCCCATGTCGTCGCGGTCCATGTGCGGACACGAGAAGTTCAGCTCGAGGGCGTCCACGCCCTCGTCCTGGCATGTCTTCGCGAGCAGCTGCCAGTTATGGAGCTCCTTGTCGTTGCCCGAGCCCGCCATGATCGAGGCGACGAGGACCTTCCCCGGGAATGCTTTCTTGATCTTCGAGAGGCGGCCGGCCCACCAGTCGAGCGGCTTGTCGGAGATAAGCTCCCAATTCCACGAGGAGTGGAGGACCGACTCGGGGCGCGCCTTCATCGAGATGCGCGGCGAGTCGACGTCGACCCTGAGGAACTTCGTCTTCGCGCCCGCGACGTTGGCGACCGGGTGGAGGCCGATCGTCTTCGTGACGACGCCGCCCCAGCCGGCCTCGAAGGCCCGCATGATGTTCGTGTCGGATTCCGTCGGCGGAGCCGACGCAAGAAGGAACGGATTCTCGAATCGAATGCCGGTGAAGACGACCGAGAGGTCGGCGCTCATGTGGTCTCCTCCGATGACGCTGAGCCGTCAGGATAGGACGATTCGCGCATGAAGGCGAGCCAGGGAATGGCCCGCTGCGGTACGATTCCCGGGCTTCATGGACGGAAACACCGGGGAAATTATCCACGCCGACGGGCGTGTCGAGCTGGCGAACGCATCCGCCGTCCTCGGGAGCGCTCTTTATAACGAAGATCTCGCGCCCATCCCCATCGCCCGGCGCACCTGGACGACCTACAACTACGCGGCGCTGTGGATCTCGATGGCGCACTGCATCCCGACGTACATGCTGGCCTCGGGCCTCATGAACAGCGGGATGAACTGGAAGCAGGCGCTGTTCACGATCCTCCTCGGCAACACGATCGTCCTCGTCCCGATCCTCCTCAATTCCCATCCCGGCACGAAATACGGCATCCCGTTCCCCGTCTTCGCGCGCGCGGCTTACGGGACGGCCGGCTCGAACCTCCCGGCTCTCATGCGCGCCCTCGTCGCGTGCGGCTGGTTCGGCATCCAGGCGTGGATCGGCGGCGAGGCCCTCTACACGTTCTTCGCGGCGGTCTTCCCCGGCTGGCCTGCGCTCCTCGGCGCCGGCTTCTCGGGCCACACGACGACGGAGTGGCTCTCGTTCCTGATGTTCTGGGCCTGAACATTTTCGTGATCTACCGGGGCATGGACGTCCTCCGCAAAGTCGAGAACTGGGCGGCGCCGTACGTGCTCGTCGTCACGCTCGTCCTTCTCGTGTGGGCCGTCCGGGAGGCGAAGGGCATCGGGCCCCTCCTCGCGCAGCCCGGGAAGTTCCGCACGTTCTCGGAGTTCTTCCCCGTCTTCATCCCGTCGCTCACGGCGATGATCGGCTTCTGGGCCACGCTGTCGCTCAACATGCCGGATTTCACGCGCTTCGGGCGGAGCCAGAAAGAGCAGATCGTGGGCCAGATCGTGGCGCTTCCCACGACGATGTTCGCGTTCGCGGCCATGGGCGTTCTCATCACGAGCGCGAGCGCGATCATCTTCGGCGAGGCGATCTGGGATCCGGTCAAGCTCGTCGGGAAGTTCACGAACCCGCTCGTCGTCGCGGTCGCGATGTTCTCGGTCGTCGTCGCGACTCTCGCCGTCAACATCGCGGCGAACGTCGTCTCCCCCACGAACGACTTCGCGAACCTGCTCCCCCGCCACATCAGCTTCAAGACGGGCGGCCTCATCACGGGCCTCATCGGCATCGCGATGCAGCCCTGGCGCCTCCTCGCGGATCCGAAGGGTTACATCTTCACGTGGCTCCTCGGTTATTCGGGCGGCCTCGGATCGATCGCGGGCGTGCTCATCGCCGACTACTGGATCGTGCGGAAGACAAGGCTCGATCTGAAGAGCCTTTACCTCCCGAACGGCGCGTACGGTGGCTGGAACCCGGCGGCCGTCGTCGCGACCTTCGCGGGCTGCTTCCTCGCGTGGGGAAGCCTCGTGATCCCATTGCTCCGACCCCTCTACAACTACGCGTGGTTCGTGGGCTTCTTCGTCGCGGGCGGCCTTTACGTCGCGCTGATGTCGAAGAAAGGAAGAGTGCTCGGCGTCAGCGAGGCGGGGTCGCCCTGATCTCGAAAAGCGTGTCCGGCAAGGACTTCTTCTCGTAGTCGAGATACTCGACGACGGTTACGCCCGGCCTCAGCGTGTCCACGATCGTCATCTTCGCGAGCGACAGGACGCCGTGGTACGGGCGGTATTCGTCGAACGTCGTCTCCCGCGCGGTCTTTCCGGATGAGACGAGGAACACGGCCTTGCGGTACAAGCCCTCCGGTTCGTCGATCCACAGCCGCACGACCGGATAGGACGGGCTCTTCCCGGGCTTCGCCGTGAGGCGGAGGACGACGCAGTTCCTGCCGTTCAGGATGTCGGTCCGTTCCACGATCGCGTCGAAGTCATCCGCGAAGCGCGTACGCGACATGTCCGCCGCCGAGAACCCGCCCTCGAGGCGATGGCTTTTCGGCACGCGAATCGGGTTCTTCGTGTTCGGCAGGAGAAGCCACACGTCGTCGCCCACCTGCACGACGGACTTTCCGGCGTCGGAAGGGTTCAGGAAACGAACGCGAGACTTGTCGCGGCCCTTCGCCTCGACCGCGAACATCCCCGTGAACGGCGGCGCCCCCGGCTTCGTCGTCGTGACGCGAAGCGAAAGGACGACCTCCGGCCAGGCCTGCTTGACGCGGTCGGCGCGGCGCAGCAGCGCCGCGGGGTCTTGGGCCGCCGCCGAAAGGGAGAGAAAGACAATGCTGCTTAGAAGGAAAAGAGAGGGCCTAAACATGTCCCAGCGCCTCCACCGGATTCAGCCGCGCCGCGCGGCGCGCGGGCCACCAGGCCGCTACGAGGAGCGTGAGCGACATGATCGCGAATCCGAGGCCGTAGGCGAGCGGGATGAAGTCGACGTGCAGGATGGTTCCCCTCGTTCCGCCCGGCGGGGGCGGCAGCATGATGCCGGACGCGTTCAGGATCAGCCGCAGGACGAACGACGCGGCCGCGCCGACGGCCGAGCCGACGACTCCGAGGAGGAAACCCTCGAGCAGGAAGAGCGTCCGGATCTGTCCGCGTTCCATGCCGATCGCGAGGAGCGTCCCGATCTCGCGCGTCCTCTCGAAGACCGACATCGTCATCGTGTTGGCGGTCGCGAGAATGACGACCGTCGAGAGGACGAGGCCCATGAAGAAAAAGATCGCGACATAGAGCAGTTTGACCTGCTTGTAGAACGCGGCGGTCTCGAGCCAGGTCTTCACGACGACGGGCCGGCCCGCGGCCGCAAGCTCGCTGGCGACGTCGCGCGCCGCGGCATCCAGGTCGACGCCGTCCTTCAGGAGAACGACCACCGTATTCGCCCTGCCTTCGGCCTTCAGGAGCCTCGCCGCGGAGCTATAGGGCAGGAAGAGCAGGCGGTCGTCGATCTCCTTGATCGGATACGACAGGACCGCCACCACACTGGCATCCACCGCGTTGAGGCCGCCGTCCGGAGTCGTCGTCATGACGGTGACGAGGTCTCCCGTCTTCGCCCCGATCGCGCGGGCCAGGCCGGAACCGAGCATGACGTCCTCCGCGTCGGGATTCGAAAAGAACGAACCGGAGACGACCGTGTCCGACGCGAGCGACGCGCCGCGCTCCAGCGCGGGGATCGTGCCCGTCCCGAGGTAGGCGCCGCTCTTGTCGCCCTTCACCACGAGCCCGAAAAATGAAAGCTTCGGCATGGCCTGCGCGACGCGGGGATCCTTCCCGAGCAGCGCTGAGAGCCCCTCCCAGTCGTCGAGAAAAATGGCGGAGGCCTCGTCGTCCGTCTTTCCGGCGGCCTTCGGATCGAGGAGCCTCAGGTGTCCGCCGGTGCCGCGAATCGTGGCGGCCCCGAGCGACGTGAAGGTCTGCGAGACGAATCCCGCCGTCATCGTCACGGCGACGAAGCCGACGACGACGATCGAGCCCGTGAGGAGCGTGCGGCGCGCATGCCGGCGAAGGTTTCGCGCGGCGAGGCGGACCCACCGGCTCACGCGAGCGCTCCCACGGACGCCCGCTCGTCCGCGACGACGCGTCCGTCGAGGAGCCGGATCCGCCGTTCGGCCCGTTCGACGATGCGCGGATCGTGACTGGAGAACAGGAACGCGACTCCGTGCGCGCGGTGGAGCTCCACGAAGAGGTCGAGGAGGTGCTTCGCGGTCTCGGAGTCGAGGGAAGCCGTGGGCTCGTCCGCGAGGATGAGGACCGGCTCGCCCACGAGGGCGCGGGCGACCGCGACGCGCTGCCGCTGCCCGCCCGACAAGGCGTCCGGCCGCCTGTCCTCGAGCCCCGCGAGGCCCACGGCGGCGAGAGCGGCGCGGGCACGCGCGGCGCAGGCCTCTTCGGGGAGCCCGCGAATCCAGAGCGCGAGAGCGACATTTTCTTCCGCCGAGAGGACGGGCACGAGCTGATGCGCCTGAAAGACGAAGCCGAGCTTCTCGCGCCGGAGGCGTGAGCGCCCGCGCTCATCCAGCGCCGAAACGTCCTTCCCCTCGAAGACCAGGACTCCCGAGTCCGGAAGATCGAGGAGGCCGAGCAGGTTCAGAAGGGTCGTCTTGCCGCTGCCCG
Source organism: Acidobacteriota bacterium (assembly GCA_036759345.1). GTDB lineage: Bacteria > Acidobacteriota > Thermoanaerobaculia > UBA5066 > UBA5066 > Fen-183. Next base: position 24,477 of record DAIOUV010000031.1, on the reverse strand, counting down.
AGGGCCCCGCGAGAACCGCGAATTCGCCGGCCTGAAGGGTGAGGGACGCATCCGACACGCCGACGACGCGCTCCTCGCCGAGGCGATAGATCTTCGTGAGGCCGCGGGCCTCGAGGATCGACACGCGGGGAGTATAGGGGCCGTCAGTCGCGCGCCGCGGCCTTGCGCAAATCGTCCACGAGCTCTTTCGCCTCCCAGTCGTTCCCGCGGTGGATCGAAAAGAGCTTTCCGTCGGGGGCGATGACCGCGGTCGCGAGGCTGTGAACGAACCGCTCGCCCGTCTTCAGGTAGGTGAGGCCGAAGAAGCCCGCGAACTCCTTGATGTGCTCGAGCGTTCCCGTCGCGAAGCGCCAGTGCCCGGGCACGACTCCCGGCACGCCCTTCAGAAACGGGTCGCGGAACGCCTTGAGCACCGCCGGCGTGTCGTACGCGGGATCGAAGCTGACCGAAAGGAGCCTCGTCTTGCCGTAGAGCTTCTTGTCCGCCGCGAGGAGGCGTTCCACTTCCGAGAAGTTCAGGTTCATGCGCGGGCAGAAGTCCGGGAGCGGGCAGCGCGTGAAGATGAAGGTCACGCCGACCGCCTCGCCCTTGAGATCCGCGAGCGAGAACCCCTTCCCCTCCTGATCCACGAGAGCCGTGGCGGGCGCGGCGTCGCCGGGCTTTCCGTAGGGTCCCAACGCGGGAATCGTCTCGACGGCCGGCGTCCCTGAAGGGCGCGACACGATGATTCCTTCGAGATGCGAGCTGCGGTCGCCCACGAGAAGCTTCGCTTCGATCGTGTCGCCGGGCTTCAGGTCGTCGAGGATCTTCGTCTCGCCGACGGCGAAGGGCATCGTCATGGCTTTCATGTAGCCCGGGACCTCGTCGTGCTTGACGGTGACCTTGCCGCCCGCGCGGTCCACCGAGACGACGACGCCCTTGAGCGGATACGGTTTCTCGAGACCCGTGGATGCCGGCTTCGGGGCCACCGGCTTCCGACAGGCCACGACCGCAGTGGACGCAAGTACCGCGAGGACGAGAAGGGCTCTCTTCACCCGTCTCACCATCCGAGGACGTATGCGAACATGAGCGGCGCCACGATCGTGGCATCCGACTCGATGACGAATCGCGGCGTCTTCTCCCCGAGCTTCCCCCATGTGATCTTCTCGTTCGGGACGGCGCCGCTGTAGCTCCCAAGGCTCGTCGTCGAGTCGCTGATCTGGCAGAAGTAGGCCCACAGCGGCACGCCCTCGCGCCGGAGGTCCTGGTGGAGCATCGGCACGACGCAGATTGGGAAGTCGCCCGCGATGCCGCCCCCGATCTGGAAGAAGCCGACGGGCGACGTCGGCGCCGTCGCGGTGTACCACTCGGCGAGGGCCGTCATGTACTCGATGCCCGTCCGCACCGTGTGGACATTCTTGATCTCCTTCTCGATGCAGTGCGCCGCGAAAATGTTCCCGAGAGTGGAGTCTTCCCATCCCGGAACGAACATCGGCAGGTTCTTCTCCGCCGCCGCGAGGAGCCACGAGTTCTTCGGATCGATCTGGTAGTGCTCCTTCAGTTTCCCGGAAAGGAGGATCCGGTACATGAATTCGTGCGGAAAGTACCGCTTGCCCTCGCGGTCCGCGGTCGTCCACTCGTCGAGCACGGCCCGCTCGATCCGCCGGATCGCTTCCTCCTCGGGAATGCAGGTGTCCGTGACGCGGTTCAGGTGCCGCGCGTGGAGGGCGGTCTCCTCCGCGGGGCTCAGCTCACGGTAGTGCGGGATGCGCACGTAGTGGTCGTGCGCCACGAGGTTGAAGACGTCCTCCTCGAGGTTCGCTCCCGTGCAGGTGATGGCGTGGACCTTCCCCTGCCGGATCATCTCGGCGAGGGAGAGTCCGAGCTCGGCCGTGGACATCGCCCCGGCCATCGTCAGGAACATCTTTCCGCCGCCTAGGAGATGGGTCTTCCAGCCTTCGGCCGCGTCCACGAGAGTCGCGGCGTTGAAATGGCGGAAGTGGTGCTTTACGAATGCGCTGATCGTCATGGCCGGAGCATAGGAAGAAGACGTGAAGTTGCCAAGCGAGATCCCGTAGGATCGGCGGCGTGAGCGCATCCGAGACCCTTCTCGTCACCGGCGCCGCCGGGTTCATCGGCGCCCGCTTCGTGGAATCCTGCAACGCCCGCGGCGTGTCCGTCGTCAGCGTCGACCGCAAGGACGCCTTCGAGGCCCGGCCGGAGCATGCGCGCCTCGACTTCGGAGACCTTCTCGACATCGAGGAGCTGGAAAGCTGGCTCTCGGCGCCGCGCCCCAAACTGGCGGGCATCGTGCATATGGGCGCGATCTCCGCGACGACCGAGCTCAGCGAGGCGCTCCTCGCGCGTTTCAACGTGGACTACTCGAAGATGGTCTGGAACGCGGCGCGCCGCCTCGGCGTGCCCTGCGTCTATGCCTCGAGCGCGGCCGTCTACGGGGACGGGAGCCTCGGATTCGACGACGCCGACGCGCTCGTGCCGCGGTTCCGTCCGCTGAACCCCTACGGCGAATCCAAGCGCCGCTTCGACCTGTGGGCTCTCGAGGAGGCCGCGGCCGGCCGCACGCCGCCCGCATGGGCGGGCTTCCGCTTCTTCAACGTGTACGGCTTCGGCGAGCGTCACAAGGGCGGCATGGCGAGCGTCGTGCTTCACGGGTACGACCAGGCGAAGGCGAAAGGCGAGATCCGCCTCTTCCGCAGCCACAAGCCGGGGGTGGCCGACGGCCATCAGACGCGCGACTTCGTGGACGTGCGTGACGCCGTGGACGCAATCTGGTTCGCCCTCGGGGCTCCGATCCGCTCCGGAATCTTCAACGTCGGGACCGGCGCCGCGCGGACGTTTCTGGACCTCGCGCGCGCCGTCTTCGAGTCGCTGGGGCTCCCGGAAAACGTCGCGTTCATCGACACGCCGCTCGCGATCCGCGAGCGCTACCAGTACTTCACCGAGGCGAGAATGGATCGTCTCCGGGCGCTAGGTTTCGCGAAAAAACCCGTCGGCCTCGAGGACGGCGTCGACTGGTACGTCCGCCGTCTCGAAGCCGGGCGCGGCTGACGTCACCCCTTCGGCAGGTTCTTCGCCGCGAAATCCCAGTTCAGCAGGTTGTCGATCACGGCGGTGGCGTAGTCCTTCCGCTTGTTCTGGTAGTCGAGGTAGTACGCATGCTCCCAGACGTCGAGCGTGAGGAGCGGCGTGGCGGCCGTCGTCAGCGGGTTCTCCGCGTTCGGCGTCTTGACGACCTTGAGCTTCCCGCCCTCGGCCACGAGCCACGCCCAGCCGCTTCCGAACTGCCCCATCGCGGCGTCGGTGAGCTCCTTCTTGAATCCCTCGATGCCGCCGGTGAAGGACGCGCCGAGCTTGTCGGCGATCTCCTTCGGCATCTTCGCGACGCCCTTCGGGCGCAGGCTGTTCCAGTAGAACGTGTGGTTCCAGACCTGCGCTGCGTTGTTGAAGATGGCCGTCTTGTCGGCCTTGCCCGCGGCGCCCTTCACGATGGCGACGAGGTCCATGTCGGCTTCCGGCTTGCCCGCGATGAGACCGTTCAGGTTGTCGAAGTAGGTCTTGTGATGCTTGCCGTAATGGAAACCGATCGTGTTCTTCGAGATGAAGGGCTCGAGCGCGTTGTCGGCCCAGGGAAGCGGCGGAAGAATCATGGGAGACGCTCCTTTCGCGATCGCGGGAAAGCCCGCGTCGTTTGCGGCGAGGGCGGCGGCGGCGAGGACGGCGGTCTTGACGAAACCGCGGCGGCTGCCGTTGCTGTTCTCGCTCATGGAACTATCCTAACAGGTATGAGTCGACGCGTATTCCCGATCGCCCTCGCCTTCGTCCTCGTCCTCGCCGCCTCCGCTCCCGCGCAAAGCCTTGCCGTCGAAAAATTCGCGTTGAAAAACGGAATGACCGTGATCCTCTATCCGGACCATGCTCTTCCGATCGCCTCCGTCAACTTCTGGTACCGCGTGGGCAGCAAGGACGAATTTCCGCACCGGAGCGGATTCGCGCATCTTTTCGAGCATCTGATGTTCATGGGAACGGAACGAGTCCCGAACGGCGACTTCGACCGGCTCATGGAGGCCGCGGGCGGCTCGAACAACGCGTCGACGTCCGCCGACCGGACGAATTACTTCTCCTCCGGCCCCGCCTCCCTCCTGCCCACGCTGCTGTGGCTCGACGCCGACAGGCTCGAGGACCTCGCGCGGGCCATGGACCAGAAGAAGCTGGACCTGCAGCGGGACGTCGTCCTGAACGAGCTGAGGCAGAGCTACGAGAACCAGCCCTATGGCCGCGCCGAGCTCGCCATCCAGTATCTGCTCTACCCCGCCGCGCACCCGTACCATTTCGCGACGATCGGCACTGAGGACGACCTCAAGGCGGCGCAGGTAAACGACGTGAAGGACTTCTTCGCGACGTTCTACACGCCGTCCAACGCGAGCCTCGTCGTGGCGGGCGACTTCGATCCGAAGGCGATCCGGCCGCTCGTCGAGACGCTCTTCGGCAGCCTGCCGCGCGGCGCCGAGGTGCCGCGGCGGCCGGTGCCTCCGGCGACCCTCGACGGCGTGAAGCGCGGCGTCGCGTTCGACAAGGTCCAGCTCCCCCAGATCACCCTCGCCTATCACGCGCCGAAGGGATTTGGCCCCGGCGACGCGGAGACGGATCTCCTCGCAGCCCTGCTCGCCGACGGAAAGAGCAGCCGGCTTTTCAAGCGCCTCATCGTGGACGAAGCGCTCGCGGCCTCGGTGAACGCGAGCAACAACAGCCAGCTGCTCGGCTCGGTCTTCCGCATCGACGTCCAGACGCGCCCCGGCGCGGACCTCGACCGCGTCGAGAAGATCGTCGACGAGGAGCTCGCGCGCTTCCTCAAGGACGGCCCGACCGCGAAGGAGCTCGACGAGCGTAAGGCCACGGTCGAGGCCGGGAAGCTCTCGGCGCTGCAGCGCCTCGAAACGCGCGCCGACTTCCTAAACGAGTACGAGTTCTTCTGGGGCGAGCCGAACAGCTTCCAGCGGGATCTCGATCAGTATCGTAACGCGACGAGAGCGGCCGTCGTCGAGACCGCGCGGCGCGTGATCACGCAGAACGCCCGCGTCATCTTCCGGGTCCTGCCCGAGCAGCCGAGGCGCGGGCCCGGCCCCCGCGACGCGCGGCCGAAGGACGGCACGCCGGCCGCGTTCCGCCCGCCCGCGCCCGAGCGCTTCACGCTCGCGAACGGGATTCCCGTTCAGTTCTGGCGCACGCCCGAGCTGCCGCTGACGGCTGCCCGGCTCCTCTTCCAGCCGGGCGGCGCGCTGACGGCCGCGGACGGCCGCGACGCGGGCCTCGCATCCCTCACGGCCCAGATGCTCGACGAGGGCGCGGGCGATCTCGACGCGTTGCGCTTCGGCGAGGCCGTGGCCGCGCTCGGAGGACGGTTCTCCTCCACGGCCGGCCGTGAGGCGCTCGAAGTGAGCATGACCGTGCTCTCGCGCAATTTCGACAAGGGCGCCTCCCTGCTCGCGGATGCCGTGCGCCGGCCGAGGCTAGAGGAAAAGGACTTCGCGCGCGTCAAGCGGCTCTTACTCGACGACCTCGCCCAGTCCGACGAGAGACCGGACGAAGTCGCCGCGCGGGTCGTGAGCCGCGCGCTCTATGGCGACGGGCATCCCTACGCCTGGCCCGTCGACGGTACGCCGACCTCCGTGGAGGCGATCACGCTCGAGCGCGTGAAGGTCGAACGCGCCGCGCTCGTCCGGCCCGACCTCGCGACCCTCCTCGTCGCGGGAAGCCTCTCCGCCTCCGAGACGAAAGCCGCGCTCGAGAGGGCCCTCGGCGACTGGAAAGCCGAAGGAGGGAAACCGCCCGTGGTCCCGGTCCCGGCGACGCCATCCCGGGCGGGCGGGCAGAGGCTCCTCATCGTGGACCGCCCCGAGGCGCCGCAGACCGTCGTGCGGTTCGCCGCCCCCGCGCCGGTGTTCGCGGATCCCGCACGGCCGAAGCTTCGCCTTCTCGGCACCATTCTCGGCGGTAGCTTCACGAGCCGGCTGAACCAGAATCTGCGGGAGAAGAACGGGTACACCTACGGGGCGACCTCCCGTTTCGGCCTCGGCCGCGCGACCGGCGCGTTCACCGCCGGCGCCGACGTGACCGCCAAGGTGACCGGCGCGTCGCTCCGGGAGTTTCTGTCCGAGTTCTCTCGCCTCTCGCGCGGCGACGTCACGCCGGAGGAGGTCGGAAAGGCCCGGGACATCGTGAAGAACGGCGCCGTGCAGGGCTTCTCGGGTCTCTCGGGAATCCTGGCGACCGCCACGAACTACGCCGAGCTCGGGGCTCCCTTCGAGACCCTCGGCGCGGACCTCGTGGCGCAATCCTCCCTCGATGCCGCCGCCCTGAACGCGGCCGCGAAGACCGCCATCCCGCTCGACCGCGGCGTCCTCGTCCTCGTGGGAGACAAGGCCGCGGTCCTTCCGCAGCTCAAGAACCTCGGACTGTCCGCCCCCATCGAAGTCGACACGTGGGGAAACCCGAAGAGCCCCTAAGCGAGCACCGTCCGCCATCCTCTAGATGTAACTGCTCAGGACGTTCTTCACGGGGTCGTCGTGGAGGCTTCGTGGTGCGACGTGCTGCCCAGAAGAGGCCGGAGAGATCTCTACAGGCTCTTCCTCCTGTTCTCGAGTCCGAGGACCAGCCTGCCTTTTCACGGAATCCTCCCCGGCAAACGAAACGGCCCGCGATCCTCAAGGAGGGCGGGCCGTCCCGGTCGGGTGGAAAAAACGCGATCTGCTCAGTCGAACGTGACCGACTTGACCTTTATCATGCCGTCGGACATCTCGCCGACAACGGTGGCCTTGAGGCCTTCGGTCTTCTTCGCGGTCTTGAGGGCTGCGACGGTGAGGTCGTTTCCCTTGGAGTCGAACTTGACGAACTTCTTGTCCTTCCCGTCCGCCGTGATGACGCCATAGCCCGAGCTCTCGCACTTTTGGAGACAGTCCTTGGTGTGCTTTTCGGGAGCGTCCTTCAACTTGGCGAAGCACATCTTGTCAATGACGGTCACGTCCTTCCAGGTCTGCTCGGCGGCGGCGGCGGGCGAGGCCGTGACGAGGACGAGCGCGACGAGGGCGAAGCCGGAAAGGGCGGCAGCGAGTTTCTTCATGAATCCTCCTTGTGGATCGTAGCAAGAAGGATTCTCGCCACGCGCTAGATCTTCGACTCTTTGAAGGGGACGTGCTTGCGGATCTTGGGGTCGTACTTCTTCACTTCCATCTTGTCCTGATGGATCTTCTTGTTCTTCGTAATCGTGTAGAAGTACCCGGTGCCCGCGGTCGAGACGAGCTTCACCTTCTCGCGCATGGACTAGACCCTCTTCCCTTCGCGGCGCATCCCGGCGACGACGGCGTCGATGCCGTTCTTGTCGATCGTCCGCATCGCGGCCGTCGAAACGCGCAGGCGCACCCAGCGGTTTTCGCTGGCCAGCCAGAACCGCTGCGAGCGGATATTCGGCTTGAAGAGCCGCTTCGTCTTGTTGTTCGCGCGGGAAACCTTGTTTCCCGATACCGCGCGTCTTCCCGTGACCTGACAGATTCCGGACATCTCGAACTCCTTCGACAGAACTGGTGACTCTAGCAGATGGCGAGCCGAGGCGCAAGTCGAGCGTTCACAGCGGGTTCGGCGCCGATGATGGCGTGGCGGCGCGGGCCTGCGCCCGTGCCTCCAGGAGGTGGGGCCCGAGGAGCGGCAGCGCGACGAGCGTCGCGAGCGTCGAGACGAGGAGCCCGCCCACGACTCCGATCGCCAGCGGCCGCTGGAGCTCCGACCCCGCCCCGAAGGCGAAGGCGAGGGGGAGCAGGCCGAAGACCGTGCAGAGGGTCGTCATCACGATGGGCCGGAGCCGCCGACGGGAGGCCGCGATCAGGGCGTCAGCGGGCTCGTCTCCCTTCGCGACGAGCTCCTGCGCCTTTTCGACGAGAAGAATGCCGTTTTTCACGACGAGGCCCACGAGAAGGACGAGCCCCATGACGGAGGAGACGTTCAAAGGCACGCGGCAGGCATAGAGCGAGAGGACCCCGCCCGAGAGCGCCAAAGGAACCGTGAGGAGAACCAGAAGCGCTGCCTTCACAGACCGGAACTGCGCGACGAGGACCGCGAACACCGCGAGCACTCCGAGGCCCAGGACCTCCGAAAGGTCGCGAAAGGCGCGGCCCTGGCTCTCCGCGCGACCCCCGATCTCCGCGCGATAGCCCCTCGGCAGCGAGAGTTTCGCGAGCCGGCTGGACACGGCGCGCGCGGCGGCGCCGAGATCGCCCCCCTCGACGTCGGCTGCCGCCGGTACGACGGGCGAAAGGTTCTCGCGATAGAGCACGCTCGCGCCGCTGCCGTCTGCGAACGGCGCGAGGCGCGAGACCGGAAGCGTCGTCCCGTTGACGGATATCGGAAACGATCCGGCTGAGGCCGGGACGAAACGAACCGAATCCGGGAGCCTCACCCGCACCGGCACGAGCCGGTCGAGGCGCGGAACCGATCCCACGACGCGCCCCTGAAGCGCAGTCGAAAGATCGTCCGACACATCCGACGCCGACATCCCGAGCCTGAGGGCCGCTTCCGTGTCGACCGTGAACCGCCGGATCGGCACCTGGCCTTCGACGCCCGCGTAGTAGTCGACGAGATTCGGCACGTCCGCGAGACTCGCCGCCAGCGCGCCGGCGAGGCCGCGGAGGACCTTCTCGTCCGGACCGAAGAGCTTCACCTCGAGCGGACGGGGCGCTCCGGAGAGGTCGTTCAGGACGTCTTCGAGGATCTGCACGAACTCCACGCGCACCCCCGGCAGCTCCGCTTCGACTCTCGCGCGCAGGCCGGCAATGATCTCCTCCGCGTCCCTTCGCTTAGAGCGGGGGACCAGGCGGACCGCGATGTCGCCGCGACTCATGAGCGTCGCCGTCGCGGGCCCCAGCTCGGCGCCCGTCCGCCTGCTCCAGGAGTCGATACCCGGGGTCCTGACGAGCAGCGCCTCGATCTTCAAGGCGGCCCGCTCCGTCTCGGCGAGAGACGTTCCCGCCGGCAGGAAGTAATCGAGAACGAACGCTCCTTCATCCATCTCCGGAAGGAATCCCGACGGCATGCGCCGTGCGACCAGCGCTCCGGCGACGACGAGCGACAGCGTGATGGCGGCGAGGGCGAAGCGGTGCCTCCGCGCGATCGCGAGGGCGGCCCCGTGTCCCCGCTCGAGACGATCCCCGGGGATCCGCGCACGCGCGCCAAGGCGCAGCGACAGGAGAGGGAGAACGAGGAGCGCGAAAAGCAGCGACGCGAAGACCGCCACGGAAAGGGTCAGCGCGAGAGCCTTGAAGAAGCTCCCGACGAGGCCGGTCATGAGCGCAAGGGGAACGAGGACGACGATCGTCGTGACCGTCGTGCCGACGACGGGCGACGTCATCTCGTGAAGGCCCTCCGCAACGGCGTTCGCGGGGTCCGATCCCTCTTCCCGCCGCCGAGCGATCGCCTCCACGACCACGATCGCGTCGTCGATGACGAGACCGATGGCGATTGCCATGCCTCCGAGCGACATGAGATTCAGGGTCTGGCCGAAGAGCTGCATCCCGAAGAAAGTCGAGACGAGCGCCACCGGAACCGAGAGAGCCGCGAGAAGTCCCGCGCGCGCGTCGCGAAGGAAGAAGGCGAGGACCCCCACGGTGAGAAGGATGCCGATCACGATCGCGTCGCGGATCCCGAGGATGGACTCGTGGATGAGGCCTCCCTGGTTGTAGACCTCCTTCAACGAAATGCCCGGCGGAAGACGCAACGTACGCACCGCGGCTTCGACGCCCCGCACCACGTCCGGCGCCGACGCGCCCAGCATGCGCGAGATGCTGACCTGCACCGCGTCACCCTCGGGCCCGTGGACCCCGAGAACCCGGTCCGGCGCTCCTTCGAACACCTCCGCCAGCGCGCCCAAGCGGACGCTCCCCTGCCGGCTCAAGGCGATCGGGAGGTCGGGAAGCGTCGCGGCGCTCAGCGAAGGCGACTCCGCGAGAACGGTGGCCGTCTGTCGAAGCGAGTCGAAGCGTCCCACGGCGCGCCGCGCGAGGCCGTCCCCCACCCGGCGCGCGAGCTCCGTCGGACGCAATCCGGCGGCGGCGAGCCGTCCCGGGTCCATGACGACTTCGATCTCGCGGGGATCCCCGCCCACGATCTCGACGCGCCCAACGCCGGGCACGCGCGCGCAGACGGGCCGCACGACCTGCTCGGCCACCTCCCGCCGCTCGGTCGCGTCGCCTCCGACGAGGTTGTACGAGAGGATCGGAAAGTCCGCCGGCGTGACCTTCTGCGTTTCGATTTCGACGCCCGGCGGCAGGTTCGACCGGGCGCTCGCGGCCGCGGCATCCACGAGCTGGAGCGCCCGCCACATGTCCGTGCCGTCCACGAACTGAAGGGACAGCTCGGCGGCACCCCGGATGATGCGGACCCGGAGCCGCCGGAGGCCAAGGACCGTCGCGAGCGACTCCTCGAGCGGCCGGACGACCGCGGCCTGAATCTCCTCGGGCGGAAGATCCGCCGTCCGCGCGATGACGACGATTCGCGGGAACTCGATCTCCGGGTAGATGCCCGTGCCGAGCTTCCCCGCCGCGACGAGACCCGCCAGCATGAGGCCGATCGTCGCGACGAAGACGAGCGCGCGCTGGCGCACGAGCCGATCGAAGAACCTCAACGCGCGATCTCCAGCACCGTACCATCGGGGAGGCCGAGCGGATCCTCGACCACGACGACGTCCCCCTCCTTCAGTCCCGAGCGAATGGCGATCACGTCCCCGTCTTCGGGACCCGTGACGACAGGAGTGGACTTCGCCTTCCCCTCCACGACCGCCACGACCTCGGCGCCTCCCTCCGCTCCGCGGCGCACCGCGCGCTTCGGCACGGCGAGAACGTTCTTCATGCGCTCCACCGCGAGACTCACGTCGACCGGCGATCCGATCGCCAGCGCCGGCGAGGCGCCGACGAACGCGAGGCGTATGCCTCCGACGACCGATGCCGCGTCGAGCGCGCCGGACACGCGCGCGACGCGAGCCGGGAGCTTCTCGCCCGAGCCCAGCGTGACCTCCGCCTCGTCTCCTGCGCGGAGCCGCGCCAGGACCTCGGAGGGCGCGTCGGCCGTCACCTCGAGCGCCTGGAGACCCGCCACCTCGACGATCGGCGTGGCGGCCGTGCCGTCCACCTGCTCGCCAGGATGACGAAGAACGCGCACGACGACCCCGTCGAAGGGCGCCACGATCTCGGCATAGCCCCGGTTGCGACGCGCCGTCGTCAGATTCGCGGTCGCTTCGACGACCGCGGACTCCGCGGCGACGGCGGACGAGGCATCCGAGTCGGCCTCCTGCCGGGCGATGACACCCTTCTCGTAGAGCTCGCGGGACCGATTCGCGACGCCACCCTTCAAGGCACGATCGGCCTCCGCACGTTTCAACGCGGCTTCGGCCGAACGCTCGGCGTCCTCAAGTTGCCGCGCGTCGACGCGCGCCAGCACGTCTCCACGCCTCACGCGCTGCCCTTCCCGGGCCGTCACCTCCTGGACCCGCCCGCCAACGGGCGCCGAAACCGAGGCTTGGCGGTCGACGGGCGGCACGAGGCGGCCCGCGACGCGGGCGCGGACGGTAAAGTCGTGCAGAAAGGCGGCCGTGACACGCACGTGGATCGCCTTGGGCGCGGGCTCAGTCCCGTCGCGCGAGCGACAGCCCGCCGCGAGAGCCGCCGCGCCCAGAGCCGTGCCCAAAAGTACGGCCGCCTGCCATTTCACAACACTCCTCCCACGAGCCGCTCGAGGCTCGCTCTCTGACTTCCCCACAGGACCCACGTCTCGATTCGATTCGCGCGGATGTCGGCGAGAGTACGCTCGCTCTCGAGCAGGCGCAGGAGATCCAGCCGCCCCTCCTGATAGGCGATGCGCGAGAGCTCGGCCGCCTCGCGGGCAGCCGGGATCGTGGCGCCGTCGAGCACTTCCAGCCGCTGCCGCGACGCCTCCGCGCGGTTCCAGGTCGAGACGACCTCCGCTTCGACCGATCGTACGAGACGGGCCCGGTCGGCCGCGGCGCGCTCCTCTTCGGCGCTCGAAACGAGAACCATGGCGCGCGGGCCGATCGGGATCGTGAGCCCGAGGGACAGATGCTTGTCGGTCCCCTCCTGGGTCGGATCGTCGATGTCGGCGCCGCCTTCGAGCGCCAGTGCCGGCAGGCCTTCGCGCCTCGTCCTTCGGACTCGCCCCGCCGCCGCGCGTCCGCGGGCGTCGGCCGCCCGCAGTTCGGCGGAGCTCGACACCTTCGCGAGAAGCGACGACAGCTCGGGCAAAGGCGCGGGAGGGGGACGCTCGCCCGCCGCGCCGATTTCGGCTTGCGGCGACAGCCCGACGAGAAAGGCGAGCGCCGCGCTCGCCGCGCGCCTTTCCGCGGCAGCCGTGAACACGTCTGCGCGCGCGCTCGCGGCCTCCGCCTCGGCACGGACGACGTCGACGCGGGGCACACGCCCCGCGTCGAAGAGATCCCGCACCGCACCCGCCGTGCGTCCCAGCCGATCCACACGGGCCCTCGCGAGGGACTCGAGCTCCTCGTCGGCCTCGAGCCTGAGCCACGCCGCCGTCACAGCCTCGCGAGCCCGGTCCACGGCCGCGCTCGTGTCGGCCGCCGCCGCGTCCCGCTCCGCCCGCGCCACGTCGACCGCCGTCCCGCGCTGCCCGCCCCACCGCAGGGGCACCGAGAGCGAGAGTCCGAGTCGAGCCGTGACGGAGTGTGTCGAGGTCGTGAACGTCGGCGGCCGCGGCACCCGGGCAACGGCGATCGCCCTCTCCGCGACCGTCTGGGCCGAGCGGGCGACGATGACGTCCGGCGAGGATTCGGCGCGGCCGAGCGCCTCTTGGAGCGTCATCTCGATCCGCGGGGTCTGCGCCGCGGCGCGGGACGTCAGGATGAGGGTGACCGCGAGGAGTCCGGGAGCCGCTCCGCGCGGGCGCGGTCGGCAGACCGCCACCTCAGGTCTTCGCCTGCTTCGCGACGGATTCGGCGGCCCTCTTCGCGGCCTCCGGGTCGCCGAGATACCGGCTGTCGACCTTCCGGAACGAAGCGTCGAGCGTGTAGACGAGCGGAATACCCGTCGGGATGTTCAGCTCTGGGATCTCGTCGTCCGAAATGCCGTCGAGATGCTTCACGAGCGCGCGCAGGCTGTTGCCATGAGCCGCGACGAGCACCTGCTCTCCGCGCGCGAGGCGCGGGACGATCGCGTCGTACCAGTACGGGAGGAAGCGGTCCACGACGATCGCGAGGCTCTCGGTGGACGGGAGGATCTCCGGCGGAAGGCCCGCGTAGCGCGGGTCGAAGCGCGGATGGCCGGGGTCCTGCGCGTCGAGGGGCGGCGGCGTGATCGCGTAGCCGCGCCGCCACTTGAAGAGCTGCTCGTCGCCGTACTTCTGCGCCGTCTCCTTCTTGTTGAGGCCCTGAAGCGCGCCGTAGTGCCTCTCGTTCAGGCGCCACGAGCGCTCGACGGGAATCCAGAGCTGGTCGAGCTCCTCGAGGACGATCTGCGCAGTGAGGATCGCGCGCGACAGGAGAGAGGTATAGAGACGGTCGAAGCGGAATCCCTCTGCCTTGAGCAGTCGTCCGGCGGCGTGCGCCTCCTCGACGCCTTTTGGCGAGAGGCCGACGTCCACCCATCCGGTGAAGCGGTTCTCGAGGTTCCACGTGCTCTCGCCGTGTCGGACGAGGACGAGCTTGTTCGGAAGTGTCCCGACCGGGCCTGCTGAGGATGCCGTCATGACGGGAGGATAAACCCGTCAGCGCAACGTCGAACGGGCCCGCGCCGCGGCCAGCGCGCCGACGAACAAGGAGGCCCCGAGCAGGATGATCGCGGCGCCGGGCGCAAGGTCGAGCGCCACGGAGAGGAGCAGTCCCCCGAGAACGGAAATGAGCGCGACGACGATCGAGCCCGTCAGAAAACCGGGCCAGCGGCTCGCGAGCAGGCGCGCGGTGGCGCCCGGCAGGACGAGCAGCGCCGAGACGAGGAGGATGCCGACGACCTTCAGGGCGACGACGACGGCGACGGCGATGAGGGCGAGCACGAGGAGCCGCATCCCTCCCGTGGCGACCCCGGCCGCGCGCGCGCCTTCCTCGTCGACGGAGGCCAGAAGGAGCGGCCGGAAGAAGAACGCGAGCGCGACGAGGACTCCCGCGGTCGCCCCCGCGAGGATCAGGAGGTCCGACGGATCGACCGTCAGGATGTTGCCGAACATGAGACCGAAGAGATCCACGTTCGTCTTCACGAAGCCGAGCGCCACGACGCCCGCGGCCATCGCCGCGACGGTGAAGACGCCCACCGCGGTGTCCTCCGTGACGTCCGCGCTCTCCGACGCCCGGGCCGTCGCGACTGCCACGGCGAGCGACGCGACGAGACCCCCAAGGCCCGGCGGCAGCCCGGCCAGCGTGGCCAGCGCCACACCCCCGAACGCCGCGTGCGCGACGCCTGAGCCCACGAACGCGAGGCGCCTCAGGACGACAAAGAACGAAAGCGCGCCGCAGAGGAGCGCCGCGAGCGCGCCCGCGAGGAGCGCCCGCTGGAAGAACGGATAGCCGAGGAACTCGGTCACGAGGCCGTCCCGTGCGAGTGGAGGGGCGTCCCCGCGCTCACGCGCCCGTCCACGCTGAAGACGGCGTCGGCCCCTCCCATCGCGTCGCTGTCGTGCGTGACGTAGACGACGGTGCGGCCCGCCGCGACTTCCTCGGCCACGAGGCGCCGGAGCGTGGCGAGGCCTTCCGCGTCGAGAGCTGTGTCGGGCTCGTCGAGAATGAGGAGCGGCGGCGAGCCGGCGAGCGCCCGGGCGAGAAGGACGCGTTGACGCTGCCCTCCCGAGAGGCGCCCGACGGGCAAGGTCTGCTTGTCGGCGGGCAGCCCAGCGCGCGAGAGAGCGACCCGCGCTTCGGCGCGTGCGGGGCCGAGGCCACGGAATCCAGGCGCGGGCGCGAGCGTCAGCGCGACGAGGTCCACGCCCGAGAGGGGAGCGTCCGCGTGGAGCGTGGAGCGCTGTGAGAGGTAGCCGACGCGCGGGCGGGGAATCTCCCGGCCGTCGTCGAGAAACACGACGCGGCCCGCGTCCGGCCTGAGGAGGCCCAGGAGGACCCGCATGAGCGTGGTCTTCCCTCCCCCGTTCGGTCCGAGAAACGCGGTCCGCTCCCCGGGACGAATCTCGAAGCTGGCGTCCTGGACGACCGGCTTTCCGCCGAGCCGCACGCCGACACTCTCGAAACGAACCCCGACGTTCATGGCTTTGATGGCGTTCCGAGCGCGTCGCGGAACGCGTGCGCGTCGTAGCGCAGAAGGTCGGCGTAGTCCGCGTGCCCCGGTACCCCGCCGATCGGATCGACGAACGCGACGCGGATTCCCGCGTCCGAGGCGAGCACGCGCGCGGCCGCGGGAGAGAACTGAGGTTCCGCGAAGACGGCGCGGACCCTTCGCGCGCGGACAAGGTCGACGAGCTTTCGGAGGTCTCGCGGCGACGGCTCCCGCCCCGGAGCGGTCTCGATCGCGCCGCCGTCCACGAGGCCGTAGTCGGAGATGAAATATGCCCAGGAGTTGTGCGCGGCGACGACGGTCGCTCCCTTCACCGGTAAGAGCAGCGCGGCAAGCTCGGCATCCAGCGCGAGCAGGGCCGCGGCGCCGGCGCGCGCACGGCGTAGATAGCCGTCCGCGCGCGGCGGATCGAGCGCGGCAAACCGCTCGGCGAGGGGCGCCAGCGCGCGCGCCGCGCGCCTCGGGGAGAGCCACCAGTGCGGGTCCCGGCCCAGTTCCCCGTCGTGATCCCCGCCGTCTCCCCGTTCGACGCCAACAGAGCGCCCCGCGTCGTGCAGGACCGCGCCCGAGGCGCACGCCGCGACGAGCCTTCCGGCCCAGTCGTCGTAACCCGCGCCCACCGTGACCACGAGCCGCGCCGGCGCGAACCGCCGGACGTCGCGCGGCGCCGGTTCGAAGACGTGCGGGGACGTGCCCGGCGGAATGACCGTGCGGACGTCCCACTCCGGGCCGGCCACCATCGCCGCGAGGCTCGCGAGAGGCGCGATCGTCGCCGCGGCGACCTGCCGCGCGGGAGCGCACTCTCCCCGTCCCGCCGCCGCGCCGAGGCAGGCAACGAACAGAAATCGTGAAAATCGCCTCATCCGGAAAAAATTATCCCACGGTTGACCCGCGCGTCGAGGAGAGCGACGATGCGCGAGGAGGCCCGACGTGTCCTGCCGCGAGCACGAGAGTCACGCTCATAAGCACGGGCCGAGCTGCGGCCACAAGGCCGTGCGACACGGCGACCACGCGGACTACCTCCATGACGGGCACCTGCACGCGCCCCACGAGAACCATCTCGACGAGCACCGCCTCGAGGTGGATCGCACGCGGCCGGGCGCCTGCGCGCCCGTCGAGTGCGGTGAGACGCACGGGCCCTCCTGCGGGCACGAGGGCGTTCCCCACGGCGACCACGTTGACTACGACGTCGCGGGCGCCCTCCACCACCCTCACGGGGGCCATTGCGATCTGCACGGCCTCCTGCCGGGCGAAAAGGGCGGCGCGAAGCGCTGAGGACCTTAGACTGAGATCAAGTTCCCTTGACGCCTTCTTTGTGGCGAGCTAGTCTCTGACTAGACGGACTAGTCGGAGGTATCCATGCGACGTTGGCAGCTCCAGGAAGCGAAGGCCCGGCTCAGCGAAGTCGTGAAGTCGGCCCGGGAAGGGCCGCAGGAGATCAGCGTGCGTGGTGAGCCCGCGGCCGTCGTACTGTCTGTCGAGGAGTACGAGCGGCTGAAAAAGAAGAAGCTCTCGCTCGCCGAGTTCGTTCGCCGGTCGGGACTCGTAGGCGTCGACCTCGACCTCGAGCGCGACAAGTCCCCGGCTCGAGACATCGACCTTTGAGCTATCTGGTCGACACCAACGTGCTCTCGGAGCTGGTGCGGCCGCGTGCGGACGAACGCGTCGCGGAGTGGGTGCGGAGCGCGCCCGCGGCGGGCCTTTTCGTCAGCGTTCTCACGCTGGGTGAGATCAGGAAAGGCGCGGAGCGCCTGCCGGCCGGAGCACGCAGAGAACGCCTCCGTTTGTGGTTGGAACGAGACGTGGCGACGCTCTTCCATGGTCGCGTGCTGCCGGTTGATTCGGCCGTCGCCGATCGTTGGGGAAGGCTCCTTGCCGCGGCCGGGCGCACCTTGCCCGCCATCGACTCGCTCCTCGCCGCGACCGCGCTTGTCCATGGGCTGCGGCTCGTGACCCGCAACCGAGCGGACTATTCCTTCCCGGGGCTCGAAGTCCTCGACCCGTGGGAGCTGCCTGGGTGAGCGTCGAGATCCGGGAGCGGGTCTTCGAGGACGCCATCGAGGCATTCGGCAAGAGGACGGCAAGCGGTTAGAGGTCCAGAGCCCGTTCGAGGTGAAGGCGCAGGGGCTTCTCGAACGTCCAGCGCGACGTGCGCCGAAGGCCCTGCTCGGCCGCGGCTGAGGCGTGCCAGGCGGCCAGAGCGCCGAGTCGCTCCTGATACCAGGCCTGAGAGACGCCGCCGTTCGCCCAGACCCGCTCGAGCCTTTCGCGCTGGAGCAAGGGATCGCCGATCTCGGGATGGTGGTTCACGCCCCAGATGCGCGGCAGTGTGCCGTCCTCCATCCGCGCGAACTCGAACATTGTCACGGCCGGCCCCGGTCCCGCCCCCGACCGGTCGCAGTCGAAGCCGAGAGGCCGCGCGATTCCCGCTCCTGTCGGCAGCAGGTCGAACAGGCGGCTGTCGAGCACCGTGACGTCCGGGCTCCCGTTCTCGGCGAAGTAGTCGCCGAAGAAAGGGTGCGCCCACGCGTCGTCCGTGAGGATGTTCGTCACGATGCCCGCGCTCTTCCCGCCCCTCTCCGGCCCCCGCAAGGCCGCGCGGGCGACGCCCGCCCATCGCGCGAGGACACCGAATGAATGACAAATGCCGAGCATCGCCGTGGCGGGGCTCGCGAGGACCCCGTCGAAGAAGCGAAACAGCGGCGCCTCCCATGCGGGATCCTCGAGAATCCCCTGCGAGCGCGTCGAGACGCCATCGTTCTCGCGCGGATCCAGGGCTCCAGGACCGCCCGAGCCCACGACGAGCGGAAAGCGAGCGGGAGAAGACGGAATGGCGAGCCCGAGGCGCACGTCGTAGCTCACCACCCGGACCGCCGGGGCCCCGGGATGCTTCTGGCGCGCGTCGTGCGCGTAATTGAGGAGGCTCTCCACGATCGAGGCATGTCCGAGGTTCGCGTAACCGTGATGCATGTCGAGGACCGCAATGTCCACGAGACCCCTCTCCGGAGGAGGTTCGTCGCCCGCCTCGTCCACGCGGACGTACGACAGGCCGAGCCCCGGCGGCACGACGATCTGGGAGCCCGGGGCGGGCGCGCGCACGGTCACGGAGGTCGCATTCTCGCTCAGACTTTTTCCTCTTTGAGCGCCCGCGTCATCAGATTCCGCACGGCATCCGTCGGGGTCGTCCGGCCCGAAAGAATCGACGCGACCATCGCGGCAATCGGCATTTCGACACCCACCTTTTCCGCGAGCTCGAGGAGCACCGGCGACGTCGCGACGCCTTCGGCGACCTCGCCACCCAGCGCGGCGACCGCGTCGGTAAGCGACTTTCCGGACGCCAGGGCGAGACCGACACGGCGGTTGCGCGAGAGGTCTCCGGTGGCGGTGAGAATAAGGTCCCCAACGCCCGCAAGCCCCGCGAACGTCTCGGGGCTTCCCCCGAGGCGCGTTCCGAGCCGCCGAATCTCGGCGAGGGCGCGCGTCAGGAGGGCCGCCCGGGTGTTGTGCCCGAGGCGCAGGCCGTCCACGAGGCCGGCCGCGATCGCGACGACGTTCTTCGCCGCACCCGCGATCTCGACTCCCAGGACGTCGGCCGAGCGATAGAGCCGCAGGGTGGGCGAGGACAGGAGCGCCTGGAGCGCCGTCGCGACATCCGGATCCGCGCTCGCAACGACGGCCGCCGCCGGAAGGCCGCGCGCCACCTCGGCAGCGAAGGTCGGGCCGGAGAGTGCGGCGAGTCCGGCCGTCCGCCCGGTGACGAAGGACATGATCTCGGTGGTCCTCCGGCGCGATCCGATCTCGAGGCCTTTGGACGTCGCGACGAGAGGCGTGTCCGGCAGCAGGGGCGCGAGCCTCTCGAGCTCCTTCGCCGTCGCCTGCACCGACACCGACCAGAGAACGGCGGCAGCCCCCTCGAACGCCTCCCGCGCGTTCGTCGTGATCTTGACGCGCGAGGGAATTGGCGGGGCTCCCTGGAGCGCCGGATGGACGCGCGTCTCCGCGAGGCGCGCCACGACGTCGGGCCGGCGGCCGAGAAGCGCCACATCCAACCCCTTGTTCGCGCCATGAACCGCGAGAGCGGTGCCCCAGGCGCCGGTTCCGACAATCGCGAGTCGGGTCAAGAATCCCTCCGTCCGAGACGGAGCTCGGTTCCCTCGAGAAGCCGCCGGATGTTCGCGCGATGCGAGACGATGAGGAGGATCGTGACCGCCGAGGCAGCCGCGACTTCCGGATCGGGCGCGTGGAACAGGAGCCGCATCGCAAGCGGCAGAAGGCACGCCGCGGTGATCGAGCCGAGCGACACGAAGCGCGTCGCGGCGATCACGGCGACGAAGACGGCCACGACCGCGAGCACCGCGAACGGGCACAGCACGGAAAACGCGCCGACGGCCGTCGCGACGCCCTTGCCGCCCTGGAATCCGAACCAGATCGGGAAGACGTGCCCGAGGACCGCGGCGCACGCGGCGCCGCCGAGCCAGCGCGGCTCGTATGTGAGGCTTTGCATGAGGAGCACGGCGACGACGCCCTTGCCGACGTCGAGGAGCATCGTCAGGACGGCCAGCCCCCTCCCCGAGGTGCGAAGCACGTTCGTGGCGCCCGCGTTGCCCGAGCCCTCCCGTCGGACGTCCACGCCCCGAAAGACGCGAACAAGGACAACCGCGAAGGAGATCGAGCCAAGCAGATAGGCCGAGGCGAGAGCGACGAGGTCACGCGTCACCGGCGCCCTCCGTCGGGGACACCGAGAAGGTGCTTGCGGAGCATCCCGAGCGCCGTCGAGGTCGTCCAGCGCCGGATGAGCGCGCGGTCGCCCGGCAGGAGGAGCCGCTTGTGGACCCGCGTCCCGTCCGCCGCGTCGAGAGCGATGTGGATCGTTCCGACGGGTTTCTCCGGCGTGCCGCCCCCCGGGCCCGCGATGCCCGTCGTCGCGAGCCCGACGGTCGCGCCAAACCGCTTGCGCGCGCCCAGCGCCATTTCGCGCGCGGTCTCCTCCGACACGGCTCCGAATCGTTCGAGCGTACCGGCCGAGACGCCCACGAGGTCCGTCTTCGCCGCGTTCGCGTATGTGACGGCCGCGCCGAGGAAGTAGTCCGACGAGCCCGGAATGTCCGTCACGCGGCCCGCGAGCTGCCCCCCCGTGCAGGACTCGGCGAGCGCGAGCGACTGGCTCTTCAGCCGAAGCAGATCGCCGACAACCCCTTCGAGCGTGTCGTCGTCGCGGCCGAAGATCTCTCCCGAGAGCGCCTTGTGAAAGTCGGATTCGATCCCGTCGAGGACGCGGGACGCCTCTTCGAGCGTGCCCCGCGCTGCGAACTGAAGCTGCACTTCGCCGGGCGAGGCGAGGATCGTGAAGGGCACGTCGGGATAGGCCGCATAAACGGGCTTGACGAGCGTCTCCACGAGGCTCTCGGGCATCGCGGCGACCTTCAGCGTGCGCCGGTGCAGGCCCGGCGTTCCGTCACGCGCGAGGAGCGGCTCGACGGCTTCCACCCACATCCCCTTCATCTCGTGCGGAACCCCGGGCAAGAGGACGACGGTGCCGCCGCCCGCGGTCACGAGAAATCCCGGAGCCGATCCGCGCGGATTCGCGAGGACGACGGCTCCCTCGATCACGTCGGCCTGTTTTTCGTTCACCTTCGGCATTTCGATCCCGCGGCGCCGGAAACGTTCCCGCAGACCGAGGAGGATCGCCTCGTCGCGCACGAGCGCGCGATCGAGCACCCGGGCGACGACCTCCTTCGTACGGTCGTCGTCCGTGGGCCCGAGGCCGCCCGTCACGACGAGAAGCGGCGCGCGCGCGAGCGCGAGGGGAATCTCGGCGAGAAGGTCGTTCCAGCCGTCTCCGACGCAGGCCTTCCTCACCACCCCGATCCCGAGCGCTTCGAGGCGGCCGGTGAGATAGAGCGAGTTCGTGTCGAGACGCGTCGTGCCGAGAAGCTCGCTCCCGACCGCCAGGATGGACGCCGTGTCAGGCCGGGGAGGCGCTGAGGCGCTCACGCCGTCACCTCTTCGCCCACCTGGACCTTCCGCGACGTCTCCTCCCACTCCCACATCTTCGCCTCGAGCAGCCTTCGGGCGTTGTCGCGCGCCGTCTTGACCTGACGGGACTTCTCACCGTCACGAAAGACGTCGGGATTCGAAAGCGACAGATCGAGATTTCGCACCTCTTCTTCGAGACGCGCGATCTCTTCTTCCAGGAGGGACAGGATCTTCTCGTTCTTGAGCCGCCGCCGTTCGGCCGTTCGCTCAGAAGAGGAAGAAGAAGATTTCTTAGAAGGGTTGAGCGGCGCCTGCGCAACTCGAACGGCCGCGGCTTCGCCCGTAGCCGATGCCGTATTGACCTTCGAAGAAATCTCCCGGCCCTTCTTTCTTCTTATCAGATCCGAGTAGTTACCGTCGTGCACTTCGACCGTGCCGCCCGGACCGATCTCGAGGATCTGCGTCGCGATGCGGTCCACGAACCAGCGGTCGTGCGACACGAAGACGATCGCGCCTTCGAAATCCGCGAGCGCGTCCTCCAGGTGCTCGCGTGCGTCGAGGTCGAGATGATTCGTGGGCTCGTCGAGCAGCAGGAAGTTCGCGCCGCCGAAGACGATGCGCGCGAGCGACAGGCGGCCCTTCTCGCCTCCGGAAAGCGTCGCGATCTTCTGGAACACCTCGTCGCCCCGGAAGTCGAAGAGCGCGAGGAAGTCCCGCGCTTCGTTCTCCTTCATCGTCGGGTCGAGGTCCATCACGACGTCGAGCGCCGTCGCGTTCGGCGCGAGGTCGCCCATCTCCTGGTCGTAATACCCGACGAGGACTGAGGCGCCCGGCACGGCGGAGCCCGACAGCGGCGGGAGGACGCGCGCGAGGTTCTTGAGAAGCGTCGTCTTGCCGCAGCCGTTCGGCCCCCAGAGCGCCATCCGGTCGCCGCGGCGCAGGAGGAACGAGACAGGCTGCATGAGGGGGCCGGTTTCCGCGTAGCCCGGGACGATCTTCTTCGCCTCGAGGACGCGCCCGCCGGAGACGCGCGCCTCCTCGAACCGGATCGAGACGTCGTTCGCGTCCTCCCGCGGCGCCTCGATGCGCTCGATCCGGGCGAGCATCTTCCGCCGCCCCTGCGCCTGCTTCGTCTTCTGGCCCGCGATGTTGCGGCGGATGAAGTCCTCGGTCCGCTCGATCATCTGCCGCTGCTTCTCGGCCTCCTTGGCGCGCAGGCGGTCCCGTTCGGCCTTCAGTTTCCGGTACGTGGCGTAGTCGCCCGGATATTCCTCGAGGCGGCCGTGGGCGACCTCGAGGATGCGATCCGCGACGGCGTCGAGGAACCGGCGGTCGTGCGAGGCGACGAGGGCCGAAAGGCCGGCGCTCGTCTTCCGTTCGACGAGCCAGCCCTCGAGGAACTCGATTCCGGCGACGTCGAGATGGTTCGTGGGCTCGTCGAGGAGCAGCACGGACGCGTCCGTCAGGAGGAGGCGGGCGATCTGGGCGCGATGCTTCTGCCCGCCCGAAAGCTCGCCGACGGGGCGGTCCCAGAGGGCGCGCGGAAGCCCGACGCCGTCGAGGACGCGTTCGATGCGCGAGTCAGCCTCGTATCCGCCCGCGCGCTCGAAGTGCTCCCGCACCTCGTCGTGTTCCGCGAGGAGCGCGTCGAGCGCCGCGCGGTCGCCGTCGGCCCCGTGCGTGGCGATTTCTTCCTCTAGGCGCCGCATTTCGCGCTCGAGGGCGAGAAGCGGCTCCTGCGCGCGCGCCACGAAGACGCGCAGCGGCTCGTCGCCTTCGGGCTCGACCGCCTGATCGAGAGAGGCGAACGTCGTGCCGCCCGCGACGTACAGCTTGCCGCCGTCGGGCTCCACGAGAGAGAGGACGATTTTCAGGACGGTCGTCTTCCCCGCCCCGTTCCGCCCCACGAGGCCCACGATCCGCCCGGGATCGTGCTGCCACGTGGCGTCCAGAAGGACGTCCTTCGTCCCGAAGCTCTTGCGGACGTTCTCCAGCCGGTACAGCATGGCCGGAGGATAAACGAAGGGTTACTTCTCCACGTCGGCGGGCTGTACTCCGGTGGTGGGATGGATGCGGGCGCGCGCCAGATAAGCCTACGCGAACGTGGCCACCGAGACCGGACGGACGACGGAGACCGCCTTACGCAGTGCCCGAATGCGGTCGATCTCGTGAAGCGTGTCGGCGGTGAGGTATGACTCGCCACAGTGCGGGCAGCTATGAAGGGGGATGCCCTCGATGACGAGAAGGGAGGCGCCCCGACCGAAGCTGCGTGTGACGAGCTTCGTCAGGAGGCCAAGGCGGGCGCAAACAGCGCAGGGCTGAGGCTTAGGCTTCCGCATAGACCGTAATGATGATACCGCTTCCGGTCGGGCCGACCTTGGCGACCGCGCAGCATGGTCGGCCGGAGAGTGCACGGCCGCGAACGACAACCTTGACCTCGCGGGTGAGGCGGTCTCGTTGACGTTCGATGATGGCGCCGGTGAGGATGATGTTCTCGAGGTCGAGGACCGAGAGAGCGTCGTCCTCGAGCTCGTCCGTCGCGTGGGTGGTGACGACGTACCGTCGAGATCGGATGAGCTGCCGGAGCAGCGTGATGGTCAGCGGCGGCACGACGAGAAGATGTTACTTTCTTTTTCGACGCGTCTATCGATATCGAGTTCAGCGGCGAGCCGCAAAGCTTTAAGAAACGCGACGAGGGCACCCGAGCCCGCTGCAACGAGCTGTTAGACGGCGTTGCGCGACACCCTCTTTCGGTCGACGGGTGGAAGGGTGGCCGCCTTCTTCATCTGATTCCTGCACCGCTTTCCACACACCATCACGACCGCGTCGTACCCTTTCTTCCGCGCGGCGGAATCCTCAGACGGCACGATGGCAAGGAAGGGCCTCTCGCCGTTCAGCATCATTACGGACACGAATTGGCCGACCTTGCCCGCGAGCGCGCCCGGGTCCCTGACCTTTATGCCGCAGGCATAGACGGGCGTGTCTTCGGGGATAGCCTTTCCACACCAGCCGCAAGTCTCGAGGACACCCTCTGCTGCTTCGATCATGACTGCCTTCCGCCGGGGACTGACGGCTTCTACTTCTCCGGAACGGTGAGCCCCGACCGCTTGAGGAATGCCGCGGCCGCCGCCGCCTTCTCGCGATTTGCCTTGAAAACGGCGGAGCCCGGCTCCTTCGCGAGCGCGCGGTCGAAGAATCCGACGGCCTCCTCGTAACGTCC
>DAIOUV010000030.1:39606-43242 GCA_036759345.1 Acidobacteriota bacterium | reverse complement strand
GGCGGGGGCCCCTGGATTTTCCAGATAGGGAGCACGCTCACGACTGCAAGCGGCTCCTCTGTTGTCGTCGATGGAAAAACTTCCGGTTGCAACCCGGGAGTTTTTTGGGCCGTCGGCAGCTCCGCGACCTTGGGTACAACAACTCAGTTCCAGGGAACCATTATCGCGGTTGCCAGTGACACTTTGACTACGGGCGCAAACGTGTCTGGCGGAGTTTTTGCACTAAACGGCGCAGTGACGCTGGACACCAACAACGTCTCGGCCTGCAACTCTGCCTCCAACCAATGTATTCCTCAGGTGTCGTCAATTGATTCGAATTTCAATGGAACGTCTATCCCCGCAGGAAGCTTTATCTGGTTCAGCGCCAACGCCAAGATCAGTGGTATACCCACGAACGCCGGCCCCCAGGCGGTAACGTTCACGGATCAGATAATCACCGTTCCCGGGGTAGGGACTTTCGACCTGCCGGCTACCGAAGTGACATTCTCCTCCGCTAGCTGCGCGTCCGTCTTGTTCGCTTCAGGAGCCTGGGGCGTTGACGTTCCTTTCTCGGGAAGCGATGAGATCTTCATCGGTGGATTCGTTCTCCCGTTGCCCGCCGGTCTTCCCGGCGGCATCAAGAACGTGACTTGGTCGGGAACGTTGGCGAGCACCGTGGCCGGCGCGTCCATGAATTGGAAGTGGGGGGCCGCTGTGTACACATATCCCTTACCTTCCGACTACAACGCGCTCGATGTCAAGCCGACACACACCAACGCTTGCCTATATAACAAATCGGACCATGCCGGAACACCGGAAGCCTTCAAGAATTTTGTCATCGGCGGCGCCCGTGGCGGCGGCGGTTCGAACTTTACTGGTTCCTGGAGTGGCACGGGAAAGGTAACCCCGCCTAAGTGCCCGAGTACTTTCGTAAATGGTACTTAATTTTTGGCATATAGAGTTGGCATATCCTGAAGAATAGGGCCGCAGCTGCGGCCCTATTCATCTTCTAGCCCCGCCCTGGTATGGGTTGCCGTATTCGATGATATAGTTTCCCATATGAAGACTACGGTGGAGATCAGCGACCCGTTGATGCGCGAGGCGCGGGCGGCCGCGGTCCGCGAAGGGCGAACCCTGCGTTCCCTCCTCGAAGAGGGCCTCCGCGAAGTCCTCGCGGGGCGCAGGAGGAAAGGGCGATTCCGGCTGCGCGATGGCAGCTTCAAGGGAAAGGGCCTTCAGCCAGGGGTCGATCTGTCCAACTGGGAGGAGATCCGGACTCTGATTTACGAGGGGCGTGGCGGTTGATCGCGGTCGACTCCAATATCCTGGTCCACGCCCACCGCTCGGAATCGAAGGGACACGAGGCGGCTCGAACCTGCATCGCGAACCTGGCGTCCTCGGATGAAACCTGGGCGATCCCCTGGCCCTGTGTTCACGAATTTCTTGCGGTCGTGACACATCCGAAAGTGTTCAACCCGCCTTCGCCTGTCGAGCGGGCACTGGAGCAGGTCTCCATCTGGGTGGAATCTCCATCTCTTGTCCTCCTCGGAGAGGCGATCGGTTACTGGGAAAAGCTCTCCCGAGTCATCCTCTCGAGCGGAGTTATGGGGCCTCGCGTGCACGACGCGCGCATCGCGGCGCTCTGTGTCCTGCATGGCGTGAGGGAGCTGTGGTCGGCCGACCGGGACTTCGGCCGCTTTCCCGATCTGAGCGTGCGGAATCCACTCGTCGGGTGACGGCTCAGCTTCAGGTCGCCATATCGAAGCCGAGCGCCTTCAACTCGGCCGTGAGCTTCTTCCGGGCGAGGTGTAGCCGGGACCAGACGGTGCCCTCCGGGATGCCGAGCGTCTCGGCGATCTCGCGGTGGGAGAGGCCGTCGAGGGAGAAGAGGGCGAGGACGGTACGGTGGTCGGCCGAGAGACGCTCCAAGGCCAGGGCGATTTGACGGCTTCTCTCGCGCTGGAGTGCGGGGTCCGGCGTGTCGACTGCGGGTTCGAGGTCCAGCGGCGCGGTTCGGGGGTGCTTCGCCTTGACGCGGAACGCCGTGCGCACGGCGATTCTGTAGATCCAGGTTGACAGCCGGGATTCCCCCCGGAATCGCGGCAAGTCCCTGAAGACGACGAGGAAGACTTCCTGAGCCGCGTCCTCCGCGTCGGTTGCGTTTCCGGTCAGATGAATACTGAGCGAGAGGACCTTGCCCCGAAAGGCCTCGAACACCTCGTTGAATGCTGCCTCGCGTTCCCGGGCCGACTTATCGCGGGCGCGGACGAGAAGCGCGGATTCGTGGATGGCGTCGAACGGGACGGTCGGCATTCAGGCGAGCTCGGCGCGTTCGCGCCGCAGGCGCGGGAGGGCGACGGCGAAGCCGTAGATGGCGCCGCCGAGCAGGCCTGCTACGAAAAGAACGAACCCGATCCCTTGCCGCGTGAGGCCGGCTCCAGGCGACGGAGTCATGAAAGGCCACAACAGCAAATTGAAAAGTGCGAGACCTCCGATGACGATGTTCGCGAAAAGAGTTGCCCGAATCCGTCTCGAAACGTCTCTTCGGAGCGCAGGCAGGAGATTCTCCTTGTGCCTCCCCGACCACCACAAACCGAATACGGTCTGGGCGGAGCGCAGAACGAAAAGCGCGGTGACGGCCGCGAAAAACACGACCACGCGGGGATACTTCGCGAAGGCAAAAGGGCGTCCGTACAGCCAGGAATCCAGTGCGGCGATGGCGATGAAGGAAAAAAAGCCCGCGGCAACCAGAAGGGGAGTAATCCAGGGGTTCCTTTGCGCGCTCCGGATCTTCGCCCGGAGCCTGGCGTCGTCGAAGGAGCTTTCGAGCGGACGGGCTCTCTCTCTCATGGTTTTCTCGGAAGTCTTCACTTCCATTTCGAACCGACGGCACGCCTCGCACGCCGTAAGATGGGCGTCCAAGCGCCCGGAAGCATCCTGATCGGCCGCGCCGTGGAGCCTCATCTCGATCGCGATCTCGAAGCCTTCGCAGCCGTTCATGCGTTCTGCCTCTCGAACCCTTTAGTGCGGGGAGGGACTGAATCCTTCACTTCCGAAACCCGGCGGATCCGGGGCGCTCAGCGGGCGATCCAGCTCTCGTGGTACCCGGGCGACTCCAGCGCGAGGGCCTCCTGGGTCAGATGCAGAGGCGCGAAGGTGTCCATCATCACGGCGAGCTCGTCCGTCGAGCGCGTGCCGATCGAGCCCTCGTACGCGCCGGGGTGCGGGCCGTGGGGGACGCCGGCGGGGTGAAGGGAGACGGCCTTCGGCCCGACGCCCTTGCGGCTCGTGAAGCTGCCGCGGACGTAGTAAATGACCTCGTCGCAGTCGACCGAGCTGTGCGGGTAAGGGCAGGGGATGGCGTCGGGATGCGTGTCGGTGACACGCGGAACGAACGAGCAGACGAGCGCGTTACGCCCGGCGAACGTGGAGTGGATCGTGGGCGGCAGGTGGACGAGGCCGGTCTTCGGCTGGAACTTCAGGATGCGCTTCGGTCCCGGCCGCGGGCCCTTGAAGACGGGCCGGACGAAGTCGCGGTGCGTGTAAGGCGCATCCATCCGCAATTGGCCGATCGAATTCCTGAATTCCTTCGGGATGTGGAGGCCGCCGCGAACTGGTACGTCGCCGAATGGCGACTCCAGCGTTCCCTCACCTTCA
>DAIOUV010000030.1:24812-39506 GCA_036759345.1 Acidobacteriota bacterium | reverse complement strand
GCCGCCGCGAACTGGTACGTCGCCGAATGGCGACTCCAGCGTTCCCTCACCTTCATAGAAATAGTAAAGGTCGTCACCATCGCCATTCGAAAACGCGTCCGGGCTCTCCGCTTCCCGCGGCAGCCGGAAAAGCGAGGCGACGACGTCGTCGTTCATCAGGATCGGCGTGAATCCCGCGGGCGCCTTCTCGCCGAGCACGAGCCGGCGCTGGAGAGGCTGAGGAGGGGCGGGCGTTCCGGCGCGCCGGTCGAAAGGCCCCGGCGTCGCGGGCCCGATCCGAAGATCCGTCATCGGCGGACCCTCGTGGTAGAGGATCGAGAACTCGCCGTCGAAGCCCCGGCGCGTGAGGCACTCTTCGTAGCGCAGCGCGCCGGAGGCCGAGCGGAACACCGTGTGCGGCTTGGGTGGAAGCTCCCCGCACCGCATCCAGTCGATCAACCGACCACCTCGAGGGCGCTCGAATCGGATCGCTGCGCGGCCTCGATCGACTCGAAAAGCGCGCGGAAGTTGCCGTAGCCGAAGCCACGGTCGCCCTCGCGCTGGATGATCTCGTAGAAGAACGGCCCGGCCTTCTCGTCGCCGTACATCGCCATCGCGTCGAGCATGAAGATCTGGAGCATGTACTTGTCGTCGGCGCCGTCCACGAGGATGTGGTCGCGGCGCAAGGCGTCCATGGGCTCCTTGATGTTCGTGATCGCAACGTCTTCGAGGCGCTTCGGCAGCCGGTCGTAATACGCGCCGGGCGCCGGAAGGAACTGGATGCCCTTCACCCGCAGGGATTCGACGGCCGGAATGATCTCCTTCACGAGAAACGCGACGTGCTGAACGCCCGCGCCATGATGATCCTCGCAGAAGCGGTTGATCTGGCTGTCGCGGAAGAACGGCCGCATGGGCTCGTTCGTGGCGAGCTTCACGCCGCTGCCGGGATCGGCCATGACGATCGAACGGAGGCCGGAACCCGTCATGCGGCGCGTGCCAAGTTCGGCCGTGTGGAACTCGACATCCCAGTAGTGCGAGAAACCGAGGACGTCCCGGTACCAGTTCACGACCGGCAGCATCGTGTAGGCGTTCGACGTCACATGGTCGATCGTGGCGAAGCCGTGCGAATTCTCACGCGGATTGCCGTCGCCCACGTTCTCGAAGCCGGGCGCGAAGTGCGGGTACTTCCCGTCCCGTTCGATGAAGCGGAACGTGGTGTCGTCGAGCGGCGTCGCGATGTTGAACGTCCGGAACGCGCCGCCTTCGACCTCGTCGACGGCGATGTCCGACAGGAACGTGGCGCCCCGGGCCGCCAGGAAGTCCCAGGCGGCCTGGATGTCGTGCACGCGGAGCGCGAGGGAGGAGATGCCGTCGGGGTGGATCTTCAGGAAGCGCGCCGCCCGCGATTCCTTCCGTTTCGGGCTGGAGACGAGGACCCGGATCTGTCCGGCGCCGAAGACCGAGGCGATCTCGCCGCCTTTTTCGATCTTCGACGCGGACGGGCGCGCGACCTCGGTGAAGCCGAGCGCTTCCGCGTAAAACCGGCGGCTTCGCTCGAGGTCCTGGACGACGAAATGGAACGAGTCGTAGCCCACAATGCCGAGTGAATCGACCATAATGCGATCTTAGCTCGATGGACCCTCAACGCCTCGTATACGACTGGAACCGCGCCGCCGGCGAAGGCCGGCCCCGGCACCTTCCCGTCGAGCTCGTCGACGAAACGCTTCGCGACGGCCTCCAGTCCCCGTCGGCGGTCACGCCGACGCTCGACGAGAAGTTCGAGCTGATCGTCCTCATGGAGCGGCTCGGGATCGACACCGCCGTCATCGGCATTCCGGCCGCGGGCGGAAGCTCCCGCGAGGACCTCGAGTGGCTCGTCCGCCGGATGACGGAGTCGGGCCTCGCGGTGCGCCCGGCGTGCGCGGCCCGCACGCTCGCTTCCGACATCGAGCCGATCATCGGGATCTCCCAGCGCGTGGGCCGGGCTCTCGAGATGACGACCTTCATCGGCTCGTCGCCGATCCGGCAGTACGTGGAGGACTGGGACCTCTCGCGCATGATGAAGCTGACGCGCGACGCCGTCTCGCTCGGCACGCGTCACGGCCTCGAGGTCACGTACGTCACCGAAGACACGACGCGCGCGCGCCCCGGGGACCTCGTCGCCCTCTACGGGACCGCGATCGCGGCGGGGGCGTCCCGAATCTGCGTCTGCGACACGGTGGGCCACGCGACGCCCGAGGGCGCCGCGGCGCTCGTGGGCTTCCTCGCGGAATTCGTGGCGCGGGAGAACCCGGCCGTGCGCATCGACTGGCACGGCCATAAGGACCGCGGGCTCTCCATCGCGAACTCGCTCGCGGCCCTGCGCGCCGGGGCGCACCGGATCCACGGTTGCGGGTTGGGGGTGGGGGAGCGCGTGGGAAACACGCCGCTCGATCTCCTGCTCGTGAACCTCCAGCTCCTCGGCTGGATCGATCGCGATCTGTCCGCTCTCTCGCGCTACGTCGCGAGGGTGTCGGCGTGCCTGAAGGTGCCGATTCCCGACGGCTACCCGGTCGTCGGGCGAGATGCGTTCCGGACCGGGACGGGCGTCCACGCGGCCGCGATCGTGAAGGCGCGCGCGAAGGGCCACGACTGGCTCGCGGACCGGGTCTACTCCGGCGTCCCCGCCGGGATGGTGGGCCTCACGCAAGTGATCGAAGTCGGCCCGATGTCCGGAGAGTCGAACGTGATTTTCTGGCTGCGGGAACGGGGCATCGAGCCCACGGCCCAGCGGGTCGCCGCGCTCTACCGGGCCGCAAAGGCCTCCGACCACGTCCTTTCCGAGGCCGAGATCCGGACGGTTTTGTCGGCCTTGCCGGATCTGGCCGGCGCGGGGGCCCCCACCGCCGAGACGGCCGCCAGGAGCCTCCGGGGCTCGTGACCCGACGCGAGAGGCCCGGCTTCCGTAGAA
Source organism: Acidobacteriota bacterium (assembly GCA_036759345.1). Classification (GTDB taxonomy): domain Bacteria; phylum Acidobacteriota; class Thermoanaerobaculia; order UBA5066; family UBA5066; genus Fen-183. The sequence goes on along the minus strand of DAIOUV010000030.1, from coordinate 36,577 downwards.
TGGTCGAGTGAGTTCGGGATCTCCTACCAAAACGCCGGCCGGCGTCTTCTTTCAGAAGCACCTCTTGCTCTTCCTCGACTATCTTTCGGCGGAAAAGGGCCTTTCTGTGAACACGCTCGAGGCGTACGGCCGCGATCTCACGGCGTTCGGGACACATCTTGCTTCCTCGCGGACCGATCCGTCCCGGGTCACGCGCGGCGACATCGTCGCGTATCTCGGCGTCCGGCGCGCGGAAGGGCTGTCGCCCCGCACCCTCGCGCGACTCACCTCTTCGCTGCGCGGCCTCTATGGATTTCTCGCCGCGGAAAAAATCCTCGAGGCGGACCCGACGGCCGACCTCACGAACGCCCGGCGATGGGCGATGCTTCCGAAGGTCCTCTCGCCGGACGACGTGATGCGTCTTCTGGACGCGCCGGACGTGACGACCCCGCGGGGCCTCCGGAACCGCGCTCTGTTCGAGCTGCTTTACGCCTGCGGCCTCCGGGTCTCCGAGCTCGCCACGCTTCCCGTGGAGGCCCTGCGCCTCCCGGAGGGTTTCATCGTGGTGCGCGGCAAGGGCGCGAAGGAGCGGGTCGTGCCGATCGCGGATTCCTCCGCGCGCTGGGTCGCGCGCTACCTGCAGTCGGTACGGGCCGGGAAGCCGGGTGCGGTGGGGCGATGGGTGTTCCCCGGCGCGCGCGGAAAGCCGATCACGCGCCAGACCGTCTTCCTCGCGCTGAAGGCCGCGGCGCGGAAGGCGGACCTTCCGCCTTCCGCCGTGTCTCCCCACGTCCTGCGGCACGCGTTCGCCACGCATCTCGTCGACAACGACGCCGACCTCAGGGCCGTTCAGATGATGCTCGGCCACGCGGACATCGCCACGACCGAGATCTATACTCACGTCTCGAGGTCGCGCATCCGCAAGGTCTACGACCGGACGCATCCGAGAGCATAATGAATCCTGCAATGCTCGAAGAGAACCGAAGATTTCTTGGAAGGTTGAGACGAGCCGCGGTGGCGGGCTTCGCTCTCGCCTTTCTTGGTGCGGCGTCCGGGGCCCAGGCCACGCTCGTCGTCTTCGAGGACGGGCGCCATCTGCGGGTGGCGAGCTACGAAGTCGTGGAGGGCGACCGGCTCACGGTCGGCCTCGTGGGCGGCGGCGCGATGACGATTCCCCTCGACGTCGTCGACCGCATCGTGGACGAGGAGTACGAGCGCCCGGCTCCCGTTGCGCCGGAGGACGCGAATCGCATCGCGGCCGGACTGCCTGCGGAAGCGAGCCGGTCCATCCGCGCCTTCTTGGAATCTCCTTCCTCCTCTTCTCCTTCTTCTCTCTCGTCCCCGTACTCCTCGCAGATCCTCGCGGCCGCGAAGGAGCACCAGGTGGATCCCGCCTTCATCGCGGCCGTCATCAAGGTCGAGTCGAACGGTCATGTATATGCCGTGTCCCGCAAGGGGGCGCGCGGACTCATGCAGCTCATGCCGGCCACGGCGCGGCGCCTCGGCGTGAAGAGCCCGTTCGATCCGCGGGACAACATCCGTGGCGGGGTCGCATACCTCGCCGAGCTCGCCGAGCGGTTCGGCGAGACGAACGCGGATCTCATCCTCGCGGCCTACAACGCGGGGGAGCGCGCGGTGGAAGAGCACGGAGGCGTGCCGCCGTACCGGGAAACCCGCGATTACGTGAAACGCGTGCTCGCGCTGTGGAGCCCGCCGGTGCAGCTCGCGCGCGCGTCGCTCTGACGATGTTCCGGACGGCGCGCGCATTTCTCCTCGTCGCTCCGGGGGCCTTCCTCCTCGTGCTCATCGCGTACCTCGTGGCCCACCCCCGTGCCGCCGAATCCTTCACGGCGTATCCGATCCTCGCCGACGCCCTCGGGGCCGCCCTGACGAAGAGGCCCCTGGTACGTTTCATCGTGGCGTCGATCATGTCTTTCCTGCCGCCCTACCTCATCGCGGGCCTGCTGCTTTTCTTCGCCGACGCCGGGGTGTCGGCCGCGACGCCTCTCTGGTCGCGGGGCCCCGCCCGAAGGGCCGATGCGGCGCTGCCTCCTGAGAGCCGCTGGGCCTTTCTCGGGGGCACGGCGCTGGCCGCACCGGCTTTCGGCGTCTCTCTGCACCGCGTCGCGCATGGCGGGGACCTTCCGGGGGGCATCAACGTCGGACCGCTCTTCGTGGCGCTCGCCGCATTCGCGGCCGTAGCGGCCGGGCTCGTCGCGGGCGGCATCGCGGCGATACCGCGCGCCCTGATCGGCCGGCTGCGGCGGCCCGGACGGGCTCCTATACTCCGCGCGTGAACGCGCCGTCCGACACCGTCGTCGTTCTCGATTTCGGTTCCCAGTTCACGCAGGTCATCGCCCGGCGGATACGCGAGGCGCGTGTCCGCTCGGTCGTCCTTCCGTTTGACGCGAAGGCCGAGGAGATCGCCAAGCTCGCACCGAAGGGAATCATCCTGTCGGGCGGCCCGTCGAGCGTCTACGACAAGGAAGCTCCGCAGGGCGACGCGGGCCTCTTCGACCTGAAGGTCCCCGTCCTCGGGCTCTGCTACGGAATGATGTGGATCGCGCAGCGCTTCGGCGGGCGCGTCGGCAGCGCGCCGGGGCGCGAGTACGGGAGGGCGTCCGTGAAGGTCCGCGACGGCCGTCTCTTCCGTGGCCTCGGACCGGTCGAGACGGTGTGGATGAGCCACGGCGACCACGTCGAGGCGGCCCCCGTGGGCTTCACCGTGACGGCCCACACCGAAAACGCGCCGGTCGCCGCCTTCGAAGACCCGGAGCGCGGCCTGTACGGCATCCAGGGCCACCCGGAGGTGCATCACTCCGAGCACGGCGCCCAGATGCTCGAAAACTTCCTCTACGACGTCTGCGGCGCGAAGCCGACGTGGACGATGGCCGGCTTTCGGGATTCGACCGTCGCGCGCCTCAAGGACGAGGTGAAGCACGGCCTCGTCCTCGGCGCGCTCTCGGGAGGCGTGGACTCGACGGTCGCGGCCGTGCTGATCCGCGAGGCGGTGGGGGAGCGGTTCCGCGGCGTCTTCGTCGACACGGGGCTTCTGCGCAAACACGAAGGCCGCCAGGTGATGGAAACGTTCCGCCACCTCGACCTTCCCGTCACGGCAGTCGACGCGTCGGAGCGGTTCCTAGGAGCCCTCGTGGGCGTGACCGAGCCCGAGAGGAAACGAAAGATCATCGGCGGCCTCTTCATCGACGTCTTCACCGAGAACGCGAAGGCCGTGGACGGCGCCGAGTGGCTGCTGCAGGGGACGCTTTATCCCGACGTGATCGAGTCGGTCTCGATCAAGGGCCCTTCGTCGGTCATCAAGACGCATCACAACGTCGGCGGGCTGCCCGAGAAGCTCGGTTTCCACCTCCTCGAGCCTCTCCGCGAGCTGTTCAAGGACGAGGTCCGGCGCCTTGGCGAGGAGCTCGGAATTCCGAAAGAGATGCTCTACCGGCATCCGTTCCCGGGGCCCGGCCTCGCCGTGCGCATTCCGGGCGAGATCACGAAGGAGCGCGTGCGCGTCCTGCAGGAGGCCGACGCGATCTTCCTCGAGGAGCTCCGCGGGAGCGGCTATTACGAGCAGACCTCGCAGGCCTTCGCGGTCCTGCTCCCCGTGAAGACAGTCGGCGTCATGGGCGATGGGCGCACGTACGAGAGCGTCGTGGCTCTCCGCGCCGTCACGACGGAGGACTTCATGACCGCCGACTGGGCGCGCCTCCCGCACGAACTCCTCGACCGCGTCTCGCGGCGCATCGTGGGCGAGGTGCGCGGCGTGAACCGGGTCGTCTACGACGTCACGTCGAAGCCACCCGGCACGATCGAGTGGGAGTGAAGTTCTTCGGGCGTCATCCCGAGACCCCCGAGACACCCGTTCGCCCGTCCCGACAGCGCGCGATCCTCGCCGCCGTCATGCTCGGCTCGATCCTCGGTCCGATCGACGCGAGCGTCGTCAACGTCGTCCTTCCGACGATCGCGCGGTCTTTCTCGGCGAGCCTCGCGGCGGCGCAGTGGGTGCCGATGCTCTACCTCGTGACGGCGGGAAGCCTCATCCTCTTCTTCGGGAGGCTGGGGGACCTCTGGGGCTACCGGCGCGTCTTCCTCGCCGGCCTCCTCGGTTTCGTGGCGGCGTCGGTTCTCTGCGCGGCGGCCCCGACCATGCACGCGCTCGTCGGGTTCCGGGCGCTGCAGGGTCTCGCAGCCGGAATGATGTCGTCGGTTCCGCTCGCCATCCTGACCGGGACGTTCCCGGCCGCCGACCGGGGACGGGTCATCGGCCTCTTCGCCGGCAGCATCTCCGTCGGCCTCGCGGTGGGGCCGAGCCTCGGGGGCTTTCTCGCGGCGGCGTTCGGCTGGCGCGCCGTCTTTCTCGTGAACCTGCCGGTCGGGCTCGCCGCTTTCGCGTTCGCGCGGCGCGTCCTGCCGGACCTCCGGGGCGGGCCGGGACGGATCGACGTGCCGGGCGCGCTCGCCGTCCTCGGCGCGCTCTCGACGTTTCTGCTCTCGGTGAACCGCATTCAGCAGGGCGGCGTCGACGCCGTCGCCGCCGCGCTTCTCGCCGCCGCCGTCCTCCTCGGCGCCGCGTTCGTCGCGATCGAGCGCCGGGCGCCGCAGCCGCTCCTCGACCTTCGGCTCTTCCGGAGCGCCCCGCTCGGCCTCGGGTGCCTCGCCGCCGTCCTGAACTTCATGGCCCAGTACGTCGTCGTCTTCGTGACGCCGTTCTTTCTCTCTCGCGTCCTTCACGAGGGGCCGGCGCGCGTCGGCCTCGTCCTGACGGCCTTCCCTCTTACCATCCTCGCCGTGGCTCCCTTCGCGGGAGCGCTGTCGGACCGGATCGGTACGGTGGCGCTCGCGGCGGGCGGCAGCTCGGTCTGCGCGCTGGCGTGCCTTCTGTTCGCCGCGAGGCCCGAAGGCGACGGTATCCTCCCCGTGATCCTCTGCCTCGTCGTCTTCGGCCTCGGGACGGGGACCTTCCAGTCGCCGAACAACAGCGCGGTGATGGGCGCTGCGCCACGCGAGCACCTCGGCGTCGTGTCGAGCCTCCTCGGCACCTCGCGCAGCGTCGGGATGGTCCTCGGCGTCGCGGCGGCGGGGGCGGTTCTCTACGCCGCCGTTCCGGCAAGCGTTCTCAAGGCGCCGGAGCTCGGCCCCGCGGAGGCGGCGGCCTTCTCGGCCGGGCTTCGTTGGGCCTACGCAGCGGCCGCCCTGTTCGCGGCTGCCTCGGCGCTCCTCTCGATCGGCCGGGGGCGACGCGGCGTCCGGTGATCTCCGGGCACGACCCCTTCGCCGCTCCGCCCGCTTACGCCTCCGGAAGCGCCCGGCACGGCCGGACGAGGCAGCGCCAGCGCCTGTCATACCGCCAGGCGTGGCCCAGGGGGATGTCGCGGAAGGCGAGATGCCGCGTCAGGACGTCCACGCCGAGCCCGCGCAGGCGCGCGCAGAGGTCGTTGAGGAGAGCGGACGAGAGGCCGCGGCCCCGGAGCGCCGGGGTGACGGCAATCCCGTCGAGCTGTGCCGCCGACCCTGGAAGCAGGGAGTACGCGACGCCAGCGACGACGCGCTCCCGCGCGTCCAGGGCCACGAGATGGCGGTGCCCTTCCGAGTAGGCGCGGGGAACTCCGGACCTCACCAGCAGCTGGACCAGGTGCCCGAGCTCGGCCGGGTCGTGCGGATCTCTCACTGTGTAGCGCGCACCGGTGCGGTCGACCGTGTGCGTCGTGGCGACCAGATGCCGCCCGCCTTCGCCCACGGCCGCGAGCGCCACGTCCTTGTCCGGAGCGGAGTCGGGGAAGACCAGCCGGCCGAACGCGAGGCGCTCCTCGGCGCTTCCGAGGGCGGCCTGGACTTCGGCCAGCTCCACCATCTGTGCGGGCCAGACGCCCGGCCGCCGGAACATCGCGATGAGAAGCGCGTCGAAGGCCTGTCGCGCGGGAGGGTCCGACCGGGCGAACGTGGTCTGCAGGTGAAGGTGATACCGGACGATCTCCGGAAAGCGGTCCAGCCGGTAGACGCGCTCGAGGCCTCGCGTCATCGCCTCCCGGGCGGAGAGCGGGGCCTCGGGCTCGAGCGCCTCCCACGCCACGAACCGCTGGATGGCCGAGAGAAGAGCCAGCGGCGGATGAAACGCGGCATCGAGCCACTGCCTCTCGGCAGCCAGCTCCTCGAAGAGCACGCCGGCAGCGCCCTCCGGAGCGTCCTTGCGCGGTGTGTGCAAAAGCTCTTCGAGGAACTCCCGCGCATCTTCCAGCCCCAGCGCCTCCACGCAGGCGTCGGCGATCCAGCCACGCCGGAGCGTCGCGCTCGAACGCGGGTAAAGGGCGAACGTCTCCTCGAAGAAGTTCGCGACCATCGGGCCGACGAGCGACCACGGCCCCTCGTAAGGCCGATGCCCGGCGAGCGAGAGAAGGACGGTCCCCTCGCGGAAATCGTCCCCGGGCACCACGACGTTCGCGGGCGAGACGGCTCCGGGCACGAGCCGCCGCCCGCTCGCCTCCCAGGCCGAGAAGAAGGCCGCGAGGGCCCTCACGAAAAGGGTTCGCCACCCGGCCGCGCCCCTCCCCACTTCGCGCGTGGGTCGCGCCATCTCCCAGAGCCGCATGGCGAGCGTTGGCTCGTCGATCCAGCCCACCGAGAGGGCGCCGAGCTTCGGCCGGAAGCAACCGAAGGCGGGCACCACGGGCTCCCCCTGCGCCGGGGAAGCGAGGGCCTCCATCCAGAGCTTCGTCTGGCGGACGGCCTGAAGGTCGAGATCGTCGCCGACGATGAGCAGCAGGTCGTGATGCCGGCCTGATTGCGTGTTGATGCCGGCGCGGTAGAGCTGGTGCTGTCTCACCCTTGCAACGGGAGCGATCCAGATCCCCGCCGGGCCGAGGTCTCCCGGCGTCACCGTCTCGCCGCACGCCAGCTCCAGCGACTCCTCCAGGAATCCCGTCTCGTCGAAGAGCTGCTCGATCCGCTCGCGCTCCCCGCCGGCGAGCCCCTCATGGAACGCGAGCGTCCCCTTGAAAGAAGCGCGCGATGGCAGGCCTTGCTGGTACCACTCCGACAGCTCGTCCAGCAGGCTGGCCGCCGTGCGGGCCACGCGCGAGCTCGTCTCCTCCAGCGCCCACCAGGCCAGCTCGGAGCGGACCGCCACGTAGTCCTCGCGGTGCCTCCGGATGTGACGCGCGAGAAGGTTGAAGACGTCGGAGAGGAGATCCGCCTGCATGGGAGGCAGGGGACGCGGAAGACGAGTTCGGTAGCCGTGCAGCCGCCGGCGCAGGACGGCAAGCCTTTCCCCCGGCAGGCCGGCCTGCGCGATCTGCTCGACGCTCTCGGCCGAAAGGAACGGAAGCCCCGAGTCGAGGAAGCTCTCCATTTCGGACGCGGCGCCGGGGGCCGGATCGTCGAGGACGAGAATACGGAACGCCGCGCAGCGAACCTCGGCCGAAGGGTGCCGGGCCAGCGCCTCGAGCCGCCGTCTCAGCGCCATCGCGGTCATCGCGTCCGCGCCGGAAAGCCGGTCCTCGAGATCGGCGACGGCTCGTAGAGACTCCTCGCGCCCTCCGAAAAGCGCTTCGCAGATGCTCTGGTGAAAGGTTGCGAGCTCGGGGGACGAGACCCGCCCGGGAACGGCGCCACCCGCTGGCGGGCGTCCGTAAGCCGGCAGCCTCACGCGGGGCGAGAGGGCGCCGAGCGGAAGGTCCCACCCTTCCTTCACCGGACAGAAGGCTGCCAGCGAAGTGTTGCCGAGCCAGAGGAGCGGCTGGTGGACGAGAAGGCCGAAGTCGAGGAGGCTGCCCTGGAGCGTGTACTCCAGATCGCCGACGCGAACCGTGTCCTTGCCCTCCGACCGGCGGAGGGTCAGCGTGAGACCTCGCCGCCGGTCCTCGAGAGCGTCTTCCCCGAGGACGAGGTCTCCCTCCAGGATCCCGAGATCGCGATGCAGCCACCGCGGCACGCGGACCTGCAGGTCCTTGCCCTCGAGCTGCACGGCGGTGCCGCGATAGAGCGAGGCGAGGAGGTCGCGGAAGCTCTCCTCCATGGCCTTCCGCCTGTAGCTCCCCTTCGGCGTCAGCTCGCCCCGCTTCAGGGAAAAGTCGCGGTCGAGGACAGCGAAGCCGACGACACGCTCGTGCGGCGCCAGGTCCAGGTTCGCCTCGGCCACGATCCGACCGAAGTAGGCCTGCCGTTCTTCCTCGGACGTGAGCTCGGCGAGGAGCGGGGCCTCCAGGTCCGGCACGATGAGGAGGACGTTGTCGTCGCGCCCGTCGCCGGCGAGGAACGTCCGCCGGATGCCAGGAACCCCCTCGAAGAGCTGCTCCACGCGTCTCGGGGCCACGGTCTGGCCCCGGCTGTTCTTGTAGATGTCCTTGACCCGGTCGACGATCTCGAGGAAGCCGCTCGGCCGGACGCGAAAGATGTCCCCGCTCCGGATCCATCGCTCCCCGGCGCCTGCCGTCTCCGGCTCGTCGATGTCGCGGGCGACATACGGGCCGGCGATGAGAAGCTCCCCGTCCTCGCCCAGACGGACGCGGATCCCCGGCAGCGGGACGCCGACAGTCCCGTCCTCGTAGAGACCGGGCGGTGTCATCGTGATGCCGCCGGTGGCCTCCGTCATGCCAAAGCCGCTGCAAAGGGCTATGCCGCTACGCTCGAAGAAGCGAAACACCGCGGGCTCCAGGAACCCGGCCGCCGACAGCCCCCAGGAGAGGCGCCCACCCGTCACTTCCCGCACGACCGCCGCTTCCTCCTCCGGCCCGGCCACGGCGCCCAACCGCTCCTGGCAGCGTTCGTGGAGCTGCCGCCATCGGGCGGGGATGCTGACCAGTCCGGTGGGGCGGACCTGGCGCAGGCCGGCCAGAAGCGTCTCCAGCGAGGGGTTCCCGGCGAAGACGTACGTTCCGCCCCAGAAAAGCGAGCCGAGCAATTCCAGGTAACGCCCGAACGTGTGGTAAAGCGGCAGATAGCAGAGAAGGACCTCCCCTTCGCCGACGAATGGGAGCGCTGCGGCGCGCGCGAAGCGTTTCGTGAGCAGGCTGAAGGGCGAGAAGGCGAATCCCTTCTGGGCCCCGGTGCTCCCCGACGTGAAGAGGACGGTGGCCGCCTCGTCGAGGCCGAAGGGGGAGAGCGCCCGAAGCGCCGGATCCGTCTCCTCGGCTCCCAGCTTCCCGACCTCCTCGCCGAGAACGGCGGCGGTGCCGCGCTTCAAGCGGGCAGCCGCATCGAGGAGCACCGGACGAACGGGGCTCGAGAGCCGGGCCGCGACGGCTTCCACCTTCGCGAGCTGGTCTGCGGTGTCGACGAGGACGAGATTCGCGCCGAGCCCCTGAAGGAGCGACGTCAGCTCCGAAACCTGGAGATGGGGCGCGAGGGGCGCGACGAAGATGCCGTGGACGAGGCAGGCGAGGTCGCAGCAGGCGGAGTCGAGGCTGTTCTCGGCCACGATCGCCACGCGGGGCGGACCTTCGCTCAGGGAGGCGAGGGCTGCGGCGATCCCCCGGAGGCGCCGCTCGGTCTGGGCGTACGTCCAGCACGGCGCTTCGGGCCGGGGAGACGCCTGAAGGAAAACCCTGTCCGGGTGGGCGGCGACGCGCTGCGAAAGGAGCGTTGCCAGGGAGTATCCCGAAGCCCGGATCGCGCCGAAGGTGGTCTCCGCCCAGCGCGTGCGCGCTGCCGCGTCGGGCAGAGCGAGCAGGAACTCGCGGCGGCGGGTCCGGTCCAGGTACCGGTGCCACGTTTCGGCCGGGACGATGCCGGCTGCGAGGGCGCGCTCGGCGGCTGAGATCAGGGCAAGGGCAGCGCCGGGCTCGGGAGGAGCCTCGCCATCGGCGGGCAGCATGCGAAGGGCATCCGCGAGGACGGGAAGCGGGTCGGCCGCACTCTCGAGCAGGGCCGTGGCGGAGCGCTCCATGGCATCCCTCCGCCCGCGCCGCCGCGCTGGGGGTCAACGAGGAGCGGCGCGGGAGATCAGTATCCCCCCGGAGAGAGAGGAACTCCAGCCGTGCCTCCTTCCGAAGGGGTTGATGCCGATCCTCTCCTCGTTCAGATTCATGACCGTCGTGTCCCGGCAGCCGACCTCTGGCGATCGCCGGATCGATGGACGCGAAGCCCATATAGCGAGCGGGCTGGCAGAGTTCTTGAATAGGCGAGGCGGTGGGAAGACTTGCCGACCGGCTCGCCGCGCTCGTGATCGCCGCCGCGGCTCTGGGCGGGTCGGGTTGCGCCGTCACGAGCGGTATCTTTGGCTCCGAAAAGCGCAACGTCTACAAATTCGACCATCCTTTTGCAGTCGAAAACGCGAACTTTCGCCGGTCGGCAGAGGCGCTTGGAAATGCCATGGTCGGGGGGAACGACGCATCTCTCCTGAAAAACGGCGACGAGATCTTCCCGGCCATGACGAGGGACATCCGGCAGGCCAAGACGAGCGTCAATCTCGAGACCTATATCTTCCAGCCCGACGAGGCGGGACGCCAGTTCGCCGACGCGATGATCGACGTCGCGAAGAAAGGCATCGAGGTACGGCTCCTCATCGACGCCTGGGGCAGCAAGCTCGGCGAGCTGGAACAGCCGCTCAAGGAAGCGGGCGTGAAAGTCCGGAAGTACCGGCCCCTTCGGCTGTTCTCCATCTACAAAGTCGGGAAGCGCACGCACCGGAAGATCCTGGTGGTGGACGGCCGCATCGCCTATACCGGCGGGCTCGGCATCGCGAAGAGCTGGCTCGGCAACGCGCGAAGCACGAAGGAATGGCGGGATACACAGGTGCGGGTGGAAGGGCCCGTGGCCGCGCAGATGCAGGCCGTTTTCAGCGAGGACTGGACCTTCACGACCGGAGAAATCCTGGCGGGTGAGAAGTTCTATCCGGAGATCGCGCACATGGGGCCCATGTCCGCCCAGACGATCAAGGCGTCACGCGGTGACATGTCCTCGCTCGCGAAGATGCTCTATTACGTCGCGATCCAGTCCGCGGAGAAGAGCATCCACATCGCGAACGCGTACTTTCTCCCCGACAGGCAGGTCCGGGACGCGCTCGTCGCCGCCGTCAAGAGGGGCGTCGACGTCCAGGTCATGGTTCCCGGGCGGAACATCGACCTTCCGATGGTCCGGTCCGCGTCCTGGCTCCACTACAAGGATCTTCTGAAGAACGGAGTGAAAATCTACGAATACAAGCCGACCATGATGCATAACAAAGCGATGGTCGTGGACGGCATTTACTCCACGATCGGGTCCATCAACTTCGACGCGCGCTCCATGAACAAGAACGCGGAAGAGAGCCTCGCCTTCTACGACCGCGGCTTCGCGCAGAAGGTCGAATCGATGTTCGAGGAAGACAAGAAGAGATGTGAAGAAATCACCTTCCAGGCATGGAAAAGCCGCGGGCTCACGAAGCGCCTCGCCGAGCTGGTGTTCTGGATCTGGGAGCCGTTTTACTGAGCCATGAGAAGAACCCATTTCCTCCTGGTGCTTCTCCTCGTCGCGCTGCCGCTCGCCGCCGCGAAGCGGCCGGGCGCCGAGCAGGAGAAGATCGACTGGCTCCTGTCGGAGATCGAGCGCTCCGACGCTACGTTTCTCCGAAACGGCGCCGAATTCGACGGCTCTAAGGCGGCGTCCCACTTGAAGACGAAGCTCTTCTTTGCGGGCAAGCGCGTGCAGACAGCGCGGGACTTCATCCTTGGCGTCTGCTCCCACTCGGAGGCGTCGGGAAAGCCTTACGAGATGCGATTCAAGGACGATACCCAGCGGCCGCTCGAAAAGTGGCTGTCCGAGCGCCTGGACGCATTCGAAAAACGGCGATCATCCGAGTGAAACGA
>DAIOUV010000030.1:0-24712 GCA_036759345.1 Acidobacteriota bacterium | reverse complement strand
GGAGCAGATGTCTCTGCCCGCGGACCTGGCCAACGGAATCGTGTTGACGCTGCTGAAGAACATCGCTCCCGACGCCGCGTCGACCGAGGTGTCGATGCTGGTGGCGACACCGAAGCCGCGGCTGGTGAAGCTCGTGATCACTCCAGCGGGGGAGGACTCGTTCTCGGCCGGCGGCGCTTCGCACAATGCAGGCGGCTTCAACGTCAAGGTCGAGCTTGGCGGCCTCGTGGGTCTGATCGCGCCGCTTATCGGCAAGCAGCCGCACGACACCTCCGTCTGGATCCTCGGCGGGCACGCTCCCGGCTTCGTGGGCTCGGAGGGGCCAATGTACCAGGGCGGCCCTCTCTGGCGGATCGAGCTGGCGTCTCCCCTCTGGCCGCGATGAGAGGGCCGACCAGCAGGCAGTATTGCCGGACGGCGAGCGGGAAGGGGTACTCTCGAGATCGATGAGAGCCTCCGTGCCCCAGCGTCCAAAGCGGCTGCCCGTCTTCGCGATCATCCTCGTTTCGGTCGCGGCGGGCTACGCATTCGCCATCACTATTGCGAAGGCGGGCGCCCCGAAGCAGACCGTTTACGAGCTGCCTCACGACTTCACGTTGAACGCGCCGACGTTCCTGCCGTCGGCGCTGCCCGGCGCGGCGATGACGTCCGGCAACAGGCTCGAGCTTCTCGAGAACGGAGACACGATCTTTCCCGCCATGCTCGCCGCCATCTCCTCCGCGAGGAAGACCGTGAACTTCGAGGCCTACATCTTCTGGTCGGACGAGGTTGGCACGCGCTTCCGCGACGCGCTCGCCGAACGGGCCGCGCACGGCGTCGCGGTCCGCGTCCTTCTCGACGCGATCGGTTCCCCGGGCCGGCGCATGAAGGCGGGCGACGTCGACGTCCTGCGCCACGCCGGCTGCCATGTGGAATTTTTCCACTCGACGAAGCCCTGGATGCTCTGGGTGTTCAACCATCGCAACCACCGACGCGTTCTCGTGGTGGACGGCACGCTCGGCTTCACCGGCGGCGTGGGGTTCGCCGATCCGTGGCGAGGCAACGCCGATTCGAAGGGGCACTGGCGCGACACGCAGGTGCGGGTGGAAGGGCCCGCCGTCCGCGGCCTCCAGCGCGCGTTCCAGGAGAACTGGTCGGAGGCGACGGGCGAGGCGCTCGTCGGCGACGAGGTTTTTCCCGCGCTTCGAGAGGCCGGTACGAGTGCCGTCGCCGTCGTGCCGTCGTCACCGCTCGCGGCGATGTCGGGAGCGGGCCGCGTCTACGCGATCTCGCTCGCCGCCGCCGCGAAGGAGATCTGGATCGCGAACTCCTATTTCCTTCCGGACGACGCGACGGCCGGTCTCCTGGTCGCTGCCGCGAAGAGGGGGGTGGACGTGCGCGTGATCGTGCCGTCGGATGAGCAGAACGACGTGCCCGCGACGAAGGCGGCGGGACGCTGGTCCCTCGGACTGCTTCTCGAGGGGGGCGTGAAGATTTTCGAGTACCAGCCGACGATGTTCCACCTGAAGACGATGGTCGTGGACGGGGTCTTCTCCACGGTGGGATCGGCGAACTTCGACGACCGGTCCTTCCATCTGAACGAGGAGATCAATCTGTTCGTGTACGACGGCGCGTTCGCCGGACAGATGAAGGAGAGCTACCGGCGGGATCTCTCACGATGCCGTCCCTACACGCACACGATGTGGAGGGAACGCTCCCTGAAGAAAAGGGTGACGGAGTGGCTCGTCATCCCCATCCGGTCGGAACTGTAGCTGTTCAGCAGGGATCACGCCGCGAGCTGGACCAGCAGGGCGGAGAGGCCGGCCACGTGCCTCTTCTGCCGCGGGATCAGCTCGAGCTCGACGAGCTCTCGGGCGTCCTCGTCGAGCGAAGTCAAGGAAGCCTCGTACTCCGCGAGACCCCGCCGCTCGACCTCGAGGAGCGCGCGCACGAACAGCTTGCTTTCCATCCTCACCATCGCGCCCTCGGCTGTGAGGGCGGCGTCGCCCGAGCCCGCCCAGGGGTCCGCCGCGACCACGGGCGCGCCACCCCGGGCGTGAACCGATCCCTGAAGAGCGGCAACCGTTCGCTGGTGATCGGAGGCAAGCTGGAGGATGTGGTCGGTGTCGGCGACTGCCTTGTTCTTCAGCGTACGGAGGGCCTTCCGGTATCCGGCCACGGAGGCGAGCTCGACACGCAGGAGAGAGTTGAGGCGTTCAATCACGTGATAGGAAGAGCACACGGCATGCCAGTCCTGTTGGCCACCGTTGCTCGCGGCCTCTTTCCTGTCGCCTTTTCCGTTCACGGTCGGCAGGTTTGCCCATGCAGTCGGTTAAGGCGTGCCGAGCCTCTCCGCGCGCAGCGTGGTCACTCATCGGGGCTCGGCGCTCAATAGGCGAGGAGATCACGTCGCGCTTCGGGATCCGGTAGCTGTTGCCGTCCAGGGTTCTCTGATCGCCCGCGATCAGCGTGAATCTGCTCAAAAAAGGCGCGAATCTCTCAGTGGCATGTCCCGTGCTAGAAATCTTCCGCGAGACCTCGGTGTCTCAGGGAGGCTGATATGCGTGCATCTAGACTCGTCCCCATTGTCCTTTTTGCCGCGCTTCTTGCCGCGGTGCCGTTTCACGCGGCACTGGCTCAATCCGCGCCATCACTGGGCTCGGCGTCGGGCTTCGCGGCCTTGGCTGGCGGTCCGGCGGCCGGTGCGGTCACATGTACCGGTTCCACTGTCACCGGAGACGTGGGCGTCGTATCCCCCGGCACCTCCGTTGGCTGCACGCCGACGGGGACGGTCTACACGAACGCCACGGCGGCTTACGCTGACTTCCTCTTCGCGTACGACTCGTTCCCGTCCATACCTTGCGACCAGATCCTGACGGGTACGCTCGCGGGCGTAACGCTTTCCCCCGGTGTCTACTGTTTCACCGCGGCGGCGGCGTTGACGGGCACGTTGACGCTCAATGGGCCCGCGGACGGGGTCTGGATTTTCAAGATCGGGACCGGCGGGACCGGCGCTCTGACGGGCACCAACTTCTCGGTGGTCATGGCCGGCGGCGCGGCGGGAACCACGTGTCCAAACGTCTATTGGTGGGTCGCCCAGGCCGCAACGCTGACGACTTCGATCTTCCAGGGAACCATTCTCGCGGGTGCGGACATCACGGTCAACTATTCAATACTTAAGGGGGATCTCTTGGCGGGCGGGGCTGGCTCGACCTCGACGCCGACAGGCGCCGTGACGCTCACTGGTTCCACCGTCACCGCCTGCCCCCCAGCCGGCGGCACCGTGGTCCACGTCAAAGTCAAGTGCAACCAGGGCGTGGGCAACGGGCCCGAGGGCTGCGATCCGGGCAACTCGAACCAGGGCGACCCGAGCCGGTCGAATGACGAGCCGGCCGGAACGGCGCCCGGGAACCCGGGCCGCAAGGGCGGCAACGGCAAGTAGGCCTGCAGTCGCGACGATATTAGAACGAGATAACCGGAATCGGCGGTGAGCTGAACGTCAGGGCCGAACGCTCACCGTGCGGCGGATATGAGAAACCGGGGGTTCCCGGAGACCCAGTCTCCGGGAACCTTTGTTTCGGCCTCACCGCAGCAGGAAAAAGAGAAGGTCGGCGAGGTCCCAGGCGGCAGCGCGCGAAGCAGACGCTCGGGCGCCTCGCCGAGCACCTGGCGAGGATGTGAGAGAGTCCATGCTCATGCTCAGCCGGCTCCTGGAGCCCAGGATCGAGGCCGCTTACGCCCTCCTGCGCGTCGTCGTGGGTCTCATGTTCGCCTTCCATGGCCTCCAGATCCTCTTCGGCGTTCTGACGGAGTTCCGGCCGCCGGCCGGATCGCAGATCTGGTTCGGCGGCCTCATCGAGCTGGCCACGGGTCTTGCCATCGCGGCGGGCGCGTTCACAGCTTGGGCGGCGTTCCTCGCGAGCGGGACGATGGCAATCGCCTACGTCCAGTTCCACTGGAAGCTCGCTCTCGGCGCGAAGTTCTTTCCCGCGGTGAATCAGGGGGAGCTGGCGCTCCTGTACGCCGTGCTCTTCCTCTTCGTCGCCTGTCGCGGCGCGGGCAGGTGGAGCGTGGACCGGGTGCGGGCGGGGTCCGCCGGCGCGTCCGGGCACGGCTGACGAAAAAATCGACGGCGCGCTCCCTGACTCCGGGACCCCGCCGGGAATATGCTGTCCGTGCTCGAGAAAAAGGAGCTGGAGGATGAGATGGCAGTGAAGAAAACGGCGAAGAAAGCACCCTCGAGGAAACCGTCGAAGAAGGCGAAGGCCGCCCCGGCGAAGGGACGCAAGGGAGCAGAGACGCTGAAGCTGAGCTCGACGTCACCCGGCCTCACGGTCAACGACGTGGAGAAGAGCCTCGCCTGGTACCGGGACGTCGTCGGGTTCGCCGTCGGGGAGCGCTGGGAGCAGGAAGGGAAGCTCACCGGGGTCCAGCTCAGGGCCGGCAGCGTCATCTTCATGATCGGACAGGACGACTGGAAGAAGGGCCGCGACCGGAAGAAGGGAGAGGGCTTCCGGCTGTACTGCACGACGACGCAGGACGTCGACGTCCTCGCGGAGAAGATCGTGGCGCACGGCGGCAAGCTCGACCAGGAGCCGCGCGACCAGCCATGGGGCACGCGCGACTTCGCCTTGAGCGATCTCGACGGGTTCAAGATCACGATCGCGCGGGAGACGACGAAGCGCTAGGCAAGGACAGCGGTCCGGCCAGGACCGGACGCACCTCGGTCCGGCGCGGATCGTGGCGCTCTACGATGAGTTCGCGCGCCTCGCGCGCGCCGTCGCGTGCGCGCGCCCGACGAGCCCGTGAGGTGGACGGAAACTCCGGCTCGCGGGCCACGTAGGAAGAAGGTGCCTTCTCAAGCGCTGAAGCGTTTCGCGCTTCCGGTGTCCGTTCTGCTGATCGTGGCCTACTGGGCCTTTTCCGTCTGGGCGCAGCTGTTTCGAGCCGGGGGCGGCGCCGTGCCGGGCAGCGTGGACGCCATCGTCGTCCTCGTCTGCGTCAAGACGGCGCTCGCCGTCGCGGTCGAGTGGGCGCTCCTCGACGCCGGTTCGAACACGCTTTTGGCCGGATCGGTCTCGCGGTCGCCGTGGCTTATCGACAGCGCCATCTTCGGCCTCGGTCACCTCTACCAGGGCGTCACGGCAGCCGTTCAGTCGGGAACACCGGCCTCCTGTTCGCGCTGATCTTCCTGAAGCGCCGGCGGGCCGCCGACTCGATGGTCGTGCACGCCCTCTTCGACCTCTTCGGATCGCGCTGGCGTATCTCCTCTACGCGGCGAAGCGCTGACGCCGCGACCGTGAACGCTCAGGCCGGGCCGACAGCCAGCGAACCAGCCGAGTGGCGTCTGCGCAGGCGGTCGGCGAGCGCGAGGAATGGCGCCGTCGAGAACGTCGTGACGAGCGCCATGAGCACCATCATCGCGAAGATTCGCGGCGAGAGAATCCCGAGCTCGTAGCCGACGTTCAGGACGATCAGCTCCATCAGCCCGCGCGTGTTCATCAGGGCGCCGATGGAGAAGGCATCGAGGGTCCCCATCCCCGAAAGACGTGCGGCGGCCATCGAGCCGCCGAGCTTCCCGGCCGTCGCCACCGCGATCACCGCGAGGCACATCAGCCAGCTCCCGGCGCTGTCGAGGAGACCGATCTGGGTCCTCAGGCCCGTGAACGCGAAGAAGAGAGGCAGGAAGAGAATCGCGCTGACTTCCTCGAGCCGCTGGATCAGCGCGGCCCGGAACGCGGCCTCGCGAGGCATGACGACGCCGATGAGGAAAGCGCCGAAGAGCGCGTGGATCCCGATCCGTTCTGTCGTGAGGGCCGAGCCGATCAGGAGGAGAAGGACGAACGCCAGGATGTTCTTCGACGGCGTTCCCGACGCACCCTTGCCGATGATCATCCGGACGGCAGGTCCCACGACCCACCACATGAAGGCGATGAAGCCGGCCGTCATCAGGATGATGAGTCCCGACGACGTCGGGCGAGGCGCTCGTCGGCGACGAGGTTTTTCCCGCGCTTCGAGAGGCCGGTACGAGTGCCGTCGCCGTCGTGCCGTCGTCACCGCTCGCGGCGATGTCGGGAGCGGGCCGCGTCTACGCGATCTCGCTCGCCGCCGCCACGAAGGAGATAGGGCGACGGAGTGGCTCGTGACCCCCATCCGGTCGGAACTCTAGCTGCTGCGGCACGTTCCCGAGCGTCCTGATAGCGGCGCATCATGGCCGGACGCGTCCGGCCGACTTTACTGCCAGGGCAGCCGCGGCCCGGTCTGGACCTCCATCGGATACGTCTGGTTCGTGAGCCAGAGCGGCAGGATGCTGAAGTAGTTTGGATCTCCAAGGACGCCGCTGACGCCGCCGGGAAGAGAGTTCTGGGCCGAGATCAAGCCCGGTCCCGCCTCACAGGCGTACCGGCGCGAAGGTCCCGCGTTGAACATGAAGCCGTTCACGGTTTTCCCGCGGGCGTCGTTGTCCGACCGGTCGATCACCTCGAAGCCTCCCTGGCGCGGAATGCCGGGAAGGCCGTCGCCGAGCGGATTGGGGAAGGCGCCTCCGGAGGATGGTACGTTGAAGGCTCCGCCCAGAGGATGCTCGAAGACGATCCTGTGGAGCTTGCCCCAGCGGTAGTCGTCGAGGTTCGTCGAGTGGCCGTAGGCAGCCGCGAATCCGTCGCCGGCGAGCAGGGCCAGCCCATCGGAGACGCTCTTCAGGATGATGATGTCGCGGCGATCCGACGCGCTCGCGACGCCGGAAACATTGAAGAAGTTGACCCCCGATTCGCCGAAGCCGCCGCGGACCCCGAACTGCTCGAGGAGGTTCCGGAGCGCGGTGAGCGCGAGGGCGTTCGGAGGCGTCGGCAGGCTCGCCGCGCCGAGGACGCCGTCGATGGTGTTCGCGATGAACCGGCTCCGCCAGAGAGCGTAGATCGTCGCGGCGGCGCTCGCTTTCGCCTGGTCGGGGGTGGGGTCGACGCCAGCGGCCTTGCCAGCGTCGTAGCCTTCCTTCAGGCCCGTTGGAGTCGTGAAGTCCCACGTGCCGAGTCGCGCCACGGCGCTCGCAACGGCCGGATTCGTCGTGAAGCTCGCGAGAACCGGATTGGCGCCAGGGGCCTGAGCGTTCGCGAAGGCCGCGGTGATGAAGGGGACGAAGAACTGCGCGTCGATCATCCCGCTATCCGACTGGATCTTCTGCATGTCGGACAGCGAGATCTTGCCTCCGTTCGCGAGCTTCGCCCGGATGAGCTGGGCGATCCGTCCGCCGCGATAGCCGTCGTAAGCCGGATTCAGGTAAAAGATCCCACCGCCGGGGCGCTGCGTGCCGAGCGGGTCGTTGTGGAGGGACGTGCCGACGGGATCGTTGTTGCCGTTCGCGAACCACCCCTGCGCCGGGTTCTCCACGTGCGGGATCTCGTCCGCGGGGAGGATCGCGTGCGGAACGGACTGGTCCTCGGGGAGCGACGACGCCGGGAGCCACTCGTTCCCTCCGGTTCCGTCACGAATGAACCAGGGCGGCAGACCGTGCACCGTGTTCGCCTGCAGGTCCTCGCGGAGCGGCAGCTCGCCGCTCGCGTAGTACGCGATGTCGCCGTCCAGGGTCGCGATCGCCCAGTTCTGAGAGGCGCCGTCGAAGTATCGGAGCGCGCGCTTGAAATCGGCGAGGGTCCTCGCCTTGTTGAACCCGAGAACGGCGTCCAGCTCGCGCGTCCGGCCGAATCCGACGTATTGCACGCTGAGCGCCGAGCCGGTGGCGAGGGTGTCCGGCGTGATGATCGCCCCGTAATCGCGGCGGGGCACGATCAGGGTGACGGGCGGGATCGAGCCGACCGGCGGGACGACGACGATGTCGTCCTTCACACCGTTTCCGGGGTTGTTCATCCGGAACGTCTCGAAGGCGACGAGGAGCGGCTCGACATGGCCCTGGTAGACCGTGCCGTACCCCGTGAGAGAACCGGGGGCGGGGGCGATCGTCTCCTGGAATGTGTCGGTCATGTCCATCGGGTTCACGGTCGAGCCCCACGCGACGCGGTCGTTGTGCCCGTGAATCGCGAAGGGCGTTCCGGCGAAGCTGTTTCCCGCGACGTTGATACCGGGCCCGCGAAGAGAGAGCGGGTACCAGATCGACGGGTAGCCCAGCGAAAGGTGCGGGTCGTTCGCAAGAAGCGGAACGCCGTTCGCCGCGAGCCGTCCGCTGATCGCCCACTCGTTCGAGCTCGCGGTCCGCTCGTGGTCGAGGATCGTCCGCAGGAGCGGCACGGCCCGCGCGCGCTCCTCGTAGCGCGCCACGAGGTCGAGCGTTCCGCTCGCGAGAAGCTCCTCCGCCCTCGCGCGCATCTCATCGAGAGCTCCCGCGCTCGCGGTTTCATGCCGAACCGGACTCATCGAGGACCCGCTCGGCGCGACAGGGATCGTCGTGAAAGGGTCGAACGGAGCGGAGCGGAAGAGGTCGTTGGAGAAGAGCTTCATGCCATCGAAGCCGGCGACCTTGCCCGCCTGAATGTACGTGAGGAGGGTGACCGTGTTCGAGGTGTCGAGGTCGAACGAGAGCGAGAAGAGGAAGAGCTTCGCGATCGCGCTGCTGTCGAGCGCCGTCCAGGGCTCGAACTTCGTCAGCTCCAGCGCGCCGTACTCGGGCGGGAGCGCGTGGGTGGCGACCCACTGATTGACCCCGGCCGCGTATGCCGCGAGCACGTCGTGAACCTCGATCGACGAGGCGTCCAGGCTCCCGACCGCGGCGCGCCTGAGGCCCAGCGTCCTCAGCTGGACGTCCTGGGGAAGCGCCGCGGGACCGAGGAGCTCGGCAAGCGTGCCGGACGCCGTCCGACGGCTGACATCCATCTGAAAGAGGCGGTCCTCCGCCTGGACGTAGCCCTGCAAGTAGAAGAGATCCCACTCCGTCATTCCCCAGACCGCGGGGATGTCGTGGTCTCCGCGCGTAATCGTCCCGCCGAGCTTCATCCCCGGCAGCTTGAGCAGGGGGCCGGAAGCGCCCGCCGCCTCGAACCCAGTGGCGAGACCAAAGGCGGCGAGAAACGCGGGGAGGATGAGGGAGAAAACGCGACGCATCGGGACCTCCTCTTTATCTTTCGGGGATTTCGCGGGTATCGCTTACTGCACGTGCGATGCTATCGTATCTCCAACCGAATTCTACAGTCTCCCCGCACGGCGACCGTGGCGCGGGGGAAAGGTGGGCACCATGAAGTTCGTGATGGCCGGTCTTGGTCTCGCCGCTCTTGTCTCCGCGTCGCCGCTGCTTGCGCAGCCGGCGAGCCGGTTCACGCTCTCGGCGACCGGCTCGTTCGTCGACACCAAGACGACCGCCGTCGACGAGACAAACGGCGTCGACATCAAGTTCAAGAACGGCTGCGGCGCACGGCTCGCAGGGACCTTTTACGTCACGCCCGACCTCGGGGTCGAGGCGGGCGTTTCGTACCAACGGATCACGGGCAACCTCCGCGTTCAGGGGACCGACGCGATCGACCTCGGCCCGCTCGAGATGATCCCGCTCTCGCTCGTCGTCCAGTACCACCTGATGCGCGGGAGAACCGTGGATCCCTGGGTCGGGGCCGGCGGAAGCTACACGATTTTCAAGAACCTCTCGAGCGCCGACCTCAACACCGCGAGCCTCGGCACGATCGAGGTCAAGGATCGCGCGGCGTTCCTCGTGAACGCCGGCGTCGATGTTCGCCTGACGTCCAGTGTCGGCTTCCTCGTCGACGGCCGATACACGTTCCTCAGGCCGACGTCACGAGGCGCTTCCGGCGCCGACCAGGAGCTGACGCTCGATCCGCTCGAGATCGCCGCGGGATTTCGAATCGGTTTCTGAGCGCGTGGCGCGCTGCGCTCCGCGGGAGAGGCGGAGGCTGCCGGGTGACGAAGTCGCTGATGCACCTGCGTCACGGGCATGTCGGAGCGCGAGGGCCACACTTGGACGCGAGGGGTGTGTATGTCTCGCTACCGGATCGCGTGGCTCCCGGGGGACGGCGTGGGCGTGGAGGTCATGGACGCGACGCGGCTCGTCCTCGACGCGGTGGGCCTCGACGCCGAATACCCGCACGGCGACATCGGCTGGGAGTTCTGGTGCAGGGAAGGGGACGCGTTTCCCGCCCGGACGATCGAGCTGCTGAAGAACGTGGACGCCGCGATGTTCGGCGCGATCACGTCCAAACCGTCGAAGGCGGCCCTCGACGAGCTGGCCCCGGCGCTGAAGGACAAGGGCCTCGTCTACCGCTCGCCGATCGTGCGGATGCGGCAGCTCTTCGACCTCTACGTGTGCCTCAGGCCCTGCAAGGCCTACCCGGGCAACCCGCTCAACTTCAAGGAAGGCCTCGACCTCGTCGTGTTCCGCGAGAACACCGAGGACCTCTACGCGGGCGTCGAGTTCTCTCCGGTGCCCGAGGAGCTCTCGCAGACGCTCGCGAAGCTTGCGCCGGCTTTCGCGCCATTCAAGGACCTCGGGCCGGACGACTATGCGATCTCCTGCAAGATCAACACGCGCAAGGGCTCCGAGCGCATCGTGCGCGCCGCATTCGAGTTCGCGCGGACGAACAACCGGAAGAAAGTCACGGTCGTCCACAAGGCAAACGTCGTCCGCGCCTCGGACGGCGTCTTCCTCGAAGAGGCCCGGAAGGTCGCGAAGGCGTTCCCGGAGATCGCGGTCGACGAAGCGAATGTCGACGCGATCTGCATGTGGCTGCTCAAGAACCCCGCGAACTATGACGTCCTCGTCGCTCCGAACCTCTACGGCGACATCATCTCCGACCTCTGCGCGCAGATGGTCGGCGGCCTCGGATTCGGCTGCTCGGGGAACATCGGCGTGAAGCTCGGCGTGTTCGAGCCGTCGCACGGCTCGGCGCCGAAGTACACGGGGCAGAACAAGGTCAACCCGATCGCGACGATCCTCGCCGCGAAGATGATGCTCGACTGGCTTGGCGAGGGCGCGAAGGGCCGTTCCGTCGAGGCCGCCGTCGCGAAGATCGTCAAGGAAGGCAAGGTCCGCACGTACGACATGGGCGGCGCCTCGACCTGTCTCGAGATGGGCGAAGCCGTCGCTCGCGCGCTCCCGAAGGATTGAAAGGAAAGACGATGAAGAAGACGAACGTGGGCGCGACCGTCGTCGAAAAGATCCTTGCGCGAGCGTCGGGGAAGGACGCCGTGCGCGCGGGTGACGTCGTCGAGCCGCGCGTCGACCTTGCGATGTCGCACGAGAACGCCGCCCTCGTGATCAACCAGTTCCAGGAGATCCACGAGGGGACGGGCATCGCCGCGAAGCCGTGGGACCCCTCACGGATCGCGATCATCTTCGACCACCGCGTGCCGGCCGAGTCGGCGAAGACGGCCACGAACCAGAAGAAGGTCCGCGCCTTCGTCGCCGAGCACGGGATCGCGAAGTTCCACGACATCCGCGGTGACACGGGCGGCATATGCCACCAGATCCTCCCGGAGAACGGCTACGTGCGGCCCGGGATGGTCGTCGTCGGAACGGACTCCCACACGACGACTCACGGCGCGCTCGGCGCGTTCGCGTTCGGGATCGGGGCGACGGAGATGGCGAGCGTGTGGGCGCTCGGCGCCGCCCTGAACGTCGAGGTCCCCGCGACGATCCGCGTCGAGGTCTCGGGGCGCTTCCCCGGCCGCGTCGGCCCGAAAGATCTCATCCTCCACCTCATCGGCGTCCTCACGGCGCAGGGCGCGACCTTCCGCGTCCTGGAGTTCACCGGCGAGGCGATCGCGCGGCTCTCGACCTCCGGCCGCCTCGTCCTCTGCAACATGTCCGTCGAGGCGGGCGCGACGTCCGGCATCGTGCCGGGCGACGCGGAGACCGTGCGCTACCTGCGGGAGGAGGCCGGCGTCGCCGATCCGCTCGACCTCGTGACGAGCGATCCGGACGCGAGATACGAGCGGACGATCGCCATCGACGTCTCGTCGCTGGCGCCCCTCGTCGCGTGCCCGCACACGGTCGACAACGTGAAGCCCGTCACGGCGGTGGAGGGAATTCCCGTCCATCAGGTCGTCATCGGCTCGTGCACGAACGGGCGGCTCGACGACCTCGCCGAGGCCGCGGGCATCGTGAAGGGCCGGCACGTGGCGGCGGGGACGCGCATGCTCGTCTTCCCGGCCTCCGCGAAGATCTATGCCGAGGCGATGCAGCTCGGCTATCTCGCCGATTTCATGGCCGCCGGTGCGGTCGTCATGAACCCGGGCTGCGGCCCGTGCCTCGGCGTCCACGAAGGGGCGCTCGGCGACGGTGAGACGGCGATCTCGACGACGAATCGAAACTTCAAGGGTCGGATGGGGAACCCTCTCGCCGAGGTCTACCTCGCGTCGCCCGCCGTCGCAGCGGCGTCCGCCCTCACGGGCGTCATCACGGACCCGCGGAAGGAGCGCTGAGATGGCCCGCATCAAGAGAGCCGAGATGGGACGCGCGAAGAGAACCGAAACCGTCCGGGTCATTCTGAGTCTGGGCGACGACGTGTCGACGGATGTCGTCTACCCGGGGCGTTACATGGCAACCGTTCTCCCGTCGGAGACCCCCGCGTACGCGTTCGCGGACCACGCAGCCTTTCAGGCGGCCGTGAAGGCGAAGTCCGTCCCGCCGGGCGCCGTCATCGCGGCGGGGGACAACTTCGGCTGTGGCTCCTCGCGCGAGCAGGCCGCGTCGTGCCTCAAGGGGCTCGACGTCGTCATCGTCGCGAAGAGCTTCGCGCGCATCTTCCTGCAGAACGCGATCAACCTCGGGCTCAAGGTGGTCGTCGCACCGGGCTTCGCGGCGGACGAGGGCGACGAGATCGTGTTCGACGGCGGGTGCGTCGAAAACCGGACGAAGCGTACGGCGTTCGACGTCACGCCGCTCCCGACGGCGCGGCAGGCGATCATCGACGCGGGAGGACTGATTCCCTACACGCGGACGAGGCTGATCGGCGCGGCGGCGCGAACCTGAACGCTCAGGCGGGGCCTCCCGCGTTCTCGCGCATCGGCGGTTTGGGAGAGTCCGTCACCGGAACGCCCTCGGGCGTTTCGGCGTACAGACCTTCCAGCACGTCGCGATAGCGCTGCTCGACGACCCGGCGGCGGACTTTCAGGCTCGGCGTCAGCTCGCCCGTCTCGATCTTCAGCTCGGCGGGCAGAATCGCCCAACGACGGATCGCCTCGTACCGCGCCAGGTTCGCGTTCACGTGCTCGACGTGCCGGTGGATGAGCTCGACGACTCGCGGGTCGCGCACGAGGTCCGCGTAGGCCACGTCAATAATCCCCTCGGCCCGTGCCCACGCGGGAAGCTCTTCTTCGGACAGGCTGATGAGCGCGGTGCAGAAGCGCCGCCCTTCGCCGTGCAGAAGGACCTGCGCGATGACGGGCGTCTCGAGCTTCAGCTTTCCTTCGACGTGCTGCGGCGCGACGAACTTACCTCCCGAGGTCTTGATCATGTCCTTCTTGCGGTCGGTGATCGCGAGATGGCCGGCGGCGTCGAGGGCCCCGATGTCTCCCGTGTGGAGCCAGCCGCTCGGGTCGATCACGCGAGCCGTCTCTTCGGGCCGGCCGAAATAGCCGCGCATGACGCCGCGTCCGCGGAGGAGAATCTCGCCGTCCCCGGCAAACGAAACTTCAATGCCGGGAATCGGGATGCCAACGGTGCCCCAGCGGTTCCGGTCCGGGAGATTGGAGACCGTCATCGCCGTCGATTCGGAAAGGCCGTAGCCCTCGAGAATCGTAACGCCGAACGCGGCGAAGAACTCAGTGAGCTCCTTCGCGAGGGCGACGCTGCCGCAAATGAAGAAGCGGAGGCGCCCGCCGAAACGCTGGCGGATCTTCTCGAAGACGAGGGCATCCGCGACGCGCCGCCGCACCTCAAGGAAGGCCCCGACGTTCCGGCCGTCACGCCGGCGGTGCGCGACCTCCGTGCCGACGCCGAGCGCCCATCGGAAGATCGCGGCCTTCGCCTTTCCGCCCGCGAGCGCCTGCTCGAGGATCTTCGCGTGCACCTTCTCGAAAATGCGGGGGACGACGCAGACGAACGTCGGCTTCACGGCCGCGAGATTCGCCGCGATGCGATCGGGGCGGCCGTCGACGGCGGTGGGGAAGCCGAGGCCGATGCCGAGGGTCACGCACACCTTGCCGAAAACGTGCGAGAGCGGGAGCCAGAGAAACTGCAGATCGGAAGGCCCCAGGAGACCCAGCGAGCCGATCGACTCGATCTCGAAGAGCCAGCAGTCGTGCGGCAGCTCGACGCCCTTCGGCCGGTCCGTGGTTCCGGACGTGTAGATGAGCGTCGCGAGGTCGGACGGTCCTGCGGTCCCGGCCGCGGCGTCGAACCCGTCCGGATGCGCGGCATCCCACGCGCGGCCGAGAGCCGCGAGATCGAGGAGGGATATCGCGTCGCCCGGAAGCCCCGCCGACGCGTCGAACAGGACGAGATGGCGAAGGTCGGGGAGCGCGTCGCTGCGGCTCAGTATCCGCCGGGCCTGCGCGGCGTCCTCCGCGAAAACGATCGCGGCCCGCGAATCGGACAGGATGAAGGACGTGTCTTCCTCGGTCGAGACGGGGTAGACGGTGGCGGTGACGCCGCCCGCGCAGGCGACGGCGAGATCCGCGAGGATCCATTCGAGGCGCGTGGCCGAGACGATGGCCACGCGATCGCCAGCCGAGAGGCCGAGAGACAGGAGCCCACAGGCGAGCTCGCGGACGCGCGAAGCGGTCTCGCGCCACGACAGGCTCTTCCAGACCCCCTCCTCGGGGTGGAGGAACGCGGACGCGTCCGGGGTGGCGGCGACGCGGGCGAAGAAGAGATCCGGGATCGACCGGTACGGGGGCGGTTTCACGGAGGACCAGTCTACGACTCGTCGTGCGCCGCGGCCGCAAAGGGCTTACATTCCTCCGCATGAGCACCACCACCGCCGCCCCCGTCCTCCACGGCGCCGCGCGCTTCTCGTTCTGGGAGTGGTGGGTCGACCGCAAGACGCGCTGGGTGCGCGACGACGTCCACCAGATGGATGAGGGCGTGTTCCGCGCGCTCGCCGCGGGCACGGGCCTGCCGCCCATCCACCAGCGCTCGACGTTCCCCTTCCACAACGTCAAGGACGGGGCCGATCGCTTCCTCGGGATGTCGAAGGGCGGCGAGCGGCCGTACGCGCGCATCTACACGCGCCTCGGCAACCCGACGTCCGAGTACCTCGAGCGCGTCCTCTTCCGTCTCGAGGCCCAGCACGTCATCGAGAAAGCCCTCGCCGCCGACGAGAAGGAGCCGACGATCGGCTGCCTCATCTTCGGCTCGGGCATGGGCGCGATCTCGACGCTCCTCCTCTCGCTCCTCAAGGCCGGCGACGCCGTCCTCGCGGGCAACATCTACGGCTGCACGGACAGTCTGCTCCGCAACATGTCGAAGTACGGCGTCGAGGCTGTCTTCTGCGACACGGGCGACGTGAACGAGGTCGCGCGGATGCTCGAGGCGCAATCGAACGTCGCGGCCGTGTTCCTCGAGTCGCCCGAGAACCCGACGCTCCGCCTGTGCGACATCGAGGCGATTTCGCGCCTCACCGAGGCGCGCGGGATTCCCCTGATCGTCGACAACACCTTCTGCTCGCCGTACCTTCAGCAGCCGTTCCGCCTCGGCGCCGACTTCGTCGTCCACTCCCTCACGAAGTTCATCAACGGCCACTCGACGTCCGTCGGCGGCGCGCTCCTCGGACCGTTTCGTTTTCTCAAGACCGACCTCTTCCCCTGGTACAAGGACCTCGGCGCGACGCCCTCGCCCTTCGACTCGTGGCTGAACTCGATGACGATCCAGTCCCTCGCCGTCCGCCAGAAGGCCCAGAGCGACAGCGCCGCGAAGATCGCAGCGTTCCTGCGCGGCCACCCGAAGGTCGCGCGCGTGACCTATCCGGGGTTCGACGACTTCCCGCAGAAGGACATCGTGAAGAAGCAAATGCGCGACGGCGGGTCGCTCATCTCGTTCGAGGTGAAAGGCGGCGCCGCCGCTGGCGAGAGGCTCATGAACTACCTCGCCCGCAAGGACGTTCCGATGGAGCTCGCCGTCAGCCTCGGCGGGGCCATCACGTACGTCGAGCAGCCGGCCACGATGACGCACGCCGTCGTCCCCGAGGCCGACCGCCTCGCCCGCGGCATCACGCCCGGCCTCATCCGGATGAGCGTGGGGCTCGAGGGACCGGAGATCCTGATGGAGCACCTCGACCGGGGCCTGAACCTCCCGTGAGCACCGTTCCGAAGGATTACCAGGCCCTCCTCCTCACCACCCCGCGTCTCCGCCGCGAGCAGCGCACGATCGAGGCGATGCTCAACGTTTGGTGCGAGGCCCACCCGCTCCACGTCCGCACGCGCCATGGAAAGCTGTGCGCGGGGTGCGAGGAGCTGTTCGAGTACGCGAGCTACCGGCTCCTCAAGTGCCCGTACGGCGAGGAGAAGCCCACGTGCAAGAAGTGCCCGGTCCACTGCTACACGAGGGATATGCGCGAGCAGATGCACGAGGTCATGCGCTTCGCGGGTCCGCGCATGCTCCTCCGCCACCCCGTCCTCGCGATCCGGCACCTTCTCGACGAGAAGAGGGAGGCGCCGTCCCTGCTTGCTCGAACCGCTACTGCTACGGCGACCGAAGACCACGCGAACGTCCCGGTGATACCGCCGGTCCTCTTCGGAGTCGGCCTCGCGGCGGGCTTCTTCCTGAAGTGGCTCGTCCCTGTCCGCCTCGTCCCGCCGTCCCTCCAAGAACCCTTCTGCTTCGCGGGCGCGGGGCTCGGCCTCCTCGGCCTCGCCTTCGGGGGGTGGGCGTTCGCGACGTTCCTGAGGGCGCGGACGACGCCACACCCGAACCACCCCGTGAGCGGCCTCGTGACGTGGGGGCCCTACCGCGTCTCCCGCAACCCGATGTACGTCGGCCTCTCGGCCGGGGTGGCGGGGATCGCGCTCATCGCGAACACGCCGTGGGTCCTCGCGGCGCTTCCGCCCGTGTGGTTCGCGCTCCGCCGCCTCGTGATAGACCACGAGGAGGCCTACCTCGAGCGGAAGTTCGGCGGGGAGTACCGGGCCTTCAAGGCGCGCACGCGCCGCTGGCTGTAGGCGCCCCGGTGCGGCTGAAGTGACATCATCTGCCCATGGATGCGGCGCGGCTCCTCGCGGTTCTCCGACCTCACTTTGAGGCAACGGGCTCCCGCTGGATGCTCGCGGGCGGCTTTGCTGTCGCGGCGTGGGGATCGGCCCGGACGACGCTGGATCTGGATCTCCTCGTGGACGACGCGGAGCGGACCGCTCTTCTGGCCCGGATCGTCGCCGAGGGTTTCGAGGCATACAACGACTCGGAAGGCTTCACGAACCTCGAGCATCCCGATCCGGCGCTCGGGAGGCTGGATCTTCTGTGGGTCGACGGGCTGACACGCGATCGCCTCTTCGCGGCGGCAGTGCCCCGCATCGGCCCCGACGGACTCCCCGTTCTCGTGCCCGCCCCGGAGCACCTTGTCGCGATGAAGGTGAAGGCGATCAAGAACAAGCCGATTCGGGTCTTCCGGGACAGCGAGGACTTGCGGGTCCTTCTCAATCGGCCCGAAATCGATCAAACTGAGGCTCGTGCAACCTTCGAAAGAAGCGACCTCCTCGAGCTCTACCATCGTCTCAGGGCCCCGTCCTGAGCCGCTGCCCGACGACGCTTTCTGCTTCTCTCCCGAAGAGTCCGAGGCTCTCGAGCGCAGCCGCCCCGGTCCGATCTCACTCGAGGAATACGCGCGGTTCCTGAAGCAGTTCACCTGGACGAAAGAGCAGCACGCCTCGCGCCCGCCCGCGTCGGGACCGCGGTTCACGCTCGACTGATCGCGAGCCTACAATCCCGCCCGGGATGTCCGGCGACTTCGTTCACCTCCACCTCCACACCCAGTATTCCCTCCTCGACGGCGCGAACCGGCTCAAGGACCTGATCAAGCAGGTCAAGTCGTCGGGCATGGACGCCGTCGCGGTGACAGACCACGGAAACATGTTCGGGGCGTACGAGCTCCAGACGTCCGCGCTCGAGGCGGGCATCAAGCCCATCCTCGGTGTCGAGGCGTACGTCGCTCCCGGTTCGCGTTTCGACCGCGAGAACGTGAAGACGCTCGACGGCGAAGGGAGCAACTATCACCTGACGCTGCTCGTCGAGACTCCCGACGGCTACCGGAATCTCGCGCGGCTCGTGTCGGAGGCGTTCCTGTCCGGCTTCTACTACAAGCCGCGGATGGATTGGGAGCTCCTCGAGAAATACCACGAAGGAATCATCGCGCTGTCCGGGTGTCTGAGCTCGGAGGTCTCGAAGCGGCTCCGGATCGGAGACTACGAAGGAGCGAAGAAGACGGCCCTGAAGTACCGCGACCTCTTCGGGAAGGACCGCTACTTCATCGAGATCATGGATCACGGTCTTCCCGAGCAGAGGCAGATCCTGCCGGACCTCCTGCGGCTTTCCTCGGAAACCGGCATTCCACCGGTCGCGACGAACGATGCGCACTACCTGACCCGAGACGACGCCGCGGCGCAGGACGTTCTCCTCTGCATCGGGATGGGGAAGACACTGAACGACACGAGACGGATGAAGTTCTACAACTCGGAGTTCTACGTGAAGAGCGCCGAGGAAATGAGCGACGTCTTCCGCCCATACACGCTCGAGGCGGTGAAGAACACGGCCGCGATCGCCGAGCGCGTCACGCCGAGCGTCATCGTGGATACGGGCCTCAAGATCCCCACGTTTCCCGTTCCGGGAGGGGAGCAGACCCCCGAGGCGTATCTCGAAGACCTCGCGAAGGAGGGCCTCGAGCGCCGCCTCGAGCCGCAGCGCGCGGCGTTCGAGAATGGCACGGCGAAGAAGGCGCGGGTCGTATACGACGAACGCCTCACCTGGGAGCTGTCCGTCATCCGGAAGATGGGCCTCTCGAGCTATTTCCTCATCGTGTGGGACTTCATCAAGTACGCGAAGGACCAGAAGATTCCCGTGGGTCCGGGGCGGGGGAGCGCGGCCGGCTCGCTGGTCGCGTACTCGCTTGCGATCACGGACGTCGACCCGCTCAAGTACGACCTGCTCTTCGAGCGCTTCCTGAACCCGGACCGCAGCTCGATGCCCGACATCGACGTCGACCTGTGCGAGCGCCGCCGCGGCGAAGTCATCGAGTACGTGCGCACGAAATACGGGCGCGAGAACGTCGGCCAGATCATCACGTTCAACTCCATGAAGGCGCGGGCCGTCATCCGCGACGTGGGCCGCGTCCTCGACGTGCCGCTGGCCGAGGTGAACCGCCTCTGCTCGCTCATCCCCGCGAATCCCGGAAAGCCGACGATGCTCGCCGAGGCGCGGCGGGACGTGAAAGAACTGGCGGACGCGCTCCGGGACAACGAGACCTACCGTCGCCTCTTCGACCTGGGCGAGCGCCTCGAAGGAGTCACGCGACACGCGGGCGTGCACGCAGCCGGCGTCCTCATTGCGCCCAGGCCGCTGGTCGAGTACCTGCCGCTCTACCGCAACAGCAACGACGAAATTACGACGCAGTTCGAGATGAAGTCGGTCGACCGCATGGGCCTCCTGAAGATGGACTTCCTCGGGCTCATCACGCTGACGATCCTCGACGACGCGCTGCGTTTCGCGGAGAAGAAGGACGGAAAGCGCCCGGACGTGGACGCGATTCCGCTCGACGACCCCGAGGTCTACAGGCTCTTTGCGGACGGGCGGACGGACGGGGTCTTCCAGTTCGAGTCATCCGGGATGCGCGACCTCCTCCGCCGCGTGAAGCCCGAGGTCTTCGACGACCTCGCGGCGCTCAATGCGCTGTATCGGCCGGGCGCTCTGGACGCCGGGACCGTCGAGGTGTACATCCAGCGGCGCCGGGGAACGAAGTTCGAGTACCTGCTGCCCCAGCTCGAGCCGATTCTCCGGGAGACGCACGGCGTCCTCGTCTATCAGGAGCAGGTCATGCTCGCGGCGCGGGCCGTGGCGGGCTACACGCCGGGCGAAGCGGACAAGCTCCGGAAGGCGATCGGCAAGAAGGACGAGGCGCTGCTCAAGGCCGAGGGCGACAAGTTCATCAAGAAGGCCGTCGCGAACGGGACCTCGAAGAAGAAGGCCGAGGAGCTGTGGGCCCTCATCCTGCCGTTCGGCCGGTACGGCTTCAACAAGTCTCACTCGGTCGTCTACGCGCTCCTCGCGTATCGCACCGCGTGGATGAAGGTGCATTACCCCGTGGAGTTCCTCGCGGCCACTCTGACGGCGTGCTCGGGGAGCTCGGACGACGTCGTGAAGTACGTGAACACGTGCCGGGAGATGAAGATCTCCGTGCTGCCGCCAGACGTGAACGCCTCGGATCTCTCGTTCGCGCCGGACGGGTCGGCCATCCGCTTCGGGCTGGGCGCCGTGAAGGGGGTCGGGGAAGGCGCCGTCGCGTCCGTTCTCGCAGCGCGCGCCGGCGACGGACGGTTCAAGTCCCTCACGGACTTCTGCTCGCGCGTCGATCTCCGTCTGAACAACAAGAGGGTCATCGAGGCTCTCATCAAGTCCGGCTGCTTCGACTCGCTGGGGAAGAGCCGCGCGGCGTTCCTCGGCGGGCTCGATCATGCGGTCGACGTCGCGGCGGCGGCCCGCGAGGCCGCGGCGTCGGGCCAGAGCCTCCTCTTCGACGCCCCCGAAGAGACGCAGATCGAGGACCAGTTCCCCGACGTGCCGGAGTGGAGCGTCGACGAAAAGATCCGCTACGAGAAGGAGACGCTCGGCTTCTACATCACGGGCCACCCGCTCGCGCGTTTCGAGGACGAGATCCGGATGTTCGGCGACGTGACGTGTGAGACGCTGCGCGATCGTCTCGACGCACCAGTGAAACTCGTGGGCCTCGTCGGCGCGATCAAGAAGAATCAGATCAAGAAGGGGCAGAACGAAGGAAAGATGATGGCGAAGGCCGTCGTCGAGGACCTGACCGGCTCCGTGCCCGTCACGGTCTTCGCGAGCCTTCTCGAGCGCGTGGGCTCGTGGTTTGCGCCGGGGAGGGCCGTCCTCGTCACGGGGACCGTGCGCCTCTCGATGGCGCCGGGCGGCGGGACGCACGACGCCTCCGAAGGCGAGACCGCCGGCATTCCGATCGAGCTCATCGCGCGCGAAATCCAGCCTCTCGAGGGCATGCGCGAGCAGTCCGCGCGGGAGGTGGTGATCTCACCCCCGAACTTCGACACTTTTGATGAATCGGCGATGGGGCAGATTCTGCGAAGGTACCCCGGCTCGATGCCCGTCTTTCTCGAGATGAGGCGCTCCGGCCAATTCGAGGCACGCCAGAAGATTGACCCGCGCTTGTGGGTCCGGCCGACGCCCGATTTCACGGCGGATCTCGAGAAATTGCTCGGGCCCAAGTCCGTCCGGTACAACTACCCGGCGTCTCCATGAGCGAAGGCGGCGCGTCCGCGCCCCGGTTCGATGCCGAAGAAGTCGGAGTCCAGCTCGCGCGCGCGGGCGAGGTCGCCGACCAGCGCGAGGTGGGCCTGTGGCTCGTGGGAGGGGCCCTGCGCGACCTGCTCCTCGGGCGGCCGCTTCGCGACGTGGATCTGGCCGTGGAGGCGGCCGCGGCGAACGCCCTGGAGCTCGCGGCACGCCTCGGCGCCCTGCCCGGCTGGACGCTCGAAAAGACGCACGTTCGTTTCGGGACCGCGACGCTCCGGGCGCCGGGCGGCGTTCGCGTGGATGTCGCGGCGACCCGCCGCGAGGAATATCCGGCGCCGGCCAGTCTGCCGGTCGTGACCGGCACGACCACGATCGACGACGATCTCGGCCGCCGGGACTTCACGATCCATGCGATGGCGCGGCGGATCGGACGTCGCGGCCTCGTCGGGCGCGTGCTCGATCCCTTCGACGGCCGCGCGGATCTCGAGGCGAAGAAGATTCGCCTCCTCCATCCGCGCTCCCTCGTCGACGACCCGACGCGCGCATACCGCGCGGTGAAGTACGCCGCGCGGCTGGGGTTCATCTGGGACGAGGAATTCGAGAAGGCTCTGAAGGTGGCTCGGCGCGCACAGGCGTTTCAGGCGCTTTCAGGGGACCGGATGAGGAGAGGGATAGAAGAGATCTTCTTAGAAAGTGAATGGGAGCGGGCGGTCCGGCTCGCGAGCGACCTCTCATTGTTTGGCGACGTCCTTCCCGGCTGGACGGGTCCCGTATTACCTTCTAAGAGAATTCGGACCGAAGGTGCTGCGTTGGCATTGCTCGACGAGCCACGAGGGTTGGAGGCGCGTCCGAAACCAGAAGAAATCTGGCGGCGGCTGCTCGAGCCGCTGGCGCCGCCCGAGCGCGCTGCTGTCGCGTCGCGATTGAACTTTCCGAAGGCCCTGAGGCGTGCCGCAGGAGTGGAACCTCGATGACGGGAGGCGTTCTCCTTTGGATCCTTCTCGCCGCGACGCCCGTCCCGACGCCGGTACCGACGTCCACGCCGCTGCAGGCGCCGACGCCCGAGAAGCGAGACCCGCACCTCATCGCCGCTCTCGAGTCGCGGCAGGGGCTCGGCATGGAGCGCGTAGCCCTCTTCGACGACGGCTCCCTCGTCCGCGTCCGCGGGTTCCGGAGCGAGCGGATCGTCGATCGGAAAGCGCTGGCGCCCGAGGAGGTGGCGGTCGTGCGCGGGGTCTGCCTCGAGGCGCTCGCGGTGCGGGCGAAGGACGTCGACGACCCGGGCCGATCGGTCCTCGGCGACGCCGACGGCCGGCGGATCACGCTCGAGATCGTCGATCCGGGAGGGGGATCCCGCCTGTATACGTACGACGATCTCGCCTCGCTTCCGCTGGCCGTAGGAAGGGCGCGGGGGGCGCTGGAGGACCTTCGAGGCCGCTTCGAGAAGCAGGATCTGGCCGAGACGAAGTGGGACACGGCAGGTCTCAGGCCCGGCGCCTTCCTCCGCCGGCGGTCCGACGGGGTCTGGTATCGCGTCGTCCACGACGACACCCTCGATCACGACTTCGAGCTTGAAGAACTCGCCGCGGGAGAGGAGCAGGGAGGCTACAAGATGAGGATCTTCGTGTACCGCGGCGATCTGCCGCGCCTCTTCGAGGATCCCTCCGTGGCCGGGTCGCGGCCGCCGCAAGCCTCGCCGGCGAAGAGGCGCTGAACGTGGTGCGCCTCACAGGCGGCGCGTGGCGCGGACGGAGGCTCGACATACCCGAGGGCATCCGCCCGACGACCGAGCTCGCGCGCAAGGCCGCGTTCGACATTCTCGGAGCGGCGATCGAGGGCGCGAACGTGCTTGATGCGTGCGCGGGGTCGGGTGCCTACGGGCTCGAAGCGCTCTCGCGCGGCGCGGCGCACGCGACGTTCGTCGAATCGAACCGTGGCGTCGCGAAGGTTCTTAGGGGGAACGTGGAACGCCTCGGCGCGGGGGAGAGCGCTCGCATAGAAGAGATGTCTGTAGCCCGTTTTTCTTCGAAAGGTGAAGAGGGGAGGCCCTCGCCGCGCGGCTCGTTCGACGTGGTTTTTCACGATCCCCCTTTCGAAGCAAAATCCGAATCCGATCTTCAACTTCTTCTTTCCCTCGCGCGAACAGGGGGCTGGTTGTTCCACGAGCGGGGCGACGACGAGGTCTATCGCCCGATGGGTCTCGAGCCCGCCGACCGCCGCCGCTACGGCACGACCCGTTTCCTCATTTTCCGCCCCGCGATGCCCGGAGCGCCCTGCTAAACTCCGCGCTTCGCCGCATCGCGGCTTTGGAGCGTAGAAACATGGGCAAGAACCACAGTCTCTTCACGTCGGAATCCGTGACCGAGGGTCATCCGGACAAGATCGCCGACCAGATCTCGGACGCCATCCTCGACGCGATTCTGAAAGACGATCCGATGGGGCGCGTCGCGTGTGAGACGCTGGTCACGACGGGGCTCGCGCTCATCGCGGGCGAGATCACCACGAAGACGTATGTGGACATCCCTGGCATCGTGCGGGAGACGATCAAGGACGTCGGGTATACACGCGCAAAGTACGGATTCGACTTCGAGACGTGCGCCGTCCTTTCGACGATCGACAAACAGTCGCCGGACATCGCCATGGGCGTCGATACGGGCGGGGCGGGCGACCAGGGCCTCATGTTCGGGCTCGCCGTGCGCGAGACCGAAGAGCTCATGCCGCTCCCGATCATGCTCGCGCACAAGCTGACGATGCGCCTCGCCGAGGCCCGAAAGGCGAAGACTCTCGAGTGGCTGCGCCCCGATGGCAAGAGCCAGGTCACGGTCGAGTACGAGGGCGACCGGCCGGTGCGCGTGGAGGCCGTCGTGATTTCGACGCAGCACGCGGAGTCGGTCCCGACGCCCGAACTGCGCGAGGCGATTCGCGAGGAGATCATCCGGCCCGTCGTGCCCGGGGCCCTCCTCGACGACAAGACGAAGTTCCACATCAACCCCACCGGCCGTTTCGTTACGGGCGGCCCCCAGGGCGACACGGGCCTCACGGGCCGGAAGATCATCGTCGATACGTACGGCGGTTACGGACGGCACGGCGGCGGCGCCTTCTCGGGCAAGGACGCGACAAAAGTGGACCGGTCGGCGTCGTACATGGCGCGTTACATCGCGAAGAACATCGTGGCCGCCGGCCTCGCCGACAAGGTCGAGGTCCAGCTCGCCTACGCGATCGGCGTCGCGGACCCCGTGTCCGTCTACGTGGACGCGTTCGGCACGTCGAAGGTCGACCCGGAGACGCTTTCGAAGCTCGTCCGCGAGCACTTCCCGCTCACGCCGAAGGGGATCATCGAGTGTCTCAACCTGAGGCGGCCCATCTTCC
>DAIOUV010000029.1:0-43878 GCA_036759345.1 Acidobacteriota bacterium | reverse complement strand
ACCGTTGGGCCATCTACTTTCTGATGGCGGTCGGCTTCTGGAACTTCGTCGGCGCCGGAGTCTTCGGCTTCCTGATCAACCTGCCGATCGTTTCCTACTTCGAGGTAGGCACCTCGCTGACGAACAACCACAGCCATGGGGCGCTCTTCGGCGTCTTCGGGATGCTGGCGCTGGCCGTGCTCGTCTTCTGCCTGCGCTCGCTGGCCGAGGACGCGACATGGGCCCGCGCTGAGCGCGGGATCAGGGTGGGCTTCTGGGGGCTGAACGCGGGGCTCGCGCTGATGATGGCGATCGATCTCTTTCCGGCGGGCGTCCTGCAGCTGTGGGACGTCCTGCAGAACGGCTACTGGCACGCGCGGCGGCTCACGTACCTGATGAGCGGGACGTTCCACGCGCTCGAGTGGGCGCGCGTCGCTGCCGACGGAGTATTCCTGGTGATCGGGGTCGTCCCGTTGGTCCTGGCGGTCGCCGTCCTGCTCCTCGGCTCGCGCAAGCGCGGACAGGCCGTGTCGTAATCCGGGCCGCGGCCATGCCGCTGGCGTCCTAGGAGCCGGGCGGGAAGCGGAAGGGGATCGCGAGCCGGTTCCAGGCGTTGATCGCCACCACCACCCAATTGAGATCGACGAGCTCCTTCTCGGAATAGTGCTGTCGCGCCTCCTTGTACACATCATCCGGCATATGCGTTTCCGAGACCCGCGTGACGGCTTCGGTCCAGGCCAAGGCGGCCCGTTCACGGGGTGAATAGAAGGGCGATTCTCGCCAGGCATCGAGCAAATAGAGGCGCTGCTCCGTTTCACCGGCGGCCCGGGCGTCTTTTGTGTGCATGTCGATGCAATAGGCGCAGCCATTGATCTGAGACGCACGCAACTTGACGAGCTCGATCAGAGAGCGCTCCAGTCCGCAGCGGTGGAGATAGCGCTCGAGCGCCAACATCGCTTCGTACGCTTCGGGAGCAGCCTTGTGCGCGTCGATCCTTGGCTTCGTGTGGTCCACATTAAACCTCTCTTCCATGCAACCCTTTGGCCTGCCGTGCGCGGATCAGCACAGATTCGGCCAGCCGGGCAGGTCGCTGGCCCATGATCCTTCCCCTGCGATTGGGCATCACGAGCGCCCCAGCGCCCGTAGCCGGCGCAGCGCGGCCACTGCCCAGACCGCGCCTCCGGCAAAGGCGAGCATACCGCCAGCCGCCATGACCCAGAGGCCGATTCGCTGCCCGACGTGGCCTATTTGCTGTTCGACACCGTAGGTCTTGCGGCCGAGGCCGTAGCTGCCCGCGAGGACGAGGCCGGTTGCGAACACGAACTGGCCCACGCCGTAGAGGACGGCCACGAGGCGCAGCGCGCGAGAGGAATCGGCCGCGCCCGACTCGACACCGGGCAGCAGCAGCGTGAGCGCCATGTACGCGAGCGTCACCGCACCGATGCAGGCGTGGTAGTGGCCCGGAACGCGCAGGTCGGAACCGCGGATCAGCGCCCCGTAGACGAAGCCGACCAGCATCAGCGCGACGCTCGCCGAAAGCGGCCAGAGCGCGGCCCGCGACGGCGGCTCCGGGCCGATCTCCCGGAACCTGAAATGCGGTGCGAGGAGAAGCGCGAGAAAGAGCAGCACGGCGGGAAAGAGCGCCCACTGCATCAGGTACATGAACCCGAGCCGGGAGAACCACCACATCGGGCCCCGCGCCAGCAGACCGAGGATCGGCAGCAGCGGGATCGCGAGCGCGAGGAACACCCACCGCAGACGGCCGCCGAGCTGCCGCCCCGACCCCCAGGCGGCGAGCAGCGCCCATGCGACCAGGACGAAGGCGACGTTGGCGAACTGGAGCACGTGGCCGGGGCCCCACATCAGGATCTCGAATCGGGTCCCATCGTCGAGACCGTCGGGGAGGAGCACGATCCCCGCTCCCAGTGCGGCGAGTGCCAGCAGAACATAGAGCGCTCCCAGGTTGACGAGGCTGCCGGTCGCGGCAAGCGTTGCCCCTACGGCGTGGGGAAACCGGGTGTGCGGTCCGACGCCGGCCATCGAATCGGGTCCTTGCGTGCTTGCGCCGAGGACGCCGCGGTCGAGATAGCTCAGGGCCACACCGCCGAAGAAGAGCAGCAGCCCAGTCGCATAGAGCGGGTGGGCGACGAGCGGGACATAGTTGACGGGGTGGACCGCGCCGAGGCCGGGGAGGAGCCCGGCGAGGAGCAGCAGCGCTCCGGCGCTCGAGAGCCAGGGTGCCAGGGCGGCAGCCCGGCTCGCCCTCGGCGACTGCCCCGCTGTGAGCCGGTGGAAGTGAAAGAGCGCCACCGGCAGTGCGGAGAACCAGGCCACGACGCCGAGACCGACGTGGACGACCAGCACACGGCGAGCGAGGTCGGTGTCCGTGAGATGGCGCGCCACGATCGGAACCCGAGCGGCGACCACGCCCAAGGCGAGCGCCCCGCTGCTGGCGAGCGTCGCGACCGCCAGCGCCAGCCAGTGGAGCGCAAGCGCCCGTCGATCGCGCGTCATGCGACGCTGCGCTCGGGAGGGTCGTACGTGCGCTTGATCTGAATCATGGCGTCGCTCAGCCGACGAGACCGCAGACGTGGCGGCACTCGGCCATCACCTGACTTCCGAGCCCCCCTCCCCGCCGCGCCGTCGGCGTGAGGTGCCCCCGTGCCCGTCCGCACCCGCCCGTCCAGATGAGCGAGCTTCCCTTCCCTCCGGTGCCGGCACGCCCGCCGAAGACAGTTGCTGACCCCTCACAGC
The DNA here is from genome assembly GCA_036759345.1 of Acidobacteriota bacterium. Classification (GTDB taxonomy): domain Bacteria; phylum Acidobacteriota; class Thermoanaerobaculia; order UBA5066; family UBA5066; genus Fen-183. Next base: position 41,145 of record DAIOUV010000029.1, on the reverse strand, counting down.
CTGGGCTGACTATCTTCCGACCGCCTCCTGCTCATCCACATGGTGTGCGATGCGGACCTCTTCCGGCTTGACCAGCAACACAGGGCGTTTCGTCCCGAGCAGCACCTTCTCCGCTATGCTCCCCAAAACCAACTTGTAGAGTTCGCCGTGGTAGTGGGTGCTCATCACGATGAGATCCACGTTCTCTTTGTTAGCTTTTCCGAGAATCTTGCCCGTTGGCTCGCCCACCTCTACATCGCAACGAACATTGATGCCCTTTGCTTTCAAAGGAGAAGCCATCTTCTGAAGATAAGCGCCAGCCTTGTCTGTCTCTTCCTGTGTCGCTTTTGTTTCTTCCTTTTGACCTGCAGCAAGTGGGACCGAACGAATCGGGTTTTGAGCTACCTGGAAAAAGATGATTTCCGCCTTCGTGAGTTTTCCGATCTCTTCTGCGTGCTGGATCGCCAGTTCTCCCAGCTCGGTCCCGTCAAGCGGGACGAGGATCTTGGAATACATGGTCATTCTCCTTTCTCTTTCTCTCGGGTACGTTGAATCGATGAACCATTGACCATTCCCCAGCCCGATCAAGGTAGGTCCCGGGGCGGTGGAACCCTATGACGAGCGTCATACAGGGGGACATTATTGGACCGGCTTGCCCAGCCTTGACGATCTGCTGAGGTGGCCGCCATTCATCGTCCGAGGTCAGCAGCTTCAGAAGCGAATAGAGCGTGCTGCCCCGCATGCCCGGAGCATTTGAATTCCGAGGTGCGGCCTCCTATGACGGCCGTCATGGCGGGAGGCCGGTAACGGGCCGAACCTTCACGCATGACGACACCCGTCGCTCCTCCCACGCACGATCTCTCCGGGGCCGCTCCTCGCATGGAGGACGTCCTTTCGCTCGTGGACGCGCTCGCTCCGGGCCAACTCCTCACCCTGCGCCTCTCCACCGAAACGGCCCGCGCGCTCCTTGCGACGCTCACCGCGGAGCGAAAGGGCCTTTTCGAGTGGAGCCCCGAGGCGGACGGGAACGCCGTCCGGGTCGATGTCGTGAGACGGGACGCCGCTCCGGGCTCGAAGCGCGGCGTCTTCGAGGCGCTGAGCTGGGACCACGACCGCATCGACGCGTTCGAGCAGGGCGCGTTTACCGCCCGCGCGGCGGGCGACTTCGAGGCCGCGCGGGCGCTTTTCGACCGGTTCGCCCGAGGCCTTTTCCGGCACATTGGATTCGAAGAGGACCTCCTCTTTCCGGCCCTCGAATCGGCGGCGGGGCTGTCCCCCCATGCCGGGCCCACGGCGGTGATGCGCGCCGAGCACGTCGAGATCCGCGCCGCCGTCCAGCTGCTTCGTGACGCCATCGGCGATCCGTCGGTCGACCCGACCCCGCTGCGGCACCGGCTCCACGGCGCGCTCGGGCCCCACAACGAGAAGGAAGAGCGGATTCTCTACCCGATGGCCGACCGGGTCCTTTCGGGGCCCGGCTTGGACGAGCTGGTCGCCGCCATCCAGGCGTACGAGGCCCGAGGGGAGGCGGAAAGCGGATCTCCGGCGATCCCGACATGACGCCCGTCATGGCGGATCGACCGCGGAGGGAACAGATTCAGACATGGCCGACTCCCTTCCTCCCGACACGCTCCTCGACGTGAGGCCGGACCTCGCGCGCGGCGAAGAGCCGCTTTCGAAAATCCTGACCGCGGCGCGCGGCATCGAGCCGGGCGACCGCCGGGAGTCAACATGCCGCTGCCCACTGAGTCCGACGTCCTCGACGCGCTCCAGCCGGTCATCGACCCGGAGTTGGGTCTCTCGGTCGTGGACCTGGGCCTCGTCTATGGGGTGTCGATCTCGCCCGAAGGAACCGTGCACGTGACCTTCACCGCGACGACGCAGGGCTGCCCCGTGACACCGATGCTCGCGCACGGGATCTTCCGGGCGGCGTCGGCGCTCCATGGCGTCACGTCGGTGTCGACGGAACTCGTGTGGGAGCCGCCCTGGGATCCGTCCCGGATCGCGCCCGAGGCCCTCAAGCGGCTCTAAGAGGGCTGATCAGTCCTCGACACTGCCCGGTCAGATCCCGAGCGCCATCACGACGACGCCGGTCGCGGCGATGAGGCCGCCTGAAACCGCGTCGCCCCAGTGGTCGAGCCAGGGGAACCGAAGCCGGGCGATGCCGGCGCGGGCCGGCAGGACGAGCGCGATCATCGTTCCGATCGTCGCCGCCTCGTAGAGCAGGACGATGCCCACCGTCGGCGCGGTCCCGAGAGGTGCCGCCGCGAAGAGCAGTGGAATCACGGCCACGCACGGGTCCGCCGAGAAAAGCACGAACAGCGACCACGCCGTCATTTTCGAGGTTTCGTGGATGTGGTCGTAGTGGGAATGAACGTGGCCGTGCACGCGCCGGCCGGCCGCGCGCTTCAATCCCCACGCCCCGTACGCGAGGCCGAAGCCGATGAGGAGAATGCCGGCGACGGCCTCCATCTTCTGGCCGGCGCTCTCGAAGACCGCGCGCCCGAACGCGAGCCCGAAGAGGCCGAGGAGCGCCGAGACCGTCACGTGCCCGAATCCGCAGAGGAAAGTGACACGGGCCGTCCTGCCGGCGGACCAGCCCTGCGCGCGCGCGAGCGCCGCGAACGGCAGCCAGTGATCCGGCGCGAGCGTGTGGAGCGCGCCGACCGAAATGGCGGCTCCGGCGAGGGTGAGGAAGAGTCCGTGCTCCATGTCAGTTCATGCTGAGGCGACGCCGGCGCGCGTCTTCACGCGCTTGGCGGCGAGCTTCTGCGTGAGGAGGCCGAGCCACGTTTCCATGCCGGCCCCCGTAGCGGCCGAAACTTCCACGAGCTGCCCGGCGGGATTCAGGGAACGCACCTGCTCGCGCGCGGCGGTGAGATCGAAGGGCACGTATGGAAGGAGATCCATCTTCGTCACGACCGTGACGGCGGCCTTCGAGAAGATCGCCGGGTACTTGAACGGCTTGTCTTCGCCTTCGGTCACGGAGAGGAGGACGACCTTGAAGTCTTCGCCGAGGTCGTACGACGTCGGGCAGATCAGGTTGCCGACGTTTTCGATGAAGAGGATGTCGAGGGCGGCGAGGGCGCGGCCTTCCGCGGCCAGCGCGCGGTCGACCAGGCGGGCGTCGAGATGGCACGAGCCGCCCGTGAGAATCTGCCGCGCCGGAATGCCCATGCGGCGCAAGCGTTCGGCGTCGCGCTCGGTCGCGATGTCGCCCTCGAGCGCACCGAGGCGCAGCGAATCCTTCAGCGCGGCGGCGGTCCTCTCGAGGAGCGTCGTCTTGCCCGAGCCCGGCGAGGAGATGAGGTTCACGACGAGCGTGCCCGACGCCTCGAACCTCGCGCGAAGCGTCGCCGCAGCGGTGGCATTCGCGGCGAGCACTTTCTGTTTGACGTCCACCTCGATCATGAACGTGCTCCTCCCGCCGGAACCGTTTCCTCGAACACGACCCTCAGGACGTCGAGGTCGTCGCCGCCCGAGACCGTGAGCGCGTCGCCGCAGCGCGGGCAGAGGCGGAGCCACGAGCCCGGCGCTCGGCCCGCGATCTCGCCGCAAACCCGGCAGGTCTGGCGGGCGGGCCGGAAGTCCACCTCGAGCTTCGACGCCGCATCCTCGGTGCCGGCCACGGCGGCCTCCCACGCGAACTCGAGGAGGTCAGGCTCCACGGCGGAAAGCTCGCCGACGGCGATGCGGACGATCTCGATCCGGCCCGGGCCACGGTCGGCGACGGCCTCGCGCGCGAGGCGGCGGATCTCGATAGCCAGGCCCATCTCGTGCATCAGCAGATCCTCGGGAGCTGCTCTCCCGTGAGCAGGTCGACGATACGCTGGCCGCCAATGCGGCTCTTCAAGAGGACGGTGCCGCGCGGCTCCGCGAGGACCTCGCCGATGGCCGCGGCGCTCCGGCCGAGCGGGTGCGCCCTGAGCAGGGCGAGCGCTTCGTCCGCGGCCTCGCGCGCCACGATCACGAGACACTTGCCCTCGTTCGCGACGTAGAGGGGGTCGAGCCCGAGGATCTCGCAGGCGCCGCGCACCTCCTCGCCGATTGGAAGGCGCGTCTCCTCGAGGCGCATGCCGACGCGGGCCTGCGTGGCGATTTCATGGAGCGTCGACGCGACGCCGCCTCGCGTCGGGTCGCGCAGGACGTGGACCTTCTCGCCGAGCGCGCCCAGCAGGACCGCGACGAGGCCGTTCAGCGCGGCCGTGTCGCTCGCGAGCGTCGTCTCGAACCGGAGACCCTCGCGCAGCGACATGATCGCGATTCCGTGCACGGCGATTTCGCCGCTCACGAGGATGACGTCGCCGGGGCGCGCGCGCTTAGGCGAGATCACGATGCCCGGCGCCACGAGGCCGACGCCGCTGACGTTGATGAAGACGCCGTCGCCCTTACCGCGGTCCACGACCTTCGTGTCGCCCGTGACGATCGGGACGCCCGCGCCGGCGGCGGCCGCCTGCATCGAGGCGACGATGCGCGAGAGGTCGCTGAGCAAAAGGCCCTCCTCGAGGATGAGGCCGGCCGAGAGCGCGAGCGGCTGCGCGCCGCACATCGCGAGGTCGTTCACCGTGCCGTGCACGGCGAGCGAGCCGATGTCGCCGCCCGGGAAGAAAAGCGGGCTGATGACGAACGAATCCGTCGAGAACGCGAGACGCGAGCCGCCCGCCTCGAAGACCGCGCCGTCATGCAGCTCGCGGAGCGCAGGGTTGTCGAAGCTCTTGAGGAAGACGTCTTCGATCAGGCGCTGTGTCATCCGGCCGCCGCCGCCGTGCGCGAGGAGAATCGTCTCCCCCTCACCGGCCGGAACCGGGCAGCTCGCCGCGAGCAGCGCCGCGCCGGGGTCGCCGGCCGTGTCCTTCGCGCTCACTCTGAGCTCACACGGCCCTCGCATAGAGGTAGTAGGCCGCACAGGCGCCCTCGGACGACACCATGGGCGCGCCGAGGGGATGCTCCGGCGTGCAGCGCGTGCCGAACTCCGCGCAGCCGCTCGGCTTTTTCCGGCCCTGCAGGATCTCGCCCGCGATGCACTCCTTCGGTTCGTCGGCGGTGATGTCCGCGACGTCGAACCGCTCCGTGGCGTCGAACGCCGCATACGCCGGACGCAGCCGGTAGCCGCTCTTCGGGATCACGCCGATGCCGCGCCAGGCGCGGTCGCAGGGCTCGAAGATCTCGGCGAGAACGGCCTGCGCGGGGCGATTCCCTTCGGCCGTCACCGTGCGCGTGTACTGGTTCTCCACGCCGATGCGTCCGTCCTCGAGCGCCGAGACCGCCATGTGGATGCCCTGGAGGAGGTCGAGAGGCTCGAAGCCCGTGACGACCATCGGGAGGCGGTACCGCGCCGCGAGGGGTCCGTACTCGGACGTGCCCATGATGGTGCAGACGTGTCCCGCGAGGAGGAACGCCTGCACGCGATTCTGGGGAGACGAAAGGATCGCCTCGATCGCGGGCGGCACGAGGACGTGCGACGTGAGGATCGAGAAGTTCGGGAGGCCGAGCTGCTTCGCCCGCTTCACCGCCATGGCATTCGCGGGTGCCGTGGTCTCGAAGCCCACGGCGAAGAACACGACCTCAAGGCCGGGGTTCTGCTCGGCGAGGCGCACCGCGTCGAGCGGCGAATAGACCATCCGCACGTCGCCGCCCTGCGCCTTGACGCTGAGGAGGCTCGTCGTCGAGCCGGGCACGCGCAGCATGTCGCCGAAAGACGTGAAGATCACACCGGGGCGGCGCGCGATCGCGAGGGCCCGGTCGATCTGGGTGAGCGGCGTGACGCACACGGGGCAGCCCGGCCCGTGCACGAGCGTGATCTCGGGCGGGAGCATGCGGTCGATGCCGGACCGCAGGAGCGTGTGCGTCTGCCCGCCGCAGATCTCCATGAGCGTCCACGGACGGGTCACGCGCGCGCGGATTGCGCGGACGAAAGCCTGCGCGTCCTCCTCGCGGCGGTACTCGTCCACGAAGCGCATCAGGACTTCCGCGCGGGCTGCGGGACGTCGAGCTCCGAAAGCTCGCCTAGCTCCTTCAGCGTCTTGAAGACCTCGAGGGCGTGGTCCTCGTCGAGCTTGCTGATGGCGAATCCCACGTGCACGAGCACCCAGTCGCCCGGGACGACTTCGGGCGTGTACGCGAAGCACACCTCTTTCGTGATGCCGCCGAAGCTCACGACGCCCATCGGCATATCGACCGCGCTCGGTTCGATCCTAACGACTTTTCCCGGAACGCCCAGACACATGGAACACCCCACGATCGCAACCTACTCAAGCGAGGCCGTCAGCCGATGCGATGCAGATGCTTCAAGTATAGGGCCCCGGCGAGGACCTGCCCCAGGGAGATCCCCCCATCGTTCGGGGGCACCTCGCGGTGGAGGAGCACCGTGAAACCGAGAGCCGAGAGGCGTTCCGCCGCCCGCTCGAGGAGGAGCCGGTTCTGGAAGCACCCTCCCGTGAGGGCGACGTGCGCCTCGCCGGCGGCCTCGGCGGTTCGGGCGATCCCGTCCACGAGAGAATTGTGGAAGCGCGCCGCGAGGCGGCCCGCGTTAACGCCGCGCTTGAGATCCTCGAGGAGGGCGCGTAGGAGGGGCTCCCAATCCAGCAGGGCGGGTGCGCCCTCGCGCAGCACGAGCGGGAGCGGCCAGGCCGCATCCTCGCGCGGGTCGGCCGCCGCTTCGAGGGCCATCGCGGCCTGGCCTTCGTAGCGCGTCCGCTGCGAAAGGCCGAGGAGCGCGGCCACGGCGTCGAAGAGGCGGCCCGCGCTCGTCGTCAGAGGCGCGTTCAGGCCGGTTTCGAGCATCTGCGCGAGAAGTGTCCGCTCGTTCGGAGAGAAGGCGCGCACGGGCGGGAGGTCCTCGCGTGAGAGAGCGTCGCCGCCGAAAACTTCGAACAGAACGGCGAGGGCCGCGCGGCGCGGCTCGCGGACCGCTGCCTCGCCGCCCGGCAGGCGGAACGGCCTGAGATGGGCGAAGCGCGTGAAGCCGCCGGCGTCGCCCCTGAGGAACTCCCCGCCCCAGACGGTTCCGTCCGTCCCGTAGCCCGTTCCGTCCCACGTGACGCCGAGCGCGGGCCCCGGCGCGCCGTTTTCGGCGAGGCACGATACGAGATGAGCGTGGTGGTGCTGGACGGCGAGGGAGGGAATGCCGTGCGTAACCGCCCATTCCTCCGCCCAGAGCGTGGAGGGATAGCCGGGGTGGAGATCGTGCGCGATGAGGGCAGGGCGCGCCTCGTAGAGCCGCAGGAAGTCCGCGATGACGCGCCGGAAGGCGTTCATCGCCTCGGGCGTCTCGAGGTCACCGATGTGCTGAGAGAGGAAGACATGGCGGCCGACGCTGAGAGCCACCGCGGTCTTCATGTGTGCGCCCACAGCGAGGATGACAGGAAGTTCCTCGGCCACGGGCACTGGCAGCGGGGCATATCCCCGGGCGCGCCTTAGGACGCGGGGCGCGCCGGCCGCAACGCGCACGACGCTGTCGTCGGCGTGCCGCTCGATCGGCCGGTCGTGCACGAGGAAGACGTCAACCATTCCGGCCAGACGCGAGAGCGCCTCGAGCTCGTCCGTGCAGATGGGCTCCTCGCTCAGGTTCCCGCTCGTGGCGACGAGAGGGGCAGAGGCGGCACGCAGCAACAGGTGGTGGAGGGGCGTCGCGGGGAGCATGAGCCCGAGCTCCGGCCGGCCCGGCGCGACCGCCCGGGCGACGGCCTCTTCGCCGAGGCGGGGCAGGAGGACGATGGGCGCCTCGGCGGACTCGAGTAGCGCCGCGGCGGCGGGAGAGATCTCCGCGAGCGACCGCGCGGCGGCGAGATCCCTCACCATGAGGGCGAAGGGCTTATCTTCGCGTGCCTTGCGGGCGCGGAGCCGCCCGACGGCGACCTCGTTCCGCGCGTCGCACATCAGGTGGAAGCCGCCGAGGCCCTTGCATGCGAGGACATCGCCCCGAAGGAGCACGTCGGCGGCGACCGCCAGCGCCTCGTCTCCCCGCGCGAGCACCTCACCGGATCTGGTCCAGGCCGCGAGCTGCGGCCCGCAGGCGGGACAGGCCGTCGGCTGCGCGTGAAAGCGGCGGTCGAGAGGGTTTTCGTACTCGGCCCGGCACTCCTGACAAAGCGCGAAGCCGCGCATCGTGGTGTTCGGGCGATCGTAGGGGAGGTCGCGGACGATCGTGAAGCGAGGCCCGCAGTTCGTGCAGTTGGTGAACGGGTAAAGGTAGCGGCGGTTCTCGGGATCGAGAATCTCGGTAAGGCAGTCCTGACAGGTGGCGATGTCGGGGAGGATGAGGACAGTCTTGGTCCCCTTCGCATCGCTGGTTCGAATCTGAAAGCCCTCGTAGCCGATCGGATCGAGCCAGCTCTCGTTCAGGCCCTGAATCCTCGCCCTCGCCGGAGCCTCGGAGAGAACGCGCTCCCGGAACGCGGAGAGCTGCTCCGGGTCTCCCTCCACCTCCAGAAACACGCCACGGATGTCGTTCAAAACCCAGCCGGAAAGCCGGAGGCTCGTGGCCAGACGGTAGACGAACGGCCGGAAGCCGACCCCCTGGACGGCTCCCCGGATCTCCATCGTGAGGCGTTTCCCCATCGGGCTCCGGAAGGTCCCTGTCCCGGCTACAGGCCCAGAGCCCGAGCGACGTCCAGAGAGCCAGGAGCAGCCGGCGCTTCATCGTCCCGGCGGAGCGTGAGCTTGAAACCCAGCACGCGCGCTTCCTCCACGATCCGCTGTACCAGTTCGGGCAGGTGTGCCTCCACTCGGGGCGATCTGCCGAGCCCCAGCTCCAGTGTCTGGGGGACGAGGCCGAGGAGGACGAGTACGTCCGGCAGGCGACCTCTCCACCGGGCCGCGTCCAGCAGGTCGGCCACGCCGATCTGGTGGGGAGAGAGCCGGCTCGCCACGGCAGGGCCGACGTCGTCGCCATCCAGCCGGACGTGGGAGCCGGGAGGGTCGTCGGTCCGGATGGCGTCCACGAGGATCGCCTTCTGGGCGTCCTCGAGGTAGGGGAGAAGGGCGAGACCGAGCGTGCCCCCGTCCTGGACGCTGACCCCGTCGGGGATTTCGTACCGTGCTACCAGCCGCGCGATCGCGGCTGCCCCCAGGCCGTCATCGCTGCAGAGGAGGTTTCCGAGTCCGAGGATCAGGAGCCGGATCGGCCTAGAGGTGTCGCTCATGGATGTCTTTGGGATCGATGTACCGGTAACCCGAATAGATGACGTCGTTCTTGTGGACGAATTTGTAGCCGGAGAAGATCGACTCCATCGTGGCGTTGCCCTCGATCTGGGACATCAGGACGGCGCTATAGACGTGGTGGACGGCAAAGCCGATGAGAAGCCACATGACGCCGTGGTGGATGAAGCGCGCCGTCTGCAGGCCGCCGACCAGCGGGACGAGGAAGCGGAATACGCGCATCGGCGAGCCGACGCCGGCGCTCATCGAGTAGAGCGAGAACCCCGTCGTCATCATCACGAGATAGAGGCCGAAGACCAGGGTGTAGGTCAGGCCGGCCAGCGGGTTGTGGCCGATGAAGCCGGGCGGCTTTCGGAGCTGGAAGAGGTAGAACCGCAGCGTCCCCCAGATTCCGCGGCGCCGCCGACTCTTGGCCGGAATGAACTTGTCCCAGGTCGCAAAGTGATTCCCGAGGAACATCCACGCGATCCGGGAGAGAACCGAGAGCGTGAAGACGATCGCCGCGTAGGAGTGGACGATCTTGAATGTTCCGATCAGGAAGTTCTCTCCCGCCGGACCCCGGACGATCAGGAGGGGATAGCCGATCGTGATCCCCGTTACGGCGAGGACGGCGATCGAGAGGACGATCGCCCAGTGGGTGAGCCGGACAGGCCATTCCCAGACATAGACGCGCACGAGGTCGCTGTGCTCGGCGGGATGGGGATCGATGGAGTAGTGCCGCCCGCTGGTCGACACGGCATCCGGAATGGATGTGCTCATGAGGCCCTCACCTCGGCCAGCTTTCGCCGGCTCGCGTCCACGACGTGGACGCCGCAGGCCATGCAGGGGTCGAAGGAGTGCACGGTTCTCAGGATCTCGATCGGCTTGGCCGGGTCCGCCACCGGCGTCCCGAGCAGCGCTTCCTCATAAGGTCCGCGCTGCCCCTGTGCGTCTCGCGGCCCCGCGTTCCAGGTGCTCGGGACGACGCACTGGTAGTTCGCGATGACTCCGTCCTTGATGTGTACCCAGTGCCCCAGGGCCCCGCGCGGGGCCTCGTGGAACCCGGCTCCCATGCAGTCCTTTGGCCAGGAGCTCGGCTCCCACTTCGAGTTGTCGTGGATCCGCAGCTCGCGGCGCGCCATGTTGGCCGCAAGCTGGTCGATCCACTCGCCCATCTTCTCTGCCAGGACCTGCGTCTCGATGCCGCGTGCCGCCACGCGCCCGAGCGTGGAGAAAAGCGCCTCGGGCCCGACGCCGAGCTTTTTGAGCACGGCTGAGACGAGCTCCTTGACGCGCGCGTGGCCCGACCCGTAGGCCACGAGCATCCGCGCGAGCGGGCCGACCTCCATCGGCTCGCCGTCGTAGCGGGGCGACTTCAGCCAGCTGTACTTGGCGGCCGTGTCGAGCCGGTCGTAAGGGGGATTCGGCCCCGTGTATTTCGGCCGCGTCTCGCCTTTCGACGGGTGGAGGGCCTGGTCGTCTCCTCCTGCGTACTCGTACCAGGAGTGTTTGACGTGCTCGGTGATCTTGCTGGGGTCGAAGGCCTCCACCTTCGAAAGGTCCCGCTTCCGGATGACCCCGGGGGGGAGGAACAGGGCGGGCTTGGCGGCATCGTCCTCGGGGTACTCCCCGTAGACGAGGTAGTTCCCCACCCCGCCGCCATAGCCGGCCCAGCTCTTGTAGAAGGAGGCGATGGCCAGGAGATCGGGGATGTAGACCTTCGTCACGAAGTCGCGCGCCTTGGCCGCCAGCCCCTTGAGCTCGGCGATCGTGCCGGCGTTGAGGGAGGCCTGGCGGTCCGGGTCGATCGGAGTCGCCATCCCGCCCACGAGGAAGCTCTGCAGGTGGGGGTTCTTGCCGCCCAGGATGGCGTGCATCTTGATGACGTCGCGTTGCCAGTCGAGGGCTTCGAGGTAGTGCGCCACCGCCATCAAGTTCGCTTCGGCCGGCAGGACATAGGCAGGGTGGCCCCAGTAGGCGTTGGCAAACGGCCCGAGCTGGCCCCTCTCCACGAATCCCTTGATCCGGTCGCGGACCGAGGCGAAATACTTCGTGCTCGAGAGCGGCCAGTCGGAGATCGATTCGGCGAGGGCCGAGGTCTTGGCCGGGTCGGCCGAGAGGGCCGAGACGATGTCGACCCAGTCCAGGGCGTGCAGGTGGTAGAAGTGGATGACGTGGTCCTGGACGCACTGCGAGCCGATGATCAGGTTCCGGAGGAGGCGGGCGTTCGGAGGAGGAACGGCACCCACGGCGTTCTCCACGGCCCGGATGGAGGCGATGGCGTGCACGGTCGTGCAGACGCCGCAAATGCGCTGGGTGAAAACCCACGCATCGCGGGGATCGCGACCCTTCAGGATGAGCTCGATTCCCCGAAACATCGTGGAGGAGGACCAGGCGTCCTTGACGGATCCGCCATCCACCTCGGCTTCGATGCGGAGATGTCCTTCGATGCGGGTGACGGGATCGACGACGACGTGCGTCATGGCCGATCTCCCTTCTCAACCTTCTCGACCGGCTCCACGGGAGGTGGAGGCGTCTCGCCGTCCTTCGGGCCCGCCGAGCGATGGATCATCGAAATCACTCCGTGCGTGGCGAACGCCGCAGCGACTCCTGCCGTCGCCCAGAGGCCGACGCGGTCGATGTTGGCCGCGCGGCCGAAGCCAGGCACGTTCGGCAGGTGCTGGTAGAACGGCGTCATCTTGTCCCAGAAGTCGGGCTCGGCGCAGCCGATGCACGGATGCCCGCAGCCGATCGGCCAGTTCGTCCCCCCGTTCCACCGGATCTGCGGGCAGTTCTGGTATGTCACTGGGCCCTTGCAGCCCATCTTGTAGAGGCAATAGCCGGTGCGATGCGCCTCGTCGCCCCAGGCCTCCACGTACTGGCTCGCGTCGAAGTGGGCGCGGCGCTCGCAATTGTCGTGGATCGCCTTGCTGTAGGCGAAGAGAGGCCGCTTGTAGCTGTCGAGCGGCGGGAACTGCTTGAAGGTGAGGTAGTAGACGACGAGCGCGGTGATGTTCTCGGCATTCGCGGGGCAGGCCGGCAGGTTGATGAGGTTCTTGAGGCCCGGAACCGCGTCGGCGACGCCCAGGGCGCCGGTCGGGTTGGGAGACGCGGCCGGAAGACCGCCGTAGGCTGCGCAGGTTCCGACGGCGATCGTGGCCGCGGCGCCTCCACAGACCTCGCGGGCGATCTGAAGGGCCGACCGTCCTCCGATCGTGCAGTAGGCCCCGTTGGCGCCGGTGGGGATGGAGCCCTCGACGATCACGATGTAGTCGCCTTTCCGGTCCTTCACGGTCTTGGCGAGGTTCTCCTCCGCCTGGTGCCCGGCGGCCGCCATGATCGTCTCGTGGTAGTCGACCGAGAGGGTGTCGAGAACGACCTCCGCGGCCGTGGGCTTGGTGGCGCGCAGGAACGATTCCGTGTTTCCCGCGCAGTCCTGGAACTCCAGCCAGACGAGCACCGGCTTCTCGCTCTTCTGGAGGGCCGCCGCGATCTTCGCCTCGAGTGATCTTGGCAGGGCCAGGGTGGAAGCCATGACTCCGCAAAAGGCGACGAACTCCCTTCGGGAGACGCCGCGCCGCCGGAGCTCCGCGTCGAACCGGGATTCCGATTTTTTCATACAGATCTCCCTATTGGCTCAGCCAAGTTTTCCCAACAATGGTCTCCGGCTTCTCGTTGACCATGATTCAAATGCACTATTGAAGCCCCGTCGTGTGGGTCGACCGGGTCGCGTGAGGCGCGCCCGGAATGTATCTTCTGATAGCGTGGGGAGCCTCGTGCATGGAAGGAACGCCTGAGAGCCCCGCGAGGTGACGGCATGACCAAGGAGCAAATCGCCCTCGTCAGGAAAAGCTTCGATCGCCTGCGGCCCCTTCCCCGCGGCGCGGGCCAGGACTTCTACGAAACCCTGTTCGCGCTGGATCCGTCGCTCAGGCCGCTCTTCTCCACGGACATCGAGAACCAGGGAGCGATGTTCGTGGTGGCGCTCGGCCTCGCGCTCAAGGGCCTGGATGCCGACGCCGACGTGGACTCGTCGCTCCAGGAGCTGGGGCGCCGCCATGTGCTGTACGGCGCCAAGGACATTCACTTCGACACGTTTCGCGAGGCGCTCCTCTGCATGTTCGCGCAGCGCCTCGGCCCGGACTTCACGCCCGAGACCGCCGAAGCCTGGCGGGCCGCCCTCGATCGGATCAGCGGCGTGATGAAACGGGCGGCGTCCGAAGCGCGCGGGTAGTTCGGCCGCCGGGGGGAGATTCCTAATCTCCCCCCGGTCCCCCTTCCAGCCCGTACTTCTCGATGCGCGAGTAGAGCTGGGCCCGCGTGAGGCCAAGCAGCTTCGCGGCGCGGCTCTTGTTGAAGCGCGCCTTCCGCAGCGCCTCCTTCACGTAGTCGCGCTCGAGCGACTCGAGGTCCACGCCTTCGGGCGGCAGGAACGGACTCGTCGCGGCGGTCGCAGCGGTCGCGTCGGTCCCGGCGCGCGGGGCGGCGTGGGCCGCCGGCGGATCCTGACGGGTGATACCGATGGGGAGATCGGCGGCCGTGATGAGGCCGCCGTCGGAAAGGATGGCGGCGCGCTCGAGCGCGTTCCTGAGTTCGCGGACGTTGCCGGGCCACGGATAGGAGAGGAGGAGATCCTTCGCTTCGCGCGAGACCCCCGGCACGGACCGGCCGACCGCCGGGCCGAGCTCGGCGAGGAACATCTCGGTGAGCGGCAGGATGTCCTCGGGGCGCTCGCGCAGCGCTGGAAGGTGGATCCCGAACACGGAGAGGCGGTAGAAGAGGTCCTCGCGAAACTCGCCTTTCTCGATGGCGCGGGCGAGGTCGCGGTTCGTGGCCGCTACGATGCGCGCGTCGGTCTTGAGCACCTTCGTCCCGCCCAGCCTCTGAAACTCGCGCTCTTCCAGGACCCTGAGGAGCTTCGCCTGCACGGCTGGGCTCATCTCGCCCGCTTCGTCCAGGAAGAGCGTGCCTCCCGCGGCCTGCTCGATGCGGCCGGGCTTCGCGGCCGTGGCGCCCGTAAAGGCGCCCTTCTCGTATCCGAACAGCTCGGATTCGAGAAGCTGGTCGGGAAGGGCCGCGCAGTTGAGCGCGATGAACGCCCCCGCCGCACGCGCCGAGCTCCGGTGGACCGCGCGCGCGACGACTTCCTTCCCGGTTCCTGATTCGCCCGTGAGGAGAACGGTCGTCTCCGTGGGCGCGACCTTGGCGGCCTGGACGAGGACGTCGCGCCAGCTCTTCGAGGTCCCCACGATCCGTCCGAAGCCGCCCCGCGACGCGAGCTCCTCGGAGAGCGCCGCCACCCGCATCTCGAGCCTCTCGGCCTCTGCCCGCGCCTCGGCGGCGCGGCGCGCCTCTTCCGCAAGACGCTGGTGCGAGAGCGCGAGAGCGACCTGGTCCGCGACGTGCTGGGCGAACGGAACGTCGTCCTCGCTGTACGTGTTCGCCGTGCGCGAGAGAAAGAGAAGGCCGCCCGCGAACTGCCAGTGGCCTTCGAAGAAGATGGGGACGCGGAGGAGGGAGCGCACTCCGTCCGCGGAGAGATGCCGGCATCTGTCGGAGTCCTTGTCGACCTCGGCGGAGACGTCCCGGATGATCTCCGTCGTCCAGTTCTCGCGCGTCTGTTCGGCGGGCGTCAGCCGGATCGGCTCTTTCATCTCCGGGAAATCGCCCCCCGAGACGGCGTAGACGCGGATCGCCGCGCGATCCTCGGTGAGGAGGCCGAGCGCCATGCGGTCGTGCGGGACGACCGGCCGGACGATCTCCGAGATGCGCTCGAAGACGTCGCGCACGTCGAGGGCCTTCGCGAGCGCGGGAGCGAGGGCCTGCAGGCTTTCGTACTTTCGGCGCCGGGCCTTCTCGTCCGCCGCGAGGCGCGCGTGCGCGACGGCCATCGCGACGACGTCCGCGATCGGCGTCAGGAGCGCGAGGTCGTCGGTGCGGAACGTGCGCGGCTTCAGGCTGAGGAGCGAGAGGTAGCCGATCGTCCGCGCGCCGGCGTGGAGCGGCGCGCGCAGCATGGCGCGGACGCCGGAGTCGCGCAGCTTTCGGTCGCGCGGGAACGTCGCGTCGCACGCGGCGGCGACGTCGTCGATGACGCCGGCCTTCGTGAGGTTCTCCCAGAGGCCGGTCGAGTACTCGGAGCGGGGGACCATCCGGGCATACGTGCGGCGCGTCTCATCGGTGACCTCCGCGCCCCCGATCGAGTAGAGGGCGAAGCCGTCGCCCTCGTCAGTGAGCGTGACGGTCATCGCGTCGAACGTGAGGACGCGGCCCGCCGCCGTCGCGATCCGATGGAAGACCTCCGGAAGGTCCAGCGTCTCGCCCGCGACACGGGCGATTTCGGACAGGACTGGCACGAGGACGGCCATACCCGACTCCATGGGCGGGCATTCTAGGCTCGCGGGTCGTCTACACTCCCGCCGATGCCGGATTCCCGGGTCCTCGAGGAGCTCGCCGAGGGCGTCCTGGCGGGCAAGATCCCGCGCGTGGCGCGGGCGATCACGTGGGCCGAGTCCGCCGATTCGCGTTTTCCCCGGCTTCTCGCGCGACTCTTCCCGCACACGGGCCGTGCTCACGTCACGGGCCTCACCGGATCGCCGGGAGCGGGCAAGTCGACGCTCACGGCCGCGCTCGCGCGGAAGGCCCGGGCGGCCGGGAGAAAGGTCGGCATCGTCGCCGTGGATCCCTCTTCTCCGTTCTCGGGAGGAGCGATTCTCGGCGACCGGATCCGCATGCAGGATCTCTACACGGATCCCGGAGTGCTCATCCGGTCGATGGCGACGCGCGGGCATCTCGGGGGCCTCGCGCGCGCGACGGCCGATGCCGTGGACGTGCTCGACGCCGCGGGCTACGACGACATTCTCGTGGAGACGGTCGGCGTGGGACAGGACGAGGTGGAAGTCTTCCGCCTCGCCGAGTCGTGCGTCGTCGTCCTGACGCCGGGGATGGGCGACGATATTCAGGCCATCAAGGCGGGCCTCATGGAGGTCGCGGACCTCTTCGTCGTGAACAAGGCGGACCGCGACGGCGCCGACCGCGTCATGCAGGAGATCCTCCAGATGCTCGAGCTCGGGGAGCACGGCGCGTGGGTCCCTCCGATCCTGAAGACCATCGCCACGACGGGCGCCGGCCTCGACGAGCTGATCGGAAAGCTGGGGGAGCACCGGAAGTTCCTGGACGGACCGGAGGGCGCGCAGAGGCGGCGCGAGCGGACGAAGATGCGGATCGAGGGACTGGTCAAAGAGAATTTTCTTAGAAGATTAGAGAGTTTGCGTGGCGACAATGGGGCGCTCGAGGAAACGGCAGCCCGGGTGGAAGCGCGCGAGGAAGACCCGCTCTCCGCCGCTCGCGGTCTGGTCGGCCGCGTCGAACAAGGCGCCGCCGGTGCCGCGCCCGATTCACCTTCTAAGAAATCCCCCGGTCTCGTTTCCCGAATCTCCCATCTCGGCATCGCGGTTCCATCGCTCGAGAATGGCGGGGCGTTCTGGGACCTCCTCGGCCTCCTCGAGGAGCACCGGGAGGAGGTCGCGTCGCAGAAGGTCATGACGTCCTTCCGGCCGGTGGGGGAGTCGCATCTCGAGCTTCTCGAATCGACGTCGCCCGACGGGCCGATCGCAAAGTCGATCGCCGCGCGCGGCCCGGGCATCCACCACCTGTGTCTCGAAGTGGCGGACGTGCGGGCGGCGCTCGCACGGCTCAAGGCCGCGGGAGTCAGGCTCGTGAACGAGGAACCGTTCGACGGCGCGCACGATTGCCTCGTGGCGTTCGTCCACCCGTCCGCGACGGGCGGCATTCTCCTCGAGCTGTCGGAGAGGAAGACGAAAGCGGGCTGACCGCTCGGTTATGGCTGTGCTATTATGTCGGCCATGAAAGAGGGCGCGTCCATGAAACGCACGACCGTCATGCTTCCCGCCGATCTCCGTCGACGCGCCTTCCGCCGCGCGAAGGAGCAGGGTGTGTCGTTCGGGGTCGTCGTCCGCGACTCGTTGGACGCCGCGCTCCCCGTCCTGGAAGGAATCGTCGGCGACGACCCGCTGTTCGCGGACGACGCCATCTGGCGCGGCCGTGCCCCGCACGCCCTCGCCCGTGAGCACGACCGCTTTCTTTACGACTCCGAGCCGTGATCTTCGTCGACACGGGCGCGTTTCTGGCGCGATATGTCGAAGGCGACCAATATCACCGGGCCGCCGTCCGCGCCTGGAAGCGTCTGGAGCGCTCCTCGGGGGTCCTTTCCACGTCCAGCTTCGTCATGGACGAGACCCTGACGCTTCTCGGGCGGCGGACGACATACGCGTTCGCGGCCGGGAGGGCGGACGCGCTGTACGCGTCGCGCGTGCTGACGATCCTCCGGCCGGACGCGGCGGACGAGTCCGCCGCCGTCGATCTGTTCCGGAAGTTCGCGGACCAGAAGGTGAGCTTTACCGACTGCGTGTCGTTCGCTCTCATGCGCCGCCACAGGCTGAAGAAGGCATTCACGTTCGACCACCACTTCGCGGTCGCGGGATTCGAGGTCTGGCCGGCTCAGTTCGGGCTGCCGGAGTCGCCCGCCGGCGGGCGGGGCCCGAGAAAAACGCGGGCGTCGCATCCCACGATCTCGTAGAAGCGCTCGGCGTAACTCGCGACGCTGCCCACTCGCGCGTCTTCGAAGAGCTTCTCGATGCGGTGCAGCGGCACGAAGAGCGTGGAGACGCCCAGCTCCGCTTCGGCTCCCGGCCTCTGTTGCCGGGCCCAGTCGTCGAAGAGATCGAGCTCGAGGCCGCGCAACGTCACCCCGGCGGGCCCGAGCGCGAGAAGGACGCCCCAGTACTTCTCCTTGGGCTGGACGAGATGCACGAGGACGAGCGTGCCAGCGTCCATCGTCACCTCAGAAGATCACGCGTGTCACGAAATACTTCGCCGGAGAGATGCGCCCGTTCAGGAGCGCGTCCGCGTCGTCGGGCGAGACGTCGAAGCGCGCTGCCGACTCGCCGCTGGCCGTTGCGAGGACCACTTCCACCTTCTCGAGCGGCTTGCCCGCCGCGCGAGACTCCTTCAGGCCGCGCGCCGAGGCCATGAGCGCGAGAAAAACCTGCTGCTCGCTGTCCGTCACGGCCTGCACGCGCAGGGCGGAGGGAAGGTTCCCGAGCTTGACGCCCTTCACGTTGCTTCCGTCGAGCGCGCGCATGAAAGCATCGCTGACGACCGGATCGAGGACGACCGGTCCCGCGTCGGCGGCCTTGCCGGCCGACGCGCGAGGGGCGCGGGTTTGCCGTTCGGTCACGAGCTCTCCGACCCGCGGCTCGGGGCGGTCGGAATCCATCTGCCGGCCATGCTTCTTGATGTACTCCGAAAGGGAGGGCTTCTTCGCCTCGGGGTTCGGCAACGTCGAGATGTGGCCGTTTCCGCTCGGATCGTCGAGCACGTAGGCGCCGCCTAGGCCTTCCCGGTTCGCCTTTTCGCTGCGCACCTGGTCCCACTCGTCGAGCGCGATCGTCTGGGACGTCCCGAGCGGCGTCAGGTAGACGACGCGCCGGCCCTGGACCACGGGCTTTTCGCGCGCCTCGATCCGCGCTCCGTCCCGCGTGTAGATGACGTACGTGGCGTCCGCGGGGATGGCCGAGAACACGGCGAGGGCGAGGGCAGCCGCCGGCAGGAGGAGGGTGCGTGAGGCTGTAGACATCGGGACCTCCGGGAGCCGTCGACGAGGAAGTCGCGGCGGAATGAAGTATAAACGTCGCGGGAAAGAGCAAGCCGAATCGTGCTGATCGTCATGGACCGGAGCGCCACGAGCGCGGACGTCGAAAGGGTCGTCGCGGCGGCCGAGCGCCTTGGGCTCAAGGCCCACCCGATTCCCGGCGCCCAGCGCACGGCGGTCGGAATCACGGGGAACAAGGGGGCCGTCGGGCCCGGTGCCTTCGAGGCGCTTTCGGGCGTCCTCGAGGTCCTCCGCGTCTCGCATCCCTACAAGCTCGTGTCGCGCGAATTCCATCCCGAAGACACGATCGTGCCGGTGGGGGGCGTTCTCGTGGGCGGCACGCGCATCGTCGTCATCGCCGGCCCCTGCGCGGTCGAGTCGCTCGAGCAGACGCTCACGATCGCGAAGGAAGTGAAGGCGCGGGGCGCGGACATGCTGCGCGGCGGCGCCTACAAGCCGCGCACCTCGCCGTACGCCTTTCAGGGGCTCGGACAGGAAGGCCTGAAAATTCTCGCCGCGGCGCGAGAGGTCACGGGACTTCCGGTCGTCACGGAGGTTCTCGACACCGCGCACGTCGAAATCGTGGCGCATTACGCGGACTGCCTCCAGATCGGCGCCCGCAACATGCAGAACTTCGAGCTCCTGAAGAAAGCCGGGAAGACGGGGAAGCCCATTCTCCTGAAGCGTGGCATGTCGGCCACCCTGGAGGAGTTCCTGCTCGCGGCCGAGTACGTCCTCGCCGAACAGAACCCGAATGTGATTCTCTGCGAACGTGGAATCCGCACTTTCACCGACTTCACGCGCAACACGCTGGACCTTTCGGTCGTCCCCGCCGTCGAGCGCCTCTCGCACCTGCCGATCGTCGTCGATCCGTCGCACGGCACGGGTCGCCGCGAAAAGGTCCTGCCGATGTCGCGCGCGTCCATCGCCGCAGGCGCCGACGGCATCGCGGTCGAGGTCCACCACAAGCCCGCCGAGGCGCTCTCGGACGGTCCGCAGGCGCTCACGCCCGAGATGTTCGGGGAGCTGATGAGCCAGATCCGTCCCATCGCGGCGGCGGTCGGGAGGACGATGTGAGCGGCGCCGGCCCGGGCGCGGTCCTCGTCCTCGAAGACGGCCGGCGCTTCCCCGGGCGTGGGGTCGGGGCGAGAGGGACGACCTTCGGCGAGGTCGTCTTCAACACGGGAATGTCGGGCTATCAGGAGACATTGACCGATCCGTCCTATCGCGGGCAGATCGTCGTCATGACCGCCGCGCACATCGGCAACTACGGCCTCAACGGAACGGACGTCGAGTCCTCGCGGATCCAGGTCGCGGGTTTTGCCGCGCGCCACTTTCCCGACCGCTTCTCGAACCAGCGGGGCCTCGAGGCGATCGGCGAGGGACTTCGTGGGGGCGGGGTCGTGGGAATCGACGGGTTCGACGCGCGCGCCCTCGTGCGGCACCTCAGGAGCCGCGGCGTCATGCGGGGGGCGATCTCCACGGAGGCGGCGTCCGAGGCCGATGAGGCGTCGCTCGTCGAGAAGGTCAAGGAGCAGCCCACGATGGCCGGAGCCGCTCTCGCTCTCACGGTCGGAACCCCGAAGCGCTTCGTCTATCCGCTTCCCGCCGGCGTCGAGCGGAAGGCGCGCATCGCCGCGGTCGATTACGGCATCAAGACGAACATCCTCCGGATGCTCGCCGCCCGCGGCCTCGAGCCCGAGGTCTTTCCGGCGGCCGCGAAGGCCGAGGAGCTGCTCGCGGGCGGGTTCGACGGGTTCTTCCTGTCGAACGGGCCGGGCGATCCCGACGCGCTGCCGGGATGCGTCGCGACGGTGAAGCGCCTCGTCGAGTCGGGCAAGCCGGTGTTCGGAATCTGCCTCGGGCAGCAGCTCCTCGGCCTCGCCCTCGCGGGCACGACCTACAAGCTCAAGTTCGGCCACCGGGGCGCAAACCACCCGGTGAAGAACCTCAAGACGGGCCATGTCGCGATCACGTCGCAGAACCACGGGTTCTCCGTGGAAGCCGACTCGCTGCCGAAGAACGTCGAAGTCACGCACGTGAACCTCAACGACGGCACCTGCGAGGGCTTCCGGCTCACGGACAAGCCCGTCTTCGCGGTCCAGTACCACCCGGAGTCCGCCCCCGGCCCGCACGACTCGGGCGCGCTCTTCGACGAGTTCGTCGGCCTCGTGACCTCCCGCATCTAAGTCGAACGCCGCTCCGATACGTCTCTTTCAAGGAACGGATTCCCATTTCCATAGGAGGGCCCATGAAAACAGGGATTCGTATGTTGCTCGCAGGTTTCGTCCTCGCCGCCGGAGTCGCGGCCGTGGCGCCGCGGGCCGTCGCCGCCGAAGGAAAGGCTGAAGGCAAGCTCACTGTGGCCGGCAAGTCGACGGTCGTGAAATACGCCTATGCCTCCGCCGGGCCGGGTTTCTTCGACAAGACGAAGGAAGACGTCACCGTGATCGTCAGCGACGTGCCGCTCGACGCGAAGGCGCTCGATGATGAGTTCGAGCGCATGAAAATGGCCGACGCGGGAAAGCTTCACGCGTTCGAGATCACCTTCGGTGCGGATGCGACGCCCATCTCCACGTCTTTCCGGCACAACGGATTCACAAAGGCGAGCCCGAGCGGCCTCTCCAGCGAGGACGTCTTCGTGAAGAAGGTCTTCGATGCCAAGACGATCGAAGGGAGCTACAAGAGCGCGAAGCCGCACGAATTCTTCGGGACCACGTACTCGTTCGACGTCACGTTCAAGGCAGAAATCACCCGCAAGGCGAAGCCCGTGCCGCCCGTGCCGCCGACAGCAGCGGAGACGGCGGCCGCCCAGAAGAGCCCGCAGGCGACGGTGTACGCGGACTTCCTCAAGGCCGTGCAGAAGGAGGACCTCGGGGCGCTCCGCAAGCTCTTCACGAAGGAGCAGGCGAAGAACCTCGACGATCCGGACGCGAAGCAGATGGTGAAGATGGTCAAGATGATGTCCGCGACGGACATCCGGGTCCTGAAGGTCGTCGAGAAGGGCGACACCGCGGACCTGACCGTGAGCGGCAAGCAGGACGGCAAAGCCCAGAACGGCGTCGTCCACATGGCCAAGGAAGGTGGCGCGTGGAAGGTGCAGCGGGAGGAGTGGAAGGACTAGGGATCGGCGGCGGGGACGGCGCGCCGTAACATCGAGGCTCGTGAACGTTCCCGCCTTCCTCGCGAAGCGGTTTCTTCTCGGCAGCCGGCGCGGGCTGCCGAAGACCGTTTCGCTCCTCGCGCTCTTCGGCGTCGCGCTGGGAGCCGCATCGCTCGTCGTCGCGATGGGTCTCATGTCGGGCTACCGGGGCGATCTCGCCGAGAAGCTTGCGGGAACGAGCGCGGAAGTGATCGCCATGCCCGAACCCGGCGCGAACGTGGAAGAGCAGCGTTCGGCGTTGCGCGCGCTGCCGAACGTGGCCGCGGTCGCCCGCACGGCGTTCGCCCCGGCGCTTCTCCTGTCGCCGCGCGCTCCCGAAGGCGTCGACGCCCTCGTGAAGGCGCTCGAGCTGCCCGACGGCCTCACGACCACGCGGCTCCTCGGCGCTGTTCCCGGCCTCGCGAAGTCTTTCGCGGACCTCGAAGCAAAGGGCGAGACGCCCGTCCTCCTCGGAGCGGGGCTCGCGAAGAGGCTCGGCATATCCGCGGGCGGAGCGATCGTCCTCGAGACCTCGTCAGCCGCGCTCGCGGCAGGCCTCGCCGTTCCGGCGCGAACTCCGCTCGCGGTGGCCGCGGTCGTCGAGACCGGGTTCTCCGAGGTGGACGACGGATGGGCGGTGGTTCCACTGGCCGTCTTCGAAAGGCTCGCGCCCCCGGGCGCGCGGCAGGGCGTCTGGGAAATGAAGCTCGTGAAGGCCTCCGCCTCGGCGGAGACCGTCGCCGCGGCGCGAAAGCTCCTCGGCGAAGGCGCGACCGTCCTCGACTGGAAGGTCCTGAACCGCGACCTCTTCGAGGCGCTCGCCATGCAGCAGACGCTCCTCTTCATCGTTCTGACGCTCATCGTGGCGGTGGCCGCGGGCACGGTCGTATCGTCGCTCGTCGTCCTCCTCGCCGAGAAGACGCGGGACGTGGGCGTCCTCGCCGCGCTCGGCGCGCCGCCCGCGCTCGTAGCCCGTACGTTTCGCCTGTCGGGGATGCTGCTCGGCGGGAGCGGCCTCGTCCTCGGCGTCGTCTTCGGGCTCGTCGTGTGTTTTCTCCTGACGGTTTTCCGCGTCGTGCGCTTTCCGCCGGAGATCGCGAAGGTCTACTACCTCACGTGGATGCCGTTCCGGCCCGAGCCGCTCCACGTGCTTGGAATCCTCGGCGTCGGCCTCCTCCTCGTCCTCGGGGCGTCGCTGCTTCCCGCGCGCCGCGCCGCGCGGATGAATGCTTCCGAAGCCCTCCGATATGAGTGAGGCCGGACGCCGGCGAGCCTGCGATCAGTCCGTTCCTCCGGGCGTACACTTCGTGAGATGAAATCTGTCGTCGGACCGGTGGTCCTCGCTGCCGACCACGGCGGTTTCGTGCTGAAGGAAGCGATCAAGCGACACCTGAAGGCCGAGGGCATCGACGTCCTCGATGTCGGGACGAGCTCGACCGAGCCGTGCGATTACCCCGTTTTTGCGCGCGCCGCCGGCGAGGCCGTCGCCTCGGGGCAGGCGTGGCGGGGGGTCGTCGTCGACGGCGCTGGCATCGGGTCCTGCATGGTCGCCAACAAGATCCGTGGGGTCCGCGCGGGCATGGCCTTCGACCTCGCCACCGCGCGGAACGCCCGGGAGCACAACGACGCCAACGTCCTGACGCTCGGCGCGGGCTACCTCGCCGAGGATGCCGCCCTTGGGATCGTCGACGTCTTCCTGTCCACCGACTGCACCGTGGAGCGCCACAGGCGCCGAGTCGCTATGATCGACGCCATCGACAAGGGCCGCGGAAACACGCCGGAAGATCCGCGCCGTCCGCTGAGCTCGAGGAGTTCGCCGTCCATGGCCTCACCCGATTTCGATTCGCTCGTCGGCCGGATCACCCAGATCCTGACCTCGAATCCCTCGCTCCTCGTCCCGCCGACGTGCGGGGGGTCGATGGTGGGAGGTGACGCCTGCGCCGGCTGCCCCATCAGCGGCCACTGCGCGACCCGTTGCGCCGACACCGTTCGTTCGATGATCGCCTGCGTGGGGCCGGGGTGCCGGGTGTCGGGCGCACCGGGAGGCGGCGAGGTGCCCAAGGACCTGGCCGGCTTCATCGACCACACGCTTCTTCGCGCCGACGCTACCTATTCGGACATCGACAAGCTGTGCGACGAGGCCGCCCAGTTCGGCTTCGCGTCGGTGTGCGTCAATCCGGTCTTCGTCAAGCGCTGCGCCGCCCGCCTCTCCGGCAGCTCCCCGGTCGTCTGCACGGTGGTGGGCTTTCCGCTCGGGTCCATTCCCAAGGAGATGAAGGCGCTCGAGGCACGGCGCGCCGTCCGCGAAGGTGCGAGCGAGATCGACATGGTCATCGCGATCGGGGCGCTCAAGTCGGGCGACCTTCGCTTCGTGGAAGACGACATCCGGGCGGTGGCCGAAACCGCCCACGACGGCGGCGCGATCCTCAAGGTGATCCTGGAAACATCGCTCCTGACGGACGACGAGAAAGTGGCCGGCTGCGTGGCGGCCCGCAAGGCCCGGGCGGAGTTCGTGAAGACCTCGACGGGCTTCTCCACCGGTGGCGCCACCGCGCACGACGTGGAGCTCATGGCCCGAGCCGTCGACCGCAAGCTCGGAGTGAAGGCGTCCGGAGGGATCCGGTCGGCTGAGGACGCGAAGAAGCTCATCGCCGCCGGCGCCACCCGGATTGGAGCCTCGGTCGGCGTGAAGATCGTCAAGGAGGCCCGGGGGATCGCCGCCGCTTCGAAGATAGAGGCGGTAGAGGCGAAAGAGGCGAAAGGGACACTTTGATGGCCGACCTCCGGAGCTTCGTGTACCTCGACGCGATGCAGCCGCAGGTCGCGGCCTACATCGGCACGGTTGCCCGGGGATTCCTCCCGGTCGCCTACGAGGCCTCCTTGATTGTCGAGATCTCGCCCGGCATCGAGATCAATCGCGTGACCGACGTCGCCGTCAAGGCGACCGACGTCCGTCCCGGCATGCAGGTCGTGGAGCGGCTCTACGGAATGCTCGAGATTCACAGCGCCTCGCAGGCCGAGGTCCGGCAAGCCGGCACCGCCATCCTCGCCGCCCTTTCCCTGAACGAGACCGACCGGATCAAGCCGCGGGTCCTCTCGTCGCAGGTCATCCGGCGCGTCGACGCCCTCCAAGCGCAGCTCATCAACCGCGACCGGCAGGGGATGATGCTCGTGGCCGGCGAGTCGCTCTACATTCTGGAGGTCGAGCCCGCGGCGTACGCGGCCTTCGCGGCGAACGAGGCCGAGAAGGCGGCGGAGATCAACGTGGTGGACGTTCGGATGACCGGAGCGTTCGGGCGCGTCTACCTCGGGGGCGAGCAGCGCGACATCGACGTGGCGTCGGTCGCGGCCATCCGGGCGATCGAGTCGCTCACCGGGCGCGAGGCGCCAAAGGGCCGGAGGGACTGAGCCCGTGATCGACCTCCGCAGCTACGTCTTCCTCGACTCGCTTCAAGAGCAGCACGCGGCCTTCCTGGGGACGGTGGCGAAGGGCTTCCTGCCCGTCGGCGGACAGGCCTCCCTTTTCATCGAGGTCTCCCCCGGGATCGCGATCAACCGGCTCACCGACATCGCGGTGAAAGCCACCTCCGTCACGCCGGGGATGCAGATCGTCGAACGGCTCTACGGCCTCCTCGAGATCCACCACGACGAGCAGGCCGAGGTACGCCGGGCGGGCGAGGCGATTCTCCAGGAGATCGGCAAGACCGAAGGCGACCGGATCAAACCCGAGATCCTCTCCTCGACCGTGATCCGGGGCCTCGACGACCGGCAGACACAGCTCATCAACCGGACCCGCCACGGCCACATGATCGTGGCGGGCCAGTCGCTCTATATCCTGGAATGCCAGCCTGCCGCGAATGCCGCGCTGGCGGCCAACGAGGCGGAGAAGGCCGCGCACATCAAGGTGCTGGAGATCGTCACCTTCGGCTCGTTCGGACGGGTTTACCTGGCGGGAGCGGACCGTGACATCGACGTCGCTCTGCCCGCGGCCGAGCGGGCGATCCAGGGCCTTTCCGGGCGCGCGGCGAAGACTTAGGAACGTCATGGAACACCGAAACGCCCCGGAAACGGGTGTAGAACCGAACAGGGAGGATCGAAATGGCTGAAGCACTGGGAATGATCGAGTGCCGTTCCTTCGCGGCGATGGTCGAAGCGGCCGACGCGATGGTGAAGGCCGCGAAGGTGGAGCTCGTGAGCTACGAGAAGACGGGGGGCGGCTATGTGACCGCCATCATCCGGGGCGACGTCGCGGCCGTGAAAGCGGCCGTGGACGCGGGGCAGAACGGGGCGGCGCGCGTCGGCGACATCGTCACCACTCACATCATCGCCCGCCCGCACGTGAACGTCGACCTCGTCCTTCCGCTCGGCCGCAAGGCCGAGGTCGAGAAGGAGATCGGCTCGCACGGCGGCAAGAAGTAGGCGGAGCGGTGGTGAACGGGAGGCGGTGAGGCCATGCTCCTGGCAAAAGTCGTCGGGACCGTCGTGGCGACACGGAAGGACCCAAGGATAGAGGGGCTGAAGTTCCTGCTGCTCCGGCAGGTGAACCCGGAGAACCTCAAAGAGGGCGGCTTCGTGGTCGCCAATGACGCGATGGGCTGCGGCCCTGGCGAGTACGTGCTCTATGCGTCCGGCTCCTCAGCCCGCCAGACCGAGGTCACCAAGGACCGCCCTTGCGACGCGGTCATCATGGCGATCGTGGACACCTGGGAGATCGGCGGCCAGACCCTCTTCGAGAAGAGCTCGTCCGAGCACGGATACAGAGGCGCCTGACCATGGAGCGGGTTGACACATGAGCTCGGCTTACAGCCCCGAGCAGATCCGCCGCCTCGCGGAGGTCATCGCCAGGGAGATCATGCCGGAGGCGGGCGCGGGGCCGCCGCCTCCTTCGGCCGGAGGCGGTGTCTTCTCGAGCCTCGACGACGCCGTTGCGGCGGCCGCCGTCGCGTTCAAGGCCCTCGATACCCTCGGTCTCGAAAAGCGGCATGAGGTCATCGAATCCATGCGCGACGCCATGCGGCGGAACGCGCATTCCCTCGCGGCGCTGGCCGTCGAAGAGACGGGCCTCGGGCGGGTGGAGGACAAGGTTCAGAAAAACCTCCTCGTCACGAACAAGACCCCGGGCCCCGAGGAACTGACGCCTACTGCCACCACGGGGGATCGCGGCCTCGCGCTGATCGAGCCCGCTCCGTTCGGCGTCATCGGGGCGATCACGCCGGTCACGAATCCCTCCTCCACGATCATCTGCAACTCGATCGGAATGGTGGCCGCGGGAAACACCGTGGTGTTCAACCCGCACCCCTCCGCCAAAAGGGTCTCTCGGGAGACGGTCCGTCTTCTCAACGAGGCGATCGTGAAGGTGGGGGGACCGCCCAACACGGTCACCTGCACGGCCGAGCCGACGATTCAGTCCGCGGGCGAGCTGATGAAGCACCCCCGGGTCCGGCTGCTCGTCGTCACGGGGGGCGGCGCCGTCGTGGCCGCCGCGATGAACTCCGGCAAGCGGGCCATCTGTGCCGGGCCCGGCAACCCGCCCGCCCTCGTCGACGAGACCGCCGACATCGAGAAGGCCGGACGCGACATCGTCTTCGGGCACTCGTTCGACAACAACGTCATCTGCACGGACGAGAAGGAGGTCATCGCCGTCGCCTCGATCGCCGACGCGCTGAAGGGGGCGATGAAAAAGGCCGGGGCCTTCGAGCTTCCTGCCAGCGAGCTTCCCCGCCTGGAAAACGTGATCTTCGAGAAGGGGGCCGGGCCGCGCGGCCACGCGGTGGTCAACAAGAAATACATCGGCAAGGACGCCTCGATGATCCTGCGCGAGCTCGGCATCACGGCGGGGCCCGAGGTGCGAACGGTCCTCGTGGAGGTGCCGAACGAGCACCCCCTCGTCTGGACCGAGCAGATGATGCCGGTCCTTCCGCTGACGCGAGTGAAGAACGTGAACGAGGCGATCGACCTCGGCGTCGCGGCCGAGGGCGCGTGCTTCCATACCGCGTCCATGCACTCGCACGACCTCGCGGCCCTTTCGACGATGGCGCGCCGGTGCAACTGCTCGATCTTCGTGAAGAACGGACCTAACCTGGCCGGCCTCGGGTACGGCGGCGAAGGGCACACCTCGTTCACGATCGCGTCGCCCACTGGCGAAGGGCTGACGAGCCCGCGCTCGTTCTCCCGGTGGCGCCGCTGCACGCTCGTCGACCATTTCCGGATCGTGTGACGAGGACGTGATGGTGCAAAGCCCCGGCCCCGCCCTCGCGATGCTCCTCCTCGGCGAGGTCCCGCCGGGCCTGCGCGTGCTCGACGCTCTGGCCAAGGAAGCGGAGGTGGAGGTGCTCCAGACGGGCACGATCCACTGCGGCCGCTACCTGATCCTGTTCGGCGGCGAGGTCGGACCGGTGGAGCGCTCGTGGCGCCGGGCGCTCGACATGGCGGGCTCCCACGTCATCGACGAGGTGCTCCTCCCATACGCCGAGGCTCGCCTCGCGCCGGCCATTCGGGCGGGAACGGTCCGCTGGTCCGCCTCCGGCGACACCCTTGGCGTCCTTCAGGCCGCGACGCCCCCGACTCTCGTCCGCGCCGTCGATGCCGCGCTCAAGGGGGCGCTCGTCGAGCTGGTGGAGCTGCGCGTCGGGGACGGCCTCGGCGGGAAGGCCATCGCGAGCCTGTGGGGCGAGACGCACGACGTGGAGGCCGCGATCGATCTCGCGCGGTCCTCTTTCGAGAAGGCGGGCGCGCAAGGCTCCTCGACCGCGGTCATCCCGCGGGCCGACCCGGCTGTCCTCGAAGCCCTCGGCTCGGGGAGCCGCTTCTTCAAGGAGTTCCGGGGATGAAACTGGGGAGGGTCATCGGCACGCTGGTGGCGACGGAGAAGCCCGACGCGATGAAGGGGCTCAAGCTTCTGATCGTCCGGCCCCTCACCGCGGAACTGCAAGATGACGGCGAGCCGTTCGTCGCGACCGACGCGTCGGCGCAGGCTTCCTCCGGCGACCTCGTCACGTGGGAGGCGTCCCGCGAGGCTGCCCTTCTCCACGACCCCTCTTTCATACCGGTGGATCACGCCGTCGTGGGGATCGTCGACCAACACGCCCTGGAAAGTCCGGAGCGCGCCCGATGATCCTCGGACGCGTCCTCGGAACGGTCGTCAGTACCGTCCAGCATCCGTTCTACGCGAGGAAGAAGCAGCTCCTCGTGGGAGCGGTCCTGCCGGATGGGACGCTCGATGGAACCCGATACATCCTCGCGCTCGACATGGTCGGAGCCGGCGTGGGCGAGACCGTCCTCGTGGAGGACGAGGGGAACTCCGCGCGCCAGATCCTCGGAGACCCGAAAGCGCCGGTGAGGTCGCTCATCGTCGCGATCGTGGACAGCGTGGACGTGCCGGCGCCCGGCGGGGACTAGAGACGCCTCATCGTCCCTGTCCTCCCATCGCGGGCCAGTTCAGGACGACGACGGCCGGCTGGTCCTGACGCTCGTCGGTGGAAACGAGCACGAGGAACCGGTTTCCGTCCGGCGCCGGAAGGTACTGTGAACGGTTGTCGGAGATTCCGTTCGGCGGCACGCGAA
The DNA here is from genome assembly GCA_036759345.1 of Acidobacteriota bacterium. Classification (GTDB taxonomy): domain Bacteria; phylum Acidobacteriota; class Thermoanaerobaculia; order UBA5066; family UBA5066; genus Fen-183. The sequence goes on along the minus strand of DAIOUV010000029.1, from coordinate 11,650 downwards.
GGGAGAAGAGAGGTTTCGGCCCTCCCGCCCGCACGTCGCCCTGCAGAGACAGGTCGACCGCCATGAGCTTCCGGTCGGGCGAGACGAAGAACAGCTCTCGCCCGTCGGCGCGCCAGAGCGGCTGGTCCCCGCCGTCCTTCGAGATCTGCCACTTCCCGCCCGACGGCGGGAACCGCTGGAGGTATACCTCCGAGCGGCCCGTCTCGTCCGACACATACGCGAAGAAACGGCCGTCCGGAGAGGCCGATGCGTGGGCGACGGACGATTGCGTCCCGGCGAGGAGGAGAACCGGCTTCCGCTCGCCGGCGAGAGGCAGCCTCCAGAGCTCGGTGCGGCCGGAGCGGCTCGTGGATTCGTAGACGAGCGAGGCGCCGTCCGGGCTCACGAAGTCGGTATAGGCGTCGGTGTCCGGGGCCAGCAGCAGCTCGTCTCCGCCCGAGCCGTCGAGCAGACGGCGGCGGAGGCCCGTGCGGCCCTCGCGGGTCGACGAGGAATAAAGCGACTTTCCGTCCGGCGAGACGAACCCGGTGTTGTTCGCCTTCGGTCCGAACGTGAGGCGCGTCCACGTGCCGCGCGTCAGGTCGACCTGCCAGATGTCCGGGAAATCGGTGCGCCGGTCCGATACCGCGAGCCCGAGCCGCTGCGCGCCGGGGAACCAGAAGGGCTCCGCCATGACGGCGGGGTCCCCGACGGTCCCGAGGGACTTGCCGTCGCGATCGAACCAGGTGAGCTTCTGTCGTACGTTCGCGCGGCGCCGATAGACGAGGGTGCCGTTGGCGGCGCCTGAGAAGGCCGCGAGGCCCGTCCAGCCGGAATCGCCTTCGGGAATGATCCCGTCGACGATCAGAGTGGGCTCGCCGGACAGCTTGTGGCGGCCCTCGTCGAACGGCTGCGAAAAGAGCGTGTTCTCGCGCACGTAGAGCAGGCGGCCCGCGTCGTTGTCCGCCCGCCCGCGGGTCGGAACGACGAACGTGTCCTCGGGAGAGTCGAGGGACCCGACGTGGACGCCGGCGCGGCCGTCCTCGTTGCTCAAACACAGATAGACGAAGTGGACTCCGTCCGGGAGGAACTTTGGCCACCGGTGCGTGTAGTCGCCCGCGCCGAGCGCCGTGAGCGGCGCCGAGACCCCTCCCGACGCGCTTACGCGGTGCAGGGGCAGGCGGGTCCCGGGCGCGAAGACGATGACGTCGCGCGGAGACCAGGCCCCGCCCCGGCCATCCGCGGCCGTGCAGATCGTCTGGGGCGGCCCCCCGCCCGCGCTCACCCGGACGAGGCGATCTCCCATGAAGAAAGCCAGAAACTTGCCGTCCGGAGACCAGAACGGGAAGCGCGCGCCTTCGGTGCCGGGAAAAGGCGGCGCGCCGAGGGCCTCGAACGAGCGCACGTAGAGGCGGTCGATGTCCTTCTCGTCCGCGGCGACGAAGGCGAGGCGGCGCCCGTCCGGCGAGAGCGCCATCGAGTTCCCGAACGACGCGCCTTCCGGGGGCCGGACCTCGAACTGCAGGACGGGCGCGTCGCGCCGCGGGGCGCGAGCGCGGAGCGCGAGGACTCCAAACACACCCGCAGCGGCCGCGAATGCGGCCGCAATCGCCCAGGAGAAATAGAGGGACTTTTTGCTCCCTCTCTCACGACTCGCCCGTTCCGCGCTTGCACCAGTGGGGTCTGGAGCCGCTTGTTTTTCTTCGAAGGTGAACGAGCCCGAGGCGCCTTGCGCACTCAGCTCTTCGATCTCCAGCCTCGCGTCCGCGATGTCGTGGAGCCTCAGCTTCGCGTCCCGCTGCAGGCACCTTCTCAGAATCTTTCGTACAGCCGCCGGCGTCTGCTCCGGCAGCGCCGCCCAATCGGGCTCCTTCATGAGAATTGCGGCGAGCGTGTCGGAAACCGTCTCCCCTTCGAAGGCGCGGCGGCCCGTGAGCATCTCGAAGAGCACGCACCCGAACGCCCAGACGTCCGTCCGTTTGTCGACGGGCTTTCCGCGCGCCTGCTCGGGGCTCATGTAGGCCGCCGTCCCGAGAATCATCCCCGCGGCCGTGGCTCGCGCCGTGAGCGTCGGCGAGTGCGTTACTGAAGGCGCCGAGCCTGTTCCGCCGTCGCCCTCGAAGATCTTCGCGAGGCCGAAGTCGAGGAGCTTCACGCGCCCGTCGGGTGTGACCTTGACGTTCGCGGGCTTGAGGTCGCGGTGGATGACGCCCTTCTCGTGCGCGGCCTCAAGCGCCTCGGCGATCTGCTTCGCATAGGAAAGAGATTCTTCGAGTGGAAGAGGACCGGAGGCAATCTTCGACTCCAGGCCGTCGCCCTCGACGAGCTCCATCGCGAGGAGGTGCCGACCGGAGACTTCTTCGAAAGCGAAGAGGATGGCGATGCCGGGATGATTCAGGCTCGCCAGCGTGCGCGCCTCGCGCCCGAAGCGCGCGCGTCTGTCTTCGTCTTCGAAGAACTCTTCCGGCAGGACCTTCAGGGCGACTGTCCGGTCGACGCGCGTGTCCTTCGCCCGGTACACCTCTCCCATCCCGCCCGCGCCCAGAGCGGAGAGCACCTCATAGGGGCCGAGTCGGGTTCCCGTCGCGATGGCCAGTGCGCGAAGTCTAGCGCCGGAAACGAGTGTCCTGTGTTCGAGGCATAGAATGTTTTCTTGATCGGCATGACGGAAGGCTCGGAGACAGCGGACACCTCGAGTCCCGACGTTCCTCTCTGTGTCGACCTCGACGGGACGCTGATTCGGAGCGATCTCCTCCTCGAGGGTCTCGCGCGACTCGCGAAGGAGGGATTGGGGCCTCTCTTGCTGGCCCCGTTCTGGCTCTCGAAGGGCAAGGCGGGCTTCAAGAGAGAGCTCGCGAACCGGGTCGCACTCGAGCCGTCGACGCTTCCGTACGAGCTGCGTCTCCTGGAGTTTCTTCGGAAGGAGAAAGACCAGGGGCGGCGCCTCGTTCTCGCGACCGCGTCCGACCGCATCTGGGCGGAGCGAATCGCCGCACACCTCGAGATTTTCGACGAGGTGATCGCGAGCGACGGCACGACGAACCTCGGCGGCGAGACCAAGGCGCGGGCGCTCGTCGAGCGGTTCGGAGACCGGGGATTCGATTACGCCGGAAATGGGCCGAGGGACAGGCCCGTCTGGAAGAAGGCACGCCGGGCGATCGCGGTGAATGCGCCGCCCGCGATCGAGGCGGGCCTCCGCCAGGACGGGAATCTCGCCGAGTTCTTCTCGCCGTCTCCCCTGAGACTGAAGACGATCGTCAAGGCCATCCGCGCCCGGCAGTGGGTCAAGAACCTCCTCGTCTTCATTCCGATCATCACGGCGCACAAGCTGCTGGACGTGGGGATCCTCGCCGCCGCCGGCCTGGCGTTCGTGGCGATCTCGTTTTGCGCGTCGAGCATTTATCTCCTCAACGATCTCTTCGATCTTGATGCCGATCGCCGGCATCCCGAGAAGTGGCGCCGGCCTCTCGCGAGCGGAAACCTGACGATTCCCGTGGCGATCGTCCTCTCTCTTCTCCTGATGGCGGCGGGCTTCGCGATCTCCCTGAGGCTTCCCGCGGACGCCGTGAAGCTCATCGGCGTCTACCTCGTCGCGACGACCGCGTATTCCCTTTTTCTGAAGCGCCGCGTCCTCGTCGACGTCTTCACGCTGTCGTTGCTCTACACCCTCCGCGTCCTCCTCGGCGGCGCGGCGACGGGCCTCCTCCTCTCGCCGTGGTTCCTCGCGTTTTCGGTGTTCACGTTCCTCAGCCTCGCGTTCTGCAAGCGGGCCTCCGAGCTCGTGCGGCTCAAGAAGTCCGAGCTTCTGGAGGCTCCGGGCCGGGCGTATTTCACGTGGGATCACCTCGCCGTGCAGACCTGCGGCATCACGAGCGGTTATCTGGCCGCCATCGTCCTTGCGCTCTACCTCCAGAGCGACACCGTGAAGCGTTTCTACGCGAGCCCGGCGTGGCTTTGGCTGATCGTGCCCGTCTTCCTGTACTGGATCAGCCGGATCTGGGTCCTCGTCAACCGGGGCGCGATGGACGAAGACCCCGTCCTCTTCGCCACGAAGGACCGCATCACCTACCTGACCGCGGTCGTCAGCGCGGCCATCCTCGTTCTCGCCACCTACGGTCCGTTCCATCTGCCCGGCGTCCAGCCGTGAACGCCCGTCCTCTTTTCTTCTTCGATCTGGACGACACCCTCGTCGACCATCACGCGGCCGAGGAGGGCGCGCATCGCGAGACGCATGCCGCGCACGGCACGCTCTTCGGGGGGATCGCCTTCCTGGATTGGCTCGACGCCTATCGCCGGAACAACCTGCGCCTCTGGCACGAATACGGGAAGGGGACGATCGACCGACCGACGCTCACGGCGCGCCGCTTCGCGCTGCCGCTCGCCGATCTCGGCCTCGACGCCGCGCACGGAGTTCTAGTCGGGAAGTCCTACATGGAGGCGTATGGTCGCAACTGGCGGCTCATCGAGGGCGCCGAGGAGGCGCTGGAGCACGCGTCGCGGGAGGGAGTCGTCGGAATCCTGTCGAACGGATTCCGGGAGACGCAGCGCGCCAAGATCGCCCGCTTCGGCCTCGAGCGATGGGCGCGCCACGTGATTCTCTCGGAGGACGTCGGCGCGATGAAGCCGTCGCGCGCCATCTTCGACGCGGCGGCGAAGGCCGCCGGCGGGGGAGAGCGCCGCCGGCTTTACGTCGGGGACTCCTTCGCCACGGACGTCGTGGGCGCGAAGGCGGCGGGCTGGTTTCCGATCCTGTTCGACCGCTACGGCGCGGGCGCGCCCGAGCCCGTCGTCTTCGTGACGCGGCTTTCCGACCTCAAACCGCTTCTCTGAGTGATTTCCTAGCGGACGCTCTTCCCCGGAGCGGAAGGGGGCGTCATGGCCGAGGGGAGCGTCTTCTTCATCGCGGCGAGCACGGGCTCGTTGCCCGCGGGCGGCTGGAAGCCGTGGTGCGTGAGGATGTGCCAGAGCCTGCCGACGACGGCCTCGGATTGAAGCGGCTTGGCGAGGACGTCGGTCGCGCCCGTCTGGATCGCGAACGCGAAATGACTGCGGTCAAGGCGAGCCGAGGTGAGGACGACGGGCAGGGCGGTCGACGAGGCCTGGGCCTTGATCACGCGCGTGACGTCGAAGCCGTCCATGCCCGGCAGCGCCACGTCCATGAGGACGAGGTCGACGGTGTCCTGCAGCAGCCTCTCGAGAGCCTCGGGCCCGTCCTTGGCCTCGAGCGCCCGGCAGCCATGCCGCCCGAGAACGTCGGCGAGGCGCTTGCGTTCTTTCGCGTCGCCCTCGACGAGAAGGACGACGGGCGGGCGGGACTTGATCTCGACGGCGGGCGCCGCGCTCGCGCCCACGGGGAACGCCGGAGTCGGCATGGCGGGCGTCGCCATCGATCCGAGCTTGGGATGCGTCCGGCGGCCCGCGGGCGCCTCGAGGGGAGCGCCCGGCGCGCTCGGAGGCGCGGCAGTCTGCGTCGCGACGCTCACGTGCGGCCCGGAAACGGCCGGCGCCTGTCCGGACTCGAAGGGGCGGAGCATGGCGAGATCGGCCTCGAGATCGGCCGCCGTCGCGAAACGCTGCGCCGGTTCTTTCGCGATCGCCTTGTAGACGATCGCGATGAGCTCGGGGGAGATGGTCGTCATCTTGCGCAGGTCGTCGGGCGGCGGTTCCGAGACATGCTTCATCGCGATCACGAGCGGCGACTCGCCGTCGTAGGGCACTTTGCCGGTCAGGAGCTCGTACGCCATGATGCCGATCGAGTAAACGTCGCTGCGCGCGTCCGTCGGCCTGCCGAGCGCCTGCTCGGGAGACATGTAGTGAGGCGTTCCCACCATGACGCTGTCGAGCGTCAGCTGCTCGTTCGACTTTCCGCGCGCGAGGCCGAAGTCCAGAATGGCCACGGCCCCGTTGTCCTCGAGCATCACGTTCTGCGACTTGAGATCGCGATGGATGATGCCGAGCTTGTGCGCCGCTTCGGTCCCGAGGGCGATCTGCCGGAGAATCGAGATCGCGCGCCCCTGTGGGAGTCTTCCCTCGAGCTGGATGATCGTGCGCAGGTCGTGGCCCGGCACGTACTCCATCGTGATGTAGGGGAAGTCGTTGCTCATCCCGAAGTCGTGAATGCGCGCCACGTTCGGGTGCTTGATCTTCCGGTTGAGGTTGATCTCGCGCTTGAAACGCAGCAGAAGCTGCTGGTCGTCGGTTTCCCAGTCGGGCGAGAGAACCTTGATGGCGACGACGTCGTCGAGATCCAGATCCTGCGCCTTGAAGACGATCCCCATGCCGCCGCGCCCGACGGTCTCCTGCCATCGGTAGCGGGTCAGTCCCTCGAAGAAGCGTTCGCGAAGGCGTTCCAGGTTCATGCGTTAGTGCCAGCCAGACGGACTCCTCCGTAGGGTAGCAACTTCGGGGCCGATCCGCGTGGCCGTCCGGGCCGGCCGTCATCTTTCCACAGTTCGGCTGCGTCCGCTTCTCATCTGAGGAGGATGGGCCGCGCCTCCCAAGCACCTCAGGGCGAGATCGTTAGCGTCCCCGTCATGCCGTCGTGCACGGACTGGGTGGGTGCGCATTGAGTCACCGTGCAGGCATATGTCCAGACGCCCACCATTCCGGCCGTCGGCGTGAAATTGACGACGTACGGGTGGTTCGACGTGATGTTGTCGGCCTGCGCGATGCCGAGGACGGCCAGACCGCCGAGGCCGTGCGTCCGGCCCTCCGAAGCCGGCGTGCTCCACGTGATGACGTAGGGCTGGCCCACTTTCAGATCGACGTTGTTCGGCGTGTACGTCCTGTACGTCGCCGCCGCGGCGAACGTGTGCTGCACGGTCGCGCCGGACGTCGCCGTCGTGCCGTCGCCGAAAGCCCAGAACTGCGAGGTCGGCGCGTTCGTGGACGTGTCCGTGAACGTGACCGCCTGGCCGGTCGTGGGGATGCCGGAGACGGCATAGGAAGCGACCGGCGCGGCAACCGGCGCCACGGGTTCCGGCGTCATGACGATCGCGAACGGGTCCCCGGAGGTGTTGTTGATGACCGAGGCGAAGGAGAGGACCGGCTGGTCGCTCGTGAACTCCAGCCACAGGTTCGTGTCCGTGATCGTGTTCGGGTTCGGGAGCCACGCCGAGAGGGTGCCGATCTGCTTGAAGCCGTTCGCCGGGAGCGGATCGAGCGTGAACGCGGCGACGAGCGTGCCGTCTCCCTTGCGCAGGTTCGTGGTCACGTTCGCGGCCGTGGTGCCGGGATTCATGAAGACGACGTTCGAGTGGTAGCCCGAGCCCCCGTACGCGCTCGCGCCGAGCTGCACGAGCGTTCCCGCCTTCAGGGCCTGCCCGACGTCATCGAATTCCTCTTGCGAACGCGTCGCAAGAAGCGGGCCGCGGCGCACGTCCTCCAGGAGTGACGTCCCGCCGGGTTTCCCACGAGGTTCCGACCGGAATCGACCCCCGGGGGTCGATGCGCGTCCTGGACTTACACTTCCGCGCATGAGCTTCTGGTTGGGCCGCCGCGTTCTCGTCACGGGCGGAGGAGGCTTCCTCGGGTGTTCGCTCGTCGAGGCGCTCGGCCGCCGCGGCCCCCGCGCCCTCCTCACGCCGCGTTCCGCTCAGCTCGATTTGCGCGAGCGCGACGCCGTGCGCGCGTTTCTCGCGCACGAGAAGCCGGACCTCATCATCCACTTGGCCGCGGTCGTCGGCGGCATCGGCGCGAACCGCGCGCATCCCGGCCTTTTCTTCTACGAGAACGCGATCATGGGGATCCAGCTCATCGAAGAGGCGCGGCGCGCCGGAGTCGGGAAGCTCGTCTGCCTCGGGACGATCTGCGCGTACCCCAAGTTCACGCCCGTGCCGTTTCGCGAGGACGACCTCTGGAACGGCTATCCCGAGGAAACGAACGCGCCCTACGGCCTCGCGAAGAAGATGCTGCTCGTCCAGCTTCAGGCGTACCGCGAGGAGTATGACTTTCCGGGGATCTACCTTCTTCCCGTGAATCTGTATGGCCCCGGGGACCATTTCGACCTCGAGAAGTCGCACGTGATCCCCGCGATGATCCGCAAGTTCCTCGAGGCGCACGAGAGCGGCGCGCGCGAGGTCGTCCTGTGGGGCGACGGCTCGCCGACGCGCGAGTTCCTTTACGTGGAGGACGCCGCCGAGGGGATCCTCGCCGCCGCGGAACAGTACGACGGCGCCTCGCCGGTCAACCTCGGCTCGGGCGAGGAGATCGCGATCCGGGATCTCGCGAGCCTCGTCGCCCGGGAAACCGGATTCGGCGGCGGCATCCGATGGGACGCCTCGCGCCCCAACGGCCAGCCGCGGCGGAAGCTGGACGTCACGCGGGCGGAAGAGCTCTTCGGGTGGAAGTCGCGGACGTCCCTCTCGGAGGGGCTCCGGCGGACGATCGCCTGGTACCTCAGGAACCGCGGAGCCTGACTCCTACTCGGGCAGCTTCCGACGCAACCGGTAGAGCGTCGAACGGCTGATATGAATCTGGACGCCGCCTCCACGCGCGCGAGAAGGAGCGGGAAGTCTTCGGCGACGAGCTCTTCGCGCGCCGAAAGAGCTGCGAGCCGGGGAAGAGGTCGACCGTCGCGCCCACCCGCTCGAGGGCGGTTAGAGGCTCTGTCCGGCAGGGGCGTCCGTGAAGCGCTCCAGCGCGGCCTGCCATTCCTGGCGCGTCGCGCGGAAGCTCCGCTCGCACGCGCGCATCCGGAGCTTCATCTCGCGGACGGCCTGTGATGGCGGGCGGTGCCCGGCGCGCTTCGCGGCCTTCAGTTCGCTGTGCCGCGCGTAGGCTTCCTTCCAGAGGCGAAGGGTCTCGTCCATGCGCTGGCGCGCGTGCTCGGCGCGAGCGCGCAGGTCGTCCGCCATGCCGGAAGGAATCCGCGCGAGGCGTTCCTCCGTGGTCGCCGCCGCGATCTTCAGCTTCGCGTTCTCGACGATCGGAGCCGGGGTGACGCGCAGGTTTCGCGCGAGCCGCGTGGCCCGGAACGACTGAATGAGCCACTTGCTCGGATCCCAGTGGTACCAGCGGATGCCGTTCCGGAAGTCGGAAGGGAAGGCGTGATGGAAGTTGTGGAAGCCCTCGCCATGCGTGAAGAACGCGAGGAACCAGTTGTCGCGCGCCGAGTTCTCCGTCGAGTACGGGCGCTTGCCCCACAGGTGCGCGAGCGAGTTGATGAAAAACGTGGTGTGGTGGACGAGCACGATGCGCAGGAATCCGCCCCACAGGAGCCCGGCGAGCGGCCGCCCGAAGAGCGCCCCGACGAGCGTCGGAAACCCGAGTCCGAAGCCGATGCCGATCGCGCGCGACCAGCGGTGCTGCCACATGACGCGCGGGTTGCGGGTCAGGTCGGGTACGGCGTCGAAGTTCTTGTCCGGACCTTCCTTGTAGAAGATCCACAGCATGTGCGCCCAGAAGCCGCCGCGATTGATGTTGTAGGGATCGCGGTCCGTGTCGACGAAACGGTGATGCTCGCGGTGGTCGCGCGCCCACTGGAGGACCGAGTTCTGAAGGGCCATCGCGCCGAAGAACAGCATGATCGACTCGACGGCCGGATGGCATTCGTAGGCGCGGTGCGAGAAATACCGGTGATAGCCCGAACCGATGGAGAGCCCGATCGCGAAAAAAAGCGCCAGACAGAGGGTGGGCTCCCACCACTGGATGCCGAAGCGCGACGCGTAATAAGCCGTCCCCACGATGCCGGCGACGGGGGAGAGGCAGAGAAAGAGGATGTTCGTCCAGTCCTTCCGGGGTGCGCTCATGCGCGGATTCTACCCCGCGTCGAGACGCATTCGCGATAGAAGAAGGCGCGGACCCCCGATGTGAGAATCGGGTTCGGGGAAACCGATGACGAATGTGTCGTGGGTCTCGTACCGTCGCGCGTTCTATCGCGCGGACGCGGGCGGCGGAAACGAGATCGAGATCCGCATCGGGAAGGGGACGCCCGCGCTCGATGATCTCCTCGGACGGGAAGGCAAGCGGCGATGGGCCTTCCTGACGGCGTGTAACCCGGGCGCGCGCCGGCTAGGCGCCGCGGAGAACCGGGTCCGGACGAACGCGCTGAAGTCTTCTCTTCGAAGCGGGGGCTTTCTCTTCTTCGAGGGCCGTAGCGGCGCCGACGCCGGCGACTGGACCGAGGAGGCGAGCTTTCTCGTCGTCGGCATCGCGCGGCGCGAGGCCGACCGGCTGCGCCGCCGCTTCGGTCAGGATGCGTTCGTCACCGGGCTGCGCGGGGGCGTCGCGCGCCTCTGGCCCGCCTGACGCCGCGGGTTACCACCAGGTGAGTGCCGCCCCCTCGACGACGTTTTCGCGCCGATGCGACCCCCGATAACGCGCTGAACGAGGAGGATCCAGTCCCGGCCTGGCGCCTACGGTTTTGCGGCGGGTTCGGACCCGGCGCAGATTCCGGCCGCATGTCCGGCATCGAGTTCGGCGAGGCGACGACCGAGGAGCGCCTCTGGTGCGCGCGCCTCATGGCCTCGAGCGAGCCGTGGATCGCGCTCGGCCGCGGCGAGGATGCCTGCCGCGCCGCCTGCGTCGACCCCGACTACGTCATCCTCGTTGCGCGTCGCGGCGGTACGCCGCTTGGCTTCGCGCGCCTCCACCCGCGCGGCGTCGCAGGCTCGCCCTACCTCGCGAGCATCGCGGTGGACGCCGCCGCGCGCTCGCGCGGCGCTCGCGGCCTCCTATGGCTCGGAATCGCGCCGCGGGCGGACGTTCGCCCTGCCTGACGAAAGATGAGAATGGTGGAGCATCCTCACCGATTATCGAACGGCGATTCTTGAGGGTCTCGACTCCGGGTTACCCGGGATGACTGCCTAAGACTCTCAGATCGAGGCACTTCCGGCGGACGCCCGGCTGAGAAGGGCCGGGGGTGAGGGACCCGGCACACGCCGCGCCCCTCACCCTCATCAGCCCGCCAGGCTCGGCTTTGCTCTTCGATCTGTGGTGTGGCGCCGGTCGAGCGAAATACACGAAAGCACGACCGTCCCGGACGAAGACGGTAACGTTGCAAATTCTGGCGACACGAGCTTGCCGAGGATTCGAGGGCGTGCCCAGCGGGCCGTCACCATCAGGAGTCGTGTCTCTCGTCCACCTTCAGCAGGAGCACTTTCTTCAGTGGATTCTACGTAGCTCCCCGGGTTGGACTCTGGAGGTGCTCTCCTTGGCCCGCTCCTGCCGCATGGACGGTCCCTTCATGTGGATCTTGTGTGCGCCAGGGATGAGGCGGTCGCAGATGGCGTCGGCGAGGATTCTGCTCGACTGCCAGCAGCGATCCTGCCAGCATCGAAGCGTGACGTTTTCCTTATCTGCATCCGCAGCAAGAGCATGCTTCTTTGTGCAGGCTGAGCGTCTAAGTAGGTGACGTCCTGCTCGCACATTCGGCCGCGCGATCCGCCAGACTAGTTCGCGCTTTAACAGAGGTCGGACATGCCCGAAAACAACCGCCATCCCGCCATTCTCAACCCCGCCGCTGGCACGGCGGAGAGCATCACCGAGGTCCGACGCCAGGAGACCCTGCTTAAAACCGGGGCCCTGCAGAGCGCGATTTTCAACAGCGCCAACTTCTCGAGCATCGCCACCGACGCGAAGGGCGTCATTCAGATCTTCAACGTCGGCGCCGAGCGAATGCTGGGCTACACGGCCGCCGAGGTGATGAACAAGATCACGCCGGCCGACATTT
>DAIOUV010000028.1:4819-44787 GCA_036759345.1 Acidobacteriota bacterium | reverse complement strand
GCCCGGTACCGGATCTGATGAAGGCGCGCGGCGGGACGGTTCTTGCGTGGAGCCTTCGTCTTCCTCGTCTTCGCGATCGGCGCCTTCCTGAAGGTGCGATTCCCCGCGAGGGAGACGGCTGGCGGACGTGTTCCGGGCCATGTCGGATAATCCGCCCGCATGACGTCGAAGATCGAGGAAACCGCTTCGCGCTGCGAGCGGGCGTCGGAGATCCTCGCTGCCGCCGCGATCCTGTGTGTGCTTCTCTTCCACCTCGTGCCAGCGCTCTTCGCGGGGTTTGTCGCCCACATGCTCCTGAAAGGCATGGCGCGGCGCCTCCGGGGGGGCCGCGTGTCGCACGGCGTCGCCCGCGCCCTCGCCGCCTCGCTCCTCGGCCTCCTCGCCGCGGGCGTCGTCGTCGGGGCGGCGCTTCTGCTCCACGGTTTCGTGCGGGGCCGGATCGGTGACCTTCCCGGGCTCCTCGCCTCGGTGGGCGAGACGCTGAGGCGGCTCCTTTCCTCCCTCGAGGGGCTCGGGATTCCGCTTCCCGCATACGCGGGCGACGACGAGACGTCGAAGGCCGCCTGGGTCTCGAGCCACTCCGCGGAGTTCCGCCATGCGGGCATCATCGGTCTCCGCGGGCTCGTGCACGCGCTCGTCGGCGCGGTCGTCGGGGTCCTCGTGTTCTTCCGCGCGCCGGAAAAGGTCGAGTCGCCGCTCGGAGCGGCGCTCGCGAACCGGATTTCGCGCTTCAACACCGCATTCCGGTCCGTGGCCAAGGCGCAGCTCGAAATCTCCGCCGTGAACACGGTTCTGACGAGCCTCTACCTGCTCGTCGCGCTCCCGCTTTTCGGAACCCGCGTGCCGCTCGCGGGCACGCTCGTGGCCCTGACGTTCGTCTGCGGCCTCCTGCCCGTGATCGGCAACCTCGTCTCGAATACCTTCGTCGTGCTCCTCTCCCTTGGCGTCTCGCCGTGGGTGGCCGTCGCGTCGGTCGTCTTCCTCCTCGTCATCCACAAGCTCGAGTATTTTCTGAACGCGAAGATCGTGGGCGCGCGCATCGGCGCCGCCGTGTGGGAAACACTTCTCGCGATGATTCTGCTCGACGCCGTCTTCGGCATCTCCGGTCTCATCCTCGCTCCCGTGGTGTACGCGTGGTTGAAGGCCGAGCTCGTGGAGCGTGGGTTGGTGTAGCCTTTCCACGTGTCGGCTCTCGCGCTCACGCCCGTTCCCCTCCTCGACCTGAAGAAGCAGTACGCGACGCTCCGTGAGGAGATCCTCCGCGTCACCGCGGAGGTTTACGAGAGCCAGGGCTTCATCCTGGGCCCGCGTGTCGAGGCCTTCGAGAAGGCCGTGGCCGCCTACATCGGCGCGAAGCACGCGGTCGGGATGTCCTCGGGAACCGACGCGCAGCTCGCCGTGATGATGGCGCTCGGAGTCGGGCCGGGCGACGACGTCGTGACGTCGCCCTATTCGTTCTTCTCTACCGCCGGGGCCGTGGCCCGCCTCGGCGCGCGGACGGTCTTCGTCGACATCGAGCCCGAGACGTTCAACCTCGACCCGGCGAAGCTCGAGAAGGCGATCACGCCGAAGACGAAGCTCATCCAGCCCGTCCATCTCTACGGCCAGTGCGCCGACATGGACCCGATCCGGGACATTGCCGGGCGCAAGGGGATTCCCGTCCTCGAGGACGCCTGCCAGTCGCTCGGCGCCGGGTACAAGGGCACCAAGGCGGGGGCGCTCGGGGAGTTCGCGGCGTTCTCGTTTTTCCCGTCGAAGAACCTGGGCGGATTCGGGGACGGCGGCATGGTGACGACACAGGACGACGCGCACGCGGCGCGGCTCCGCGCCACCCGCATGCACGGCGAGACCTCGCGCTATCACCACAAGTTCGTGGGCGGAAACTTCCGCCTCGACGCGCTGCAGGCCGCGATCCTGCACGTGAAGCTGCCGCACCTCGACGGCTGGGCGCGCGCGCGGCGCGCGAATGCGGCCGAAATCGAGACGCTTTACCTCGCGGCGGGCGGGCGCCCCTACGAAGCGGGCGGGCTCCTATTCCCGCGGGAAGCCGCGGGCCGTGTGCACGTCTTCAACCAGTTCGTCGTGCGCGTCGGGAATGGCCGCCGGGACGCCTTGAAAAAGCACCTCGAGAGCCGCCAGATCGGCTGCGCGATCTACTATCCGGTTCCGCTGCACCTGCAGGAGTGTTTCGCCTCCCTCGGCGGGCGGCCGGGCGACTGCCCGGAAGCCGAACGGGCCGCGAACGAGACGCTCGCGGTTCCCGTGTTCCCGGAGCTCACGGGCGAGCAGAAGACGATCCTCGCGAGCACCTTGGCGAAATTTTCTAGCGAAACGTAGATATTAACTCCTTATAAAACAATGTATTAGGCTGGATCTACAGTCTGTCTTGACAGATTTGCCTGGCCGGACTAGAGTTCTGGCACTCGTCGGTCTCGACTGCTAACAAGAGACCAACCAGTCCCCTGAATCGAAAGGAGCGTCCCATGAAAGTTCGTCCCCTCTATGACCGGATTCTCGTCAAGCGTATCGAGGCCAAGGAGCAGCTGCGCGGCGGAATCATCATCCCCGACACCGCGAAGGAAAAGCCGATGGAGGCCAAGGTCGAGGCCGTCGGCGAAGGCAAGTTCGACGACAACGGCAAACGGATTCCGCTCGACGTGAAGAAGGGCGACCGCATCCTCATCGGCAAGTACGCCGGCACCGAAATCAAGCTCGAAGATCAGGAGCTCCTCATCCTCCGCGAGGATGAAGTGCTCGCGATCGTCGAGACGAAGTAAGGGGTAAATGAAATGGCTGCCAAGAACATCACCTACGGCGAAGAAGCTCGCCAGAACATCCTCCGTGGCGTCAACAAGCTGGCCGACGCCGTGAAGATCACGCTCGGGCCCAAGGGCCGGAACGTCGTCATCGACAAAAAGTTCGGCTCGCCCACGATCACGAAGGACGGCGTCACCGTCGCCAAGGAGATCGAGCTCGAGAACCCGCTCGAGAACATGGGCGCCCAGATGGTCCGCGAGGTCGCCTCCAAGACCTCCGACATCGCCGGCGACGGCACGACGACGGCCACCGTCCTCGCCCAGTCCATCTACCGCGAGGGCATCAAGATGGTCACCGCCGGCCACAACCCGATGGAGATCAAGCGCGGCATCGACATCGCCGTGAAGAAGGCGGTGGAGGCCATCAACGCGATCAAGAAGACCGTCGACGCCAAGGAGATCGCGCACGTTGGCACGATCTCGGCGAACGGCGACGTGGAAATCGGCAAGATCATCGCCGAGGCCATGGACAAGGTCGGCAAGGACGGCGTCATCACGGTGGAAGAGGCCAAGGGCCTCGAGACGACGCTCGAAGTGGTCGAGGGCATGCAGTTCGACCGCGGCTACCTCTCGCCGTACTTCGTCACGGACGCCGAGCGGATGGAGTGCGTTCTCGAGAGCGTGAAGATCCTGATCTACGAGAAGAAGGTCTCTTCCATGAAGGACCTCCTCCCGATCCTCGAGCAGGTCGCCAAGCAGAACCGTCCCTTCCTCATCATCGCGGAAGAGGTCGAGGGCGAGGCGCTCGCGACGCTCGTCGTGAACAAGCTCCGCGGCACGCTGCACGTGGCCGCCGTCAAGGCGCCGGGCTTCGGCGACCGCCGCAAGGCCATGCTCGAGGACATCGGCATCCTCACGGGCGGCAAGATGATCTCCGAGGACCTCGGCATCAAGCTCGAGAGCGTCAAGTGGGAAGACCTCGGCGATGCGAAGAAGGTCACCGTCGACAAGGACAACACCACGATCGTGGTCGACACGGGCGACAAGAAGCGCCGCGAGGCCATCACGGGCCGCGTGAAACAGATTCGCGCCCAGATCGAAGAGACGACTTCCGACTACGACCGCGAGAAGCTCCAGGAGCGCCTCGCCAAGCTCGTCGGCGGCGTCGCCATCATCAAGGTCGGCGCGTTCACCGAAACCGAGATGAAGGAGAAGAAGGCCCGCGTCGAGGACGCCATGCACGCCACGAAGGCGGCCGTCGAGGACGGCATCGTCCCGGGCGGCGGCGTGGCGCTGCTGCGCGCCATGGAGGCCGTCGAGAAGATCAAGGAGTCCGGCGACGTGCAGGTTGGCGTCAGCATCGTCAAGCGCGCGCTGGAGGAGCCGACCCGCCAGATCATCGCGAACGCAGGGCTCGAGGGCTCGGTGATCGTGAGGGACCTGAAGGACAGGGGGGGCAACTTCGGCTTCAACGCGCAGACCGAGAAGACGGAGGACATGTTCAAGGCGGGCATCGTCGATCCGGCCAAGGTCACGAAGTCGGCTCTCCAGAACGCGGCGTCCATCGCCGGTCTCATGCTCACGACGGAAGCCCTCGTCTCCGAGGTCAAGGAGAAGGACAAGGCTCCCGCCGGCGGCATGGGCGGCGGCGGCGGCATGGGCGGCATGTACTAAGACCCCCCAACTGTTTCTCTTTTTTCACGGCCCGACGGAAACGCCGGGCCTTTTCCTTTTCAGACGCTGCGATACCCTGAGCCCGACCGATGCGCGCGATTTTGCGGACGACGGCCGGCCGGACGCGTCTCTTCTGGGCGCTCCTGCCCTACGCCGTCTTCTTCATGCTGTACGCGACGACCTTCCGGCGATGGGTTCTGCCGTTCGAGGACTCGGGTCGCGAAATGAACACGGCGCTGCGCCTTGCCGAAGGCGAAGTGCTCTATCGCGATGTCGGCTATTCCTATGGTCCGCTTCCCCCCCTCATCGATGGTTTTCTGCTCCGAACGTTCGGTCGAAGCCTCGACTTCCTCGTCGCGTGGCGGACGGTCGTCGCCCTCCTCGGCGTGGAGGCGCTCCGGCGGCTGGCGCGCCGGCTCGCTCCAAGCGAGGCGACCGCCTCGGCGATCTGTTCTTTCGCCGTCGCCGCCTGCGTGTTCGGTATAGGAGGCTCGTGGCCATTCCCGTACAGCGTGGCGGCCCTGATGGGGACGGTCGGTGTGTGGTGGGCGCTCGAGCTCGCACTGGCTTCGGAGTCGCTGCGGGCGTCCCTGGTCGCCGGAGCCGTCGCGGGCCTCGCGGCCGGGACCAAGCTCGAGTTTCTGCCGGTCGCTCTCGCCGGCCTTCTTCTCGTCCTCGGGCTGAGGCGCTCACGCAAGGAGGCCGTCCTGGCGGGTGTCCTGGCGGTGGGGGAGGCCGGAATCGCGTTCGGCGTTCCGGTTCTGGCGTTCGGCACCGACCTCATGAGGCGTCAGGGATTTCTGATTGCGCTCGACGTTCCCGAATCGTGGCGGCGCGTTTACGAGGCGGTGCTTTTTGGCGGGATGAGCGCGCGGGCGTTCGCGGGCGGCGGATTCCTCGAGGTTCTCTTTCCCTCGGCGCTCGCCGTCGGGCTCGTGCTCTTCCTTTCAGCCGCCGGCGAGGGGCTGGGCCGGCTTCTGATTCCGCTTCTCTTCCTGGCGGGCGGCCTCACCTTTTTCTCGTCCGGCAACGGCTGGCTGCACGCGCTTCTGCCGCTCGCGGCGTGTGTGGCGATCGGCGAGCTCGTGCGCGCGGCGATCGCGTGGAGGCGGGGGAATCCGTCCCTTTGCGCCGCGTCTGCCGGAGTTACCCTGGTCATGCTCCCGGCGCTCCTCCGCCAGCCCTTCTTCCTCCGAAATCCCGTCTATGCGGCCTTCTCGGCTCCGCTCGCGCTCGTCGTCGCCCTCGCGTGGCTGGCGCGCCGTGTTTCGGCGCGGCCCGCATTCACGGCTCTTGTCCTCGGCCTCTGTGTCGCCCAGATCGGAGCGCGTGTCGAGGGAATCGGCCTCGCGTCCCTGACATTCGTCAAACTTCCCGGCGCCTCGCTCTTCCTTCTTCCTTCCGAGGCGCGCTTCGTGACGGAGGCGGCGCGTGTCATCCGAGAGACGGTGCCCGAGGGCGGAACGGTGGGCATTTTCCCCGAGCCGGGATTCCTTCTCTTCACGACCGGCCGGAAGAATCCCTTCGTCGACGAGCTCTTTGTCCCCGGAATCCAGGACGCCGCGGCGGAGGATCTGATGATCCGCCGCCTCCGTGAGCGGCCGCCGGACGCACTGCTCGTCACCAACCGCGCCTTTCCGGAGTTCGGAGGCGCGATTTATGGAAACGGGCTCCTCGATCGGTTCTTTCGGGAGGTCTCGCGGCGCTACGTGCCGGTGCGGCGAATCGGGGGGGGCGCGACGCCTCCGCTGCGTCATGCCTCCGGCGGACTCCTTCTGGTGCCTCGCGCGGGCTGGAGGGACGGACGACTCCCGTAAGATGTGTGCCGGCATGACACTTGGCTATCTCGGCCTGCTTCCGCTCCTTCTTTCGGCGGTCCTGCTGTTCCTCCTCGTCACGCGCCTTTCCTCGCGCTTTCGCCTTCCGCCGCGGCGTTTCCTTCCCTTCTTTCTTTCGGCCGTTTCCTTCGCCACCCTCGCGGTCATCTTGACCGAGACTCTGAGCGCCTTTTCGGCCCTGTCACGGCAGGGACTTTCCAATGCCTGGTGGGCCTCCGCTTGCGTCCTCGCCTTGCTGAACCTTCTTCTTTCGCGCATGTTCACGAGGTGTCCCGCCAGTCCGATCGTTCGTGAAAACTCCCTTCGTTCCCACTCCCCGTCGCCTCCCCGAGGAAGGCTGCAAGCGCGGGTGGCATCGGCTCTTCGCGGCGTCGTCTCGAACGATCGCTTCTCCAGCCTCCTCGTTGCCGCTCTCCTGTGCCTGTTTCTTCTCACGCTGATCGTCGCGATCGTCTATCCGCCGAACAACTACGACTCCATGATCTATCATGTCGCACGTGTGATGCATTGGTCCCAGCAGGGGTCGGTCGCCCACTATCCAACACCGATCCTGTTACAGCTTCAGGGCGCCCCACTCGCGGAGTTCTTTCTCCTCCACCTTTTTCTCCTTACAGGCAGTGACGCACTCTTCAATCTCGTGCAATGGTTGTCCCTTTTACTCGTTGTCATCGCGGTGTACTCGGCCGCTGACCTTCTCTTCCCTCGAAGCGGCCTGACTGCGGCGGTTCTGGCGGCGACCCTCCCGATGGGTGTACTTCAGGCGACAAGTACTCAGAACGACCTTGTCGCAGCCTCGTGGCTCGTTGTGTCGGTGTGCCTCGGCCTCTGCGCTCTTCGCAATCCGAAGATCACATTCCTCCTGTTCTTCACGACACTGGCCCTCGGCCTGGCGGTCCTGACAAAGCCCACGGTGTTTCTCATCGCAGCACCTTTCGCGATGTTATGCTTCGGGCTCCTGCTATCCCGACGCGCATCGTTTCCTGCTCTCGTCCTGTCAGCGGCCGTGATTTTCCTTCCGTCGATGCCGTTTTATGCGCGGAATCTCGCCTTCTTTGGTTCGCCATACGGCCCCACAAGAGGCCACACGAACGACCAGGTATCCGTTGCGGGAGTAACCTCGGTCGTTATCCGGAACATCGCGCTTCACAGTCAGGTGCCGCTACCCGGTGTCGCCTTCAGTGCTTTCAACGCGGGCGCCCTTGGCATACTTCGCATGTGTCACAAGGTCCTGGGCGTTCCCGTTGACGACCCGCGGTTCTCGCTGTTGAAGAAAGACGCCTTTCAGCCGAATGATTGCGGCCTTCGAGGGCGTGGCATCGCTTACCCGTTTCACGAGGACTGCACGGGCAACCCGCTGCATCTTGTCCTCTTCTTGACGTTCCTGCCTATCGTGCTAGTCGGGGTGTTTCGAAGGTCTTCTGGTTTCAGGGAGGCGCGGCGACGCCTCTCCGTGCGACGAGCAGGGCCGCTGATGGGGTCTGCGGCCATTGGCTTCGTGGCCTTGGCGGGAGTGTTTAAGTGGCAGCCATGGGGCAGCCGGCTGGACTTACCCCTGTTTGTATTGGCGTGCATACCACTTGGCGGCTTGGTCGCCGGCCTGCGTCGAACGGTGCGAGGTCTTCTGATGGTCGGCTTTTTTTCCTTGGCATTTACCGCCGTGTGTCTGAACGCTACCCGGCCGGTTATGCCGCTGCTACAGACAACGCCTATCGACCGACGGGCGGCGTACTTCGCGAACCGCCCCGACCTGCTGAAGCCTTATCTGGAGATCTCGCGAACCATCAAAGCGGTGGGTTGCCATCAGATCGGCTACCGGGTCGGCCAGCGGGCCGGGATTGACGAGTTCGAGTATCCGTTCTGGGCGCTTCTTGCAGAAGGTGGATATTGGTTTCGTTTCGAGCATGTCGATGTCGTTTCCCGTCCAGGTCATGACCTTCGGGATGTGTCATTCAAGCCGTGCGCAATCATTGCGTCGGATCCGGTTGGAGGTGACTTCAGCTCCTTTCGCCTTTATCTCGAGCGGCTCGCTCCGTGAGGCTCGCGGTTGTTTAGAGCGGCGGTCCCGCCGCGCGCCGAGCGCGTCCAGCGCCTGGCCTTCGTGGTCCTCCTTGCGGTCCTCGCCTTCCGGGCGCTTCTCCTGCCGGTCCTCGCATGGAACTCGCGCTACGTCATGGACGAGTACACACAGGCGACATTCCCGCTCTACATTCCGATGGGTTTCTACGACGGGCTGGATCCCATCAAGACCGTCCTATACATTTACGTCTTCGAGGCGGCCCATCGCCTCACTCGCCACGCGGTCGACCTGCTGCACGTCGCGAGGATGGAGGGGGCCCTTCTTGCGTTCCTCGCTGCAGCGGCGACGTTCGGGATCTCGCGCCGGCTCGGCCGGAGCCGGTTCGAGGCCTGGTTCGCCGTCTCGGTGCTCTTTTCGTTCACGAACTTCATGGAGCGCTCGTTCCGGATCCGGTCCGACACCGTGGCCGTCTTTTTCGCGACGGCCGCCGCGTTCGTCGCCGTCGGAGGGGAAGGCCCGGGCCGTGCGTTTCTCGCCGGCCTCCTCGCGGGCGGTGCCTTTCTGAGCACGCAGAAAGCCGTCTACCCGTTGGCCGCCCTCGGGCTGGCCTTCGCGGTATCGGGCCTCGGGTTCTTCCCCGTCCGCCGCCAGCTCGCGAGGCTCGGCGGATACGCCGGCGGCGTCATGGCCGCGCTTCTGGCGTATGGAATCTGGTTCGATCTCCGGAATCCGCTCCGAGTGCTTTCGATGGTGTTCCTGAGCCCGCTGCACTTCGCCCCGCTTCACGGCAACCCGTACTATTCGGGCATCCGCGGGCTATACGTTCCGCAGACGCTCGGACGAAACCCCGTACCGTACGCGCTCGCCGCGATTGGACTCACGCTCGTCCTGGTACGGATCCGGTCGGCAGCGCCGCGGGTCCGGCTCGCGGCGGTGGCGGCGGCGATCGTCACGGTTCTCGTGTTTTTGCACCAGCAGCCCTGGCCATACATCTTCGTCATGGCGTTGCCCTTCCTCTCGGTATTCGCGCCCGAAGCGCTCTCGTGGCTCGAGGCACGTGCCTCGGGCCGCGGACCGTGGGTCCGTCTTGCGGCATGCGCGCTCCTCATGTGGCAGTTGCCCCGCAACCTCGCCTACCTCGGCCACGATAACGGGGTCCAAAACGAGGTCGTCGGATATGCGGAGCGTCTTCTCGGGCCTGACGACCGTTATTTCGACGGCATCGGCATGGTTCCGACGCGCTATCTGGCCCAGTTCGTCAGCTGGGAGGCGCTCGTCCTCGAGGAGGTCCGCGCCGAGCTGGCGCGAGGGGACGATTCTTCGATCCGGCGCATCCTCGATTCCCGACCGAAGCTCTGGATACTGAACTACCGCGTCCACGAGCTCCGGGAGTACCTTCCGCGCCTGCTCGATCCTTCGTACGTTCGCGTCCATCCTGACGTGCTGCTGACGGGAGCCTTCTTCCGGGACGCCCGGCCCGTGGCGTTCGTGAACCGGTGGCCCGGTCGCTACCGGTTGTTCCGGCCAGACGGGTCACCGAGCGGAGAGCCGTGGCGTCTGGATGGCCGCGAAACCAGTGCGGATGGCTTCGTCCCCGCGGGCCCCCACGAGATCGTCGCATCGCTCGCCGACGGCCCGCGTTACCTCCTCCCCGTCGGGACGACGTTCGTCATGCCTCTGCCGGTGACTTCTCCGCTCGACAATCTGTTCTATGGCGTCTACGACTGACGGCGAGAGCGTGGCCATAGAATGGGAGCGATCCATGGCTGACAAGCGCACGCTCGCGGTGCTCATTCCCTGTCTGAATGAGGAGAAGGGAATCGCGTCTGTCGCGTCGGAGTACCGTCGCGCGTTCCCGGAGGCGCGCATCCTCGTCGTCGACAACGGTTCGACGGACGGCACGGCGAGCGCGGCGCGCGCCGCGGGCGCGGAGGTGATCCGGGAGGCGAGGCGCGGCAAGGCGAGGGCCGTGGCGACCGCCCTGGACCTGATCGACGAGGACCTCGTCCTGATGGTGGACGGCGACGGGACTTACCCTGCTGAGGGAGCGCGCCTCCTGTTTCCGCTCTGCGAGCAGGGGATGGACATGGTGACGGGCCTCAGGACTCCCGGAGGAGACCAGGCTGCCGTGTTTCGCCGCTTCCATCGCGGCGGCTCGGCCCTGTTCCACGCGGCGATGCGCTTCGTGTTCGGCTACGCGCCGGGAGACCTGTTCTCGGGCCTGCGGCTCTTCTCGCGGCGTTTCTACAAGAACGTGCCCATCCTGTTCCGCGGTTTCGAGCTCGAGACGGAGCTCACGATTCAGGCCGTCGAAAAAGGCTTCCGCGTCGCCGAGGCGCCGGTGCCCTTCCTCGTGCGGGCGGAGGGAACCGCGTCGAAGCTGCGGACCGTGCGCGACGGGATCCGGATCCTGCGTCTGATCCTCGTGCTTTTCCGCGACTATCGTCCCTTCGAGTTCTTTGGGCTCGTTTCGGCGCTCTTCTTCACGGCCGGACTCGCCGCGGGATTCCTGCCCGTGCGCGAATACTTTCAAACCCAGCTCGTCGGGCGCTTCCCGCTCGCGATCCTCGCGGCGGCTTTGATGAACCTGTCGCTCTTCTCGCTCCTGACGGGCGTGATGCTGGAATCGGGGCTCCGGCATCGTCGCGAGGCGTGGCAGATCCAGCTCCGCAACTTTCGGGGATGAGGCCGGAGTCCTCACCGGGGCCGCGTGGCGTCGTCGTCCACATCCTGTCGCAGTACCTGTGGCCGGACGACGCGCCCACGGGAATCTACGCCGAGCAGGTGGCGGACGCGCTCGCTCGCGCCGGCGTCACGGTGCGGCTCGTCGGCGGCACGGGCACGTACCGCCCGGGCGAGAGACCGGCGCCCGCTACGTCCATCGAACGCGTCGCGCACCGCGAGGGCAGGAGGGGCCACCTCCTCTGGACGGCGCTCGAGTACGAATCCGTGAGGCGCGCGTTTGCGTCGGAGATCACGCGGTCCGTCGCGGCGGGGGACGTCGTCGTCGTGACGAGCGCGCCGCCGACGACGATCGGGCTCATCCGCCAGATCCGGAAGAGGGGCGCGCGCGGCGTCTACTGGTTGCAGGACTTCTATCCCGAGCTGATTCGCGGCGTCGTTGATTTCCCTCTCGCGCTCCGGCGGCGCTTCTCGGCGGCGTGGCGGGCGCGCCTTGCGAAATGGGACTGTGTCGTGAAGGCCGCCGGGAACCTCGGCTACCACGGCGTGAATGCGCGGGTCATCCGGAACTGGCCGACCCTCGACCTCGGGGAGCCTCGTCCGTTTCGTCCGGGAACCGCGCTCTACTCCGGGAACCTCGGCTGGGGCCACCACCTGCCGAGCTTCCTCGCGCTCTGCGAGAAGCTCGCGCGCGAGGGGTTCGAAATCACCGTCCAGGGCGACGGCCCCGGTCTCGCGCGCCTTCCGGGCTGGATACGCGTGGGGCCCGCGCTGAAGCGACCCGAAGATCTCATTCGCGCGTACTGGCAAGCCGAGGTGCATCTCGTCGCGGGCCACCCGGCAATCCCCGAGGCCGTCTTCCCGTCCAAGTTCTGGAACGCCCGGGCGACGGGCCGCACGGTTCTCTTCTCCGGTTTGGCCGGCGAGATGGAGGAGGAGAGGCTCGCCGCCGAGGCCGCGGACTACCGCCGCCACCTCCCGGACCTTACCGACTTCCTCGGCGGCCTGGCACGGGGAGCCGCAGGATGAAACCGTCCGCCCCCGAAGGCGGGGTGCGCACGCGCCGCCAGCTCGCGCTCTATCGGCTCGGACTCACCCTTCTCGGAGCGACGTTCCGGGTCGGACCGCTGGCCTCGATCCTGGCGAGGGTCTCGAAGGTCTTTCTTCGACACGCGAGGATCCGGCACCTCCTGCGCACGGGCGGCTTCGACTCGATCGTGGACGGCGGCGCGGCTGTCGGCGAGTTCGCGTTCGCCGCGCGCGACGCGTGCCCGGGTGTCCCCCTCGTCTGCGTCGAGCCTCACCCGCCCTCGGCCGAGATCCTGCGCCGGAACGGCTTTCGCGTCGTCGAGGCCGCCCTGTGGAAGGCGCCGGGTCGGCTCAGGCTGACGCAGCCCGCCGACGCGACGACGTCGTGCAGCGTCGTGCTCGAGTCCGCCCCCGGACGGCCCTCGTGGGACGTGGACACGGTCCGCCTCGACGAGATCGGCATCACGGGCGAACGGATCCTCGTGAAGCTGGACCTGCAGGGGGCCGAGGCCGAGGCGCTCGAAGGCATGGGGTCGCTCTGGCCGCACTGCGCGGCCGTCCTCCTCGAAGTGAGCTACGGCCCGTCCGGCTCGTACGAGCCGCTTCGCTCCCTCCTCGCCGCGCACGGCTTCGCGGAGGTGGGGACGCTGAACGAGCTCGAGGAAGGCGGGCTTCCGATCGAGGCCGACAAGCTCTTCGTCCGGCGCGTCAGCGGTGCTCCGTCTCCGTCATGAGCCGCAACAGGTCGACGACCTCGCTCAATGCGATCGTTTTCATGCAGCTCGTCTCCGGTTGCACGCAGCGCACCTGCAAGCAGGGCCTGCATGCGTAGCCATCACGCTGGATGACGGCATGGCCGCGTCCCCATGGTTTCCACAGCGCCGCAAGCTGTGGGCCGAACAGCGAAAGCACGGGGATGCCATGAGCGGCTGCGTAGTGTCCTACGAAAGAGTCGACGGCGATCACGGCAGCCGCTCCCCGGAGTCGACACGAGAGGTCCCGGACGGAACCCGCGATGATTCCGTCGAACTCCGATGAGACATCGAAGCCTCCCCACTGCAGGCTGTGGACCACCAACTCGGTCTTCCATCCCCGGCGCCTGAGCTCCCGGCTCAGCAGGATCCAGCGTTCCTGGGGCCACTCCCTCAGACGCGCTCCAGCCTCTGGCGCGAGGATCACGCGCCGGCTGTTTCCCCCCGGGGCACCGGTACCATCTGCCCACGGCCAACGGAGAGTCACGCGCTTGTCGATGCCGAGTTTTCGGCATGTCGCCTCAAGGTACGCTTGACGCGACTCGAGAACATGTCGATTCGTTTGTCCCAGCAGCCTTCCCAGGCCTTGTCCTTTCGTGCCGTCTCGGATGACGTCACGGACCTTGAGCAGACGCAGAACGTACTTGTGGCGAACGTCGCCACGAGGATCCAGGCCCACCCACGGACCGCTCAGGGGAACCAGCTGGCGCCGTGCGCGCAGGATCGCGCGGAGGGAGCGAAGCGGGTACTGCCACCAATAAACATTGTCCCAGGGCCAGTCAGCCCCAACCACTTCCACCGCGAGATCCTCGGGGAATGTGAATGCGCTCCCCACCGGGCCTGTCACGACGCGGAATCTTGCGCCCGGAACCGCGTCCCGCAGGCCGTAAAGAAAAGCCGTCAAGTAGACCAGATCACCGAGCCCGAACGTCTCCACGACACAAAACTGGAGCGCGTTGCCGCCGGCACCCGATGGACCGTGTGGCCCCGTGACGGCGTTCATCGACGTCGATTCTCGGCCAAGGGTCGGGGGAGCGCCAGTCTCGGTCTGCCGGCGGCACCCGACGAGGCTAAGATGCCCGAAATGAGCGTGGTGTCCCGAGAGCTCGCTGAGTGAGCGCGAGGGCCGGCATCCAGCGGGCGTTCTCGCGCCTCGTCGTGGGGCTTGCCCGTGCGGGCGTCGAGCGCGTGCCCGGCGCCCGGCCGGCCTACGCCCTGCTCCACCGCCTCGTGTTACCTGGAGGCGAGCGGCGCGTCGTTGTGAACGGGATGCCCATGTGGATGGACACGCGCGACCGCGTCCTCACGCCGCAACTCCTCGGCAACGAGGTCTGGGAGCCGTCGGGTACCGCCGCGTTCCTCGCGAATGCGCGGGAGGGAATGTGCGTCTTCGACGTCGGAGCGAACATCGGGTACTACACACTTCTCGCGGCGCGCGCCGTCGGACCCTCGGGCCGCGTGTACGCGTTCGAGCCCGAGCCACGCAATTTCGGGCTCCTGACGAGGAACATCGCGGAGAACGGGTTTGCGAACGTCCGGCCCGTCAACGCCGCCGTCTCGAATAGGGCGGGCGTCGTGCGGCTGCACCTCGACGACGCAAATTCGGGGCGCACTCTTTCGAAGAAGGCTCGGTCCGCACGTCGTCGGGCCGCTCGGTCGAGGTTGAAACGGTCTGCCTGGACAGTTTCGCCGGCGAGGCGCACGCCTTCGAAGCGGGCCTTCTCATGAAGGTGGACGTTCAAGGCGCCGAGGCTCTCGTCGTCGAGGGCGGGCGCCGGCTCCTAGCGCTTCCGCGGATCACGGCTCTCATGGAATTCTGGCCCGAGGCGCTTGCGCGTGCAGAGGCGGATGCGGCGCGCCTCCTGGCGGACCTCGAAGGTCTCGGCTTCCGGTTCGAGGACGTCGAGGTGCCAGAGGCGGAGCGCCGTCCGCTTCGCCCCGCGAAAATTCTCGAAATATGCCGCAGACGCCTGCACCCGTGGATGGACCTCCTCCTGACGAAGCCCGTCAGGCCGTGAAGCCGGGAATCATCCGGGTTTGGCCGCGACGAACGTATACGGGCGGCCGGGCGCCTTGTAGACGAGGTCGAGGACCGACAACGTCCAATCCGGCACTTGGCTTCCCTCGGGTAGGAAGAGTTTTTTTGCGACGAGAGCCCTCAGGCTGGCCCGCGTGTGCGGGAACAGGTTGATCTCCGAGCCAATCGTGCTGAGGACCCGTGTGACCTCGAGCCCTCCGGCCTCGAGGAAGTCCCTATAGGCCCGGACACGATATGCGTATTCGCCTCCGCTCATGAAGTGCGTGTCGTGCCGTTTCAGGAAGCGCTTCAGGTCCCCGGGAAAAGTCACGACGTGCTCGCGGGAGAGGACGAGGATCCCGCCGGGCTTGAGGACGCGGGCCGCCTCACGGCAGAACGCCTCTGGCTCCGCCATGTGGTGGAGAACCTGGCGCCCGTAAACCAGGTCGAAAGCGTTCGCCCGGAAGGGAAGAGCTTCCCCCACCGCCTGGTGGGTCCGGATCACGACGCCGGTCCGACGGGTCAAGTCCCGAATCGCATGCGCTCCGACGATCCGGCTCGGGTCCGGTTCGATCGCCTCCACGGCCCATCCGTCGGCCGCCAGCGCAAAGGCGACGATTCCCCGACCGCTTCCGACGTCGAGGGCACGTCCCCGAATTGCGGGCAGGAGACGGCGCGCGGCCTCCCATTCCGAGCTCGCGAAGAACCGGGCCGCCGCGCTGTCGATGGGATCGTCGAAGTAACTGTCGATCGAGAGCATGGCGTTTTGCGGCTGGCTTCGAAACCAGAGGAACGTCTCCTCCCACGTCCGCGGAGCAACGGGCTCCAGCGAACGGTCTCGGCCCTTTCGCGAGTGCCTCGACCTCATCTTCCAGAGCATGAGCAGGCAAATGATAGCGCCCGGTTCGCCTATCGTCAGGCACCGCGACGTCGAGACGGGCCCCGGCGGCGCGGCAGCATCGCATCCGGCCCCGCTGGCACGCCGTGGCAAGATGACGCCGGCCCGCTGACGGCGGGTGGAGGAGGAGACCGGTGAAGTCATACGGCGACGCGTTCTCTCGCTACGGCCCTCACGTGTTGCTCCTCGCGGTGGCCGCGGCGATGAGCTGCGCGAATCAGCTGTTCCTGAAGGCCGGCGTGTCGCAGGGCGGACCGATCGCCATCAGCCTCGAGGGGCTTATGGTCCTAGTCCGCCGCATCTTCACGACCCCGCTGATCCTGGTCGGCTACGCGCTCGGTGGATTGACGAACCTCGTCTGGCTGGCGGCGCTTTCCCGGTTCGAGATCAGTTTCGCGGCGCCCGTGATGTCGAGCCTCTACTTCGTCTTCCTCCTCGCCGCATCCGCCCTCTTTCTTGGCGAGTCGGTGGGCCCGAACCGTTGGATCGGAACGCTCCTGATCGTCGCCGGTATGTTCCTCGTCGGGCAGAAATAGGCCCTCATGCCGAGCCTCCGCGAGTTCCGGGAGTTGACTTCGGACTCTTCGCCCCCCGGAGCGAGCGCGCACGACCCGCGAACTTCATCGAGTGCTGGTATCCGGAGAGATGCCGAATGACGGGGGATGCTGGGACGAGAACGCTCGCGCCCACGATCCCGCCGGAACCGGGATCCGGCCGATCTCGGGAAGGCGTCCCCGTCGAATCGAGATGGCTCGTGAGCTTCGACGGCGCGGTTCGCCGCCGTGAATCCGTCGCTCGCCCCGATCGGTACCGCCAGATCGGGCAACTCCCTTCCGACGCGCCTCGAACGGTCCGCGGGGGCGGCTATTCCTATGCTCCGGCCAGCTTCGGCGCGCGGACGACCGTGCAGGAGACTCGCGCCTTCAACCGCGTCCTCGGTTTCGACCCGGAGAACGGGATCCTGGAATGCGAAGCCGGACTGACGCTCGGCCAGCTTCACTCGATAGCCACACCTCACGGCTGGTATTTACCTGCGCAGCCCGGCTATCCCCTGATCACGATCGGCGGGTGCATCGCCACCGACGCCCACGGGAAGAACCATTTCCGAGACGGCACGTTCCGGCGGCGCGTCCTGGCGCTCGATCTCTTTCATCCGGCCCACGGGATTCTCCGGCTGACCCGGGACAGCCATGCGGATCTCTTCGAGCTGACCTGCGGAGGCCTCGGCCTGACAGGCCAGATCCTGTCCGCGACACTCGCGCTCGACCGGATGGAGGGGACGCGAGTAGAGATCCGGAGGGTCTCGCTCGGACGGTTGGAGGAGGCCGTTCCACTCCTCGAGCAATGGGCTCCGAAGAGCCGGTTCCTCTACACATGGCACAACCTTTCCGTTTCGGGCGCGTCCTTTGGCCGCGGGTTTCTCTATACCGGCGACTTCCGGCCCGGATCCGGACCCGCCCGGGACGGCGGCGAGCGTTTCGCGCCGATAACGGCGGAAGACCGCGGCCGCTGGAGAATCTGCCTGCTCAACCGCGCGACGACCGCCCCCTTCAACGCCGCCTACGAGCTCGTCCAGAGAGCCTCGAGCCGCGCGCGGGTGCTGTCCCTCTTCGAGTTTCTCTTTCCGGTCGCCCGCAAGGTCGCCTACTACGAGCTGTTCGGGAGCAAGGGTTTGCACGAATACCAGATGCTCGTGCCGGTCGAATCGTTCGGGGATCTCGCCGCCACCCTTCGCCGCGGGCTTACGCGTTTCGGGGTCCCGATCGCGCTCGCGTCCTGCAAGCTTTTCAAGGGAGAACGGAGCCTGTTACGGTTCGATGGGACTGGGATCTGTCTGGCTCTGGATTTTCCGAGAAGTTCGGGGAGCGAGCGCCTGGCCGGGTTCCTCGACGGGGTGGTGCGCGAGGCGCGAGGCCTTCCCAACATCGTGAAGGATTCCCGGCTGCCGCGGGAAACCGTGGAGGCGTGTTACCCGGACTACGAATCCTTCCGGCGGTCGCTTCGGGCCTTCGATCCGCTACGCCTATACCGTTCGGAAATCTCGGAACGACTCGGGCTATGACCTGCGTCGTAGTCGGCGCCTCCTCCGGCCTGGGCCGCGCCCTCGCCGAGGAGCTCGCCCGCGGGCCTTGCGGCGGCGCTCGACCGCGCCATGCCTTCGGGTCCAGCCGATCACAGCTCTCCTGTTTCCCGTGGGAGCGGTCGAGCAACGCGACGATGGGTGGCTCGAACCCGAGCTGGCCGAGCGGCTCGTCCGTGTCAACCTGTTGAGCGTCAGTTCCGTCGTGGGACGGCTTCTGCCTCGGCTGATCTCCCAGGGGAGCGGGACGATCGTCGGCTTCGGTTCCGTCGCCGCCCTTCGCGGACGCTCCAGCAACGTCCTCTATGCGGCGGCCAAGCGGTCGCTCGAGAGCTACTTCGAGAGCTTGCGCCACTTGGGCGAGCCTCGCGGGCTCACCGTGGCGTTCTACGTCCTGGGGTACCTCGACACGCAGCTTTCTTACGGCCGCAGGCTCCTGCTGCCCAGGGCGGACCCCAAGCGGGTGGCGAAACGCGTGTGCCGCGCTCTGGGGCGCGAGCGGGGACGACGTTACATCCCCTGGTTTTGGTATCCTGCCGCCGTTCTCTTGAAAGCAATCCCCTGGGCCGTGTTCCGCCGGCTCGACTTCTAGTGCCGCGATGACGGAAAGCACACTCCGGATCAGCCTGTTCTTCCCCGTCTATCGGGACGAGGCGACCGTCGAGCGCGTCACTCGCAAAGCCGTGGCGATCATGAATGAGCTGGCGAGCGAGTACGAGGTGATCATCGTGGACGACGGCTCGCCGGACCGTGCCGGGGAGGTGGCGGACGAGCTTGCGCGAACGATCCCCGGCGTCCACGTCATTCATCACGCACGGAACATGGGGTACGGGGAAGCCCTCCGAAGCGGTTTCAAGGCGGCGCGTTACGAGTGGATCTGCTTCACGGACGGAGACGACGAGTACGACGTGGACGACCTGAGGAGACTGATCCGGCTCCGAGACTATTACGACCTGATCATCACCTTCCGCTACGCGAAGCGGTACTCCGGCGTCCGAATCTTCATCTCGTACGTCTACAACAAGATTCTGCGGCTGCTTTTCCAGACGCGGTACCGCGACATCAGTTGCGGCCTCCGGATGATACGGAAAGCGGTGGCCGACGAGCTCGACCTGCAATCGATCAGTCCGTTTATCGGAGCGGAGATCGCCATCAAGACGACGGTCAAGGGCTTCCGGGTGGGTGAAGTGGGAGTTCAGACCTTCCCGCGGGAATTCGGCAGGGGGTCCTCGACCACCCTGCCCAACATCCTGGCGACGATCCAGGACATGTTTCGCGTCCATCGGGCGATCTTCTCCCCCCAGTACGACCGCCCGCTCAACCGGCCGAAAGCCTGATGAAAGACATTGGAAAAAGGACTTGACACAAATCAACCCGTGATCGAGGACCGGGTCACGGAATCGCCGGGCGGGTCAACCCGCAGCCCCCTCGTCCAGATGCCGTCGGTCGGCCTTGCGGCGAGCAGGTGCGTGCCGGGCTTCTTCTCCGGCAGCCTCTTTCCACGGCTTCTGACGGTGCTCGTGCTCGCCGCGTCGGCCCTCGGTCTTCTGTCGATTCCGGTCGAAATCTACGACGACAGCCTTCTGTTGTTGGGCGCCCGACTCGTCACCGGCGGGAAAACCCCGTACATCGACTTCTACACGCACTACGGTCCGCTCGGCTACACGATCCTGGCTTTCCTGGGCCGCCTTTTCGGGAATCCGGGACTGGCGCTGCGAATGGGAGAGATCCTTCTTCTCGCGGGGATGGCCATCCTCTGGCATGTCCTTTTCCGTTCGCTGCAGCCGCAGAGCCCTCTTCGAGAGTACCCCGTTCCTTTCCTGGTCGGGGCGTTCTCCGCTGTCGCGTTTCAGTCCTCGTTCTTCGGATTCGCGTTCGCGACAGGGGCGCTCGTCCTTTTTCTGCTCGCTCGAAGCGCGCCGGAGGGACTGCCCGCAACCGCTCTCAACGCCGCGGGCGGCGCGGTGCTCGCCGTAGGGGTCCTGATCCGTCCCGTCTTCGGCGCCTACTTCGCCGGCGCGCTTCTCCTTCTGGAGACCGTCGGCCGGCCTCGCTTCGGAGGCTCACGGAATCCTCTCGCGGCGCTCGCGGTGTTCTTCGGGACCGCCGCCTGCTCGGCCTTGGTTCTCTGGTCGTTTCTCTATCCGGGGATCCCGTGGTCGATGGCGTTCAACGCCATGATCCTCATGCCGGCCCGCCTGATGGGAGCCGGGGGGACGCGCTATCTCGATCCGGAGTTCCTGCTGGCCGCGGGAACCAATAGTCTCGGCCTCGCGCGGGCAATCGCGACCGGGGCGGCCCTCGTCGCGACGACCATCGCGTGGACGATCGCAGCTTCGCGGAGGAGGACGCGTCGTCTTGCCGCGGCCTGCGTCGCCGCAGGGGGGCTCCTGCCTCTCCTGCTCACGCTCTCGGAGCATCCCGCACGAGACGCAGGATTTATTTCGCTGACGTTTTTCGTACTGGCCTGCTCCGTCGTCTTTTCCGCCCGGCGCGCGCTTCAGGAATCCGCCCTCCTACGGGCGTCCGCGACATTCGGTCTCGTGGCGGCGGCGTTCGGGCACTACTTCTGGGCGCGCGCGGACAGGTACCACCTTCTCCCGATGTTGACCCTGGCCTTCGTGGGAGCGGCGCTCCTGCTGACGTCTCTTCGCCCCGCTGGCCGCATCGCCGTGCTCGGTCTCTTCCTCTTCACCTGCGTTTCGGCCGTGCCTTCCTTGTTGTTCCCCGCGGCCTTGCTTCTGAAGAGCGGCGTCGCCGCAAACCTCCGCCCGTGGCGCTGCACCCTGGTTCGGCCCGAAATGCACCTGGCCGTCGCCTACGCAGACAGCCTCGCGGATCCGAAAAGCCGCTTTGTGGCGGTGGGCTCGAGCCAGGCCTGGAGCTCCGCCGATCCGATCCTGCTCTTTCTGATTTCTTCCCGCCTCCCCTACACACGGTGGTTTCAATATGACCCCGGCCTCCAGACCTCCGCCGCGATCCAGGGGGAGATGGAGCGGGAGTTGGAGGCCTCCGGCAGCCGAACCGCCGTGGTTTGGAGAGCAGACAAGCATCCCTTCGACTGGGACAGTCCAAGCCCCAAGGCCCGTTCTCCGTTCGATGATTTCTTCGACAAGCTCTACCCGATTACCGCCGCGAAGTTCGGCGATTATGAGGTCCGCGTTCGCGCGCCCGACACTTCCGCCGTTCCGGGCCCCGCCTTCGGCCGCGGCCCATAATCCGCTCATGCGTGTCACCGTACTCGGAGCGGGCCTCGTCGGCTCTCTCATCGCCCGGACACTCGCGAAAGGCGGCTGGGACGTTCTCGTCTGCGATCGCTCGGAAGACGCGCTCGGCGGGTTCGCGGGACTGCCGCGAATCGCCACGGCCCGCCTCGATTTCGCGAGCGGAACGGCGATCGCCGCGGCCGTCGCGCCCGCCGACGTCGTGGTGGGAGCGGTGCCGGGGTTCCTCGGGCACGCGATGCTGAAGACCGTGATCGAGGCTCGAAAGCCCGTGGCCGACATCTCGTTCGCTCCGGAGGATCCCCTCGCGCTGGACGCACTCGCGAAGGAGAGAGGCGTCCCGGCGATCGTGGATTGCGGAGTCTCGCCGGGCCTTTCGAATCTCGCCTGCGGGCGCGCGGCGGCGTGGTTCGACACCGACACCCTCGAGTCCATCGTCATTTCCGTCGGTGGGCTTCCGCTCACGCGGACGCAGCCATGGGAGTACCGCATCGTGTTCTCCGCGACCGACGTCATCGAGGAGTACACGCGTCCGGCCCGCCTCGTCGAGGACGGAAAGGTCGTCACGCGGCCCGCGCTGTCGGACGTGACGCGCTTCGAGCTGCCAGGCGTCGGGACGCTGGAGGGATTCCTCACGGACGGCCTCCGCACGTTGCTCACGACCGTGAAGGCGCGGAACCTGCGCGAGGAGACCCTGCGCTGGCCGGGTCATGCCGAGAAGATGCGTCTCCTCCGCGACACCGGGTTCTTCGGCGACGTGCCCGTGGAGGCCGGCGGCGTCCGGGTGGCCCCGCGCGCGGTCGCGGAAGCGCTCCTCTTCCCGATGTGGAAGAGGCCCGAGGGCGAAGAGGAGTTTACGGTGCTGCGCGTCGAGTCGCGCGGTTCGAGGGCCGGGAGGCCGGCGCGCCTCGTTCACGACCTGTTCGATCGGACGGACGCGAAGGCGGGCGCGACGTCCATGGCGCGCACGACGGGATTCCCATGCGTCATCGCGGCGCGGCTCCTTTCGGCGGGAACATTTCGCGAGCCCGGGGTGTTTCCGCTGGAGCTGCTCGGAACGCGGCCGAGTCTCTTCGCGGCCTTCGTCGATGGTCTCGCGGCGCGGGGCGTTGCGTTCTCCGAAACCGAGGAGGACCCGTGGCCGCGGTGAAGAACCCGATGGGGCGCTTTCCGGGCTCCGAGAGATCCGCCGGACGGGTCCGCGAAGAGCGGCCGAAGCTGCCGAAGTCCGTGCGCCTGAGGGCGCTCCTGCCGGACATCAAAGCGCTCGTCGCGCCCCGCAAGGGAATCCTCGCCCTCGGCTTCGTCCTGATGGCGATCAACCGCGTGTCGGGCCTCGTCCTGCCCGCCTCGACGAAATTTCTGATCGACGACGTCATCGGCAAGAAGCGGACGGACATGCTCCTGCCACTCCTCGCGGCGGTGGTGGCGGCGACGATGATCCAGGGCGTCACGTCGTTCTCGCTTACACAGGTTCTCTCGAAGGCCGCCCAGCGCCTCATCGCCGAACTTCGGCGCAAGGTGCAGGCGCACATCGGACGGCTGCCCGTGACCTTCTACGACGCGAACAGGACCGGCGCGCTCGTGTCGCGCATCATGTCGGACGTCGAGGGCGTGCGGAACCTCATCGGCACGGGCCTCGTCGAGTTCGCCGGCGGCCTCCTTACCGCGGCCATCGCGCTCGTCGTGCTTTTCAAGATCTCGACGACGATGACGCTCCTCGCGTTCACGTTCCTCGTGGGCTTCGGCCTCGTCCTGAACCGGGCGTTCGGCACGATCCGTCCGATCTTCCGGGAGCGCGGAAAGATCAACGCGGAGGTCACCGGCCGCCTCATGGAATCGCTCGGCGGCGTGCGCGTCGTCAAGGGCTACCACGCCGAAGAGCGGGAGGAGAAGGTTTTCGCCTCGGGCGTGCAGCGCCTTCTCGACAACGTCCTCAAGACGCTGACCTCGACGAGCGTCATGAGCCTCTCGTCGACCGTGATGTTGGGCATCGTGGGCGCGGTCGTCATGTTCGTGGGGACGCGCCAGATCCTCGCGGGCACGCTCACGCTCGGCGGGTTCTTCACGTACACGCTCTTCATGGGCTTCCTCGTGGCGCCCATCTTCCAGATCGTCGCGATCGGGACGCAGCTCACGGAGGCGCTCGCCGGCCTCGAGAGGACGCGCGAGATCCTGGCCGAAAAGCGCGAGGACGCCGATCCGCGCCGCACGGTCGTCCTTCCCGCGATCTCGGGCGACATCACGTTCGAGGACGTGAAATTCGCGTACGAGGAGGGGAAGGAGGTCCTTCACGGGGTCTCCTTCCACGCGCCGCCTGGCACCGTCACGGCCCTCGTCGGGCCCTCGGGCTCGGGCAAGACGACGATCATCGGCCTCGTAGCGGCCTTCCACGTTCCGACGGGCGGTGTCGCGCGCGTCGACGGCGTGGATCTCTCGACGGTGCGCCTCGATTCGTATCGATCGGCGCTCGGCGTCGTCCTTCAGGAGACGTTCCTCTTCGACGGCACGATTCGCGAGAACGTCGCGTTCTCGCGCCCGGAGGCCGGCGAGGAGGAGATTCTCCGCGCGTGCCAGATCGCGCGCGTGGACGAGTTCGCCGAGGGATTCGAGAAGAAATACGGCACGGTCGTGGGCGAGCGTGGGGTGAAACTGTCGGGCGGGCAGCGCCAGCGCGTGTCGATTGCGCGCGCGATCCTCGCGGACCCGCGCATCCTCATTCTCGACGAGGCCACGTCCAGCCTCGACTCGGAGTCCGAGGCGCTCATTCAGGAGGGACTGTCGTTCCTCATGAAGGGGCGCACCACGTTCGTCATTGCGCACCGGCTCTCCACGATCCGGCGGGCGGACCAGATCCTCGTCGTCGAGGGCGGGCTGATCGCCGAGCGCGGCACGCACGAGACGCTCTACGCGGCGCGCGGGCGCTACTACGAAATGTACACGAAGCAGCACGGCGTCGAACGAAACCTTTTCCTCGCGCCGGGCGAGGGCGACCCAAAGCCGCGCGAGCTGGCGGACGAGCCGGAGCCGGCCGGTCCGCCGGCCCTCACGGAGGCCGTGAACGCCCTGCGGCGGCCGGCGGGCTGAGCCCCAATTCCCCCGGTCCCCTTCCTCGTCTGATTCGTCTGGATCATGCCGGGCGGCCTCCCCGCGGCCTAGCTTTGGAAGGAACTGGAGGGAGGATTCCATGAAGATCCTGATCGCCGATGCGTTCGACGAGTCTCTTCCCGGCCGCCTCGCACCGTTCGGTGAGGTGCTCACCGACCCCGCACGCCTGAAGGACGCCGAAATCGTCCTCGTGCGCTCGAAGACGAAAGTGACGCGCGAGTTCCTGAACGGGGCGCCGAAGCTGAAGCTCGTGATCCGGGGCGGCGTCGGCCTCGACAATGTCGACATCCAGGCCTGCCGCGAGCGCGGGATCGACGTCAAGAACACGCCGCGCGCGTCCTCGGTCGCCGTGGCGGAGCTCACGATGGCGCTCATGCTCGCCGTCCCGAACCGCCTCGTCGAGGGGCACACCGGCCTCAAGCAGGGGCGCTTTCTCAAGAAGGAGCTCAAGCGCACCGAGCTCTTCGGCAAGACGCTCGGCCTCGTCGGCGCCGGCCTGATCGGCACGGAGGTCGCGCGGCGGGCCCAGGCCTTCGGGATGAAGGTCATCGCCTACGACCCGCAGATCGCGAATCACGCCCTCGCCGAGCTCGTGGACGACCTCGACGAGCTCTTCCAGCGCGCCGACTTCGTGAGCTTCCACGTCCCGGCGACGGCCGAGACGCGCGGCCTCTTGAACGAGCACACGATCGCCAAGATGAAGGACGGCGTCGTGATCGTGAACACGGCCCGCGGCTCGATCGTCGTGGAGCCGGACCTCGCGCAGGCGCTCGCGTCCGGGAAGGTTCGCGCTTACGCGACGGACGTCTTCCTGAGCGACCCGCCCGACCCGAACAGCCCGCTCCTCTCGGCGCCGAACGTCCTCATGACCCCGCACCTCGGCGGCTCCAGCCGCGAGAACCTCCTCAGGATCGGCGACAACGTCGTCGACCTCCTCGGGAAGTGGCGGAAGATGCATACCGCCTTCCCGGTGGCCGACCTCGGCACGACCATGATCGAGGCCGCGGTCGTCAACATGAAGTAGCGGGCCGCCGTCAGCGCTTCGCGCCGGGGCCGAGGAGCGGCTGACCGGGTCGCTCCGCCGTGATCTTCCCATCGTCCACGACGAGCCTGCCGTTCACGGCGACGTACGGGAACCCCTTGGAGTAGTGGAGCGGGTCGGCATACGTCGAGACGGGCTTCACGAGGACCGGATCGAACGCGACGACATCGGCACTCAGCCCGACCTTGAGCGTCCCGCGGTCCTTGAGTCCGGCCCTCGCGGCCGAGAAAGAGGTCATTTTCCGAACGGCTTCCTCCAGGGTCAGGAGCCTCTCGTCGCGCACGTACGTGCCGAGAATGCGCGCGGTCGAGGCCCAGGCGCGGGGATGGGATTTTTCTTCCGAGTAGATCCCGTCCGTGGCCGCGGCGCCGGAGTCCGTACAGAAGGCGACGAAAGGATCCTTGAGCGCGGTCCGGACATCGTCTTCGCTCATCATGAACAGGATGCAGGAGGAGTTCGCGCGGTCGGCGAGGACGATGTCCATGAGCGCGTCGCGGGGATCCTTCTTCATGAGAGCGCCGATTTCCTCCAGTGTGCCGCCCTCGTACTTCTTCAGGGCTGGGTCGAGAACGGCTGACAGCATGACGCCGGAGCCGCCGCCCGAGCCGTACCACTGGTTCTCCCAGGCCGGCGTGTCTTCGGCCATCTCGTTGCGGATGCGCGTCCTCATCGCGGGGTCGCGGAGGCGCGCGAGGAGCCGCTCGCGACCGCCCTCGCGCACCCAGGGGGGAAGGCAGGCGTCGAGCCCGTTCGACGCGGCGTTCCACGGGTACTGGTTCGCGGCGACGTCCAGGCCCGCGGCGCGGGCCGAGGCGAACGCGGTGAGGATCTTCGGCATCGTGCCCCAGTTGCGGCGGTAGGCCGCCTTGATGTGCCAGACGTTCGCCGGGATCTTCGCCTCGCGGGCGATCCGGAAGACCTCCGCGAGCGACGCCTCGATGCGGTTCCCCTCCGAGCGCTGGTGGGTGAAGTACACGCCTCCGCGAGACGCGGCGACCTTCGCGCAGGCGATGATCTCCTCGGTTGCGTTGTAGAGGTCCGGCACGTACTGGAGCGATGTCGAAAGGCCGAGCGCGCCGTCCTCCATGGCCTGCGCGACGAGCGCCTTCATCCGCTCCACTTCGGTCGGTCCCGCGCGCCGGTCTTCCATCCCGACGACCATTCGCCGCAGCCCGCCGAGGCCCACGAACGTGCCGAGGTTGATCGTGGGCGGTGTGCGCCGGAACCGCATGAAATACGTGAGGAGCGACGACCAGTCGGGCCTGAGACCGTAGTGGCGGTACGTGTCTTCGTTGCTCTTGAGGAGCGTCTCGTCGAGGGGCGCGATGGACTCGCCTTCGCCGGTGACTTCCGTCGTGATCCCTTGCGTGATCTTCGAAGCCGCGCGCCGGTCGACGAGGGCGTTGTACTCGGACTGGCCGAGGAGGTCGATGAATCCGGGCGAGACGACGAGACCGGTGGCGTCGATCCGGCGACGCGCACGGGCGATCCGGTCCGGCGCGAGCTCGCCGACGGCGGCGATGAGGCCGGCGCGGACGGCGACGTCCGCGCGGAAGGCCACCGCGCCGGTGCCGTCCACGACGCGGCCGCCCGTGAACACGAGGTCGTCCCCGGCGGGAGCGGCTCCACCAAAAAGAAAAAAGGCCGCGATTGGCAGGATCGCAGCCCCGAAAAGTCGAGTCATGTCGCGGGCGCCCGTGCCGCCCACCCGCATCGAGGTCAGCGGGGGCCGCGAGGGCCGCGCGCGTCGTCGGTCTTCGGACGGGCCTCGTTGACGCGGATGGTCCGGCCGTCGTGCTGCGAGCCGTTGAGCGCCTGGATCGCCTTCTGGGCGTCCGCATCGCTCATTTCGACGAAGCCGAAGCCCTTGGAGCGGCCCGACTCGCGGTCCGCGACGACCGTGGCCGACTCGACGGCGCCGTGGGGTTCGAAGAGAGTCCGGAGGGAGGAATCGTTCACACCATAGGAGAGGTTGCCGACGTAAAGTTTCATCCCCGAATTTCCTTTCAGCGAGGGGTCCGATCGATGGGAAAAGTCTAGCACGGGCGCCATGCGCCGGGCGTTCGGGTGAGGGATACTGCGCCCATGGCACGCCTCCGTCCGTTCCCGTCCGGCCGCCCCACGCGCTCGCTCGCGGCGCGGGTCGCCTCCGTCCCCTACGACGTCGTGGACACCCGGGAAGCCCGCGCGCTCGCGGCAAGCAACCGGCAGTCCTTCCTGCACGTCTGCCGCCCAGAGATCGACCTCCCCGAAGACACGGACATCCACGCACCCGCCGTTTACGCGAAGGGCCGCGAGAATCTCGACCGCTTTTACGCGGACGGCACGCTCGTGGGTGATCCCGTGCCCCGGCTCTTGGTCTACCGGCAGACGTGGAAGGGGCGCAAGCAGGACGGCCTCGTCGCGGCCTGTTCGGTCGACGACTACGACACGGACGTCATCCGCAAGCACGAGAAGACGCGGCGCGACAAGGAAGACGACCGTGTTGCCCACCTGCTCGCGCAGTCCGCCCACGCCGAGCCCGTGTTCCTGACGTACCGCGCGACGGACGCGATTTCCGCCCGTGTCGGGCGCGTGACCGCGGTGCCCCCGGAGTTCGACTTTGAAGCGCCGGACGGGGTCCGCCACACGCTCTGGATCGTGCCGGAGTTCGACGTCGCGTTCTTTACGGCGGCCTTCGCCGCCGTGCCGCTGCTCTACGTCGCCGACGGGCACCACCGCTCGGCGTCGGCGTCGCGCGCTCGGGCCGCGCTGAAGAAAAAGCTCGGGTCGCTTCCCGACGAGCATCCGGTCAACTGGTTTCCCGCGGCGATCTTCCCGGATCGCGAGCTCGCGATCCTTCCGTACAACCGGGTCGTGAAGGATTTAGGGGGACTGGGGAAAGAAGATTTTCTGAGAAAGGTGCGCGAGCGGTTCGACGTGCGGCCCGCCGAAGCGCCCGAGCCGCGCCGCCGCGGGCAGTTCTCTCTCTTTTTCGAAGGCGTTTGGCAGACCCTCACGCCTCGCGAGCCGATCGCGGTTTCCGACCCGGTCGCCTCCCTCGACGTCTCGATTCTCCATGACCGCCTCCTCGGTCCCGTCCTCGGCATCGGCGACCCGCGGACGGACCCCCGCATCGACTTCGTCGGTGGGATCCGGGGGACGGGCGAGTTGGAGGAGCGCGTGAAGTCGGGGCGCGGCGCGGTCGCCTTCGCGATGTACCCGACGCAGATCTCCGACGTCATGGCGATCGCGGACGCGGGCGTCACGATGCCGCCGAAGTCCACGTGGTTCGAGCCGAAGCTTCGCTCGGGTCTCTTCGTGCACCGATTCTGAGGTCCCGAATGAAGATTCTCGTCGCCGATGCGTTCGAAAAGTCCGGGCTCGACGGCCTCGCCGCCCTCGGCTGCGAGGTCCTCTACGAGCCGAAGCTCGAGGGCGCGGCGCTCGGCGCGCGCCTCGCCGAAACGGGGGCCGAGGTGCTCGTGGTGCGGGGCACAAAGGTCGGAGTCCCGGAGATCGAGGCCGCCTCGGGACTCGCGCTCATCGTGCGCGCGGGCGCGGGCGTGAACACGATCGACATTCAGTCCGCCTCCGCGCGCGCGATCGCCGTCTCGAACTGCCCGGGCAAGAACGCGATCGCCGTGGCCGAGCTGACGTGGGGACTCATCCTCGCCCTCGACCGAAGGATCGTCGAGCAGACGAACGACCTGCGCGCGGGAATTTGGAACAAGGCGCTGTACGAGAAGGCTCGCGGCCTCGCGGGCCGCACGCTCGGCGTCGTCGGCCTCGGGGCGATCGGCATCGAGGTCATCACGCGCGCGAAGGCCTTCGGGATGCCGGTCGTCGCCTGGAGCCGCTCGCTGGACGACGACCGCGCGTCCCGACTCGGCGTCGCGCGCGCCGACTCGGTCCACGCGCTCGCGGCCGCGTCCGACGTCGTGACCGTGCACTGCGCGCTCACGAAAGAGACGAAGGGCATGCTCGACGCGAAGTTCTTCGAGGCCATGAAGCCGGGCGCGTTCTTCGTGAACACGAGCCGCGGCGACGTCGTGGACCAGCCGGCCCTCGAGGCCGCCATCGCGGAAAAGGGGCTCCGTGCCGGCCTCGACGTCTTTGCGAAGGAGCCGGCCGGTGGCACGGGCGCCTTCGAGGACGGGATCGCGCGTCTCCCGGCGGTCATCGGGACGCACCACGTCGGCGCCTCGACCGGGCAGGCGCAGAACGCGATTGCGGAGGAGACCGTGCGCATCGTCGCGGCGTTCGCCTCGACGGGGGACGTCCCGAACGCCGTGAATCTCGCGAGTCGCACGCCCGCGACGCACGTCCTGTCCGTTCGTCACCGCGACCGGATCGGCGTACTCGCGCACGTCTTTGGCGTGCTGCGCGCGGCGGGAATCAACGTCGAAAAGACGGAGAACGTCGTCTTCGCGGGTGCCGAGGCGGCCTGCGCGCAAATCCAGGTCGGATCGGCGCCGCAGGCTCGGGTGCTGGAGGAAATCCGGGGCTGCGCGGACGTGCTCTCGGTTTCGGTACGAGCGGTCTGAGCGCCCGCGTGTGCCGCGCGGCGGGCATAAGGCCTTCTCCGGCATAATGGGGTGGAAGAACGTGCTCGAACCGCTTCCCGCGAAAACTCTCCTGGACTACTTCCGCTTCGCAGCCTCCAGCGGAAAGGCGGAACTTCTCGTTTCCAAGATCGGCGGGTCCTGGACGCCGCTTTCGGCGGCGGAGTTCGCCGAGCGCACCGAGGGGCTCGCTCTCGGCCTCGCGCTTCTCGGGGTCGACCGGGAGGATCGGGTCGCGATCCTTTCCGAGAACCGGCCCGAGTGGCCGATGGCGGACTTCGCGGCGCTTTCGCTCGGCGCGCTGACCGTGCCGATCTACACGAGCTATCTCGCGCCGCAGGTCGAGTACATCCTGCGCGACTCCCTCTCCAAGGTCGCCTTCGTCTCGAACGCGATCGAGCTTCAGAAGATCGTGGACGTCCGCGATCGATGCCCCGAGCTCAGACACGTGATCGTCCTCGATCACGTGCCGTGGAGCGCGGGAAAGGCCACGCCCTTCGAGACCGTCGTCCAGAAGGGTCTCGCGGCACTGCGCGCCGACCCGGGCGCCTTCGAAGAGCGCGCGTCGGCCGTCCTCCCGGGCGATCTCGCGACGATGATCTACACGTCCGGCACCACGGGAGAGCCCAAGGGCGCCATTCTCACCCACAAGAATTTCGTGTCGAACGTCTCGGCGTGCTCGGCGTTCTTCGACGTCGATGGCGACACGGTGGCCCTCTCGTTCCTGCCCCTCTCGCACGTGTTCGAGCGCATGGTCGACTACCTCTATTTTTCGCGTGCCGCGACCATCACCTACGCCGAGTCGATCGACAAACTCTCGGAGAACTTCGCCGAGGTGAAGCCCCACTGCTTCGCCGCCGTGCCGCGCGTCTACGAGAAGATGCTCACGCGTGTCCAGGCTGCCGTCGACAAGGCTCCGGCGCTCAGGCGCGCGATCTTCTCGTGGGGCGTGAAGACGGGGGCCCGGCGCCTCGCGATCCTCGACGCGGAGAAAGTGCCGGGGGTTTTTCTCCGGCTCAAGTACGCGCTCGCCGATCGGC
Organism: Acidobacteriota bacterium; assembly: GCA_036759345.1. Classification (GTDB taxonomy): domain Bacteria; phylum Acidobacteriota; class Thermoanaerobaculia; order UBA5066; family UBA5066; genus Fen-183. The sequence continues at coordinate 14,086 of DAIOUV010000028.1, read as the reverse complement.
TCGTCTTCGGGAAGATCAAGGCCCGCCTCGGGGGCCGATTCCGCTTCGCCATTTCGGGGGGCGCGCCCCTTTCGCGGGAGGTGGCGGCGTTCTTCCTCGGCGCCGGCGTGGAAGTCTACGAAGGCTACGGTCTCACGGAGACGAGCCCCGTCCTCGCCTGCAATCGTCCCGGCGAATGGCGCCTCGGCACGGTCGGGCGCGCGATCCCGGGCGTCACGCTGCGGCTCGCCGCGGACGGCGAGGTGCTCGCCAAGGGGCCGAACATCATGGAGGGCGGCTACTGGCGGAAGAGCGAGGAAACGGCGAAGGTCTTCGACGAGGACGGGTGGTTCCGGACGGGGGACATCGGCTCCTTCGACGCGGAAGGCTTTCTTTCGCTCACGGACCGCAAGAAGGAAATTCTGATCAATGCGTATGGCAAGAACATCGCGCCGGCGCCGATCGAAGCCGCGCTGAAATCGGTGCGGTACATTTCGTCGGCCGTGCTCATTGGCGACCGCCAGAAGTTCCTCTCGGCCCTCATCGTCCCGAACTTCGAGAAGCTCGAGAGCTGGGCGCACGCCTCGGGCGTGACGTTTCGCGATCACGACGAGCTCGTGAAGGATCCGAAGGCCCTTTCGCTCATCCGGCAGGCGATCGACATCCTGAACGGAGACGAGCCCCACGAACGCCAGATCCGCGCCTTCACGCTCCTCACGGACGACTTCACGATCGAAGGCGGCGAGCTGACGCCCACGATGAAGATCAAGCGCCGCGTCATCGCCGAGAAGTACCGGGACGTCATCGAAAGCATGTACCGAGACGCCGAAAGCGGCGGCAGCGCGTCCGAAGCCGGCCCGGCCGGCGCCTGACCTTCAGCGGCGCGCCGCGAGGAGCGCCGCGATCCGGGCGAGGGCGCGGCGGCTGCCGGGCTCGTTCATCTTCTCCGCGGCCTCGGCGAGCGTGAACCAGCGCAGGTCGATGGACTCGGCGGCGTCGCGGTGGATGGCCCCGGGCGCCAGAGTCGCGAGCGCGTAGCGCACGTCGTGGTGAAGGTGGGGAGGCTCGCCTTTGCCGGCGGGGATCGGATGGACGTCGAGGTCGAGAATCTCGTCCGACAGGAGCACGAGATCGCGCAGCCCCGATTCCTCCGCCGCTTCCCGGAGCGCGGTCGCCCGGGGGTCGTGCTCGCCCTCGTCATGGCCGCCCAGCTGCAGCCAGGCATCGAGACGCCGGTGGTGGTGCAGGAGGACGAGTCCCGTCGCGGGGCAGACGACGAAGGCGCTGCCGGTGACGTGCCCGGGCGTGAACATGTGCCGCGAGAAGCACGCGGCCTCCCTCTCGACGAGGCGGAGGATGGAGTCGCGGTCCTTGGCTTCGTCAGCGTCGGCCGGGGCGTGTCTCCTGAGGGCGAGAGATAGAGCCGCCCGGGCCGGGTCGGAGGGGCCAGGAGCCGTCACGCGCGCGACCTTACAGCACGCATCCGGATCGGGCATCATCCCCGGCATGACGATGACGTTCGACCGGCCCATGCTCACTGTTTTCTGCGGCGCGCGGCCGGGCCTCTCTCCGGTGCACGCGGAAGACGCCGCCGCGATCGGGCGCGCGATCGCCTGCGTCGGAGCGGGACTCGTCTACGGCGGCGGCCGAGTCGGGCTCATGGGCGTCCTGGCGGATGCCGCGCTCGAAGCAGGCGCTCCCGTCTACGGCGTCATTCCCGCGGGCCTCGCGGCGAAGGAGATCGCGCACGGCGGGCTCACGCAGCTCGAGATCGTCGCGACGATGCACGAGCGGAAGGCCCGGATGGCGGAGATGGCCAGCGGCTTCCTCGCGCTCGCAGGCGGCTTCGGGACGCTGGACGAGTTCTTCGAGATCGTCACGTGGCGCCAGCTCGGCCACCATACGCGGCCGATCGTCCTCTTCAACGGGTCCGGCTACTTCGACCCGCTTCTCGCCGCCCTCAAGCACGTGGCGGACGAGGGGTTTGCGCGGGACGGCGCCGAATACTTCACCGTGGAGACGGAGCCCGTGGCTGCGGTCCGGCACGCGCTCGACGGCGGGGAGCGTCCTCAGGCGGCTCGATGGCCCGGACGCCCCTGAACGCGCGCGGGCGCGCGCTCGGGCTCTCGGTCGTCGCCGCGTTCGTCCTGCTTGCGGGCACGGCCGAGGAGCGCACGTTCGGGACCGTGTCGGACGAGCAGCAGATGCTCTATACCGCGATTTCGATTGCGACGACGGGGGAGATCGGGACCGCGCGTGGACAGACGTTCTCGATCCCGCGGCCGGGCGGCGATGCCGTGTCACCTTACGGCATGGGCCTGCCGCTTCTCGAAGTGCCCTTCGCGCTCGCCGCCGGTCCATGGGAAGCGCGCTTCGGCGCGCGCACGTCGCAGACGCTGTTCGTGCTTCTGCAGGTCCTGCTCGTGACGGCCGCGGCCGCCGGGGCAGGCCTCCTCGCGAGAACGCTCGGCGCCGGAGCCTTCGGGCAGGGCCTCGCCGTGTTCGGGACGGCCCTCGGCTCGCCCCTGTGGCCCTACACGGCGTGCGGATTCACCGAGCCGCTGCAGGCGGTCTGCCTCGTCTTCGCGATGACGTTCGCGGTCCGCGCCGTCCGGGCAGACGGCCGCGCGGCAATGTGGCTCGCCTGCGCCGCGGGGTTCTCGGCGGGCTGGCTCGTCCTCACGAAGGTCGTGAACCTCCTCTTTTTTCCCCTGCCGCTCCTGCCACTTCTTCTCGCCGGGCCGTGGCCTCCGTCGCGCGGGCGCGTCCGGACCTGGTGCGCCGCCATGGCGGGAGTCGCAGCGCCGGTCGCGGCAATGCTCGTCTTCGAGGTCGTGCGGTTCGGGCGCCCGTTCTCGTCATACACGCGCGGGCAGCGCTTCTCGCATCCGCCTCTCGACGGTGCGTGGCGGCTCCTCGTCGGCCCGAACAAGGGCCTCTTCCTGTTCTTCCCGCTCGGCCTCCTCGCCGTCACCGGTCTGGCCTCTCTCCTGCGCCGGAAGGAGGCGCGCGGCGCCGCCGTCTCGACGCTCGCACTCTCCGTCGGGCTTCTCGCCCTCTACGCGAGCTGGTGGGCGTGGGACGGAAGCGGAGGCTGGGGTCCCCGCTTCCTCGTCCCGCTCGTGCCGCTTCTCGCGGCTGCGGCGGGGACGGCCGCGGCGACGCCCGTCCGGCGCGCCGCCGGCGTGGTGCTCGCCGTTCTGGGCGTCGCCATGAATGGCCTCGGCACGTTCCAGGCCGAGGCGGCGACGTTTCATTACGTCTCGTCGACCGGGCTTGCGCGCGTCTCGCGGGCGCTCTACGAGGAATATCCGCCGTCTTTCCGGCCCCCCGAGAGTCGCGACGGCGCCTTCTTTCTGCCCCGATACGTTCCCGCGGCATCGGATCCCGCGTTTTCGGCGCTATGCGTGCAACCGTTTCTTCTCGCGAACCGCCTCATGGACGGCGATGAGGACGCGCGCCGCAGCCGTCTGGCCGCGCCCCCGTGGCTCGCGACGAGCCCGGACGCCGTGCCGCGGCTCGCGGCCGCGTCGCCGCAGATCACGACCCAGACGCCGCTCGTCAACTATCTCGCCTCGGCGTTCCGCTGGCCGCACCTCTTCATGAGCGCGACGCATCCTCGGGCCGAGCAACCTGGTACGTACAACACGGCCTGGGTCGCGGGCCTCGCGGACCAGACGATGCGCAGCCTCGACATCGGGAATCCGGAGCGCGCGGCGCGTCTCGCAGGGAGGCTCTTCGCCGTCTCGCCCTCTGCCTATACGGCGGCCCTTCGGGCCGAGGCGCTCCGGCTCGCCGGGCGGCCCGACGAGTACCGGGCCTTCCTCGACTTTCTTCCCGAGCGCGTGCTGGCGGCCCCCGTTCTTTCGCTCGAACGGGCGCTCGTCGCCCGCGATGCGGGCCAGGACATCGTGGCCACCGCGCTTCTCTCCGAGGCGGCGCGCGGGATCCACACCGTCACGCTGAGGCAGGCGCTTGGGCGCCCTCCGGCGGAGTGGCCGCGCGGTCTGCGCGCCTTCCTCGCGGAAGTGCCCGACGCGCCCGCCCGGCAGGCGGCGACGCCGCGTTGACCGGTTTGGCCGCTGCTAAGATCGCGCCGATGCGTGTTCTTCGATTCCTTCATGCGTGCGCCGCCGGCCTCGTCGCCGTTTCCCTGACCGCCGCGGCGGTGTCGCACGCGGACACGACGGCTCCGAAGAAGGCGGCCGCGAAGGCGGCGCCCGCCAGGACCTCGGTCAGCTGGCGCGCGATCGCCGCTGGCGAGACCGAGTCGAAAAGGAGCGGGAAGCCCGCGCTTTACTTCTTCACGGCGGTCTGGTGCGGGCCGTGCCACTTGCTCGAGGACCAGGTGTTCGCGGTACCCGAAGTGGCGGCGCAGGTCGAGAAGGACTTCGTGCCGATCGTCGTCCAGGACCGCATGCGCGAAACCGGCAAGAACGCGCCGGAGATGCTCGCGCTCGCGGATCGCTACGACCTCCGCGGGTTTCCGACTCTCGTCGTCTCGCGCCCGCATCTCGCCGCCAACGTGATGCTCGTAGGTTGGGAGGGGCACAGGGCGGCCGTCGAGTTCCTGAAAACGGGGAAGAAGCGCTTCCTCGATGTCGAGAAGAAGTCGGGGGCGAAGAAATGAGTGACGTGAAGATTCAGGTCAAACCTAACGGCCCGCTCCTCGTGAGCGGGAACATCAGCCTCGTGGACGGCACGGAGAAAGCGTTCGGCCTCGGCGGCCGCGCGACAGTCGCCCTTTGCCGCTGCGGCCAGTCCGCGAGCAAGCCGTTCTGCGACGGCGCGCACAACAAGGTGAGCTTCCAGTCGGACCCGCCGGCGTGCGATCTGCCGCCCCGGGCTCCGAAGGTCTAGGCCGGAGAACGCGCGCCCCGTGAAACCACCCGTAGGAACGCCTCGAGGCGATCGTCGGCCGGGCGCTGGCGCAGCTCGGCCGGCTTGCCCGCCTGCGCGACGAACCCGTCGAAGAGCACGACGATGTGCTCGGCGAGGGCGAACGCTTCCGGCTGGTCGTGCGTGACGAGGAGCGTCGTGAGGCCCGTTTCGTCGTGAAGCCTGAGGAGCCACTCGCCGAGCTCGAGCCGCACGCCGGCGTCGAGAGCCCCGAAGGGCTCGTCGAGGAGGAGGACTCGCGGGCTCACGGCGAGCGCCCGCGCGAAGGCGACGCGCTGCCGCTGGCCGCCCGAGAGCTCCGACGGACGGCGGTCGGCGAAGCCGTCCAGCTGGACGCGGTGGAGGAGATCGTTCGCGCGCGCGACGGCTTCCTTTCGCGGAACGTCGTGGACACGCAGGCCGAAGACGACGTTCTCGCGCACCGAGAGGTGCCCGAAGAGCGCGTAGCCCTGGAAGACGAAACCGACGCCCCGCTTCTGCACGGGCGTGTCCGTCACGTCCTCGCCGTCCAGGATCACGCGGCCCTCATTCGGCTCCTCCAGCCCCGCGATGAGCCGGAGGACCGTCGATTTGCCGGCGCCGGAGGGGCCGAGGATCGCCGTGATCGCGCCCGTGGGCGCGGTGAACGAGACGCCCGCGACGGCGGGCGGACCGTCCTCGGTGAAGCGCCGCTTGAGATTCGTCACGACGACGCTCATCGGGCCTTCTCCCGAGCCTCTTCGAACTTGCGGGCCGCGAGCGTGACGAGAGCGAGGAGCGTGAGGAGCGACGCGACCGCGAAGGCTCCCGTGAGGTCGTACTCGTTGTAGAGGATCTCGGCGTGGAGCGGCAGCGTATTCGTCACCCCGCGGATATGCCCCGACACGACCGACACGGCGCCGAACTCGCCCATCGCGCGCGCGTTACACAGAATCGCCCCCGTGAGGATGCCAGCGCGCGCCTTCGGCAGCGTCACGCGGAAGAACGTCTGCCATCCGCCGGCACCGAGCGTGAGGGCCGCCTCTTCTTCTTCGTTACCCTGCGCCTCCAGGACCGCGAGCACCTCGCGCGCTACGTACGGGAAGGTGACGAAAACCGTGGCGAGAACGATGCCCGGCACCGCGAAGATGATCTTCACATCGTGGGCCGCGAGGAACGGGCCGAGAAATCCCTGCCGCCCGAAGAGGAGGACGAAGAGCAGCCCGGCGATTACCGGGGAGACCGCGAAGGGCACGTCGATGAGCGACACGAGGAGGCCCCTCCCCGGGAAGCGGAATTTCGCGACGAGCCACGCGGTGAGGACGCCGAAGACGAGGTGCAGCGGCACCGCGATCGCCGCCGTGAGGAGTGTAAGGCGTATGGCAGAGAGGGCGGCGGGCTGTGAGATGGCCGCGAGGTAAGCGGCCGGTCCTTTTCGGAGCGCCTGCGCGAAGACGGCAGCGAGCGGCACGAAGAGGAGGAGGGCGAGAAGAAGGAAGGCGCCCGCCACGAGGCTGCGCCGGAGGGCCGGAGAATCGGAGAGGGCCGGCGCGCGGCGGAACCCGCGTCCGATCACGGTGGACGCACCCGCGCGGCGGCGCGTCCAGCGCTGCAGGGCGTTGATCGTGAAGACGAGGAGGAAGGACGCGACGAGCAGGACGAGCGCGATCGCGGTCGCACCCGCCGTGTCGTACTGCTCGAGCTTCGTCACGATGAGGAGGGGAGCGATTTCCGTGCGAAACGGCATGTTGCCCGAAATGAAGACAATCGAACCGTATTCGCCCAACGCGCGCGCGAACGCGAGCGCGAAGCCCGTGAGGAGTGGCGGGAGGAGGTTCGGGAAGACGATGCGTCGAAACGTCTGCAGGCGAGAGGCGCCGAGAACCGCCGCGGCTTCCTCCAGTTCGGCATCGAGATCCTCGAGGACGGGCTGGACCGTGCGGACGACGAACGGGAGGCCGACGAACGTCAGGGCCAGGACGACGCCGAGCGGCGAGAAGGCGACCGTGAACCCGAGGAAGCGCCCGAGCCAGCCGTTCGCGGAGTAGACGGCCGTGAGCGTGAGGCCCGCGACGGCGGTCGGCAGCGCGAAGGGCAGATCCACGAGCGCGTCCACGAATGCGCGCCCCGGAAAGCGATAGCGCGCGAGCACCCAGGCGAGGAGCAGGCCGAAGCCGGCGTTCAGCAACGCGGCGAGAAGGGCCGCCCCGAAGCTCAGGCGGTAGGCCGCGAGCGCGCGCGGCGCGGTGACGATGCGCCAGAACTCGGGAGGCGTGAGCCCGGCGGTCTTCACGAAGAGCGCGGCGAGCGGCACGAGGACGAGGAGGCCGACGTAGAGAAGCGTCACGCCGAGCGCGGGCCCGAACCCGGGAAGCACGCCGTGACGCCGGGATTTCTTCACCGGCGCGGCTGGTAGATCAGGTCGAACGTGCCCCCGTCGTCGAAGTGGGCCTTCTGGGCCTTCCTCCATCCGCCAAAGACGTCGTCGATCGTGAAGAGCGTGAGCCGTGGGAAATCGGCGGCATGGGCGGCCGCGATCTTCGCGTCCCCCGGGCGGTAGTGATGCTTCGCCGCGATGGCCTGCGCCTCCTCGGTGTAGAGAAACTCGAGGTAGGCCTGCGCGACCGCGCGCGTTCCATGTTTGTCGGCGTTCCTGTCAACGAGCGCTACGGGCGGTTCGGCCACGATGCTCATCGATGGGACTACGATCTCGAATTTCTCCGGGCCGACCTCCTTCGTCAGGAGGAACGCCTCGTTTTCCCACGCGATGAGGACGTCTCCCAGGCCGCGCTCGCCGAACGTCGTCGTCGCTCCGCGGGCACCCGTGTCGAGGACGGGCACGTTCCGGAAGAGCCTCGCGAGAAACTCGCGCGCCGTTGCGTCGCTGCCTCCCGGCTTCTTCAACGCGTAGCCCCACGCCGCCAGGTAATTCCAGCGCGCCCCTCCGGACGTCTTGGGATTTGGCGTGATGACGGAGACGCCCGGTTTCACGAGGTCGTCCCAGTCCCGGATCCTCTTCGGGTTCCCCTTGCGCACGACGAAGACGATCGTCGAGGTGTACGGAGAGCTGTTCCGGGGGAGGCGCGCCTGCCACTTCGCGGGCAGGAGGCCCGCGCGGGCCGAGATCGCGTCGATGTCGCCCGACAGAGCCAGCGTCACGATGTCGGCTTCGAGTCCGTCGATCACCGACCGTGCCTGCTTGCCCGAGCCCCCGTGCGACTGGTTGATCGTGATTCTCTGGCCGGTCTTCGCCGCCCAGGCCTTCGTGAAGGCGGCATTCACGTCCTGGTAGAGCTCGCGCGTGGGATCGTACGAAACGTTCAGCAGCGTAGCGGCGGCCGCGGCGAGCGCGAGGGGACGAAGAAGGGGCGTCATGAAATCTCTCGTCGAAGGAGATATGATAGTATTCCCACGGGTTTAGTCAAGTAAGAAATCGGGAGGAGCCGTGAAGCTCACGATGCGCAGCGAATACGCTCTCCTCGCTCTCATTCATCTCGCCCGGGCCCAGGGACCGGCGTACCTGTCCGCGGTCTCGATCGCCGAGGCTCAGGGGCTTCCGCCGAAATTCCTCGAGCAGCTCCTCCTCGTCCTCAAGAGGGGCGGCCTCGTGAAGAGCCAGAAGGGGCAGCGGGGAGGCTACAAGCTGGCCCGGCCCGCCGAGAAGATCTGCCTCGCGGAGATCATCCGCCTCCTCGACGGCGCGCTCGCGCCCACCGATTCGGTGAGCCGGTACTTCTACGAACCGACGCCCGTGGAGAAGGAGAAACGCCTCCTCAGGGTTTTCAAGGAGATCCGCGACCTCGTGTCGGCCCGGCTGGAACGGACGTCGCTCGCCGACGTCCGCTGAAGGAATCCGCCCGCCAGCTCGCGGTGGACCTCTCCGTGAACCTCAACACGATCGCGCGGGCGTACCGCGAGATGGAGATCCGCGGAATCGTCGAAACGCAGCAAGGGACGGGCACGTTCGTGGCGCATCGCAAGCCCGAGAAGAAGACCGCCGAGCGCCGCAAGGCCCTCGAGCGTCTCGTGGATCAGTTCCTCACGACCGCGACCAGTCAAGGGTTCACACACGACGAGTTTGCCGAAGCCCTCCTCGCGAAGACCGAGGAAGCCGGCAGGAGGTAACGCAATGGTCCCAGGCATCGTTCCCCGGCCTTCCGAGAAGGTTCAGGAGACCCGAGCCGCCGCTGAGTCGTCCGAGAGGCGGCAACGCCAGAGCGAGAAGGACCTCCAGGCGCGCCGATTCGTGAGCGGCGTTAGTGTGCGCGCGTTCTTCGTCTCGCTGCTCGCGGGGATCGCCGCGACTATCGCGGCGCAGTCTCCATTGCCGGTCGTCGGCGGGGGATCAGCACGTGCGCGTGACGGACGTCTCGGCCGAGTCGGCCCTCACGAGGGACACCGTGCCCGTGAACGTGGACGCGATCGTCTTCT
>DAIOUV010000028.1:0-4719 GCA_036759345.1 Acidobacteriota bacterium | reverse complement strand
GAGTCGGCCCTCACGAGGGACACCGTGCCCGTGAACGTGGACGCGATCGTCTTCTGGACCGTGTGGGACGCGCAGAAATCTGTTCTCGAGGTCGCGGACTATCTCGACGCCGTCGCCCTTTCGGCGCAGACCGCGCTCCGCGAGACGATCGGCCGCCACATGCTCGCCGAGATGATCACGGAGCGTGAGCAGCTCGGAAAGCAGCTCCAGACGATCCTCGACGAGAAGACGAACCCCTGGGGTATCACGGTGCAGTCCGTCGAGATCCGCGACGTGAAGATCCCGCCCGACCTCGAGGACGCGATGTCACGGCAGGCGCAGGCCGAACGTGAAAGGCAGGCCCGGATCATCCTCGGCACCGCGGAGACCGAGATCTCGGCCCGCTTCGTCGAGGCCGGGGACGCCTATAAGGACCACCCGCTCGCCCTGCACCTCCGCGCGATGAACATGCTTTACGAGGCGATCAAGGAGAAGGGCTCGATGGTCATCGTCCCGTCGAGCGCCGTCGAGACGATGGGCCTCGGCGGGCTCACGGGCATGAGCGCCCTAGCGAACCAGAAGCCTCCGGCCTGAGGTCGCGGAGCACGTCGCGGGGCGCGCCACGGGCGCGCATCCGTCCGGATTCGAGAAGGATCACCTCGTCCGCGAGCGCGACGACCTCGGCGGCCTCCTGCGGCGCCCCCTTGACGAGCGCGAACGGATAGGAGATGACGGGCCCCTCCGCCGGCGGGACTTCGAAGGCGATCTTCACCTTCTTCGAGACGAGCGCGTCCCAGATTCCCACGCGTTCGAAGAATTTCTTCGAATAGACGCCCGCGGGGACGGACGTCGGCTCCGCCAATGCGATTCTCTCGACGCCCGGGCCGGCGAGATCTCTGGCCGACTTCGGGTCCTCGCGAGACGCCGTGCGCAGGCCAGGCGCTACTTTTTTCCCGCCCGTCCCGCCTTCTTGATGAGGCCTGCGGCTGTCCGGGCGTCCGCCTCGTTCCCGAAGCCGAAGACCGCCGAGAACTTTCGGCCGACGACCTGGCCACGAGGAAGTCGAGGTTGATCCCGGCGTCGGCGATGGCGCGCGCGAGCGCGTGCCCGAGGCCCGGCCGGTCGTCTCCCTCGACGAGGAGCGTCGAGATGGAGGAGGCTGCGAGGCCGGCGGACTGCGCGGCCGCGGTCGCCTTCTTTCCGGTGACCGACGCGACTTCGAGCGCGGCCTGGTTTCCCCCGCCCGGCTGGTGGTAGCCCATCGCCACCTTGAGGCTGACGCCCGCCGCAGCGAGCGGCGCGAGTGTCTCCGCCATGAGGCCGGCCCGGTCCCCCGCCTCACGGCGCCAGAGCGTGATCTTCCTGACGGTTACTGCCATGCTCATGCGCTCCTTTCCGCGAACTTCGCGACGGTCGGCGCGACCAGTCTCTCGAAGTCCTTGTAGCTCATCTTGACCGTGTCGGTGTGGCTGCCGGCGTTGAAGACAATCTCGGCGTCCTCCTTGAGAGATTCGTCCGCCCAGACCGGGAGGCCGTAGAGGTTACCGAAGGGCGGCATCGCTCCGGTCTCACAGTCGGGGAACAGGCTCTGGAACTCCGCCTCGGTGGCGAGGCGGAGCTCCCTGGCGCCGGCCGCCTTCTTCAGCTGTCCGAGATCGATCCGCCGGGGGGCCGGGAGAACCCCCAGCGCGAACCCTCCGTCGACGTTCACCACGACCGATTTGGCCAGCTCGCGCCCGGGGACGTGCAACGACGCGGCGACCTCCTGCGACGTGTACGCCGGCGAGTGGGACACGGTCACATACTTGATACCCTTTTCGTCGAGAAACTGCCGGAGGCGCGCTGAAATGGACATAAGCACCCTCCCCGGCTCAAGCTAGGCACCGGAAGCACCGAAATCAAGGGTCAGGGGCATCAGCCGGGGCCCTCGGGCTTGATGTCGGCCACCATGACGTCGATCCCGTCTGCGTTCTCGAGGACGCGCTGGACGATGCCCGGCGCGAGACGTCCTCTCAGGCCCTTCCGGGATGGGCGCCCGATCACGAGGACGCCGACCCGCTCCTCGCGGATGAAGTCGAGGATCGCCGCGGCCACGTCCTCGGACTCGCGGTAGACGACCGTGGCTCCGAGCGTCATCGCGAGCTGGATGTTTTCGGTCAGCTCGCGATGACGCGCGGCCGACAGGTTCTCGGGCCGGTCGCGTTTGCGCCGGACGTAGATCGCGTACCAGCGTGTGTTCATGCGGCCGGCCATGCGCGACCCGCGCCTTATGAGCGAGCGCGCCGCGACCGGATCGAGAGGCAGCGCGACGGCCACACGGATCGGGGGGGCGATCGCCGGGAAGGCGCCGCTCGTCGCGGTCAGGCCGTGGTCGACGTTCTCCGCCGTCTCGCGGAGCGCGAGCTCGCGCAGGGAGTTGAGGTTCTCCTCGCGGAAGAAGTTCTCGAGGGCGACGAGAGCCTGCGCCGCCGGGTACACCTTGCCCTGCTTCAGGCGGTCGCGGAGCTCGGGCACGGGAAGATCCACGTTCACGACGGCGTCCGCCTCGCGGATGACACGATCGGGGACTCGCTCCTTCACCTCCAGGCCGGTGGCGGACTTCACGACGTCCTGCACGCCCTCGAGGTGCTGCACGTTGACGGCTGTCATCACCGAAACGCCCGCCGCGAGAAGGTCTTCCACGTCCTGCCACCGCTTCTCATTCTTGCCGCCCGACGCGTTCGTGTGCGCCAGCTCATCCACGACCGCGACCTCGGGCTTTCTCGCGAGGACGGCCTCGAGATCCATCTCCTCGAGGACGGCCCCCTTGTAGGGCACGAACCTTCTCGGGATAATTTCGAGGTCCGCGATGCGCGCGGCCGTCTCCGCCCGGCCGTGCGTTTCGACGAAACCCACGACGACGTCGATTCCCCGATCGCGCATCGCATGCGCATCGTCAAGCATCCGGAACGTCTTGCCGACGCCCGCTGCCTGCCCGAGATACACCTTCAGGTTCCCGCGCTTCGGATCGCGCGAAGCGAGCCTGAGGAACGCCTCGGGGTCGGGACGATCGCGTGGGGCGCTCGGCGGCACCTGTCGATTATGGGGCCGGAGACCGAGCGTCAGACGCGCTGGAGGCCGGAACGGGGGTCGGCGCCGGCGTGGGTGCGATCTGGGGATGGCCAAGCCGGGAGTCGATCTCCAGGTTGAGCGCGAGGACGTTGACCCGGCTCTCCCCGTAGAGGCCGAGAAACCGCCCGTCGGTGTTCTTGGCGACGAGCGCCTCGAGGTCGGCGGCGGCAAGCCGGGTCTCACGAGAGACGCGAGTAATCTGCAGGCGCGCGTACTCCGGCGAGATGTGGGGATCGACGCCCGAGCCTGAAGACGTGACGGCGTCGGCCGGGACGGATGCGGTGACACCCTCGTCACTTCTCACGGAGGCCACGGCGTCCTTGACGGAGTCGGCGAGCTTCTTGGAGGTCGGGCCGAGATTCGTGCCGCCCGTCGCCGTCGGGTCGTAGCCGGTACCTGCCGCGGAGGGCCGGCCGTGGAAATGTCCGGGCATCACGAAAGACTGCCCGATGAGACTCGATCCGACGGTCACGCTGTTCTTCGGGACGAGGCTCCCATCGGCCTTGTCACGGAAGGTCACGCGTCCGATGGCCCAGACGAGCGCCGGATAGCCGAGCCCGAGCAGCACCGTCAGCGCCAGGAAGAGCCGGAGGGAGCCGAAAACGTTTTCTTTCATTTGAGACCTCAAACCAGATGGAGAGCGACGAGGAGAACATCGATCGCCTTGATCCCCGCGAACGGCACGAGGACGCCGCCGACGCCGTAGAGCATCAGGTTTCGTCTGAGAATCCGCCCCGCGCCGAGGGGCCTGTACGAAACGCCCCGGAGCGCCAGCGGGATCAGGGCGACGATGATGAGCGCGTTGAAGATGACCGCGGAGAGGATGGCGCTCTGGGGCGTGGCGAGACGCATGATGTTCAGCGCCTGCAGCTCGGGGTACGTCACGAGGAAGAGCGCCGGGATGATCGCGAAGTACTTCGCGACGTCATTCGCGATCGAGAACGTCGTGAGCGCGCCGCGCGTCATGAGGAGCTGCTTGCCGATCTCGACGACTTCGATGAGCTTCGTCGGGTTCGAGTCGAGGTCGACCATGTTGCCGGCCTCCTTCGCGGCCTGCGTCCCCGTGTTCATTGCCATGCCGACGTCCGCTTGCGCGAGCGCGGGTGCGTCGTTCGTGCCGTCGCCCGTCATCGCGACGAGATTGCCCTTCGCCTGCTCGGCACGGATGAGCGCGAGCTTGTCTTCGGGCGTGGCTTCCGCGAGGAAGTCGTCGACGCCCGCCTCGCGCGCGATCGTCGCGGCCGTGAGCGGGTTGTCGCCCGTGATCATGACGGTGCGGATGCCCATCGCGCGCAGACGGTCGAAGCGCTCCTTCATTCCCCCCTTGACCACGTCCTTGAGGTAGATCGTCCCCATCACGCGCGCGCCGTCCGCGACGACGAGCGGCGTGCCGCCCTCCGCGGCGATGGAAGACACGTCGTGCCTGACCTGTTCTGGAAATGCTCCACCGAGGCCCCGGACGAACGCGTCGACCATGTCCGTCGCGCCCTTCCGCACCTTTCGACCGCTCTCGAAGTCGAGGCCGGACATCCGGGTTCGGGCGGTGAACGGCACGAACTTCGCGTTGAGCTCGCGAAGCTCCCGGGCCCGGAGGTTGTACTTCTGCTTCGCCAGCACGACGATGGAGCG
>DAIOUV010000027.1:0-48357 GCA_036759345.1 Acidobacteriota bacterium | reverse complement strand
CGGCGCGGGAGTCGAGTACACGTGCCCGATGCACCCCGAGATCGTGCGGCCTTCTCCCGGCTCGTGCCCGATCTGCGGAATGGCGCTCGAGCCGCGGACCATCTCGCTGGAAGACGTGCCGAATCCCGAGCTCGTCGACATGAAGCGCCGCTTCATCGTGTCGGCCGTGCTCACCGTGCCGCTTCTGGCCCTCGAAATGGGCGCGATGGCGGCGCCCGGGCTCATCGGAGCCGTCCCGCCGCGGCTGAACCTGCTCCTCCAGATCCTCCTCTCGACGCCGGTCGTGCTCTGGGCAGGCTGGCCGTTCTTCCAGCGCGGATGGACGTCGGTGAAGACGCGCAACCTGAACATGTTCACCCTGATCGCGCTCGGCACCGGAGCGGCGTACCTTTACAGCGTCGCCCGAGCCTTGCCGGCCCTCTTTTCCTTTCTAAGAAAATCTTCTTCGGTCTCCTCGGTCCACTCCCCGACGCAAGACGTCTACTTCGAAGCGGCCGCCGTCATCACGACCCTCGTCCTTCTCGGGCAGGTGCTGGAGCTCGTCGCGCGGAACCGCACCGGCGGCGCGATCCGGGCGCTCCTCGGCCTGGCGCCGAAGACGGCGCGGCTCGTGAACGCGGACGGTGCCGACGAAGACGTCCCGATCGAGCGCCTGAAGAGCGGAGACCGGGTGCGCGTGCGCCCGGGCGAGCGCGTTCCCGTCGACGGCCGCGTCGTCGAGGGAACGAGCGCGGTCGACGAATCCATGATTACCGGCGAGCCGGTTCCGGTCGCCAAGAAGGCCGGCGACGCCGTGACGGGCGCGACGGTGAACGGGAACGGCGCGCTCGTCATCGAGGCGCTGAAGGTGGGCGGCGACACCGTCCTCGCGCAGATCGTGCGAATGGTGTCGGAGGCGCAGCGGAGCCGGGCGCCGATCCAGCGCCTCGCGGACAAGGTCGCCGCCGTCTTCGTTCCCGTCGTGATTCTCGTCGCGGCCCTCACCTTCGCGATCTGGGCGCTCGTCGGGCCCGAGCCGCGCCTCGTCCACGCGCTCGTGAACGCCGTCGCCGTCCTCATCATCGCCTGCCCGTGCGCGCTCGGCCTCGCGACGCCGATGTCCGTCATGGTCGCGATGGGCCGCGGCGCGGCGGCGGGGGTTCTCTTCAAGGATGCGGCTGCGCTCGAACGGCTCGAGAAGGTGGACACGCTCGTCGTGGACAAGACGGGCACGCTGACGGAGGGGAAACCGAAAATCTCTCTGTTAAGACCCGTGCAGGGTTGGAAGGAGGATGAACTCCTTCGAATCGCCGCATCGGTGGAACGCGCGAGCGAACATCCACTCGCGGGCGCCGTCGTATTTTCTTCGAATGAGAGAGGGCTGACCCTGGCCGAAGCACGCGAGTTCCGCGCGATCGCCGGCAAGGGCGCTGTGGCCCGAGTCGAGGGGCACATCGTGGCCGTAGGTTCTCTTTCACTCTTCGAAGCAAGTCTTTCTTCTCCTTCTTCTCTCTCCTCTCCTTTCCCTGCTGAGCTTCTCGCCGAAGCAGACGCAGCGCGCGCGCGCGGCCAGACAGTTCTCTTCGTCTCGGTCGACGGCAAGCCAGCCGGGTTCCTCGCCGCGGCGGATCCGATCAGGCCTTCCACGCGCGCCGCGATCGCCGGGATGCATGACCTCAAAATTCGTGTCGTGATGCTCACGGGCGACGCGAAGGCGACCGCGGAGGCCGTGGCGCGCGAGCTCGGGATCGACGAGGTCGTCGCGGGCGTGCTTCCGGCCGGGAAGGCCGAGACCGTGACGCGGCTGAAAAGCGAGGGCCGGATCGTCGCGATGGCGGGCGACGGCATCAACGACTCGCCTGCGCTGGCCGCGGCCGACGTGGGGATCGCGATGGGGACGGGGACCGACGTGGCCATCCAGAGCGCGGGGATCACGCTCGTCGGCGGCGACCTCTCGGGCCTCCTGCGCGCGCGACACCTGAGCCGCGCGACGATCCGGAACATCCGGCAAAACCTCTTCTTCGCGTTCGCCTACAACTCGCTCGGGATTCCGCTGGCGGCGGGTGCTCTCTATCCCTTCTTCGGACTTCTCCTCTCTCCGATCATCGCGAGCGCCGCGATGAGCCTGAGCTCGGTCTCCGTCATCGCGAATGCCCTGAGACTCCGGCGCACCGCCTTGTAACTTAGCTGGCGGTGGTCGCTCGTCTCCTCGGCTCAGTGGTGAGTGCCGAACATATACGCCACTCCCATGCGCAGCATAAAGGGGTCGCTGACGTCGGAAAGCCCCACCGCAGGTTCGAGGCGCACCGACCAGCGGGAAGAGAAGTCGTACGTGAAGACCGGACCGATGTAATGCTGCTGGGAGTTCCAGTAGAAGCCGAACCGCTCGTTGTCTCCGAGCGCTCCGATCATCTCCAGGCCATAGCCCAGGCGGCTCATGGAAAGCGCAGGTGGCGCGGCCATGTCGGCCATCCCGGCCATCGATTCACCCGTCCATGACGGCTTGAAGAAGAACCCCAAAGCGTAGCCGTAGTCGCTTCCATGCGGCGCCTGGAGGGCGGTTTCCCTGATGAAGTTAAACGTCGCATTCAGCCGGCCCCAGTCGTGATAAACGATCACGCGCTGCTCGAAGGTGCGGACGGAGATTTCGCGTGCGAGCGACAACGGCTCGGTCAGATCTTCGGGGCCGAAGCCGGCGACTTCCATTTTGTACAGCGCCGCCCCATTGAGATCCTCGTACTCGCCGTACAGGGTCAGGTTCAGCAACCGGTCGTCTCGGAACAGATGGATGTACGTGTTAAGCCGAATGCCGCCGTAGGTTGCGGGCATACCAGAAATCTTTTGACCCTCGGCCATGACGCCGACCGTCCATTGAGGCGTAACCCCGTACTGGATCATGAGAATCCCGGTGGCAAAGTCGTTCCCGTACCGCGCAACCTGAAGATCCGACAAGGCCATCACCATGAAGGACTGCTTTTCAACCGGGTAGTTGATCGCGGTGAAGTAGGGGTCCATCTGAGCGTGCAGCGGGCCCGGCACCGTCGCCAAGAGCAGCTCGACGAGCAGGAGTCCTCTCACGTGCGTGAAAGTTCTGTCGGGCGCAGTTCGCATGGTGTAACCCTTTCGTACGAAAAGTTTGCAATTCCCCGGCCACAGCTTCTATGGCAGGGGAGTTGCGTCGCATGAGGGAGGTGCCCTAAGACACCGCGCGCTCGAGGAGGCCCCGAAATGGCGAAAGACCCTGTTTGCGGCATGACCGTCAACGAGAAGTCTCCGCTCAAGAGCACACATGCGGGAAAGAACTACGTGTTCTGTTCCGCTTCCTGCAAAGCGAAGTTCGACAAGGAGCCGGGCCGGTACGCGCCCCCTGCCGCGGGAGAAGCCCGGCGCGAAGGGCGGACCTGATGCACGACGGAGGATGGCTCGGGATGGGCGGGATGGGGTCTTACTGGCTCGTCCCGGCCCTGATCGTGGTCCTCGTGGTTTTCGCCTTGCTCTTTTTCAGGCGCTCTCGGGACGGCCGCTAGCTAGAAGGGGAAGAGCGCTCGGCTTCTATGGTGGGGACTGCGAACAATAATGTGACCCGGTGACTCCTTCGGCACGGCCTCCGGCGAACCGACTTGTGGTGGTACCCGGAGTGTTGTGCTGGCTCCCTGAGCTTCCCGTCGCGGTCCTCGGCTTCGGCCTGAACGCGGTCTGGGAATTTCTTCAGTCGCCCCTCTATGCCGATCACGGCCGGGAGCTCGGCTATCTGCTTCGCACCCGGCTGCATTGCGCCGGGGGCGATACGCTGATTCTCCTCTTCGCTTTCGGGGTCACGTCGCTCATCTTCCGGTCGAGACGGTGGCTCCGCGACGGCCGCCGCGGGCCCACCGTCCTCTTCGTCGCCCTCGGCTTCGCGTACACGGTCTGGAGTGAGTGGTTCAACACGCAGGTGGCGCTCTCGTGGCAATACGCCGAGTCCATGCCGCGCGTCTTCGGAATCGGCCTGGCCCCGCTCGCGCAATGGCTCGCGGTCCCGGTTCTGCTCGCCTTGATTCTCCGAAAATCCTGCTCTTGAACCGACTTGGCCCGCGTCGCGCCCCGGATCAGAGTTCAATGCCCGATTCGAATCAGGGGCGGCTCGCGGAAGAGCTGCTGAGAGTCTCAAGAACCGTCTGAAGCCGGCGCTTCGCCTCCGGCGCGAGGGCCGCCAGGGCGGTCTTCGTCTCCTCGTCCACTACGCTGAACATCACCTCGGGGTCCAGGATGCTCACCTCGACATGCTCCCCGGCAGCCCGGAGCACCACGTTGCAAGGGAGCAGAAGCCCGATCGAGCGATCCGCGGAAAGGGCCTGGTGCGCGAGGTCAGGGTTGCAGGCTCCAAGGATGAGGTACGGCTCGAAGTCCACGCCAAGCTTTTCCTTGAGAGTCTTTTGGACGTCGATCTCCGTCAGGACGCCGAACCCCTGAGTCTTCAACGCGTCGATCACCTTCGCCTTGACCGTGTCGATGGAGCCTTTGACTCCGATGGACATCCCGTAGCGTGCCATAGCATCCTCCTCTTCGCGGGACTCGAGCGTTCGTGATCCCCGCGCCGCGGCGTCATCCTGCCACGCGGGCGAGATTATCGACTTAATTACTTAATCGTTATATATTATCTAAGGAGGCCTTCATGCACTCTCTCGCTCGCTCTGCCGGCCGCATCTCCCTGCTTCTTCTCCTCGGGATGGTCCTTCCCGCCGCCGCCCAGACCGGTGGCATGCAGAACGGACCCTTCGACGGTATGTCGTCCGAGATCGTCGTTCCCGCCGCCGTCCGGGTCGACGGGAAGAACGGAGCGTTCTTCCAGACGGACCTCTGGATCCGCTGCCGGACGGTCCCGGTCGCCGCCACGCTCTACTTCTACCCGGCGGACGCAGCGAGCGCGTCACCCGCCGTGACCGTGCCAATGACGCTGACCCAACCGGTCGTCTACCTGCCCGACGTCCTCTCGACGACGTTCGGCGTCCCGAAGAGCGCCGGGAACATCCGGATAGTTGCCGGGGCCCCGGTTTCCGCCGTCGTGCGCGTATACAACAACGGGGGCGGCGGGGCCTTCGGCCTTTCGTTCATGGGCATGCCTTCGACGATGTCGCTCCAGTCGATGCCGATGATGGGCGGTTCGTTCGGGATGGACGATTTTGCGATGTACATGCTCGGCCTGCTTCCCGAGCCCGGAAATCGCGTCAACGTGAGCGTCGTGAACACGAGCTCCGGAACGGTGACGGGATTCGTGGAGGTCCTGGATTCGGACGGCTCGGCGCCGTCGGGCACGGGCGTGACGAGCCTCCCGTTCCAGATCGCCGGCTATTCTTCCCATCAGTTCAACGGCGTGCTCGCGAACATTCACTCGCGTTTCGGTTCCGGAGATACGGGCCTGCAGGTCCGGGTTCGGCTGAACCAGGGCTCGGCGGGGATGGTCATGGCCTATGCGGTCGTCAACGACAACACGACGAACGACGGTTACGTCGTGATGGGGACCATGATGAACGGCGGACGCGGCATGGGCATGATGCCCTGACGCACGCATGCAGTCTGGCGGGCCGGCCCGAGGCAGACGCGTGAGCGAGCGCCCGTACACGCTCGTCTACGACGGCGACTGCCGGTTCTGCGCGCACTCGGTGGACCTCGTCGCCACGTGGGATCGCGGGGAAACGGTGGAAATCGTTCCCTTCCAGCGCGGCGGCGTCCAGGAGCGGTTCCCGTGGATTCCCGAGAGCGCGTACCGCGAGGCCATGCAGCTCGTCGGGCCCGGCAACGAGACCCTGAGCGGCGCGGCCGCGGCCGAGCGACTCGTGAGGATTCTGCCGGGCGGGCGCGCTCTCGGATGCCTGTTCGCGTTGCCCTTCGCGCGCCCGATGGCCGACCGCGTCTACCGCCTGGTCGCGCGCAACCGCACCCGGCTCGGCTGCGGCACGCACTGCGCGGTTCCGCGCCCGAAGGGCCGGCCTACTCCGGAAGGATGACTTCCGTCCGGCGGTTCAGGGCGCGGCCCTCGGCCGTGGTGTTTGGCGCGACCTCGAACTGCTTGCCGAAGCCCTGTGTTTTGATGCGCGCGCCGTCCACCTTCTGATTCACGAGGAAGTTCCGCACGGCTTCGGCGCGCTGCAGCGAGAGCTTGTCGTTGAGGGCGTCGCTTCCGGTCGCGTCCGTGTAGCCGCACACGTAGGCGATGGCCTTCGGAAAGTACAGGTTCAGGATCTCGGCCTGCTTGGCGAGAACGGGCAGCGCGTCCGGCTTGAGATCGGACTTCGCCGAGTCGAAGCAGACTTTCTCCGCGTATTCGAAGACGAGGACGCGCGTCATGCCGAGCTTCTTCGCGACCGGAGAAATGCCGCCCTTGCCCATGCGGAAGATGACCTGCGCCTGGTCGGGCGACACGATCCGGATGCGCTTCTCGACGACCTCGAGATCGGCGCTCGCCGCGGTGATCGACGTGAAGTCCTCGAACGTCTTCACGTTGAGGGACTTCGGCGTCTCGCCGAGGTTCTTGCCTTTGTAGGTCACGGTTGCCTTCTCGGGCACCGAAAGGACGTCGATGGCCATCTTCATCTCGACACCGCGCGTGCAGCCCGCGAGGAGCGCGGCGAAGGCGAGCGGCAGCGCGAGGCGGGTGGACTTCTTCATGGACGGCCTCCCTTTTGGATTTGCGTCGATATTATCCGACGGATCCCGGTCCGCTCAGAAACGAATCGAAAGGAGGAAGCGGCCCTCGACGGGTCTCCCTTTCTCGTCCCGTGCCGCCTTGTAGCGATTGCGGGTGACCGCCTCGAGGGCGATCGCGTCGCAGGCGGAGGAGGCGGGGGAGATCACCCGCCTCCTCCTGAGGCTGCCGTCCTCGCCGACGACCAGGGAGATCCCGACGACCTTGCCGCCGCATTCGCGTTCCTGCGCCGGGGTCAAGGAGATCGTCGCCTCCTCCGCGACGTCCGGGGGCGTCTTGGCGCGACGGGTGGCGTCCGGCGGCGGGGCCGTTTTCGCGAGCGCGGGGGCGCGCGCCGGAGCTTCGCGCGGGAGGCGTGGAAGGTGGGTCGGTGCGGGAAGAGCCGTCGCCTTCGCCGTGGGTATGGGGGTGGGAACGGGCGCCGGAGCGGGCGTCGCGACAGGCGCGGGAGCGGGGCGCGGTGGACGACGCCGCGCGTGTGGCTGTAGTCGAGCGCGTCCAGGAGCGGTACCGCGATCCGCGCCGCCGTCTCCTCGTCGAACGTGCCGCGCTTCGCGAGCTCTCCGCTGAGCGTGGGCCCGTCCACGAACTGCATCGAGTACCAGAGCGTCCCTTCGACGTGGCCGAAATCGTAGACTTTCACGATGCTCGGATGCTCGAGCGAGGCCGCCACACGCGCTTCCTGGCGGAAGCGTTGCGCGAACTCCGAGTCTTCTCCGTGCGACTCGTGCAGGACCTTGAGAGCTTCGAAGCGCTGGAGGCTCGCGCTCCTTACCTGATAGACGGAGGCGAATCCGCCGCGTCCCAGGAAGCCGAGAACCTCATAGCGGCGGCCGAGGAGCTTCTCCACCATCCGGCCGCGATCGTCGATAGGCTGCACAGCGCATGGTAACGCCAGGAACGTCCGCGTCAGTCGAACCTCACGCTGACGAGCTTTGAGACCCCCGGCTCCTCCTGCGTGACGCCGTAGAGGGCCTGCGCGGTCTCCATCGTCCTCTTGTTGTGCGTGATGAGGACGAACTGCGTCTCCTCGGACAGCTCCACGAGGAGCGACGTGAAGCGGTCGATGTTCGCCTCGTCGAGCGGGGCGTCGACTTCGTCGAGGATGCAGAACGGCGACGGCTTGTACTTGAAGATCGCGACGAGGAGCGCGACGGCCGTGAGCGCCTTCTCGCCGCCCGAGAGGAGGCCGATCGTCTGGTTCCGCTTGCCCGGGGGCTGCGCCATGATCTCGAGACCCGAGTCGAGCGGATCGCCCTCGTCCAGCAAATGCATCGAGGCCGTGCCGCCGTGGAAGAGGCGCTGGAACACCTGGCCGAAGTTGAAGTTCACGGCGGCGAACGCCTCCTGAAAGCGCTCCGACGACGTGAGGTTGATCGTCTTGATCGTCTCGAAAATCTGGGCGAGCGACGCCTCGAGGTCGGCCTTCTGTCCCGACAGCTCCTCGAGCCGCTTGCTCTCGACCTCGTATTCTTCGAGTGCGGCGTGGTTGACGGGGCCGAGCCGCTCGAGCGCGAGAGAGCGCGTCGTCACGTCTTCGGCCAGGGCGGCTTCGAGGTCTTCCTCTTTCATCTCCCGCTCGGCCTCGCTGCGCTCGAGGACGGGCAGCTCGCCCGGCAGGCAGCCGAACTCGTTCCGGCACTGCTCCACGAGGTGATCCTGATCGGCCTTGCGACGTTCGAGGCCGAGCTCGGCCTCGAACCGCGTCCGCCGCGTGGCGTCGAGAGCGTCGCGCGAGGCGGCGGCCCGCGCCTCGGCGGTCACGCGCGCCTCGCGCCGTGACGTCGCCGCCTCGTCGGTCCCGGCGCGACGCCGGTCGGCCTCGGTCGCGGCGACCGCGGCGGCGGCCTGCGCGGCCCGGGCGGCCTCCCCGGCGGCGAGAGCCTGCTTGCGCCGGTTCCCGACCTCGACGATCGCGTCGGCGAGCTCGGCGACCCGGCGGGCCGCGTCCCGGGCGCGTCCCTCCGCCGCCGCCGACGCGGAGGCGAGGGAGGAGGCGCGTTCCACGAGCACGTCCCGCGCGTTGCGCGCGACGGCATCGGCTTCCGCGGACGCGAGACGCGCCGCGCGCGCGCCGTCGAGTGCCGTCTCGAGCTCCGACAGCGTCCGTTCCACGGTCGCCATCTCGGCCTGGCGCTGGGCGGCGAGGCGCTGGGCCTCGGCGCGGCTCTCGCCGGCTTTTGCGAGGTCCTGCCTGAGCGCGTTGTCCTCCTCGCCGAGGACGCGCCGCTCCTCAACCGCCCGCTCCTCTTCGGTGCGGGCGGCCGCGGTCTTCGCCTCGGCTTCGGAGTGCGCGCGCTCGGCCGCGCGGCTCGCGGCGAGAGCCGTGTCGAGGGTCGCGGCGAACGTTCCGACCTGTTCCACGAGAGAGCCGATCTCGGCGTCCGCTTCGGCGCGCTTCGCGGCGATGCCCTCACGCTCGCCCGCGAGGTTCCGGAGGTCGCGCCGGACGGTGAAGAGGCCCTCGCCCGGGACCTCGGTTCCGGCGGCTTCGACGACGGCGCCGCGCACGACGACGCCGTCCATCGTCACGAGCGTGCGCTCGGGATGGAGGGCCGCGAGTGCGAGGGCGTCGTCCACGTTCGCGACGACGACGGCATCGGGTAGCGCGGAAGACGGCGCTCGGGCGGACTTCGCGGCGAGCAGCTCGCGCGCGATCCCGAGGACGCGCGGGTCCTTCGGCTTCAGGGGAAACGGCGTCTCCGGGAGCGGGTGCACGAAGCGCGCGGCGCCGAGCTTCTTCTCGCGCACGGACGCCAAGGCGGCGTCGAGCGCGGCGCGGGTTTCGAGGACGGGCGCCTCGAGGGCGGCGCCGAGCGCGGCGTCGAGGGCCTTTTCGAAGCCCGCGGCCGCATCGAAGTGGTCCGCGAGAACGCCGTGTGGCGTGAGACCCGCGGCCTCGAGCGCGCGGCGCGCGGATTCGCCTCCGGCCTCCCGCGCGGCGAGGGTCGTCTCGAGCGCGGCGGCGCGGACGTCGACGGCATGGAGCGCCGCGACGTGAGCCTCGCGGAGGGCCTTGAGCGTCGCGAGGCGGTCCTCGGCGGCGCGGCGGCCGTGACTCGCCTCTTCGAGATGCCGGCGCGCGGACTCGAGGCCGAGAGAAGCCGTGGCGAGGACCGCGGTGGCTTCGGCGGACGCCTTCTGGCGCTCGTCGACGAGCGCCGTGGCACGCGTGTGGCGTTCCTCGAGCTTCGCGAGGGCGAATCCGAGCCGGTCGACGAGGAGAGCGGCCTCGCGTTCGCGGTTCGTGGCTTCGGCCGAGCGTCCCCCGGCGGCGAGAAGGTCGCGGCGCGAGGCCTCGCGCCGCCCCGTCACGCCGGTTTCCCTTGCGGAGACTTCGGCGAGGGCCTGGGCCGCGGCGGTGACCGCGGCGGCGGCCTCGGCGAGCGCGGCCTCCGCTTCTTCACGGGCCTTCACGGTGCGGCCGGCCTCTTCGACATACCGGCCGTGATCCGCTTCCGATTCCTTCCGCTGCCCTTCGAGCAGTTCCTGGCGCGCGTGGGCCTCCTCGGCCTCGCGCGCGGCGGCCGCGACGGCGGCTTCCGCCGCGAGAAGAGTTTCGCGCGCGCGGGCGAGGGCATCGCCCGCCTCGCGGACGGCATGCTCGTTCTCGTCGGCGAGGCGGCGCGCTTCCATGAGGCCGGCCTCGAGGCGAGAGAGCTGCGCGAGAGCCGCGGCCTCTACGTCGGTCGCCGCGGCGAGAGCCGCTTCGCCCCCGGCGAAGCCCGCCTGGAGCCGATCGGCCCGCAGCCGCGCGAGTCTCTTCTTCTGGACCGCGAGGACGTCGGCCTGTTCCTTCCAGCGCGCGGCACGCGAGGCCTGGCGCTTCAGCGAGGAACAGGTGCGGTCGATCTCCGAGACGATGTCCGTGAGGCGCAGGAGATTCCCGCGCGTCTCCTCGAGCTTCACTTCGGCCTGGCGCTTGCGGATCTTGTACTTCGAGACGCCCGCCGCCTCCTCGATGAGCCGGCGCCGGTCCTGCGGCTTGGTGGAGAGGATGAGGTCGATCTTCTGCTGCTCGATGATCGAATACGCGCGCACGCCAAGGCCCGTGCCGGTCAGGATCTCCTGCACGTCCTTGAGGCGCGACTTCTTTCCGTTGACGATGTAGTCGCTCTCGCCGTCGCGCGTCACGCGGCGCGTGAGGACGAGCTCCCCGCCGCTGTCGGCCCACTGGTCGCCCCTGCGCGACTCGAGCGTGATGGCGACCTCCGCCATCCCGAGCGGGCGCCGGTGCGCGGCCCCGTTGAAGATGACGTCCTCCATCGTCGTGCCGCGCAGGCTCTTCGCCGACTGCTCGCCGAGCACCCATTGCACCGCGTCGCAGATGTTCGACTTGCCCGTACCGTTGGGTCCGACGATCGCGGTGATGCGCGACGGCAGCGTGACCGACGTGCGGTCCACGAACGATTTGAAGCCCTGGATCTCGAGTTTTTTCAGTCGGAACATGAACGTCCCGAGCCTACCACTACATTTTGAGGTGTCGCCCGCCCGCGGACTCCACCGGATGGGGTTTCGAGGCCGGTCGTGGCGCTGCGTCGAGAGCCTTCAGGAGGCCCGATCGCGAGCTCACGCCGAGCTTCGAGAAGACGTGCTTGAGGTGATCCTTCACGGTCCATTCCGTGATGAAGAGGCGGCCCGCGATCTCGGCGTTTCGAAGACCCTCGAGCACGGCCCCCACGACCTCGGCCTCGCGGCCCGACACGCCGCGCGTCGCGAGCCTTTCGCGCACGTCCTCGTGGGAGAGCGCGGACTGGACCTTCAGCGTGAGAACGGCGACGTCGTCCTGCTCCTCGTCGGCGAAGCGCGCGACCGAGGCCTCGAGCGCGCGGCCGTCGGCGAGGGTCGCGCGCAGCTTCTCGCCCGCGGCGGCCGTCGCGCCGAGGCGCGCGATCCAGGTCGCGAGCGAGGTCTCGCGGCCGTCTCTCGGGACGACGACGAGCGGGCTGCGGGCCGAGAGGAGCGCCGCGGCGGCGCGGTTCGCGTAGAGCACGGAGCCCGACGGCCGGACGAGAAGGATCGGCGTGGACGCGGCCTCGGCGGCACTCTCGAGCCGGCGGCGCGCGGCGGCGTGAATCTCCGCGGCGGCCGCGCTCTCGAGGAGCTGGGCGAGAAGCGGCCGGAAGACCTCGAAGCGCAGGACCTCCGGCGCCGTCCACGGCCTCCGGGGCCCGCGGAGCAGCGTGAGCGCCCCTCGAAGGAGGCCCGTCAGGTGGAACTCCACGGCCAGGGACTCCGCCGGTGTGGAGTGCCGCCGGGCCGGGCGCACGGTGCTCGCGGTGAACACGCGGCTGCGCAAGGCCCGCCAGCGGAAGCGCTGGCCGGAAGGTTCGAAGAGATACTCCATTTCGACGGAGTCCGGGTCGAGGACCGAACGCACGGTGCCGACGATGCGCGTCAGCGTCGCGGCGTGGCGCCCCCGGAAGGGCGGGCCGTCGAGTGGGGAAACCGGCATGCGTGGCGCTCAGCTCTCGCTCTCATTGTATCCGCCCCGGGGGCGGCGGCCCGTCGTCGTACAATTTGTGCTGACGCCGGGCGGACAGCCCACGGGGTGCGTGATAGGCTCCTGTCTGTTCAGGAAACTGTCTCCCACCGGCGGAGGATCCGTTCCATGTTGAGCTTTGAAGTCCGCAAGATCGGCGGCGAATCGGAAGTTCGCAAGGTCCATCGGGATGTCATCCACATTGGCGCTTCGACGGGAAATGATCTCGTTGTGCGCGCTCGTGGTGTTCTCGGCCGGCACGCGCGGATTTCGGTGACGGGTGAAGAGCTGCGCCTCGAGGTCCTCGGCAGCGCGCCTGGATCCAACGTCACCCTGAACGGCTCGATCGTCAAGTCCGCCGCCCTCGCGGCGGGGGACCGGATCGCCATCGGCGAAGCCACGATCACCCTGCTGAATGGCCCGGAGCCGAACCCCCACCGAATGGCCGCTCCGCCCCCTCGCGGACGCGACGCTTTATCGCTCGCGGCGGCGGCGCTCGCGCCCCTCGCTCCCGTCCCCCCTCCGTCCGGGGCACCCGCGCCGGTCGCGGTCGCGGCGCGGCCCGCCACGGCTCCTGCCGAAGGCCCCCGCCGCCCGGAGGAGCGCCCGGTCTCGGACCCGTGGTCCGGTTTTTTCGAGTGCCTCCACCGGCCGGTTCCCTTCGAGGATCTGCTCCAGAAGATCGCGGCCTACATTGCGTCCTCGACGCCCGTGCACAGCCTCGCCTTCGTCTCGCTTCTTCCTCCGAACGAGGGCGAGGTGATCGCCGCGCTCTGGAAGGGGACTCTTCCGCGCCTGTCGGCCCGGACGCTCGCGGAGGCGCGCGGGAAGACCTCGTCATGGGAGGCGTTCGAAGCGGGCGCCCGCCTGCACGTGTTTCCGGTTCCGCGGCCGGGCGGCGATCCGGTGGGGCTCCTCCTCGTGCCGGCCGAGACCGTGACGGATCCGGTCCTCCTCGACTTCATCGCCCACGCCGCATCCGCCGTCGGTTTCGTGCACGGCGAAAGGAGTGAGGCGGCGTTCGGCGAGCGCGGGGCCTCGTCCGCGCCCGCGTCCTCCGGGGTCTCGCTGGAGGATCCGCTCGCCCAGCTCGTCGGCGGCTCCCTGCCGCTGTCGAATCTCAAGGCTTCCCTTTCGCGGGTCGCGTCGGCGCGGGCGCCGATCCTTCTGGTGGGCGATGTCGGCAGCGGAAAGACGCTCGTGGCCGAGACGCTTCACGCGCTTTCGCCGCGGCGCGGGCGGCCGCTCGTTCGCGTGTCGGCGACGGCCGCGAGCCCCCAGGCGCTCGAAGAGGATCTGCTCGGGTCGGCCGCCGCTGGCGACCGGCGGCGGCGGCTCGGCCGGCTCTTCGAGGCCGACGGCGGCACCCTTCTCGTGGAAGAGGTGGGCGACCTGCCCGCGCCCACCCAGGCGTTGCTGTTTCGCCTCCTCGAGGCGCGCGAGGTCACGGCGCCGGGCGGACGTACCGTTCCGGTCGACGTGCGCGTCATCGGCACGACCTCTCGCCCCCTGACGCGGGCGGTCGAGGACGGTGCCTTCCGCGACGATCTCTACTTCCGCATTTCGGCCCTCACGCTGCGGCTCCCTCCGCTCAAGGACCGCAAGGAAGACCTTCCGGCTCTCCTCGACGCGCTCGCGGTCCGCCACGGCGGCCCGGTCGGGGAGCAGTTCGACGTCGAGGCGATGAACGCGCTCCTCAATTATCAGTATCCCGGCAACGTGCGCGAGCTCGAGAACGAGGTTCGCCGGCTGGCCGCGCAGATCGGCGCGGGCCCCGTCACACTGGCTGATCTCGACCAGAAATTCTCGGGCGAGCGCGTCGAGCTCGCGCTCAAGGAGAGCGACGACCTCAAGGAGATCGTCGAGAAGGTGGAGCACCAGGTCATCGAGCGCGTCATGCGCAAGGTGCGCGGCAATCAGTCCCTCGGCGCGCGTCTCCTCAACATCTCTCGCGGCAGCCTCATCGCGAAGATGAAGGAGTACGACATCAAGGACTTCCGCTATCTCAAGCGGGGGGAGTGACGGCCGGCCGTGTCCGATCCCGAGAGCCGGGCCTTCCGGCGCTCTCTGACGCTCGTTCTCGCGGTTCTCGGCCTGCTGACGGCGGGCGCGGTCGGACTCTTCGGGCATCTCCTCTTCAAATCGCTCTCCAAAGACGTCGTCAACGACGCGATCCTTCACACGAAGCTGGACGCGGAGCGCCTCGCGCGCGGCATCGCCGAACGCTCGTCCGGCGACCCGTACGTGCTGAAACTGAAACAGACGGAGATCGACCGGCTCGTCACCTCCGGGCTTTCCGAGCGGCAGATCCTCACGGAGGTCGAGGTCCTCGACAGCGCGAGAAAAGAAGTCCTCTACGCGTATCGGGGCACGCTCACCGTTCCCGACCGCAAGGCCCAACCCGGCGCCGAGGGACCGAAGGTCCTCGACGTGAAGCCGGCGGAGCCGGGGACGAGCGCCCGCATTTCCACCCTCGAAGCCCCCGAGCAGGATCCCTTCAACATGGAGGTCAACGTCGGAGACTTCGCCGTGCTGCGCTTCGGCGTCTCCCGGCGGGTTCTGGCCGAACGGGTCGAGAAGCTGCGCCGTGAGCTGTATCTCAAGACTTTCGCCGCCGCCGTCGTGTCCCTCCTCGGCATCCTCGCGGCGTCCGCGGCCGTCATCCTTCTCTACCAGCGCACGCGGCGCGTCGAGGCGGCACGCCTCGAGGCCGAGCGGCGCGCCGAGCTGGGCGAGGTGGCCGCCGGACTCGCGCACGAGATCCGGAATCCGCTGAATGCCATGGGGCTCAATCTGG
The DNA here is from genome assembly GCA_036759345.1 of Acidobacteriota bacterium. Lineage (GTDB taxonomy): Bacteria > Acidobacteriota > Thermoanaerobaculia > UBA5066 > UBA5066 > Fen-183. The sequence continues at coordinate 33,414 of DAIOUV010000027.1, read as the reverse complement.
AGCTCCTCGAGGAGAAGCTCGCGCAGGGCGGCGCGGCCGCGGGCGTGGGGGCTGGCTCCTTTTCCGCGCTGTCGGCCGCGGATCTCGCGCAGGCCGCGCGCGTGGAGACGAGCCGTCTCGCCCGGCTCCTCACGGACTTCCTCTCGTATGCGCGCCCCTCGCCTCTCAGCCCCGTTCCCGCCGACCTGAACGACGCCGCCGGTGAGGCCGTTGCGTTTCTCCAGCCCGAGGCCGGGCGTCGCCACATCCGGCTCACGTTCGCGCCGCAGCCGGGGGGCGCCCCCGCCCGACTGGACCCTTCGCGCGTGCGCCAGGTCGTTCTCAACCTCGTCGGTAACGCGCTCGACGCCGTCGAAGCGGAGGGTGCCGCGGCGCGTGAAGTGGAAGCGCGCGTCGAAGATGCGGGACGCTTCTGGCGCCTCACGGTCGCCGACCGCGGGCCCGGCGTGCCGGCCACGAAGACGGCCGAGCTCTTCAAGCTCTTCGTGTCGACGAAGCCAGCCGGAACGGGGCTCGGTCTCCCGATCGCCGAGCGCATCGTCCGGGCGCACGGCGGGACGCTGGCGCTTTCCTCGTCTCCCGGCGAGCCGACGCGCGCCATAGCGACGTTCCCCAAGGAAAGCTGAGCGATCGAGCGGCTGAGCGTCAGGCGGGCGGCAGGATCTTCGTCCCGTCGGGCTCGGCGTCTCCGCGCTGGAAGGCGAGAACGCGCGCCACGAGTGTCTTCACGGGAAGAGGGAGCGTGAGCAGGAGCTCGCCCGCGGGATTCAGGATTACCTGCTCGGTCGACCCCGTCGCGAGCAGGGTCCTCCCGGGCAGGCGCCGGACCTCGTAGGTCATCACGAGCTTCGCGGTCTCAGAAGGCGCGAGGACCGCTGACACCTCCAGACGATCGTCGAGCTTCGCGGGCCGTTTGAGGCTCATCTCGACCCTCGTGATGGGCACCTTGTAGCCGTGCGCGAGAGCCTCGGCGGGCGTGAGGCCGAATGCCGCGCAGAGCGCGTTGCGCGCCACCTCGAAGTACAGCACGTAGTGTCCGTGCCAGACGACGCCGTACGAGTCGACTTCGGGGAAGCGCACCTCGAAGGAGGTCGTGAAGGCGCGTGTCGTCATGGTGCCGAGAGAACCGCCGCCAGGACGTTGCCCCCGGCGCCGAAGGCGTCGAGGAGGATGGCGCCGATTCCGGGATTCGCGCGCAACTCGGCCACGGCGAGGGCGAGCTGGATCGCGCCGATCGCGGGGTTCTCGCCGAGGGAGTCCTTGACGGCCATGGTGCGCGGAAGCCTCGTGCCGAAAACGTCGAGGAGCGCGGCGTCCTCGGCGGCGTCCGTGAAGGGCGATCCGTTCCGCGAGAGGTGGACGAGGCCGACCGCCGCGGGCTCGACGTGCGCTTCGGCGAGCGCCTCCCGGATCGCGGCGGCGAGGACCGCGGGGTCGGCGCGTCGCTTGTGCGGGGAGACAGCCGCTCCCCGCGAAGCGAGGCCCGCGACCCGGGCGTCGATCCGGGCGTCGCGCGCGCGGGCGGCGGCCTCGTCCTCGACCAGCACCACCCCCGCGCCCTCGCCGAGGACGAACCCGGGGCGCCCGGGGGTACGCGTGGCGCGCACGCTCTCGTACGCGCGGTGGTAGACGAGATTCCACTCGTCGGCCGCTCCCACGAGAAGGGCGTCGGCGCGGCCGTCTGCAAGGAGCATCCGGCCATAGAAGAGCGCGTTCAGGACCGCGGGATCCTTCTGAATGATCGTCACGTTCGGACCCTTGATTCCCACCTCGATCGCGGCCTGCGAGGCGGGCGCGTTCGCAACCGTGTTCGGGAAGAGGAACGGCGACGCGGCGTCGGGTGACTCGACGGCCATCTGGCGCTCAAACTCGGTCAGCGGGCCGACGCCCGCCGAGCCGGTGCCGAGCAGGATTCCGGTTCGCTCCTCGCGTCCGGCGAGCGCATAGCCCGCGTCGGCGAGGACCTGCCTGACGGCGACGACGGCGTACTGGCTGCCGCGGTCGAGACGGCGGGCCTTGCCCTTCGGGAGCTCCGGCTCCGTCGTGAAGGGGCCGATGCGCGCGGCCGGCGAACGGTCGGCGGCCTTCGGCGCGCCGTCCTCCTCCACGGGGGCGATGGCGGAACGCCCGGCGGCGAGCGCCGCGCGCGTTTCCGCGAGCGTGCGGCCGAGCGCGGTGACCGCTGCCGCTCCGGTGATGACGGGGGCCTTCACGCTGCCCCGAACGCCACGACCGTCGAGTTTCCCCCGAATGCGAACGAATTCGAGAGGGCGGTCTTCACGCGGGCCTCGCGGGCCGTGATCGGCACGCAGTCGAGGTCGCACTCGGGATCGGGCTCCTCGAGGCGGATCGTCGGAGGAATGAGTCCGGTCTCGATCGTGCGCACGGTCGCGACGGCCTCGATGGCGCCTGCCGCACAGAGACAGTGGCCGAGCATCGACTTGATCGAGGAAAGCGGGATCTCCCATGCGCGATTTCCGAGGGCCCTTTTGATCGCGGCGGTCTCCGCCGAGTCGTTCTGCGGCGTGGCGGTACCGTGCGCGTTCACGTAGTCGACGTCCTCCGGGTTGAGTCCGGAGGCCCGAAGGCAGGCCGCGATCGTCCGGGCCCCGGCCTCGCCGGTGGGCTCGGGCTGCGTCATGTGGTGGGCGTCCGACGTGATGCCATAGCCCAGAAAGCGGCCGCGAAGGTGCGCGCCGCGCCGGCGCGCATGCGCTTCCTCCTCGAAGACGAGGAGGCCGGCCGCCTCGCCGATCGTGAGCCCCTTGCGGCGGCGGTCGAACGGGCGGCAGGGCTCGGGATCGACCGAGCGCAGCGCGTTGAAACCGCCGTGCGTGAGGCGCGCGAACGTGTCGGCTCCGCCCGTGACGACGACGTCGCAGAAGCCGTGGCGGATGAGATCGGCGGCGTAGCCGAGCGACGTGGCCGAGGACGAGCACGCCGTCGTGATCGTCGAGCGCGGCCCGAGGAATCCCCAGCGCTCGGCGATGCGGTCGGTCGTCTGGTCGGGCGGATGGTTGAGCACTTTCGTGGGGCGCGCGCGACGCGCCCCCTTTGCGAGAAGGTCGCGGAAATAGTTCTCGCTGTCGAGGAGGCCCGACACACCCCCACCGAGGACGACGCCGATACGCGTCGGATCCTCGCGCGCGAGGTCGAGCCCCGCGTCCGCGAGGGCTTCCGCCGCCGCCGTCAGGCCGATGACGTCCGTGCGCGAGAGCCGGCGCGTCAGGCGCGGGTCGAGGCCCGCGGGCAGCTCCTTGACCTCCGCCGCGAGCTGCGTCCGGAAGCCCGACGCGTCGAACAGCGTGATGGGCCCGATTCCCGAGCGGCCCGAGACGAGGCCTCTCCAGGTCGACGCGAGGTCGTTCCCGAGCGAGGTCACCGCTCCCAGTCCCGTCACGACGACGCGGCGTCCGTCCATCCGCCGGATCTTACTGAGTCGAACGGGAGTTTAGGGCGCCCCCTTGCTACGATCGGGCCATGAAGCGTTTCAGCCCGTTCGCCGTTCTCTTCGCACTCTTCGCCTTTTCCGCCGCCGGCCAGCCGGCGCCCGCGCCGACCGTCGCCGAAGCGGAGGCGTTCCTCCGGAACGCCGAGCAGCGCATGCTGGCGCTCTCCGTCGAATCGGGGCGCGCCGACTGGGTCAAGATCAACTTCATCACCGAGGACACGGAAATCCTCGCGGCGAAGGCCGACGAGCGCACGATCAACGCGGGCGTCGAGCTGGCGAAGCAGTCCGTGCGGTTCGACAGGCTCGCGCTGCCGCCGGAGCTCGCCCGCAAGATGAAGCTCCTGAAGAACAGCCTCACGCTCGCGACGCCCTCGGACCCGAAGGAAAGCGAGCAGTTGACGCGCATCGCCTCGTCGATGGAGGGCCTGTACGGCAAGGGCAAGTCCTGCCGGCCGGGCAAGGATGGGAAAGAGGAATGCCGCGACCTCGTCGACCTCTCGAAGGTCCTGGCGACGAGCCGCAACTACGACGAGCTCCTCGACGCCTGGACGGGATGGCACTCCATTTCGCGGCCGATGCGAAAGGACTTCGTCACATACGTCGCGCTCGCGAACAAGGGCGCGAAGGAGCTGGGCTTCGCCGACACGGGGGCCATGTGGCGCTCGAAGTACGACATGCCGCCGGATGCGTTCGCGGAAGAGCTGGACCGCATCTGGGAGCAGGTGAAGCCGCTCTATCTCTCGCTCCACGCCTACGTGCGGACGAAGCTGCGCGAGAAATACGGTGACCGCGTCCCGGCGAACGGGCCGATCCCCGCCCATCTCCTCGGCAACATGTGGGCGCAGGAGTGGGGAAACATCTATCCGCTCGTCGCGCCAGCGGGAGCCGACCCCGGTTACGACCTGACGCAGATCCTGAAGAGCCGGAAGACGAACGATCAGCAGATGGTGAAGTACGGCGAGGGCTTCTTCACGTCGCTTGGTTTTGCGCCGCTGCCGGAGACGTTCTGGAAGCGCTCGCTCTTCGTGAAGCCGCGGGACCGGGACGTCGTGTGCCATGCGAGCGCCTGGGACGTGGACGCGGAGAACGACCTGCGCATCAAGATGTGCATCGACATCACGGCCGAGGACTTCAACACGATCCATCACGAGCTCGGACACAACTTCTACCAGCGCGCGTACAACCAGCAGCCCTTCTTCTTCCGCGACAGCGCCAACGACGGCTTCCACGAGGCCGTCGGCGACACGATCGCGCTCTCGGTCACCCCCGAGTACCTCGTGAAGCTCGGTCTCCTCGACAAGGCGCCCGACACGACGAAGGACATCGGCCTGCTCCTCGACAAGGCGCTCGAGAAGATCGCCTTCCTTCCCTTCGGGCTCGTGATCGACCAGTGGCGCTGGAAGGTGTTCTCGGGCCAGATCCCACCGGAGAAGTACAACGAAGCGTGGTGGGAGCTCCGGAAGAAGTATCAGGGCATCGCGCCTCCCGTCGCGCGGAGCGAGCAGGACTTCGACCCCGGCGCGAAGTTCCATGTGGCCGGCAACGTCCCCTACATGCGCTACTTCCTGGCGGACATCCTGCAGTTCCAGTTCCACCGCGCGCTGGCCGGATTCGCCGGATGCAAGGGTCCGCTGAACCGCTGCTCGATCTACGGAAACAAGGAGGCCGGGAACCGGCTGAACGCGACCCTGTCCATGGGCGCGAGCCGCCCCTGGCCCGAGGCCCTCGCGACCCTGACGGGACAAAAACAGATGGACGCGACCGCGATTCGCGACTACTTCGCGCCCCTCCAGAGGTGGCTGGACGAGCAGAACAAGGGGAAGCCGATCGGCTGGTAGCTCGCCCTCGGTGCGGGCCGGCCTGTATCATTTCGGCCTCGTGATCGAACGCGTCGACTGGCATCGCTATTTCATGAATATCGCCGAGGAGGTGGCAAGTCGGGCGACGTGTCCCCGCAAGCACGTCGGCGCGGTGGTCGTGCGCGACAAGCGGCTCCTCTCCACGGGATACAACGGCTCGCTCCGCGGCCTGCCGCACTGCGACGAGGCGGGTTGCCTCATGGAGGACGGTCACTGCATCGCGACCGTCCACGCCGAAGCGAATGCGATTCTCCAGGCGGCGCTGAACGGCATCCGCATCGAGGGGGGCGAGATCTATACGACGGCTTCGCCGTGCTGGAACTGCTTCAAGCTCATCGCGAACGCAGGGTTAGTCGCCGTTCATTTCGGCGAGTTCTACCGGGAGCCGCGCATCCACGACTACGCCGACCGCGTGGGCATTCGCCTCTACGACCTGTCGGCTCGCTAGGGCGGGGAACGGCCCCGTCGCGCATCCGCTTCGCCATCAGGCCGAAGAGAGCGACGAGACCCGACACCGTCAGCCCGCGTCTCGCCAGGACCCGCGGCGGCACCCCGAGCTTCTGGCGGTAGAAGGCGAGCGTCTCGGCCTTCGTCGTCTGCGCCGAGCCTCTCATCGCTTTCAGGAGGCGAGAAGCGAGAGCAGAGCGCGATACGCGGGCTCGCTGCAAAGGTTCATCGGGATCGTCTTCCACGCGTAGAAAACGGACAGAGGCGCGAGAACGGCGAGCGCCGCCGCGGCGATGCGCGGCCGGCTCCAGACGTCGCGCCATGCGACGACGACCGCGAACGGCGCTACCGTCAGGTAGTAGCGCGCAAGGTCGCGTTCCCGAAGGAGCGAGAACAACGCCACGTGCGCCGCGATGAGCCCCGCCTCCAGGCGGTCTCCCTTCACCCAGAGCCGCGCCGCGCACAGGATGAAGAACAGGTGCAGGCCGAGGAGCATCTCCGCCGTTTCCCAGTCATTTCCGACGGCCATCTCGCCGATGAACGCGAACGGAAATGTCAGACGCCCCGCTCCCCCGGCGCTCTCGGCGTGAACGTGGAGGAGCGCGAAGAAGTCGCCGAAGAGGAACCGATACCAGCAGAAGAGGAGGAGAAGCGGCACGGCCGCGAGCGCTCCGCCGACAAGCGCCGTCTTCACACGCCCGGACACGAGCAGCGCGACGCAGAGGACGGCCACGACGAGAATCCCGTTCGTGCGCGTGATCGCGGAAAGAGCCGCCGCGAAAAGCGCCCACTCCGGCCGGCCCTTGCGCCAGGCGAGCACCGCGAGGACGACGAGGAGCGACATGAGCGCTTCGCTCGCCCCGAGCGCGCGATAGAGAAACATCCGCGCGGGCAGGAAGAGGAACGCGAGGACCGCGAGGACCACCGGGATCTCCGGAGCCGCCTCCTTCGCATAGAGGGCGAACGCCCCCGCCGAAGCGACCGCCAGGAGTCCCGTCGCGAGGAAAAGGCCCGCCTTCCAGCCCCCGAAGAGCGAGCAGACACGCAGAACGAGCGGATAGAGGGGCGTGTGCGTCGCGAAGTAGGAGGGTGAAAGCGCGTAACCCGGGAGGGGATTCTCCTTCGTGGAAACGTAGAACGTCTTGGCGACGACGAGGTAGTTCGGGCCGTCGAAGTGACGCATGACGAGATCCATGCGCGAAAGGAACGGCGCCCAGGCGAGAAGCAGCGCGATCACCGCGAGGAGAGCCGCGAGGACGGGTGCACGCCGGGACACGGACGAGCCTATTGCGACCTTGGCCGCTCCGCAAGCTTCTCGCCGCTCCGGGTGACCTGCTCCCCGAGGAGTGATCCACCGAGGGTGTCAGTTCTCCGTAGACGCTCGGGGGGCGTCCTCCCGTTTCCTACGTTGGGAAGCCGCCCCGGCGTGCGCGCGGTTCGAGAAACTTCTCGATGAGGCGGCGCGCGTTCTGCGGGAGGCGGAAAAAGCGGGCGCCGAAGCCGGACTCCGGGGACTCCGTGCGCCGGACGACGATCACTTCGCCCGTCACGATTTTTCCCGTCCGGTCGTGAGGGAGCCTGAAGCTGACCTCGAGGCGCGCGCCGACCGGTTGAGGCTCGCTCGTGGTCGTGAAGAATCCCGTCGAGGAGATGTCGGTCAGACGCCCCTCCGTGGGACGTCCGTCCCGCCAGAACGCCACGGGCGCGTCGACGCTCACGCGCGGAGCGGCGCGCTCGAACAGGTCGAGGATTCGCCCGACCTCGGCCAGGACGACCTCCGGCGACGCTTCGGCCGTGAAGACGTGGCCGGCGCCGGCGCGGAGGGCCTCGTCGGCGCGGTGCGGCGGCGCCAGGACGAGGAGAGGGATGTCGCGGCCCGCAGGATCGGCGCGCAGGGCGCGAACCGCCTCGAGCGCGGTTTCGGGGTTCCGCTCGAAGTCCACGATGACGAGAGCTGGGGGATGGGCGGCGACGGCACGCAGGGCCTCGTCCGCCGTGGCGGCATCCCGAAGCGACCAGTCGCTCCGCCGGAGCCACGTCGGTTCGTCGGGCAGGCGCCTCCGGGCGCCGTCGAGGAGAAGAATCGTCGGCATGAACGCGGCTGAAGGAGAAGCTCGCGACGCGAGTTTACCGCGTCACCACGTCAGATTGAACCCGCCGAAGAGGGTCCGGCGCGGCAGCGGGACGCCCGGAACGTCTTCGTAGCGCACGTTGCCGAGGTTCTCGCCGTCCAGGAAGAACTCGAGGATGCGTCCCTGAAGAGCCTGCCAGGAGAGCCGCGCCGAGACGAGCCAGACGCCGTCTTCGAAACTCGGGCGGGAGAGATACGAAAGGCGCGAGGTCGCTCCGAGCTGGAAGGGGAGCGCAACGCCAGCGGCGACGTCCCATCTCGTGTGCAGGGGGTCGAGCACGTACTTTCCCTGCGTCGCGCCGTCGGCCGCCGCCGAGAGGCTCGCGAGGTCGGCGAACGTGTACGCCGCCTGCACACGGAACTGCGTCAGGAACGCCGGCCGCTCCCGCGACCAGTCGAGCGAGGCCTCGATGCCGTCCGTGACGGCCTCGCGCACGTTTCGGGCGCGCCAAGGCTCGCTCCCCGAAGAGCGCACGAAGTCGATGAGGTCGGTCGCGTGCCGGTGGAAGGTGGCCGCGTCGAAGGTGACGGCCCCGGCGCCGATCGAAATGCCCGCCTCGACGTTCCAGGCCTTCTCGGGACGCAGGTCCGGATTGCCCGCGTTCTGCGGGTCCACGTAGTGGAGCTCCGTGAACGAGGGGACGCGAAAGCTCGTGCCGAAAGAGGCGCGAAGCGTCAGGCGGGAAAGCACCTCGCGAGAAACGCCGGCGTAGGGCGACAGGCGCGACCCATAGCCCTCGTAGGCGTCGGCGCGCAGGCCGGCGTTGAGGCCGCCGGCCTCCTGAGCCCCGGCGCCCCAGGCGTGCGCGAACTCGGCGAAGACCGCGCCGTGGTCCCGGCCGTAACTCCCGAGATTCGTGGACGCGATCGTCTCGCGGCCGGCTTCCACGCCGAACGCGAGCGAGCCGCCGAAGAGCGCGTGCCGCGCGGCGAATCGGAACAGCCCGGTGAGCGTGTCGTGGAGGTTCTCGTAGAAGGCCGGATCGGCCCTTTCGAGAACGAAGTCGTCGTGGTGGGCGCGCACGAACGCGGATGGCGTCAACGTCCATCCGCCGAGGGCCAGCGTGGACGAAAGGGTGGCTGTGCGCGTGCGCGTCGATTCCTGCTGGTTCGGATAGGCCGTTCCGTAATAGCCATACGCGCCATAGCTCCGGCTCGCGTAGCCGAGGCCGAGCGTCACGGGACCGAGCCCCGAGTCCCAGCGTCCGGAGACGCGCAGGAGGCCGGACGCGGATTCGGTGTCGTCGCGGAAACCCGAGTTTTCCGTCCGGGACCAGTCGACGGCTGCCGAGAGGGACTCGTTAACGCGCATCGCCGTGCGATATCCGCCGGCGTCGAGAGAGTTGCTGCCGTGCCCGTAGCGCGTCTCGATTTGCATGTTCGAGCGGCCCATGTCGGCTCCGCGCGTCACGATGTTCACGACGCCGCCGACGGCGTTCGAGCCCCACAGCGACGAGCCCCCGCCCAACAGGACCTCGATTCGCTCGACGGCATAGAGCGGCACGTCGAAGTCCGCCGAGAGATGACCGCTCTCTGGATCCGTCGCGGGCTGCCCGTCGACGAGGAGAAGCGTGCCGTTGAAATCCGAACCCCGGATCCCGATGTCCGCCTGAGTCCCGTTCAGGCCGCGCCGCCTCACGTCGATCCCGGCGATGGTCATGAGCACGTCGGGCAGTGCGCGGACTCCCGGCATCGCGGCGATCTCCTCACGCGTGATGACGCGGACGGTCGCAGAGGCCGGCGCCTCGTCGAGACGCGTCGCCACGACGGCGACCCCCTGCTTCACGTGCGGAGCGGCGGCCGGGTCGGGAGCGGGCACGTCCTGCCCGGAAAGCGGCCCCGCGAGTGCCAAGGCCGTGAGTGTGAGAGGGAAGAGCGGCCTCACCGGCGGGAGGATAGCGGAGAGGATAGCGGAAGCCTCCGCGGGTTAAAATCGCCCGTCCATGGACACACTGACGCACGGCCTCGCGGGCGCCCTTCTCGCCCGCTCCCTCCCGTCCACGGGAAACGAAGATCTCGACCGCACGCTCGCGAGGCGCGAGGCGTGGGTGGGGTTCCTTGCGGCCATGCTCCCCGATGCCGACGTGTTCGTGTCGCCCTTCTCCGCCGAGTTCTACATCACCCAGCACCGCGCACTCACGCATTCGTTCGTGATGCTTCCGGTCTGGATCGTCGCGCTCACGGCTCTCGCGGCGCTCCGGCTCTCGCCCGGACTCGGCCCGCCCGGTGCCACCGCCCGTCGCGCGGCCGTGTGGCGCCTTGGCGCTGTCGTCGCGCTGAGTCTCGTGTCGCACATTCTCCTCGACTGGATCACGTCATGGGGGACGATGCTCCTCTCACCGTTGTCGTGGACCCGGTACATGCTCGACTGGACGTTCATCGTCGATTTGGCGCTGTCGGGTCTCCTCGCGCTCGGCCTCGTCGGTGTCCGCGTCGTCTCGAGGGGTTCGTTCCCGCGCTCCCGAAACGCGGCGCGCGCGGGCCTCCTCGCGGCGGCGGCGTATGTGGGGCTGTGTGCGGTCCGCCATGGTGAAGCTCTCCGCCTTGCGGGGGCCCTCGGGACCGAGTCCGCGCGTCGAGCCGCCATTCCCCAGCCGGGATCGCCGGACCGCTGGCTCCTCCTTTCGGATGACGGGCCTGCCGTGACGGCCGCGTTCGTGGATCTCGGCAAGCGCGGCCGAGAGGGCGCGCGCGCGCCGGATGCCGAGGAGCTCGCGCGCACGGGGTTCCGAAGCGGTCTCCTGAATCTCTTCCGTCACCTGGGCGCCGTCTACCGTTCGCGCGACGACCTCGCGCCCCGCGTGATCGGGAAGGCGAACGGCCCGTTCGCCGAGCGCGCTCTCGATAGCGGCATCGCCGGCGTGTTCGGCCGCTTCGCCCGGTTTCCGGCCGCGCGCGAGGAGGCGAAAGGCGGCAACGTGGAGGTCCTCCTGAGGGACGTGCGCTTCGGCTACCTCTCGAACGAGGTCGACCCGTTTTCGTACATCGTCCGCTACTCGGCAGACGGGACCGTCCTCTTCGCTGGGTTTCCGTCGCCACGCTGGAGCCACACCGCTAAGGGCGGCCCCACCCACGTGGCACGGTAGGAGGCTCGTCCCGCGCCTTCACCGAAGCCGGAAATGCTCCTTCACGGCGCGCGAGCGGAAGGCGAGGAGCGAGAAGGCCGTCGCGAGGGCGACGCCCACGAGAATCAGCGTCATGCGGAGGTACGGCGCGCCGGCCGCGCGGCGCTCGCTCGCGAGGAGCGTGAGCGTGCGGAGCCACTCGAGGGCCTCGAGAGCGAGAGCGCCCTGAACGGCCCGCGCCGCCCACGGGCGCCGCACGAAGAGGAGCGCGACGACGGCCAGGGCCACGGCGACCAGCACGAGGTGTCCCATGCGCAGGAAGTGCGCGCCCAGGACGAGGAGGGCGAGAGCCGCGGGGAGAAGGCGCAGGGCCATGCCGCCTATGCCGCCCCGTGGACCGTGATCTCGGCCTTCGGCGGCAGGGCGAGGGCGCGGGCCTCGACGTCGAGGAGCTCGTCGAGCCGCTTCTTCGTCGCCTCCTCGCCCGCATGGGCGATCGCGAGGTCGAGGTAGATCGGGCCGTGCCGGGCTTCGGCTTCAGCGAGCTCGACGTAGATCTTCGAGAGGCGCGGATCGGTCACGTGGCCGAGAAGGCGCTCGAAACGCTCGTGGCTGCGCGCTTCGATGAGCGCGGCCACGAGGAGGAGATCGAGGCCCTTCTCGGGCTCCCGCTCCTTTCGGCACGCCGCGCGAAGCTCGGCAACGTAGAAGTTGCGTCGCGTCGTCTTCATCGGCGCCCCGAGGCGGCGCGCTTCGCGCGAGACCTTGCGAAAGTGGCGCAGCTCCTCGGCCGCGAGTGCGGAGAGCCGGTCGACGAGGGGCGCGTTTCGTGGATACGTCCCGACGAGCGACAGGGCGTAAACCGAGGCCTGTAGCTCGCAGACGGCGTGATCGGCCACGAAGGCGGGCAGATTCTCCTTCGCCATGACATGCGCCGCCCACGAGTCGGGCGTCCGGGAGCGAAGGCGTAGGGCGATCATGGCGCGGGCGCCGCGGCAGGCTCTTCGGCGGATCGGGGATTCGAAAGCTCTGCCGCGACCCGGAGCGGGGGGGCCGCCGCCGGCGACACCGGCTCCTTCGAGCGCTTCAGATAAACCGAAGCCGCGCCGAGGTGGCCCGCGCGCGTCAGGATTCGAAGGAGGACGACGAGCTGCTGGCCGGCGAGGATCAGGGCGAAATCGGCGAGCTCCCCGCCGTTCCAGACGGGGCCGACGAACGCCCATGCGACAAGCGGAAGGACGCCCAGAACGCCGAAGAAGATCTCGATCGCGAGCGTGCGCGCCGGCCGGCCGAGGACGAATCCGAAGCCGCTCATGAGGGCCGCGAAAGGATTCGTGGCCCCTTGTCCCATCGCCGCGCGCGCGTATACGACGACGAGCCGGAGATAACCCGCGACGAGAAGGAACGCCCCGAGGCGCAGGAGGAGGAGCCCCGTGGCCTCCCACTCGTAACGCAGGTCGTCCGCTTCGTACAGCGTGCCCGGCCCCGCGTAGACCCAGCGATAGGCCGCGAGAATGCCCGCGAGAGACAGCGCCCCGAACAGGAGGGATGGGACCGCGAATCGGGCGGCGTCCGCTCCGAACGCGGCGAGGCTCGTCCGGTCGCGCTCGGCGCCGAATCGCCCGGCGAATCCGCCGGAGAAGAGGGCCGCGAGGAGGGACGCGAGTGCCGCATAGGCGACCGCGGAGCCCGAGAGGCCGGTCGTGCCGAAGAAGCCCGAAAGCGGTGCCGCCTTCCCGGAGGAGCGGCGTTCGCCGCCCTCGCCGGTGACGACCTCGTCCCACTTCTCGAGGTCGCCAAGGACGTCGGGCCGGGTGCGCGTGAACGCAGTGAAAAACGTGTGGAGGTCCGCGTCGCCCGCGCCGAGCCGCTCGGCCCACGGGCTCTTGTCGAGCGTTGTGTGGAGCGCGGACGCGAGCGGATGCAGGAAGGCGGCCGCGAGCACCGCGTTCAGGACGAGGAAGAGCAGGATCGCCTTCCAGGTTTCGAGCGCCGAGACGAGCCCGCGGGTCGCGACGGCGAGGATCGAATCGCGCTTCACGAGAGCCCCGCGAGGCCGAGGAGGGCGAAGAACTCGAGGGCGTTCTGCGCCCAGAAGCGGAGGCGCGCGGCCCAGCGGCGCGACGCCTCGGGCGCCTCTTCGGTGAGGCGGCCGTTGTTGAGCGGGTTCGCGTCGAGGAGGCACTGGTGGTCCGGATCGACCTCCACCGCGACGAGCTTCGGCCCCGTGATTCGGTAGCGGATCCAGCGCTCGTCGCCGATCCAGGGGCGGCGCAGCTTCGCACCGCCCTCGAAGCGAAGCTCGACTTCGACCGGCCACGTCGCTTCGCCGAGCCGCTGCACGACGGCCAGCGACTCCCATCCGCCCGCGTCGTCCTTTGGCGTCGCGAGCGTGCGGGCCTCGCCCTCGCCCGTGTAGCCGCTCGGTCCGCGTGCGCGGCGCGTGGAGGCCGACGTGACGGCGTAGTCGACGGGGCCGGCCGCGCTCCAGATTCCGGCGACGGCGTTCGCGGCGGCGTCGCCCGCGACCTCGCGAACCACCGCGATGAAGTCGGCCGACGCGGGGTGTTTGAATGCCCAGCGGGTCGCGTACGTCTTCATGACCTTCGCCCACGTTTCCGCGCCGAAGGTGCGCTCGGCGGAGGCGAGGAGGAGGGCCGTGCGGTTATAGGCGTTCGCGCGCACGGCGCCGCCGTCGAGCTGGCGGAAGCTCGGCACGTCCGTCGCGTCCGACCGCGAGGACTGCGTCCAGCGGTGAAAGCGCTCGTTCGCGGCCACGGGATACGGGAGGACGACGGACGGGAACACGACGGGGAGACCGAAGAACCGGACCACGAGCGGCGGATCGCCGAAGGCGGACTTCAGGGTGCGGAGCGTCGCGTAGGTATTGAAGCCCTCGTCGAGGTGCGCCTCCTCGAACTCGTTGGAGGCGAGCATCCCGTAGAACACCTGATGCCCGAACTCGTGGATCGTCACGCCTTCGGGCGAATGCGCGGCCGCGGGCGCGAGCTCGCGGGCGCCGCCGACGAAGAGCGTCGGGTACTCCATGCCCTCGGTGTGGCTGCCCCACGGCGGGTCCACCACGGTGATGACGGGGTAGGGATAGGGCAGATAGCGCTTGCCGTAATCCACGAGCCCCGCCTTCACGGCCTTGAGGTACCGGTCCCGGACGGGCCGGTGGTCGGGTTGCAGGAGCAGCACGATGTCGACGTTCGGGAGGCCGGGCGCGCTGAACGTGTCGCGCACGACCTCGAAGCGCGGGCAGGCCGTGAATGCGAAGTCGTGCACGTCCTCGGCGGCGAAGTGCACGCGCACGAGATCGCCCGGGAAGTCGGCCTCGTCCTTGAGGACGCCCGTCGCGCCGACGCGGCCCTTCACGGCCTTCGGAAGCGTGAGCGTGACGTCGTAGTCGCCGAAGTCGGCGAAGAACTCGGTCGCGGCATGGAACTGGTGCGCATTCCAGCCGTGGTCGGTCGCCACGCCGAGCTTCGGGAACCACTGTGCGCCGAGCAGGTAGTCGTCCTTCCAGCCGGTGCGCGCGACCGCGCGGGGAAACTTGCCTTCCCAGTCGACGCGGAAAACGAGTGTCTCGCCGGGCGCGACGGGCCTCGGCAGGGCGACGGAAACGAGCGTCCGGTCGTCCGGATTCCCGTCGTCGGGCGAGACATACTTCAGCGCGGGGGTCAGGTCGGTGCCGTCCTCGAGGCTGATGCGGTGGATCTCTGCGAACCCCCACCGGCTTGCGTCCTTCGCGCGCATGCCGCGGTCGTTCCGCCCGGCGCCGCGCGCCTGCTCGGTGAGCCACGTCGAGCGATCGTTCTTCCAGGCGTTCAGGTAGAGGTGGAGCCTGAGGTCGTCGAACGAGAAACGCGTGCGGTTCGTGAACCGTACCGTCTCCTTCCCGGTGATGCCGTGCTCCGCGCTCACGTGCGCCTCGATCGTGTAGGACGCGACGGCCGGGACGCGCGGACCGGCGTCCAGGCGCGCCGGGGCGAGGAGGGCGGCGAGAACGGCCGGCCACGCGGCGCGCAGACGAATCACGACGGGGATGCTAACAGGGGCGCATCAGGACGCCCGCCGCCTAGAATCGGTCCCGTGGCGAAGACGAGGACCCCGGCAGCACGAGCGGCCGAGTTGCGGGAGGAGATCGAAAGGCACGCGCGCCTCTACTACGTGGAGGATCGGCCCGAGCTCACGGACGCCGAATACGACGCCCTCCTCCGGGAGCTGACCTCTCTCGAGGAGGTCCATCCGGAGCTCGTGACGCCGGATTCGCCGACGCAGCGCGTTGGAGGCGCACCGGTGGGCGAACTGCCGAACGTGCGGCACGAGATTCCGCTCCTCTCCCTCGAGAACGCATACGCGCCGGAAGAGCTGAAGGCGTGGGCCGAACGCGTCGTCGACCGCCTCGGCCGCACGCCCCCTTTCGTGTGCGAGCTGAAGATCGACGGCCTCTCGATTTCGCTCCTTTACGAGAACGGGGCTCTCGCGCGCGCCGCGACGCGGGGTGACGGGACGACCGGCGAGGACGTGACGCCGAACGTGAAGACGATCCGGGCAATTCCGCTGAATCTGCACGCCGCTGACGCGGCGCGGAAGATTTCTTCGAAGGTGAAGATCCCCGCCGTGCTCGAGGTGCGCGGTGAGGTGTACATGCCGAAGAAGTCCTTCGCGGCGCTGAACGCAGCCCGCGAGGAGGCGGGGGAGCTGCTTTTCGCGAACCCGCGCAACGCCGCCGCGGGCGCCCTGCGGCTTCTCGATGCCCGGATCACGGCCCAACGGAAGCTCTCGGCGTTCCTCTATTCAGTGGCTCGCTGGGAGGGCGATGGCGAGCCGACGACCCAGAGCGCTGGCCTTTCTACTCTCGAAGAAATCTCCCTTCCCGTCAACCCTCATCGCGCCGTCGTCGGGGGTGTGGAGGGGATCCTCGCCTTCCTCGACACATGGCGGACGAAGCGCCACGACCTTCCGTTCGAGACGGACGGCGTCGTCGTGAAGGTGGACGCGCTCGTCGACCAGAAACGCCTTGGACAGACGGCGAAATTCCCCCGGTGGGCCATCGCGTACAAGTTCCCGCCCGAGGAGGCGGCGACCGTCGTGACGGACATCGTCGTGCAGGTCGGGCGCACCGGCGTGCTGACACCCGTGGCCGAGTTCACGCCCGTCCTCCTCGCGGGGTCGACCGTTCGCCGCGCGACGCTCCACAACATGGAGGATCTTGCGAGGAAGGACGTCCGCGTCGGAGACACCGTGGCGGTCGAGAAAGCGGGCGACGTGATCCCGAAGGTGACGCGCGTCCTCCTCGAGAAGCGGCCGGAGGGGGCGAAGCCCTTCTCGATGCCGAAGCGCTGCCCGGCCTGCGGCGAGCAGGTCGTGCAGCTGGAGGGCGAGGTCGCGATCCGCTGTGTGAACCCCGGCTGCCCGGCGCAGGTCGCCGAGTCGCTCCGCCACTTCGTGACGCGCCGCGCGATGGACGTCGAGGGACTCGGCGACGAGCGCATCGAGCAGCTCCGCGAGGCGGGCCTCCTGGAGGACGTCGCGTCGCTCTACGACCTGACGGCCGCAGAGCTCGCCCCCCTCGAGCGCTGGGGCGAGAAGTCGGCCGCGAACGTGATCGCGGAGATCGGCCGCTCGAAGGACGCCGGCCTCGCGCGCCTCCTCTTCGGGCTCGGGATCCGGCAGGTGGGAGAGAAGACGGCGAAGTTGCTCGCGCGGCGGTTCCTGTCGATGGACGCGCTCCTTGAGGCGGACGAGGAGGCCCTCACGGCCGTCCCCGAGATCGGCCCCGAGACCGCCCGTGGCATTCTCGAGTGGTTCGCCCGCCCCCCGAATCGCGCCCTCCTTTCGAAACTTCGGGCCGCGGGAATCCGTATGATCCAGAGCCCGGCCTCGTCCGCGGCCGGCGGATCCCTGTCCGGAGGAGTCTTCGTCCTCACGGGGACTCTGCCGCGGCGTTCCCGCGAGGAGGCCACGGCCGCGATCGAATCGGCGGGTGGAAAGGTGTGTGGAAGCGTGTCGAAGAAGACGACGGCGGTCATCGCCGGTGAGGAGTCGGGGAGCAAGCTCGACAAGGCGAAATCCCTGGGCGTCGCCGTGTGGACCGAGGACGACCTGAACCGCGCGCTCGGAGAGCCCGCTTGAGCGCGACGGCGCCGCTCATTCTCGTCGTCGACGACGACGCGGGCAGCCGGAAAGCGATGGCCCTGACGCTTCAGACCGACGGCCGCCGCGTGGAGGAGTTCGCGAACGCCGACGCCGCGCTCGAGAGGGCGATCGAAGATCCCTCCGTTGCGCTCGTCGTGACGGATCTCAAGATGCCGGGCAAGAGCGGGCTCGACCTCGCGACGGACCTCGCCGCGGCGCGGCCGGACGTCTCGGTCCTCCTCGTCACGGCGCACGGCGACGTCGAGACCTTGCTCTCGGCGCGCATGCTCGGCACCGTCGATTACGTCGCCAAGCCTCTCGCGAAGGACGACCTGCGCCTGAGGGCGGAGGCGGCGCTCAGCCGCGCGCGTCAGGCGGGCGAGATCAAGGATCTCCGCGAGCGCCTCGACAAGCGCTTCGGCTTCGAGGCGATTCTCGGCATCAGCAAGCCGATGGAGGAGCTTTTCGCGCGCCTCCGCGTGGTCGCGCCGGCGAAGACGACCGTCCTCATCGTCGGCGAGTCGGGCACGGGCAAAGAGCTCGTCGCGAACGCGCTCCACCACAACTCGCCGCGCCGGGGGCGCGCGTTCGTGGCCCTGAACTGCGGGGCCATCCCGCGCGAGATCATCGAGTCCGAGCTCTTCGGCCACGAGCGCGGGGCCTTCACCGGCGCGCTCGTGAAGCGCGTCGGGCGCATCGAGCAGGCGCACGGAGGCACGCTTTTTCTCGACGAGGTCTCCGAGATGCCCCCCGACCTGCAGGTGAAGTTCCTGCGTGTTCTCGAGGAAAAGCGCGTCACCCCCGTGGGCGGCAACGAGAGCCGGGAAGTGGACTTCCGGCTCGTGGCGGCCACGAACCGCGACCTCCGCGCCGAGATCGAGGCGGGCCGCTTTCGGCAGGACCTCTACTACCGCCTGTCCGTCGTCACCGTCGAGATTCCGCTGCTCCGCGAGCGGAAGGACGACATCCCGCTCCTTGTCGAGCGTTTTCGCGACCTCTTCGCGAGAGAGCACGGCAAGCCCGTGATCGGGGTCACGCCCGCGGCCCTCGCCGCCCTCGTTGGCTATGCCTGGCCGGGCAACGTGCGCGAGCTCAAGAACGTCCTCGAGAGCGCCGTCCTCTTCGCCGCGGGCACGCGGATCGACGTGAGCGACCTACCCGCCGCCGTGCGCGGTCGGGCGGCGGCGGCGCCGGCGGGAGCGCCCGGCGCCGCGAAGCCCCGCTCGGGCGAGTGGCCCGCGGTCCGGCCCGCCCCCGTCGCATCCGCCGAGGCGGCTCCCGAGGCGCTCGCCGCGTCGTCCGTTGCGGCGCCGGAGGAGCCCGCGTCCGTCGCGACGTTCGTCGGCAAGACGATGGCCGAAATCGAGCGCGAGGCCATCCTCACGGCGCTTCAGGTCACGGGTGGCAACCGCCGCCGCGCGGCCGAGGCGCTCGGCATCGGCCTTCGCACTCTTCAGAGGAAGCTCAAGGAATACCACGGCGAGCCCGTGGGCGAGGACGACGAGGACCTCGGCGACGAAACGGGGTCCTGAGTATCCTTGCGACGACAGGAGGAGCCGATGGACATCCCGATGAAGGTCTACGTGACCTGCCCGATGGCGGAGCTCAAGCAGGTGCCCGGAACGCTCATCTCCGTCTCGCCGCACGGCTTCTACGAGATCAACCTGAATTATGGCTCGAACACGCACCTGATCCTGCTGCCGGTCGTCGCAACGACGCTGACCGCGCAGGAACCCGTCCTCACGCCGCCGCCGAGCTTCGAGGTGGAGCGGTAGGGGAGGCTATTCGGGTTCGCCCGCGACGGTCTCTTCACTCTTCTCGAAAGCTTCGGCGCCGGGGCGCTCGAACGCGTCGACTGCCTTGAGGACTCGGCGGCGGGCGTCGTCGACGAAAGCGGCCTGTGCGTCGATCGGCGTCTCGCCCTCCGCGGGCCGGAGCCGATCGTAGCCGCCGCTTTCGTTCAGCACGCGCGCGCGGAAGTTGTCGCGAAACATCGTGTCGATCACGTCGACGACCCGCTGCGCGAGCGCGGGCTCCTCCACAGGGAAGGCAGTTTCCACGCGGCGGAAGAAATTGCGCGGCATCCAGTCGGCCGAGGAGAGCCACACCTTCCGGTCGCCGCCGTTCTCGAAGACGAACGCGCGGCTGTGCTCGAGGAACCGGCCCACGATGGAGCGCACGCGGATCGTTTCCGAAACGCCCGGAACGCCGGGCCTGAGGCAGCAGATGCCCCGGACGATGAGGTCGACCGGCACGCCGGCCTGCGAAGCCTCGTAGAGGGCCGCGATGACTTTCGGGTCGACGAGGGCGTTCATCTTCGCCTTGATGCCCGACGGGCGGCCGGCGCGTGCGTGCGCCGTCTCGCGCCCGATCCATTCGAGGACGGTGCGGTGCAAGTCCTTCGGCGCGGTCACGAGGCGCGCGTAGCTTGTCTTGCCCGCGAAGCCCGTCAGGGCGTTGAAGAGCCGCGTCGCGTCCTCGCCGAACTCCGGACGGCACGTCATGAGGCCGAAATCCGTGTATACGCGCGCCGTCGACGCGTTGTAGTTGCCGGTGCCGAGGTGCACGTAGCGGCGGATCTCGTCCTTCTCGCGGCGAACGATGAGCGCGATCTTGCAGTGCGTCTTGAGGCCGACGACGCCGTAGACCACGTGGACGCCGGCCTGCTCGAGCGACTTCGCCCACTCGATGTTCTTCTCTTCGTCGAAGCGCGCCTTCAGCTCGACGAGGACCGCGACCTGCTTGCCGTTCTCGGCCGCGCGGATGAGCGCGGGGAGGATGGCCGAGTCGGCGTTCGTGCGGTACAGGGTCATCTTGATCGCGACGGTCTTCGAGTCGATCGAGGCGCGCTCGATCATCTCGACGACCGGAGAGAACGAGTCGTAGGGATGGTGGAGAAGGACGTCGCCGGCGCGGATCGCGGCAAAGACCGACGTGTCGGGCTGGTTGAAGACCGCCGGCACGGCAGGCGAGAACGGCGGGTCCTTCAGCTCCTTCCGGTCGAGCCGGGTCAGCCACATGAGGTCTCCCGCGCCGAGAAGACCATTCACCTCGTAGACCTCGTTCTCGGTGATCTCGAGCTGTTTCAGGAGGAGCTTCCTCACCCGCTTCGGCGTCTTCGGGGCGACCTGGAGGCGCACGACCGCGCCGAACCGGCGGCGGCGCACTTCCTGTTCGATCGTCGCGAGGAGGTCGGAGGCCTCGTCCTCCTGGATCTCGATGTCGGCGTCGCGGGTCACGCGGAAGAGGTGCGACGACGCGATCTCGAGGCCGGGAAAGAGCTCTCCGAGATTCGCCTGGATGAGCGACTCGAGTGGGAGAAATTCGGCCTTGTCGGGCTTGACCTTCTTCTTGCCCTCCACGAGCTCGCGAACCGCCAGGAGGCGCGGCATGGCCTGCGGCACCTTCACGCGGGCGAATTTCGTCTCGCCGGTTTCGGGGTTCTTCACCTCGACCGCGAGATTCAGGGAAAGGTTCGAGAGGAACGGGAAAGGATGCCCCGGGTCGACGGCGAGCGGCGTGAGGACGGGGAGGACGTTCCGCCTGAAGTGGGCGCTGGCCGCCTCGCGCTGCGCGTCGTTGAGGTCACTCCAGGTGAGGATCGAGATTCCCGTCGCGGCGAGCTTCGGCAGGAGGTCGCCGACGAGGCACGAGGTCTGCCGCAGCTCCATTCCCAGGACTGCCGCACGGACACGCGCAAGGGCCTCTGCGGGAAGGAGGCCGTCGTCCGTGGGCTCCACGATCTCCGATGAGAGCTGGTCGAGGAGGCCCGAGACGCGGATCATGAAGAACTCGTCGAGATTCGTCTCGCTGATGGCGAGGAACTTGAGGCGTTCGAGGAGCGGCCAGCGTTCGTCGTAGGCCTCCTCGATCACGCGCTCGTTGAAGGCCAGCCAGGAGAGCTCGCGGTTCAGGAGCGGAAGCGTGGGCGAGGCGGCGGCCGAGAGCGCGACCGGTTGCGGCGCCGCCGGCTCGTCCGAGACGAGCCTCAGCGGGCGTCTTTTCCTGGGTCTCTGCTCGTCTCGGCGAATCATAGCGGGGCACTCGGGCGGGCAGCGAGAATACGCCTTCGGAGGGCCACGCATGTTAAGGCGGCCTCGTATTCCCGTATCTCTTTCTATTAGAGTTATTTAGGGTTTGTCATCCTGAGGCGGCAGGTGCTCTGGGCGGAGGAGGTCGAGAATCCTCTTGACCGGAGCGAACGTCTCCTTTGGCACTTCGACGAAGACGGTCTCCCAGTGCGCCATGGCTCCGTTCCAGAGCCCCGGCCTCTCGAGGGCCAGGAGCGTCCGGCCCTCGTGGGTCTTCTTCGCGACGAAGACCGCGCGCTCGTCCACGAAACGGGGAAGGTCGAACGGCCGCCCCGCCGCGTCCCTCAGGGAGCAGGCGAGGTCCACCGGGTTGAAGTGCGACGCCGCGTCCCAGATCGCCGCCTGGCCGGGGTCCGTGAGGTCCACCTGCGCCGACTCGACGATCTGCCGCGACTCTCCGCCGGGCCCCGCCACCCAGAACGGCCCGCCGCCGGGCTCGCCCGCGTTGCGCACGACGCCGCAGACGCGGATCGGCCGGTCGCGGCGGCTCGCGCGTTCGAGCCTGACGAGGAGGCCCGCGAGGAGGCGCTTCCAGAGAATCGTCGGCGCGCGTCGCGCGTCCGGCACGACGTTGTCGATGTTCTTCACGAGGACGACGTCGCCTCCCGACTCCTGAAGGTTCTTCAGGAGGGCCCCGTGGCCTCCCGGCCGGAAAAGGATCCGCCGCTCCGTATCCCGGAAGACGCGGCCGGAGTCGTCGAGCGCGACGGTGTCCGTGGACGGCGACTGCTCGGAGAACCGGACGTCGAACCGCGCGCGTATCTCCCGCTCGAGGCGCGGCCTCGCGCTCTCGAGAGCCGCCGCGAAGGCGGCGCGGTGATCGGGCGAGACGGTGACGTGGAGGCGACAGATGCCGTCTGCGTCGCGGACGGTTGCCGCGGCCTCGACGAGGTGCTCTTCGAAGGGCGTCCGGGAGGTTCCGGCGTAACGATGGAACGGCAGTAGGCCCTTGGGGAGGGCCGCGAGCGCCTCCACGTCGTCCGCCGAAAATGCGAACCTGTGCCGGTTCTCCTCGAAGCGGCGCACGTCCTCATGATCGGGGCTGCCCGTTTCGAGAAACGCGAACATGCGGCTCGCGGCTCCGGAGGCCGGGACGAACTTCGAGAGCCGTTCGGCGCGCGCCGCCTCGTCGGCGAGGGAGAGGAGCTCTTCATGCTCACTCTCGGCGATCCTCTCGACGCCGTCCGAGATGGTGCATGGGCGCACGAGCGTCACCGCAGGCGGAGGGTCCCGAAGAAGTGCCGCCTGCCGTTCCACCTCTTCCACCGTCAAGCCCTGCGCCTCGATCCGGGCGCGGTCCTCGGAGGAGAACGTGTCCATTTCCATCTCGCGCGCGAGGGACCTGATCACGATCAGCCCTGCGCGGCCTTCCACGCCGCGTAGTACGTCTCGACCTCGTCCTCGAAGCCGCCGTGAGTGGGTTGCCAGCCGAGTGTCGCGACCGCCTTCCGCGAGTCGACGTGCTGGTCGAGCGCGAGGGCGTCCGCGAAGCCGCCCATCTTCTTCCGCGCCTCGTCGAGCGGAACCCAGCGGATCTCGCCTTTGAAGGCGGCGGCGCGCGCGGCGGCGACGGCGAGGCGCCGCACGGGCGCGCGCGAGCGGTCCGTCACGTTGAAGATCTCGCCGGAGAGGCCGCTCGACGCCGCCCGCACGTAGGCGTCGGCGCAGTCGTCCGCGTGGACGGTGGCCCAGCGGTTGTGGCCGTCGCCCACGACCTCGAGTGAGCCCGCGGCCGCGCCGCCGAACCACATCGCGGTCATGCTTCCGCCGTAGCCGTACACGCAGCCGGGGCGCATGACGATCCCCTTGATGCCCGCCGCCGAGAGAACGCGCTTCTCGGTCTCGACGCGCGGCAGGCTCATCGGAAGCGGCGCGAGGGGCGTCGTCTCGTCGGCCATGCGGTCGCCCGTCCCGCCGTAAACCCAGACGCCGCTCGTGTAGAGAAGCGTCTTTAACGACGCGCCCTTGCCGGCGAGGGCGAGGAGGCCGTCGACCGCGGCGCGGTCGGCGGCCCACGTGTCGGCTTTGGAGTCGGACGCCACATGGACGAGGACCGATGCCTCTTCCGCGCCTTTCCACGAGCCCGGGTCCTGCATCGTTCCGAGGACGGGCCGGATCTCGTGCCGGTCGAGGCGCGTCGCGCCCGCCTCCGACCGCGTCAGGCCCAGAACGTGATGTCCCGCGCGCCGGAAGGCGTGCGCGACGCGAAATCCGATGTGGCCCGTGGCCCCGGTGACGAAGATTCTCATGGAGGTGAGCTTATCCTTCCCGCGGAGGCTTCATGGGCATCGATTCGCATGACGTGTCGAAAGCCGACCTGGCCGCGATCGCGAAGGGCCTCGGAATCCCGAAGGGCGAGCGGCACATCTTTCTCTGCTGCGACCAGACGACGCCGAAGTGCTGCGAGAAGGAGCGCGGGCTCGAGGCCTGGGCTTACCTCAAGGCGCGTCTGAAGGAACTCGGCCTCGGGGCGAGCGGCCGCGTGCAGCGCACGAAGGCGAACTGCCTCAGGATCTGCGCCGGCGGGCCCATCGCGGTGGTCTATCCCGAGGGCGTCTGGTACCGCGCCTGCGACCCGCCCGTCCTCGAGCGGATCATCCAGGAGCATCTCGTGGGCGGGCGCCCCGTCGAGGAGTACGCGATCGTCACGCGAGCGCTCCAACCCCCCTGACGCTATTTCGCGGCCACGAACTTCATCGCGGTGCCGTTCATGCAGTAGCGCAGGCCCGTGGGCTTCGGCCCGTCGTTGAAAACATGGCCGACGTGGGAGTCGCAGCGGCGGCACATCACTTCGGTGCGGACGGAGAAGAAGCTCCGATCCTCCTCCGTCTTCACGGCGTTCGGCGCGATCGGCTGCCAGAAGCTGGGCCAGCCGGTGCCCGAGTCGAACTTCGTGTCGGAGCTGAAGAGCGGCAGGTCGCAGCACACGCAGGTATAGGTGCCCTTCGCGTGGTTGTCCCAGTTCGGGCCCTTGAAGGCGCGTTCGGTGCCCTTCTTTCGCGTGACGCGGTACTGCTCGGGCGTGAGGAGCTTTTTCCACTCGGCTTCGGTCTTGACGACCCGATCGCCGGCGGAGGCGAGGAGAGGGAGGGTGAGGGCGAGGAAATCGCGTCGTCTCATGGAGGTCATGTACACACTAGGAAATGCGTTTCGCGGCCGGATTATTCCTTCCGGCCTCCCGGGCAGCCTCCCGGAGGTCCTCGAGGGCCATGCGGACGCGATCGGCGTGGGTCCGAAAGCTCAGGATGCACATGCGGATCGCGAAGTCCTCCCCGAGGAGCGTACCCGTCAGGAGCACCCGCTGCCGGGCGTTCACGCGGTCCATGAGGTCCCGGTTCAGGCGATTCATTTCCGCGCGCGACGCGCCCGGCACCGTGAGGCGGAACGCGAAGAGCGACAGTTGCGGCTCGGCCACAATCGTCATGCCGGGGATCGCGCGCACGGCCTCGGCCGCCTCCCTCGCGAGGTCGAGCTTCTCGTCGAGCGACGCGCGGAAGGCCGCGAGGCCGCAGAGCTTCAGCGCGAGCCAGACCCCGAGGCCGCGGAAGTTTCGTGAGAGCTCCGGCGAGATCTCGCAGAAGTCCACCGAGTCCGGGTCGTCCTGCATGCCGGGCATGTAGTGCGCGGAGACGCTATGCGAGCGGCGGAGCGCTCCGGGGTCCTTCACGAGGAGACAGCCCGTGCCGTACGGCATGAAGAGGCCCTTGTGCGGATCGAGCACGATCGAGTCGGCGCGCTCGATGCCGGAGAGCGCCGCGCGTCCCCGCGCGGTCAGCGCGAAGAAGCCGCCGTAAGCCGCGTCCGTGTGCAGCCAGAGGCCCTCGAGCTCCGCGAAGTCGGCGAGCGCGTCGAGATCGTCGACGGCGCCGGTGTTCGTCGTGCCCGCGCTCGCGGCGACGAGGAACGGCGTAAAGCCCTCCGCGCGATCCCGGGCGACCCGATCGGCGAGGGCGTCCTGCCGGATCCGGAACGCGGGGTCGGACGGGATCTCGCGCACGTTCGCGGCGGGGAAGCCCGCGAGGAGCGCCGCCTTGCGGATGCAGTGGTGGCCCTGGTCGGACACGTAGAGCGTGCCCTTGAGGAAGTTCTCGGGCAGCTTCTCGTGCCGGGCCGCGACGATCGCGGAGAAGTTCGCGAGAGATCCGCCGGAGGTCAGGAAGCCGCTGGCGGTCCCCGGGTAGCCCACGGCGCGCGCGAACCAGCGGATCACGTTCGTTTCGAGCTGGACGAGAGCCGGCGCCGGGGCGAAGACGCCCACGTAACGGTTCACGGCCGACGCGATGAGGTCCGCGGCGGCTGCGTAGGGCTGACCGCCTCCGGGGATGTACGCGAGAAATCCCGGCCCGGCGTTGTTCAAGCTCGCGGGGATCGCCCTCTCGAACAGCAAGTCGAGGAGCGGTCCCGCGGGGGTGCCGTCCTCGGGGGGCTCCCGTTCGATCAGGGCGCGGGCGAGCGCGCCGGCCCCGTCGGTTCCGTCGGCGGGCTGGGCGGAGAGCGAGCCGACGTGCGCGACGACGCGCCGGACGGCGTCGTCGAGGAGGCGGCACAGCTCCTCGTCCGAGGGCTCGAGGGGGAAGGCCTGGGTCATGGCATCAGGCACCGAGGCGCGCCCGGATCTGCGCGGCAAGATCGGAGGCGACGGCGTCGACGAGCGCCGAGTCCACGCCCTCGACCATGACGCGCGCGAGGGCCTCGGTGCCCGAGTAGCGGAGAAGAAGCCGTCCGTTGCCCGCGAGGCGCTCCTCGGCCGCGCGCCGCGCGTCGGCGAAGCCGGGGATCTCGTTGAAGGGGACGCGCTCTTTGACCCTCACGTTCATGAGGACCTGCGGTGTGTGGACGAAGCGGGGCTGCGCCGAGAGCTTCTTCCCCGAGGCGGCGAGCAGCGCTGCAAGGTGGAGTCCCGTCAGCGTGCCGTCGCCCGTCGTCGTGAGGTCCGCGCGGATGAGGTGTCCGGACTGCTCGCCGCCGAGGAGCGTGCCCGTCTTCTCCATCTCCTCGACGACGTAGCGGTCGCCGACGGCCGCGCGGATGAGGCGGACTCCCCGGTCCTTCAGGACCTTCTCGAGCCCCCAGTTCGACATGACCGTTCCCACGACGGCCTCGGGCTTCCGTCCCTCGCGCTCGAGCTCGAGCGTCCAGAGGTAAAGAACGTCGTCGCCGTCGAGGAGCGTCCCCTTGTCGTCGGCCACGATGATCCGGTCCGCATCGCCGTCGAGCGCGATTCCGAGCGCGGCCGTCGTCTCGACGACGGCGCGCGCCATTCCCGCGGGATGCAGGGCGCCGCAACCCTCGTTGATGTTCCGCCCGTCGGGCGCGACGTTCCGCGCGACGACGTCGGCGCCCGAGGCGCGAAACGCGGCCGGCGCGACCTCGAAGGCCGCGCCGTGCGCGGCGTCCACGACGACGCGCAGGCCGTCGAGCCGGTGGGGAAGGCTGCCCGCGAGGTGCGTCACGTACGCGCGCCCGAGGTCAGGTTCGACGACGGCAGGGGCCATCGGCGCGGGCTTCGCCTCCTCGATGTGGCGCTCGATCTCGAGCTCGACTTCATCGGGGAGCTTGCGTCCCTCCGCCGAGAAGATCTTGATTCCGTTGTCGGTCCAGGGGTTGTGCGAGGCCGAGACGACGACGCCTGCGTCGGCGCCGAGCTCGCGCGCGAGCCACGCGACGGCCGGCGTTGGGACGACGCCCGCGAAACGCACCGAGCCACCCTGCGCCACGATCCCTCCTGTCAGGGCGGCCACGATGCCCTCGGAGGATTCCCGCGTGTCGCACCCCACGACGACCGAGACGCTGCGCCGGCCGAGGGACGTCGCGAGCGCGGCTCCGACCTTCGAGACCGTGGCCGCATCGAGCGGCGGGACGCCGGCCTCGCCGCGGATGCCGTCGGTGCCAAAGAGAGTTCGCATATGGCGCTCGATGTTACGTGACGCGGCGCGAGCCGGCGCCGTCCGCTTTCGCGAGCACTGCGAGGAATCGGACGGTCTCGGCGACGTCGTGGACGCGCACGAGAACGGGGCGCGTCCGGGCGGCGGCGGCAGAGGCGGCTACGGCCGCCAGGGACTCGGGCAGGCGGTCGTTCACGAGCGCGCCGGAGACCGCCCCGAGGAACGCCTTGCGCGACGCGCCGACGACGAGCGGGACGCTGGGCGGCGCGAGGCGATCCAGCGCACCGAGGAGCGCGAAATTCTGGTCCGGGGTCTTTCCAAACCCGAAGCCGGGGTCGAGGAAGATTCTCTGCTCGGAAATTCCGGCAGAGATCGCGCGGGCGCGGGCCGCTCTCAGATCCGCGGTCACCTCGGAGACGACGTCAGAGAAAGAAGATTCTTCGAAAGTGGTCGAGGGCATGCCGCGGCAATGGTTGAGCACGATTGCGGCGCCGCGGCTCGCGACGAGTTCGAGGAGATCCGCCGGAACGTCGAGGCCCGTCACCACGTTCACGACGTCGGCGCCCGCGTCGAGCGCCGCGCGGGCGACGGATACGCGGCGCGTGTCAACGGAGAGCGCAAGGGAGGGCCGCATGCTTCGAAGGAGAGAGAGCACGGGAAGGACGCGTTTCTCTTCCTCGTCAGAAGAAATCTCCCCTGCGCCCTCTCCGTAAGTGCGCCCCTTGGGACGTGTGCTCTCCCCCCCAATGTCCACGATCGCCGCCCCGAGGTCCGCGTAACGCGCGCCCTCTTCCGCCGCGGCCTCCGCGCTCGTGAAGCGCCCGCCGTCGCTGAAGGAGTCGGGCGTGACGTTCAGGATCGCCATGACGCCCGGAAGCGGGCCGAAGCTCAGGCTTCGGGCTTTCGACAGGGAAAGCGTGTCGCGCACCGCCGGATTATCTCCGGCGAGCGGTGGAATACACTGCCTTCATGCGGATCGCCATCCTGGGAGCGGGCGGAGTCGGGGGCTACTACGCCGGCATTCTCGCCCGCTCGGGTCACGCGGTCGCGCTGCTGGCACGGGGCCCCAATCTGGACGCGCTCCTCTCTCGCGGGCTCGAGGTCAGGACTCCAGAGGAGAGCTTCACCGTCGCGGTTCAGGCGACCGACGATCCGAAAACGTTCGGCGTATGCGATGTCGCGATCGTGGCCGTGAAGACGTATTCGCTCGCCGCGATCGCTCCCGCGGCCCGCCTTCTGGCCGAAGGCGGCGCCGCGATCCTTCCGTTTCTCAACGGCGTGGAGGCGGCCGATCGGCTCGTCGAGAGCGGCGTGCCTGCGAATCAGGTTCTCGGCGGGCTGACGCAAGTCAGCGTGGTCAAAGTCGAGCCCGGGGTCGTCGAGCGGAAGAGCTCCTTCCAGAAGGTGACCGTCGGAGAGCGGGTCGGCAAGCCGTCCGAGCGGGTTCGGCGGATCGTCGAGGCCTTTCAGGGAGCCGGCGCGGAGGCCCGCGTTTCGGAGGACATCTCGGCCGACCTGTGGCGGAAGTTCGCGTTCATCGCCTCCATGGCGGCGGCCTGCGGGCTGGCGCGCGCGCCCATCGGGCCCGTGCGCGACGCCTCCTACGGCAAGGTACTCCTCGCGCGTGCGGTGCGCGAGGTCCTCGCGGTGGCGCGTGCCCGCGGCCTGCGGCTGGCCGAGGACGAGGAATCGAAGATCCTCGCCTTCATCGACTCCCTCGGCGGAGGCATGAAGCCGAGCTTCCTCCTCGACCTCGAGGCCGGCGGCCCGACCGAGCTCGATGACCTCAGCGGCGCCGTCGCCCGCCTGGGCCGCGAGGCCGGCGTCGAGACGCCGGTCCACGACACGGCGGCCGCGGCCCTCGGAGTCGTCCGCCCGCGGACCCCATAGGCGCGGCGCCAAGTCAACGCGGCGCGCGGTAGCCGTCAGCGACGCCGCGGGGCGAGAGGACGATCTGCCACAGGTTGTTGTAGCGCGCGCGGAACGCGCCCGCGCAGGAAAGCAGGTAGTAGCGCCACATCCTGAGGAACCGCGCGCCGTAGCGCCCCTCGAGCTCGTCCCGGTGCCGCTCGACGTTCGCGTGCCACGCGAGGAGCGTGCGCTCGTAGTCGGCGCCGAAGTTGTGAACGTCCTCGACGACGAAGCGCCCCTCGGCGGCGGAGGCGACCTGCGCGAGCGAAGGGATCAGGCTGTTCGGAAAGATGTACCGCTCGATCCACGGGTCGGTCGTGAAGGAGGACTCGTTCCCACCGATCGTGTGGAGGAGGAAGAGGCCGCCGTCGGCGAGGTGGCGGCGCACGACGTCGAGGAACGTCGCGTAGTTCTTTCGGCCGACGTGCTCGAACATCCCGATCGACGCGACCGCGTCGAACGTCCCGGCGTCGAGGCTCCGGTAGTCGAGGAGCTCGATCGTGACGGGGAGCGAGCCCGCCGCGCGGCGCGCCCACTCCTGCTGCTCGCGCGAGACCGTGATTCCGAGGGCGCTGACGCCATAGCGCTCCGCCGCGAAGCAGGCGAGGCCTCCCCAGCCGCAGCCCACGTCGAGGAGGCGCATCCCGGGCTTCAGGCCGAGCTTCCGGCAAACGAGATCGAGCTTGGCGTCCTGCGCCGCGTCCAGATCCTCCGCGTCCTTCCAGTACCCGCAGCTGTAGACCATGCGCCGGCCGAGCATCCGCTCGAAGAGGTCGTTGCCGAGGTCGTAGTGGCGCTCTCCGACCACGAAGGCCCGTGTGCGGCCGGGGTTCGTCAGGAGCGCGGCCGCGTGGCGGCCCAGATCGCGCACTCCCTCGTACGAGCGGTGAACGCCCGCGCGGACGAGCCGGAAGACGAGCTCGTCGATCCGGTCGCACTCCCAGTCGCCGTCGACGTAGCTCTCCCCGAACCCGAGCGAGCCACGCGAGGTCACGCGATGGAAGAACCGCGGGTCTCGGACCCGGACGTCGTGGGGCGCCGGACCGTCCAGCTCGACACCCGCCGACCGGAGGGCGGCGGCGATCCGCTCATTGGCGTGGCGCGGGGAGGCGACCGAGGCTTCCATGAGCCGGACAAGACCAAGATGAGTTCCCGGGGCGCGGCTTGTCAAGGGCCTGCTTCACGAGCGCGCACCTCTTCAGCTCGGCGCCTCTCGCTTCACGCCGCCTGGATCGGGTTTCTCAGGACGCCGATGCCTTCGATCTCCGACTCGAGCACGTCCCCGGGCCTGAGATATTCCGGCGGCTTGCGGGCGTGCCCGATGCCCGGCGGCGTGCCCGTCGCGAGGATGTCTCCGGGCTCGAGCGTCAGGCCGAGCGAAAGCTCGGCGAGGAGACGCGGAACCTTGAAGTACATCTGGCTCGTGTTTCCGTCCTGCTTCACGACGCCGTTGACGCGCGAGATGAGGCGGCGGGAAGACCAGTCGAAGCCGTCCGCCGTGACGATCCATGGCCCCATCGGCGCGTGCCCGTCCAGGCTTTTGCCCTTCCACCACTGGCCGCCGTGCTTTTTCTGCTGGATGTCGCGGGCAGTCGTGTCGTTGAGGACGCAGAATCCGAAGACGTGGTCCATCGCCTCTTCCTCGGAGAGGTTCTTCCCGCGCCGGCCGACGATGACCGCGAGCTCGACTTCCCAGTCGATCGCCGTCGACACCCGCGGGTCGTACGGAATCGGGTCGTACGGGCCGTTGACGGCGTTCGTCCCCTTCGTGAAGAAGACGGGATGCTCGGGAAGCGTCTGGCCCGAGTCCCTCAGCGACTTCCCCTCTTCGAAGTGCGCGACGTAGTTCCAGCCGACGCAATGGACGTTCCGGCGTGGGACCGGGATTGGCGCGAAAAGCCGAACCTCTTCGACGCGCGGCCCGCCGGGCGAAGCCTTCTCGAGCAAAGTCCGCACCTCGTCCCGCGCTCTCTCGCCCGCGGTGATGAGGGAGATCATCTGCGCGGGATCGAAGGAGAGCTTCATCCCGAGATGCCCGGCGACGGCGCCGAGGTCGACGACCCGGCCCTTCTTCGAGAGCACCCCGACCCGGATCTCGTCGCCGGCGGTTGGGGCGAAGCTGAGAAGCCGGAGGGGGTCGGACGACGAAGAAGGGGTCACGCGAACATTGCGTCGCCGAGGCGTTTCAGCATCGGGATGCCGCGGATCTCCGTCTCGTAGAGCGGCACAATGGCCCGCACGCTGCCGTCGAACTTCTGCCAGACGGTCTTCATGTGCTCGTCCTGCATCGCGACGCGGTTCTTCACGAAGTCGGCCGCCTCGGCGCCGACGGAGGCCTTGTCGATCAGCATGTTGACGAGGACGCCGCCCACGGGGATGCCGAAATCGTGGAACCACTGGATGAAGCGGGTGATGACGGCGATGGGCAGAGCCTCGGGCAATGTGACGAAGAAAAACGAGGTCTTCTCGGGGTCGGTGAGGAGCACGCGACCGTGCTCCATCCGGTCGCGGAAGGAGAGGAGATACGTCATGAGCGGGTCGTCCTCCTTCTTCTTCGTGAAAGAGAGCAGCTCCTTGAGGGTCTTCGCCTCTTCGCGGCTCTTGAGCATCTTGTTGACCCAGAGCGAGTAGACCTTCGACATGCCAAGGAGGCGCCGCGCGTTCGCGGTGGGCGCGGTGTCGAAGACGTAAACGTCGTACTCGTCCTTGAACATGAGGTCGATCATGTTCTCGAACATGGCCGACTCCTCGAAGGCCGGGTTCATCGTGGCCGACTCCACGAAGTCCTCGGCTTTCGTCGAGATGTCGGCGAACTTGAGAAACCACTTGATCTTCTCGCGGATCTCGACCTTCGACCGCTCGATCGTCTCCTTCGTCTCGATCTCGTAGGCCCACAGGTTCGGAGCGCCATCGACCGGCGTGTGCTTTCCGAGGACGTTTTGACCGAGCAGCGTCGACAGGCTGTGGACGGGGTTCGTGGACGCGAGCATGGTCCGGCGCCCCAGCTGGGCGTTGTGGAGCGCGGTGGCGGCCGCGAAGACCGTCTTTCCGACGCCCCCCTTGCCACCGAAGAAGATGTACTTCAGGGCGGCGTGTTCCCGGATGTAGTCGCTCATGGAGGTCTGGATTTCAGACATGGCCGTTTTCTCCACGTCCCGGCCTCAGCCGAGCTTTCCGTCGCCGTACATGATTCCGGCGAGCTTCTCGATCATCGGAAGGCCCGTCACGTCGCGTTCCAGCTCCGGGACGTAGGCGAGGACGTCTTTTCCGAATGTCGTCCTGATGTTCCCGAGGTACTTGTCCTGCATCTGGATCCGGTTGCGCAGGAAGTCGGGGATGTTCTGGTCGATCAGCTCGTGGGGGATGACGCGGTTGACGACGTAACCGCCGATCGGGACGTCGAACTGGGCGAAGAGCTTCGCAGCCTTCTCCGTGTCGACGATGATCATGTCCTCGGGCGTCACCACAAAGAAGAAAGCCGTCTTGTCCTTGTCGGTGAGGATCGCCGAAGACGCGTTGATACGCTTCTTGATGTAGATGAGCTCGTTCAGGATCGCGTCCTGCTCGGTTTCCTTCTCGCGCTTGAGCCGGCTGGCCATCTCCTCATACTCGCGCATGTCCTCGCGCAGCTTGGTCACCTTGTTGATCCACTCGTCGTAGACCTTGGCCATGCTGAGGTAGTAGAGCGCGTGGCCGAGCGGGACTAGGTCGTAGATGTAGTAGTCGTAATCCCCCTGGACGACGACGTCCACCACGGCGTCGAAGATCGCACTCTCCTCCATGGCCGGCTCGGCGCTCGCGGCCTGGATGTAGCTCTCGATCTCCTCGGGCACCTTCTCGAGGCCGTACATGTCGAGGATCTTCTTGCGGATCTCGTCCTGGTAGGCCTTGATGTGGCTGTCGGCGTCGATCTCCTGCGCCCAGAGGTTCTCCATGATCTTCACCGGCCCCTTGCCGAAGATGTCCTTCTGGAAGATGTCGGTGAGCGAGGCCTGGGGGTCGACGGAAAAGACGAGAACCTTCTTGCCCTGCTTCGCGAGCCAGTAGGCCGTCGCGGCCGAGAACGTCGTCTTTCCCAGACCGCCCTTGCCGCCGAACATGATGTACCGGCGGCCCGGGTTCTGCTGAAAGACCTCTTTCATCCCCATGGTGCCTCCTCTTCAGGGTCCGGTTTTCCGGAGATTTCAGAACATGGCGTCGGAAATGTCCTTCTCCCGCAGCATCCGGCGCTTCCACGTCGCGATCTGCGGGACGACGTGCGGAAGGAGGCGGAGACTGTAGTACGGCGGGAGGATCGGTATTCCGAGGAGATCTCCCATCGTGATCAGGATGAACAGGTGCTCCATGGAGGCCCGCGTCCTGAGAGCCGCCCGGCTCATGTCGTGGGCGGACATCCCGTAGATGGTTTCCTTGAAACCGTGCCAGAGGCC
>DAIOUV010000026.1:0-48655 GCA_036759345.1 Acidobacteriota bacterium | reverse complement strand
CGAGCCGCGGCCGCTGGCCCACGCTCGTCGCCGAGCTGCCGGGCCCTGTCGAGCTTGAATGGGCCGGGACGTTCGAGGCCGGGCTCATAGCGATGAGCCCGGGGCGCCACGACGCCCACCTCATCGCCTGCCGGCTCGGTAAGAAGAGCGGTGTCAACCTCTTGCGCGCCTATCGCGAGTCCGGCGGCGAGGGTCCCGTGATCCTGATCGCCGACGAGCCGGACCGAGCCGAGGACCTCGCGGCCGGGGAGAGCGGCGCCGCGGGCTACCTCGTCAGGGATCGTCTCGACGCGACGCTGCTCGAGCGCTCGATCCGATACGCGATCGAGGCGTCGCGGCGCGCGGCGGGACTCCGCCGCTCCGGTGGCCACGCAGGCTCCGCCGAGCGCGCAGCCGCCGCCTCGCCGGATCCTCATCGTGGACGACAACGTCGAGGCCGCTCTCACGCTCGCCGAGCTCCTGGCGCTCGAGGGGCACGAGACGCACGTCGCGCACGATGGCCCGTCCGCCGTCGAAGGACTCCTCCTGGTGGCTCTCTCGGGCTGGGTCCAGCCGGACGATCTGGCACGGTCCCGCGAGGCTGGCTTCGACCATCACCTCGCCAAGCCGGTCCAGCTCAAGAGCCTCGAGCTCGTCCTCCTGGAAGCGTGGGTTGATCGAGGCCGTAATGCTTGAGCCGGTTGTAGACCGTCTTGAGGCTGATTCCGAGGAGCTCGGCCGCCGTCTTCCTGTCTCCCTTCACAGCCTGCAGAGTGGCGATAAGCAGCTTGCGCTCGACCGCCTCCAGCTTCTCTCCGACGCGCACCGGCACGGCGGGCCACGACTCCTCGTCCCGGTCCGCGGCTGGCGGCCGCTCGACCAGGTGCGGCACATCGAGGACGGCCTCCACAGCCTCTGTCTGAATGACAGGCGGGTCGCTCAGGACATAGGCCCGATGCACTGCATTCCGGAGCTCGCGCACATTACCGGGCCAGTCGTGCCGCTCCAGCACGTCGAGCGCCCGGGCCTCGAACGACTTGAAGCCGCGTCGTTCCTTCTCCTCGACCTGTGACAGGAAATGGCTCGCGAGAGCCGGAATATCCGTATTGCGCTCGCGCAAGGGCGGCATCAGGAGCGGGAAGACGTTGAGCCGATAGAAGAGGTCGGGCCGGAACGACCTGCTCTTCACCGCCTCGGCCAGATCGCGGTTCGAGCTCGCCACGAGACGGACGTCGACGTCCAGCTCCTCGTTTCCGCCGACACGCCGAAAGGTGCGGGTGTCGAGGACACGAAGGAACTTCACCTGCAGCTCGGGCGGCATCTCCGTCACCTCGTCGAGGAAAATGGTTCCTCCATGGGCCATCTCGAAGGTGCCGGCGCGGCGCCGCTCCGCCCCCGTGAACGCACCCTTCTCGTGCCCGAAGAGCTCGCTCTCGACGAGGGTCGGCGAGATCGCGCCGCAGTTGACCGCGACGAACGGCCCCCGAATGCGGCGCGAGAGCGCGTGTACGGTGCGGGCCGCGACCTCCTTGCCCGTGCCGCTCTCCCCGGTGATCATCACGGGTGCTTCGGAGCCCGCCACGCGGGCGATCAGGCGGAAGACTTCCTGCATCGCCGGCGATCGGCCGACCATCTCCCCGAGCTGACCCGCGGCCGCCGGCTCGGAGCGCGCCGCGGAGTGTGGAGAGTGATGCTCCGAAAGGCGCGCGAGAGCTGATGCGAGGAGGGCGGGCTTGAGCGGCTTGAGCAGGAAGTCGTGAGCGCCGGCCCTCATCGCCTCGACCGCGGCGAGGATCGAGCCCTTCCCCGTGAGCACGAGGACGGCAGAGTCCGGCCGAGCCGCCTTCGCGGCGCGCACGACGTCGAGCCCGCTGCCGTCCGGCAGCCCGAGGTCGGTGATGCAGACATCCGGCGCTCCACGGGTCAACGCGTCGCGCGCGTCAGCCACCGAGCCCACGGCGGATGCCTCGTATCCGAGCTCCTGGATGAGCTCGACGAGCGACGCTCGGACCCCTGGCTCGTCCTCCACCACGAGGACCTTCATTGCCCGCCCTTCCGCTTGGCGTCGCTTTCAAGCCGGAGGGGCCACGAGAAGAGAGCCACGAGGCGTCCGCCGCGCTCGGTCAGCTCCAGGCGACCGCCATCGGCCAGGGTGGCGGCCCGGGCCACGAACAGAGCCTCCGCTTCCTCGATCCCGTGAGGCAGATCGAGGAGCCGCTCGGGACGCCCATCGGCTGTCACCCGCGACCCCTCGAGGGCCAGGGTCACCCGCCCGTTCTCGAGTCCCGCTCGTCCGATCGGCGAAGCGACGCCGTCGCCGCGTGCGGCGAACGACGCGACACTCTGGATGGCCTCGGCCGACGACCTGTGCCGCAGCGGCAGCCGGGGAACGGCCACGGCCGCCTCTTGGAGCGGAACACCCGCGGTGCGGCAGACGTCGCCGAGAGACGTCTCTTCCGGCCGTTCGCCGGCGATCTCCGCGAGGCGAAGCAAGAGGTCGAGGAGCCGGCTCGCCGCGCCCACATCGGCCTGTGCCGCCCGAACCCGCTCCACCACCCACGACGGATCGGCTCCGGACGGCGCCATGAGCCGCCGATGCACGAGGTCGAGCTTCAGCGCGGCGGCCGAGAGCGGGTCGGCCAGGGCATGCCGGAGAGCACGCAGGATATGAGCGGATTCGCCGGCGGGGTCGGGAGGTGACGCGGCGTCCATGTCGACAAACGTCGAAACTAGCACACCCGCCCCGGGGCGCGCCTCGTTCTAGGGCGGGCGGCGTATCACGCCGCGAGGTGGCCGAGCATGGCCGAGAGCTGAGCGACGTGTCTCCGCTGCCGCGGGATCAGCTCGAGCTCGACGAGCTCTCGGGCGTCGTCGTCGAGCGAGCTCAAGGCGGCCTCGTACTCGGCGAGACCGCGCCGCTCGACCTCGAGGAGCGCGCCGACGAACTCCTTGTTTTCCAGCATCGCCAACGCGCCCTCGTCCGTGAGCGCGGCGGCGCCCTCCCAGGGGTCCGCCGCGACCGCAGGCGCGCCGCCCCGGGCGTGAACAGATCCCTGAAGGGCTGCGACCGTTCGCTGGTGATCGGAGGCGAGCCGGAGGATGTGGTCGTTGTCGGCTAGGGCCTTCGTCTTCATCGTACGGAGGGCCTTCTGATATCCCGCCACCGCGGCGAGCTCGACACGCAGGAGGGAGTTGAGCCGCTCGAGCACGTAGTGGCCTGAAGCACACAGTATGCCAGTCTGCGTCGCCGATTTCATTGGTCGTTTGCCGCTTTCCTGTCCCCGTCTCACTTCACAGTCGGCACGCCTTGCCGATTCAGGCGGTAAAGAGAGCCGAGTCACATGCGTGACGGGAGTACTTGAAGGGTCGGGTTTAGCGAGCGGGAGCGGGCCCGCGCTTCGCCTCGATCCGGCCGACGGCGAGCAGGATCCCAAACAGGATCGCCTCGGGCCGCGGGGGACAGCCCGGCACGTAGACGTCCACCTTCAGGATCTGGTCGACGCCTCCCGCGCTGGCATAGCTGGCCGGGGCGATGCCGCCCGAGCAGGCGCACGCGCCGACGGCGATGACGACGCGCGGCTCCGGGATCGCCTCGAAGGTGCGGCGCACGGCCGGCTCGAGGTTGCGCGTGACGGACCCGGTCACGATGACGCCGTCGGCGTGGCGCGGGGAAGCCACGAAGTCGATGCCGAGGCGGCGAATGTCGTAATGGGGAGCGAGCAGGGCCACGAGCTCCCAGTCGCACGCATTGCACGAGCCGGCGTCGAGGTGGCGGAGGTGCAGTGAGCGCCCGAGCGTCCTGTGGATGTGCTCCGCGACGCGCTCGCCGAGCGCCGCGGTGTCCGCCGGCTCCGGCGCAAGCTCGGTCACGCGGCCGTTGGCATCGCGCCCGATCCGGACCAGCAGATCCTCGCGCCGGCGGGCCGAAAGCTCGAACTCCCGGCCGATCCGGATTGCCCCGCCGGGCGGCTCGTCGGCACAGCGACCACAGAAGATGCAGCGCGAAAGGTCGATCGTGTAAGCCGCCGGGCTATCCGCGCTGCCCCCGGCGGCGATGGCGCCCGTGGGACAGACCGACGCGGGCGGGAGCGCCGCGAACGGACGTCCGACCTCGGGCTCCGGAGCGCCGCGGAAGCGCTCGGGCACCTCGGCCGGCTCGTCCGGATAGCGCGTGG
Organism: Acidobacteriota bacterium; assembly: GCA_036759345.1. GTDB lineage: Bacteria > Acidobacteriota > Thermoanaerobaculia > UBA5066 > UBA5066 > Fen-183. Next base: position 44,501 of record DAIOUV010000026.1, on the reverse strand, counting down.
TCACGACTCCGTCGCGCAGGCTCTGCATCAGGGTTTGGAGCATGGCGTCACCTCAGCCTAGCGATCGGTGCAGGCGTAGCAGAGCTCGAAGCTCTTGTTGACGAGCGGGAAGTCCGGGACGATCGCACGCAAGGCCGCGACCGGGACGGCCGGCCAGTTCGCGTAGCTCGCGGAGCGGACGTGATAGCGGTCGACGCGCCCGGCGCCGTCGGTGCGCAACCAATGGATCGACGCGCCCCGCGGCGACTCGACCACCGCCATCCCGGTTCGCCACGCTGGCAGCACGTCGGGCAGCGGCGCGCAAAGCGGCCCGGGTGGAAGGCTCGCCACGAGCTGCCGGAGCAGCCGCACCGATTCGGTCGCCTCGGCGGCGCGCACCGTGATGCGGGCATGCACGTCGCCGCCCGAGTCGGTTGAAACGCGCGGGACGACCGCGCCCGGCCCCTCGAATGCCGCGTGCGGGTGGTCGCGGCGCGCGTCCCGGTCGATCCCGCTCGCGCGGGCCGCGACGCCGGTCACCCCGAGATCCCGGGCCTCCTCGGGGGTCAGGATCCCCGTGTCGTCGAGGCGGTCCACGACCGACGGGTTGCGCTCGAGGGCCTGCATCAGCTCGGTGAGCCGGTCGCCGGTCTCGCGAGCGAGCCGGTCGATCGCGGCGGTCCGGGCTGCCCCGTCATGGGACACGCCGCCCGGGACCACGAAGCCCCGCAGGAATCGGTTGCCCGTGAGCCGTTCGTTTTCGCGCTGGAGCGTCTCTTTCAGGCGCATCCCGGCCGACGTGCCCGCGTGATAGCTGGCGCCCGCGCAGATGTTGCCGATGTCTCCCACGTGGTTGTAGAGCCGCTCGAGCTCGAGCGCGACGACGCGCAGAAACCTCGCGCGCGGGGGCGCCGTGACGCCGGCGATCTGCTCCACCGCCTCGGCGAAAGCGAGAGCGTGCGAGACCGAGCACGCGCCGCACAGCCGCTCGGCGATGAAGAACGCGTCGCGCGACGTGAGGCCTTCCACCCGCTTCTCGAGTCCCCGGTGCGTGAAGAACAACCGCGCGTCGAGGTGGAGCACGGTCTCGCCGACGGAGCTGAACCGGAAGTGTCCCGGCTCGATGATGCCGGCGTGGATCGGACCGACCGGGATCTCGAAGACCCCTTCGCCTTCCACCACGACATGCGGGAACTCCGGAGCCGGCAGCCTCTCCGGCTGCCTGCGCGCGTCGAAGTCCTTCCGCAACGGGTAGAGCCCGGCGGGCCAGCCGTCGTGCAGGACCAGCGTCCTCGGGTCGGGGTGTCCGATCGGCTCGATGCCGAAGAGATCGCGCATCTCTCGTTCGTGCCAATCCGCGGCTGGCAGGATCGGCGTGAGTGAGGGCACTTCGGGCCGGGTGGCGCCGGCGGACACGACCACCGACACGAACAGGTCGGCGAGCGGCTCTCCGGTAGGCCGGGCGGGCTCGAAGACGTAGCGCACCTTGAAATCGCCTTCCCTCTCCCGCCGCTCGTCGGTGGCGACCACGGTCGCGAGTCCCATGCCGAGGCCGCCCGAGAGTTCGCGAACGGCCTCGAGGAGGTCGTCGGCCCGCTCGAGGCGCGCGGTGACGTCCCGCCCTCGGGGCGCGCTCGAAAAGGCGACACGGCCACCCAACCGGGAGCCGAGACGCTTGCTCACGACGGCGGCGGAAAGCGCGGGGATGGTGTGAAGCTCAGGAGCCAAGGGTCACCTCGGTGGCGCGCGTGAGGATGCGGTCGAGCCCGGGGGGCACGGTGAGCCCGAGGAGCAGCATCACCGCCGCGAGCAGCCCCATCGCGAGCACCCCCGATAGCGCCTCACCTCCGCGCCGCACGGCCTCGTCGGGCTCGCCGAACGCCATCTTGCCGGCGTGGTGGATGAGCCCCGCGAAGATCACCACGACCATGGCCAGGAAGATCGCGATCGTCACGTAGCGGCCGGCGGCGATACCCGCGCGAAGCACGAGCAGCTCGCTCACGAAGATCGAGAAGGGCGGCATGCCCGCCAACGAAAAGGCGCCGAGCATGAGGAAGGTCCCGGCGAAAGGCGCCGCGCGCAGGAATCCCCGGATCCTGCCCATGTCGCGGCTGCCGTAACGGCCGAGGGCGTCGCCCGCGACGAAGAAGACCAGCGCCTTGGTCACCCCGTGATTCAAGATATGAAGGAACGCGGCGTAGGTCCCAACCGGTCCGCCGATCCCGAGGCCGAGCGCGACGATGCCCACGTGCTCGACGCTGTGGTAGCCGAGCAGCCGCTTGAGGTCCCGCTGGGTCAGGATGAACGGCGTAGCGACCACGACGGAAACGAGGCCGAACAGCAGGAGGAGGCGCCCGGAGAACGCGGGGCCGCAAGCGCCCCGGGCGATGGTGTGGAAGCGGATGATGCCGAACAGGGCGCACTTGATCAGCGCGCCCGACAGGAGAGCCGAGACGGGGCTTGGCGCCTGGCTGTGCGCGTCCGGGAGCCACATGTGCATCGGAGCGAGGCCGGCCTTGGTGCCGTAGCCGACGATCACGAAGATGAACCCGATGCGGACGATGCCGGGGTCGAGCCGGTGGGCCATCGCGGCGATCGTCGTGAAGTTCATCGCCCCGGCCGCCGCCCCGCCGAGGGCGTGCGCGGTCGCGGCATACACCAGCACGGTCCCGAACAGGCCGAACGAGATGCCGATCGTGGTGACGATGATGTACTTCCAGGCCGCCTCGAGCCCGTAGCGGTCGCGGCGAAACCCGACGAGGAGCGCCGAGGTGATGGTCGTCCCCTCCATGGCGATCCACAGGACGCCGAGGTTGTCGGCGAGCACCGTGACGAGCATGGTGGCGAGGAAGGCCTGCACGAGCGCGAAGTACGCCGGGAGGCGACGCTCCTCGATGTCCCCGCCGGCGACTTCGCGCCGCATCCAGCCGATCGTGTAGATCGCGGTCGCGAGGCCCAGGAGCGCGATGAGTCCGAGGAACACCACCGTCACGGCGTCGGCGGCGAACACCCCGGCCGCCCGCAGCGAGCCGTCGCGCATGACCGTCCGCGCGACGATCACCACGAGCACGCCGGTCGCCGAGGCGCTCGCAAGGTCGAGCGCGTGGAAGAGGCGCCGGTCCCTGACACCGAGCATCGCGAGGCCGAACGCGACCGGGACGAGCGGCAGAATCCACAAGAGCGTCGTCACGAGACCTAGCCCCGCAGCCGATCGAGCTCGGCGATGTCGGCATCGACGCTCGACCGCACGCGCAGCACCATGACCCCCATGACGAGCGCGCCGAGGATCACGTCGAGGACGACCCCGATCTCGATGATGAGCGGCATCCCCTGGCTGACCGCCATCGCGGTGAAGAAGATCCCGTTCTCGGAGGCGAACAGCCCCACCATCTGCGTCAGCGCCTCGCGGCGCGACATCATCACCAGGACGCCCATGAGCGTGAGCGCGATGCCGACGGGCAGGGCGTTCCCGGTGATGGCTTGTCTCACCGCGCCGAGGGACGACGAGAGGTGGAAGGCGAGCACGACGATGCCGCCGGCGATGGCGAGCGTGGCGGTGATGGGGACCACCGGCTCGATCTCGCGGCGGATCCCGACGCGGCGGATGACCCGCAAGAGCAGCCAGGGCAGCGCGATCGCTTTGACCAAAAGCGTGATGCCGGCGACGATCCACAGATCGAGGTTGTGGGTCGTGGCGCCGAGCACGGCGCCCGCGAGCGCGATGAGGACCGACTGCGCGGCCACCGCGTAAATGGCCCGGTAGAGCTGCCCGGCGGCCAGGATGAGGATCATCGTGAACAGCAGGAGCGCCCCGAGAGCGTCGATGAGGCGCGTCGCCAGCTCCGGGCTCACAGGAGCCTCAGCGCGACCGCGAGGAACGCGCTCAGAAAACCGATGCTGAGGAACTGCGGCAGACGGAAGAACCGCAGCTTCGCATACGACGACTCGACGAGGGCGAGGAAGATCGCGAGAACCAGAGTGCGCGCGGCGAACGCGCCCAGCCCGAGCGCCAGCGCGAAGAGCGCCGTGCTCGCGGGTATCCACGGGAGGAACAGCGCCTGCACGAGGGCCATGACCACGATCTGCTTCGTGTGGTGGGCCAGGACGAGGCAAAAGAGCCCGGGTCCCGAATGCTCGAGCAGCATTCCCTCATGCAGCATCGTGAGCTCCAGGTGCGTGTCGGGGTTGTCGACGGGGATGCGGCCAGTCTCGGCCAGGAGCAGCACGAGCATGGCGAACAGCGCCAGGATGTCGGGCGCGCCGAACGACCCGCGTTGGAGCGAGAGATGGCCGGCGATGGCGCCGAGGTCGGTCGTGCCGGCCACGACGGACACCGAGAACACGACCAGCATCAGCACCGGCTCGACGAGCGTCGCGACCGTCATCTCGCGCGACGCTCCCATGCCGCCGAAGGCGCCGCCGGCGTCGAGCGCCCCGACGGCGGTGAGGAACCGCCCGAGCGCAAGCCAGCCGAGGAGGAGGATCGCATCGCCCAGCGGCAGCGGCGAAGCCGCACCGGCCGCTGGAGATGCGAACAGGACCGGCACGAGCGCCGCCGCCGCGCAGGTCGCGGCCAGCACCGCGACGGGCACCGCGCGAAAGAAGGAGCCCGCCGTGTCGGCCTGCACGGTGCCCTTGCGCAAGAGCTTCGTGAGGTCGCGGTAGGGCTGGAGAATCCCCGCGCCGCGGCGGCACTGCAGACGCGCCTTGAGCTTCTGGATCACGCCGGTGACGAGCGGTCCGAGCAGCACGAGGAGGGCCATCTGGCCGAGGGCGAGCGCCCAGGGAGTCGCGCGCCCCATGTCAGCCCCTCCCGAACGCGAGCAGGGTGAGGAGCAGCGTGATCAGGACGTAGGCGATGTATCCGTGGATGCGGCCCGTGCTCCGGCTGCGGATGGCGCGCGCGGTACGCATCACGCCGGCCTGGAGGCGTTGATAGAGCTCCGTTTCGGCGAGGTCCACCACGTCGCCCTCCCAGCGGAGCCGGCGCAGCACATAGGGCGTCGGTCCAGTCTCTTTCTCGACCTCTCGCCGAGGCCGGTAGAGTGCGGCGAAGATGAATCGGAGCGGCTTCGCGAACGCGGTAGCTGTGTAGTCGAAGCGGCTCTGGGGCGTCATGCCGCACGTCCAGGTCGGAGCCAGGCGGCGCGCGACAGCGCGCGGCCAGACGCAAATTCCCCACACCAAAAGCGCCAGCGCCGCGAACAGCGCGGCCGCCGCCGTCATCGAGAGGGCGGTCCCGGCGCCCGCGGCTCCGAGAGCCGAGAGCACGAGCGGGCCGCGGACAGTCACGAGGGCGCTCGGGCCGGCGCCGCCGAGGAGGCGCACAACCGGCGCGTCGAGCAGGGACATGACGTGACCCGGTGCCACGCCGACGACCACACACACCGCCGCCAGCAGAATCATGCCGGCCCGCATGCTCGGCGCCACCTCGACGGCCTCGGCGGCCTGCGCCGACCGCGGCCGTCCGAGGAAGGTCACGCCGAACGCCTTGACGAAGCAGGCGGCGGCGAGCCCGCCGGTGAGCGCGAGGGCTGAGGCCGCGACGACGGCCGCCAGCCCGGCTCCGCCTTTGAGCTGCGCGCCGCCGAGAACGAGAGCCTGGAACGTCATCCACTCGCTCACGAAGCCGTTGAGCGGCGGGAGCGCCGAGATCGCCACCGCGCCGGTCAGGAACAGCCACGCCGTCCACGGCATGCGCCGCCCGAGCCCCCCGAGCTGTTCCATGTTTCTGAGGTGTGTGGCGGAGAGGACGCTGCCCGCACCGAGGAACAAGAGCCCCTTGAACGCCGCGTGGTTGAGGGTGTGCAAGAGCGCGGCCGCGAGAGAGAGCGCCGCGAGCGCGTCGGCGGCGCCGCCCCGGCCCGCGAGGAGCATGGCCATCCCGATGCCCATGAGAATGATGCCGACGTTCTCCACGCTATGGAACGCCAGCAGGCGCTTGAGGTCGTGCTGCTGCAGCGCGTAGAGCACGCCGATGACCGCCGAGGTCGAGCCGAGCACGAGGACCGTCCAGCCCCACGACGGCGGAAGCGGCCCGGCGACCGGCGCGAGAAGGTCGAGCCCGAGACGCAGCACGCCGTAGAGCGCCACCTTGAGCATGACGCCCGACATCAGCGCCGAGACGTGGCTCGGCGCTGCCGGGTGCGCCAGGGGCAGCCAGACGTGCAGCGGCACGACGCCCGCCTTCGCCCCGAGACCGGCGAGCGCGAGGAAGAACAGGACCGTCCGCTCGGGTCCGGGAAGCGACGTGGCCGCCGCGCGGATCGCCACGAAGTCGAAGGTCCCGGCATGCGCCGCGAGCGCCAGGAAGACGACCATGAGGAGCGCGGTGCCGGCGTGCGCCATCACGATGTAGACGAGGCCGGCGTGGGCGTCTGCTTCGCCGCCCTCGGACACCACCAATGTGTAGCTGGCGAGCGTCATTCCTTCCCACGCCAGGAGGAAGGTCAGCGCGTCGCCGGCGCACAGGACGAGGGCCATCGAGCCGACGAAGAGGTTGATCCCGAGCACCTCCACGGCGGGTGAGCCGGTGCCGTGGGTCCGCAGGTAGGCGGGGCCGTAGACGGCCGCCGCGACGGCGACGATCGAGACCACCAGCAGAAAGAACGCGCCAAGCCCGTCCAGGACCAGGGAGAGGTGCGCGAACGGGAACAAGCTCGGCAGCTCCACGCGCAACGCGGGGCCGGACGAGACATCCCCCAGGTGCCGGATTGCGAGCACCACGCCGGCGAGGGCGCCGACGAGCAAACCAAGGTGACCCAGGAAGCGTGTGGCCCTGGCGGAGCGCTGGGCGAGCAGCGACGCCGCAGCGCCGGCAGCGTAGGCACCCAGCATCAGCTCCAGGCCACCGATCATCTGGTCCAGCCCACGCCGGACCGCATCACCCTCCGCCACCGCCGGTTCCGGCAAACGACGCCTGAAAGGCCACGTTGCGTTTAGAGGCCATCTTTTCTTGAGGATACCGCGCTCGCGCCGCGGAAGAAAACCAGAGCCCGAACAGCGCTGCCGCCTTCGTCCGTGAGGACTAAGCTCCGCGAGTATGACGATGCGAAAGACGCCCCGGTTCGTCCCGTCGGCCTTCGTCCTCGCCGCGCTCGCCGTCGCGGCCTTCGGCGCGCGCGCCGAAAAGCCGGCACGCTTTGCCGAGGTCGTCCGCAAGAAGCCCGACGTCACGATCGTCGTGACCGACTCCGGCCTCGGAGGCCTCTCCGTCGCCGCCGACCTCGCGGCGCGGCTGCCCGCGAGCGGGATCGTGCGGTCGGCGCGGATCGTCTTCGTGAACGCCGAGCCCGACGTCGCGCTCGGCTACAACGACATGAAGCTCGAGGCCGACAAGGTGCGCGTGTTCGACGCGGCTCTCGCCGCGATGGAGACGCGCTACAAGCCCGACCTCATCCTGATCGCCTGCAACACCCTTTCGGTCGTCTACCCCGGAACGGCGCACGCGAAGAAGGGCGGCACGGAGACCGTCGAGATCGTCGGCCTCGGCGCGGACCTCATCGCGAGGGAGCTCGAGACGAAGCGCGGGGCGACGGCCGTCGTCTTCGCGACGAAGACGACGATCGAGTCCGGGGCTCACAAGAAGCTCCTCGTCGGCAAGGGCGTCCCGGCGGATCACGTCGTCGGCGAGGCCTGCCACCGGCTCGCGGGTGCCATCGAGCGCGGCGCGGCGAGCGAGGAGACCGTGGCTTACGTGAAGAAGTTCGTGGCCGAGGCGCTCGAGAAGAGGCCCGACAAGACCGGCCCGATCGTCGCGAGCCTCAACTGCACGCACTACGGCTACGTGAAGCCCCTGTGGGAGCAGGCATTCGCGGCGGCCGGCTACCCGGGCGTGAAAGTTCTCGACCCGAACCCGCTCATGACGGACCTCGTCCTCCGCGAGGGCGGCGCGAAGCGCTTCCCAAAGGCGGCGGTCACGGTCGAAGTCGTATCGAAGGTGCCGATCGACGAGGCGACGCGCGCGAACCTCGGCGCGCTGCTGAGGTCGGTTTCTCCCGAGACGGCCGACGCCCTCACGTGCTACCGGCACGAGCCAGACCTTTTCGCGGCGAAGGTCGATCCCGCGGCGGTTATCGCGCGCTGAGCGCCGCGTCGCCGCCTCGCGATCCCGGTGCGTGAGCCGTTGCGCGATCTGGCAGACGCTTTGCATTGCGGAAGGGTAGGCTGTGAAGGGAGCGTGATGATGGGAACGATGCCGTGAGGGGGCTCAGGGACGCGCTGCCTGCGAAGGCGCCGTTTCTCGACGACAGCGTGGGCTGGAACGCTCCCGCGCTGCTCGGTGAGATCCTCAGCCTCGAAACGCTCGAAGAGCGTGCGACGGCCCTCGCGGCCCACCTCACGCTCGCGCGCGAGTCGAAAGGGAGCGGCCGGGCTCATCTCGGCCGCCTCGAGAGAAACATGGAACGGCTGCGCAGCGCGTACCTCGCGCTCGCCGACGACGTCCATCGAGGCGAGCCGGTCGCGCCCGCCGCGGAGTGGCTGCTCGACAACTTCCATCTGCTCGAGTCCGAGGCCAGGGCCGTTCGTCACGACCTGCCGCCGCGCTACTACCGCAAGCTTCCGAAGCTGGCTTCCCGCGAGCATGCCGGCACGGCGCGGCTGTATGCCATGGCGGTCGAGCTCATCCGCTCGGGAGACGGACGCCTCGATCTCGAGCGCCTGACGCGCTTTCTGAAGGCGTATCAGACCGTGGCGCCGCTCACGATCGGCGAGCTGTGGGCCTGGCCCAGCATCCTGAAGCTGGCGCTGCTCGAGAACCTCCGCCGCCTCTCGGACGGCCTTCTCGCGCGGCGGCAGGGGCGCCGCGCTGCGGACGAGATCCGGGCGCGCCTAGAGCGCGGCGACCACGCCGTGCCGCTCCCGAAGGTCCTGGATCCGGCCTTCGTGGCCCAGCTTCTCTCTCACATGCGCGAGTTCGATCCGCGCCTCTCCGCGCAGCGCGCCGAACTGACGAGGCGCCTCACCGAAGACGGGACGACCGCGGAAGACGCTGTAAGGGCGGAACATCAGCGGCTCGCGACCGAGCAGGCGTCCATGGCGAACTCCATCACGAGCCTGCGCCTCGTGTCGGCGATGGACTGGAGCCTGTACGTCGAGAGCGTGAGCCTCATCGAGCAGATTCTGCAGCGTGACCCCGCGGGCATCTACGGGCGCATGGATTTCGAGAGCCGGGACCTCTACCGCCACGCGGTCGAGGAGCTGGCCGACCCCACGGGCGAGGCGCAGGTCCGCGTGGCGCTCCGCGCCGTCGCGAGCGCCCGGCGGCCCGCAGACAGCCCGGACTCGAAGGAACGGGCCACGCACGTGGGCTATCACCTCATCGGCGGGGGAAGGCCCGACCTCGAGACGGACGTGGCCTTCCGCCTGCCGCTCCTCGGCCGCGTCGGGCGTGCGCTTTTCGCGCGGGCCGACGCCGTATACCTCTCGGCCATCGCGGGGCTCACGCTTCTCGGCGTCCTCGTCGCGGTCGCGCCTCTCTGGGCGGGCGGTGCGTCCGTCCGGGCCCAGCTTGCCGCGGCCCTCTTCGTTCTCTTGCCCGCGAGCGAGATCGCCATCGCGCTGATCCAGCGCATCGCGACCGGGCTCGTGCCCCCGCGCCGGCTCCCGCGGCTGGACCTTTCCGGCGGCGTGCCCGAGAGCGCGCGGACGATGGTCGTCGTCCCGACGCTCTTCTCGAGCGTGGAGGGGGTACGCGGTCTGATCGACCACCTCGAAGTGCAGGCTCTCGGGAACCTGGACGTGAACGTCCACTTCGCCCTCCTCGGCGACTTTCTCGACGCCGAGACCGAGACGCTTCCGGACGACGGCGAAATCCTCGAGGCGGCGCGCGCCGGGATCGAGGAGCTGAACCACCGTCACGCGGCCGGGAGGAACGACCGCTTTTTTCTCTTCCATCGGCGCCGCACGTGGAATGCGAAAGAGGGCCTGTACATGGGCTGGGAGCGGAAGCGCGGGAAGATCGAGGAGTTCAACCGCCTCCTCCGCGGAGCCACGGGAACGCGCTACACGCAGATCGTCGGCGACGTGGCGATCCTCCCGTCCGTCCGCTACGTCCTGACGCTCGACTCCGACACGCGGCTCCCGCGCGGAACGGCCCGCGCGCTGATCGGGGTCCTCATGCATCCCCTTCACCAGGCTCACGTGGACCCGCGGCTCCGGCGGGTCACCGAAGGATACGGAATCCTCCAGCCGCGCGTCTCTATCACGCAGTCCGGCGCGGCGGACTCGCTGTTCGCCCGCGTCTATTCGGGCCACACCGGGGTGGATCCCTATTCGCGGGCCGTGTCCGACACGTACCAGGACCTCTTCGGAGAGGGCATCTTCACCGGGAAAGGTCTGTACGACGTAGACGCATTCGTCGCGTCGCTCGAGGGCCGCGTCCCGGAGAACGCTCTCCTCTCGCACGACCTCTTCGAGGGCCTCTACGCCCGCACGGCCCTCGTCTCGGACGTCGAGGTCGTGGACGACTATCCGGCGAACGTCCTGGCGCACGCGCGGCGGCAGCATCGCTGGGTGCGGGGCGACTGGCAGATCCTCCTGTGGCTCTTCGATTTCGTGCCCACGCGGCACGGCATCGTGCGAAACCGGCTTCCCTTCATCAGCCGCTGGAAGATCCTCGACAACCTGCGGCGCAGCCTCGTGGCGCCGGCCCTCCTCGCGCTCTTCTGCGCCGCCTGGACCGTCCTGCCCGGAGCGCCGCTTCTCTACACGCTCTTCGGGCTCACGGTCATCGCGCTTCCCCTCGTCTTTGCGTTGATGGGAGGCTCGCTCGTCGCGCGCGGCCGCGGACCCGTTCGCGTATACGTGCGCGGCGCGGTGGCAGACCTCGCTGTCGCCGCCGCGCAAGCCCTCCTGGCTCTCGTTCTCCTCGCCCAGCAGGCGTGGGACACGGTGCACGCCATCAGCCTGACGCTCATCCGGCTCCTCGTCACCCAGCGACGCCTCCTCGAGTGGGAGACCGCCGCGGCCCAGGCGGCACGCGCGGCGGGACTCCTCAGCGCGGGCGCGCGTTCGTTCCTGGCGGAGATGGTCGCGAGCCCAATCGTCGCCGTCGCGGTCCTCGGGCTGACGCTCGCGATGCGTCCGGCCGCGCTCTGGCTGGCGATTCCGTTCGCGGCCGCGTGGATCGCGGCGCCCTTCGTGGCCTATTGGCTCAGCCGGCCGCTCAAGGCGACGAACCGCAGACTCTCCGAAGACGACCGGGCATATCTCCTCGAAGTCGCGCGCGCGACGTGGACCTACTTCGAGCAGCTCGACCGCGAGGAGGACCATGGCCTCCCGCCGGACAACTATCAGGAGAATCCGACTCCTTTGGTCGCCCACCGGACGTCCCCAACGGACATCGGCATGGCCCTCCTGTCCGCGCTCGCGGCGCACGACCTCGGGCTCCTCGCGACGGAGAAGATGCTCGTGAGGCTCGAACGCATGATCGCGACCGTGGAAGGGCTGGAGCGCCATGAAGGACACCTCCTGAACTGGTACGACACGCGGACGCTCGCGCCTCTCCTTCCGCGTTACGTGTCGACAGTCGACAGCGGCAACCTGGCCTGCGCGCTCGTCGCGCTGGCGCAGGGGCTCCTGCCGCTCGCGCGGTCGGGGAGCGATCTGGAGCCGAGGCTCGTTTCGCTCGCCGCCCGCGCGTCGGCGCTGGCGAACGGGATGCGCTTCGCTTTCCTGTACCGGGCCGACCGGCAGCTCTTCGCGATCGGGTACCGCCTGGCCGACCCGAACGGTCCGGGCCGGCTGGACGGCTCCTCCTACGATCTCCTCGCTTCGGAGGCGCGACTCGCGAGCTTTTTCGCGATCGCCAAGGGCGACGTGCCGCAGAGCCACTGGTTCCACCTGAGCCGACTCGTCGTGAGCGTGGAGGGAGTCCCGACGCTCGTGTCGTGGAGCGCCACGATGTTCGAGTATCTGAAGCCTCTCCTCCTGACCCGCAGCTACCCCGGGACGCTCCTCCATGAATCCTGCCGCATGGTCGTGAGGCGCCAGCGGTCATACGCGAAGGAGCGCGGTGTGGCGTGGGGGATCTCCGAATCGGCATATGCGCTCGTCGACCGGCAGGGCATCTACCAGTACAAGGCTTTCGGCGTCCCGGGTCTCGGGCTCAAGAGAGGCCTCGGTGACGATCTCGTCATTGCCCCCTACGCGACGGCTCTTGCGGCGCTCGTGGATCCCTCCGCCGCCGTCGCCAACCTCAGACGACTTGCCGGCGAAGGCGCGCGCGGGGTCTGGGGCTTCTATGAAGCGGTCGATCACACCGATCGCCGCGTCTCCCACGACGAACGCGACGCGGAGCCCGCGGGCCACCTCGTCAAGGCGCATTTCGCGCATCACCAGGGCATGACACTCGTCGCCATCGCGAACGCCCTCCTGGAAGACGTGATGGTCGAGCGCTTTCATGCCGACCCCCGGGTGAAGGCCACCGAGCTGCTGCTCCAGGAGCGGGTGCCGAGACAGGCTCCGATCATCGACCCCCGCCCCGCGGAGGAATCTCACGCCGCGGCCCCCGTCGTGGCCGTGCCGCCGCGCCGCTTTCGGTCGCCGCACACACCCTATCCCCGCGCGCACCTCCTCGGCAATGGCGCCTACGTCTCGATCGTGACGAACGCGGGCGGGGGAGCGAGCCTCTACAAGGACCGCGCCGTGACGCGGTGGCGCGAGGACCCGACGGCGGATCCGGGCAGCCAGTTCCTCTATCTCAGAGACGTTCACACGGGAGACGTGTGGTCGGCGACATATCAGCCGACGTGCCGCGAAGCGGACGAGTACGTCGTCGACTTCCTTTCCGAGAAGTCGGTGTTCCGGCTCCGGGATCACGAGATCGAGTCGCGGCTCGAGGTCGGCGTCTCGCCGGAGGACGACGTCGAGGTCCGCCGGATCACGCTCCGGAACCGGAGCGAACGGCCGCGCGAGATCGAGCTCACGAGCTACGCGGAGATCTCCCTTGGAACGATCGCGGAGGACCTGGCGCATCCTGCGTTCGGCAAGCTCTTCGTCGAGACGGCCTGGGCAGGGGAGAGCACGGCGCTGCTCGCGCACCGCCGCCCCCGCTCGCCGGGCGATCCGAATCTCTGGGCGCTCCACGTTCTTAGTCTCGACGGCCGTATCCAGGCGCCGATCGAGTGGGAAACGGATCGGGCCCGCTTCCTCGGTCGCGGGCGGGGGCCGGACGATCCCCAGGCGCTCGACGGACGCGCCCTCTCGGGCACGACGGGGGCCGTCCTCGATCCGATCCTGAGCCTGAGGACGCGCGTGCGCCTCGCCCCGGGCGGCAGCGCGCGCCTCTGTTTCGCGACGGGGGTCGCGGAGGACCAGGACCGCGCGCGGGCCCTCGCGCAGAAGTATCACGATACGGGCGCCGCCGCGCGCGCGTTTCATCTCGCGCACACCCACACGCAGATCGCGCGCGGACACCTCGGGATTCAGGCGGACGAGGCCCAGCTCTTCGACCGTCTCGGGTCACGCGTCTTCTTCTCCGATGCCTCCCTGCGCGAGTCGGGGGAGATCCTTTCGAAGAGCACGCTCGGACAGAGCGGTCTCTACGGCCACGGAATCTCGGGTGACCTCCCGATCGTGCTCGTCCGCGTCGTCGAGTCCGACGACCTGCCCCTCGTTTCGCAGGTTCTGAAGGCGCAGGAGTACTGGCGTCTCGTCGGACTGAAGGTCGACCTCGTCATCCTGAACGAGCACCCCGTGAGCTACCTCGACGAGATGCACGAGCTGCTCACGGCGCTCGTCGACGGGGGATCGTGGTCGTCCTGGAAGGGGCGGCCCGGCGGGGTCTTCCTCCTGCGCGGCGACGGCATGCCCGAGGCGGAACGCATTCTCCTCCTGACAATCGCGCGCGCGGTCCTCTCCGGGGACCGGGGCGAGCTCGCGGCGCAGCTCGATCGAAGCGGCCCGGAGCCCCCACGCCCGCTCGAGGCGCCTCTCGTCGACGACGGCGACGGAAACGACGCGGAAGCGCCCCTCCCGCCGCTCGTCCTGGGCAACGGGCTCGGGGGGTTCTCGCCGGACGGCAAGGAATACGTGGTCGTGCTCTCGGGTAACGCCGAGACGCCGCTTCCGTGGGCGAACGTCATCGCGAATCCGCGCTTCGGCACGATCGTCACGACGTCGGGCGCCTCGACGACGTGGTCGGAGAACAGCCGGGAGAACCGGCTCACGCCGTTCGCGAACGACCCGGTCTCGGACCCGACCGCCGAGGCGATCTTCATCCGCGACGAGGAGACTGGCCGCGTGTGGGGCGCGACACCGGCCCCCCTGAAGCGCACGCCGCGATCTCCGCGCTGGATCGTGCGGCACGGGGCCGGCGTGACGCGCTTCCAACGCGCGGCGGACGGAATCGAGCAGGAGCTCGCCGTCTTCGTCGCGAAGGACGATCCCGTGAAGCTCTCGGTCCTCACCCTCACGAACCGCGGGCTGAAACCGCGCCGGCTGACGCTCGTCAGCTACGCGGAATGGAGTCTCGGCCCGCCCCGGACGGGAGAGTCGCGTTTCGTCGTGAGCGAGCGGGATCCGGAAACGGGCGCCTTGCTGGCGCGAAACCCCTTCAACGCGGACTTCGCGGGCCGTGTCGCCTTCGCGGCGTCGAGCGAACCGGTCGTTTCGGCGACCGGCGACCGGCTGGAGGTGCTCGGCCGCAACGGGTCTCTGGCGCGCGCGGGCGCGCTCTCACGGCTGCCGCTCGCGGGACATTTCGGGGCGGGCCTCGATCCCTGCGCCGCGATGCACGTCTCGATCGCGCTCCAGTCCGGGGAGACGCAGCGGGTCGTCTTCGTGCTCGGGCAGGCGCCGGATCTCGCCGCGGCGCGGTCTCTCGCGCGGCGGCACGCGAGTCCGGAATCGGCCGCGCGCGAGCTGAAGCAGGTGGAGGAATTCTGGGACGAGACGCTCGGGACCATCGGCGTGAAGACCCCGGACGATTCCTTCGACCTCATCATGAATCGCTGGCTCCTCTATCAGGACCTCTCGGCCCGGGTCTTCGCGCGAAGCGGCTACTACCAGTCGAGCGGCGCCTACGGGTTCCGGGATCAGCTGCAGGACGTTGTCGCGCTCACGTGGTCGCGCCCGGAGCTTGCCCGCGAGCACCTGCTCAGAGCGGCGGGCCGGCAGTTCGTCGAGGGCGACGTCCAGCACTGGTGGCATCCGCACTCGGGCCGCGGGGTCCGGACGCGCTGCTCGGACGACCTGCTCTGGCTGCCGTGGGCCGCCGCCCGCTATGCGGCGGAGACGGGCGACTCGGCCGTCTACGACGAGGTCGTGCCGTTTCTGACCGCTCCCGCGCTGGCCCCCGGAGAAGTCGAATCCTACGGGCTGCCCTCCGCGTCCTCCGAGACGGGGCCTCTCTTCGAGCACTGCGTGCGCGCGATCGAGCGCGGCCTCACGCAGGGGCCGCACGGCCTCCCGCTCATCGGCAGCTGCGACTGGAACGACGGCTACAACCGCGTCGGGGCCGACGGGCGCGGCGAAAGCGTGTTCGTCGGATGGCTTCTCCACGCGGCCCTTTCGGACTTCGCGCCGCTGGCCGAGGCCCGAGGGGACACCGCGCGGGCGACCCGCTACCGAAAGGAGAGGGAACGGCTTTCCGGGATGCTCGAGCTCGCCTGGGACGGAGACTGGTACCGGCGCGCGTACTTCGACGACGGAACGCCGCTCGGCTCCGCGCAGAACGACGAGGGGCGGATCGATTCCGTGGCCCAGACGTGGGCGGTCCTCTCAGGCGCCGCGCCGCGCGAGCGCGCCGAGCGCGCGATGGATTCCGTGCGGGCGCATCTCGTGCGTCGCGCGTCGCGCGTCATCCTGCTCCTGACTCCGGCGTTCGATCGCACCGCCCTCGACCCGGGTTACATCAAAGGCTACGTGCCGGGCGTCCGGGAGAACGGCGGCCAGTACACGCACGCGGCGGAATGGGTCGTCCTCGCTCTCACGCGGCTCGGGTACGGAGCCGAGGCCGTCGAAGCGTTCCACATGCTCAACCCGATCAACCACACGCGAACGCCTGCCGAGCTCGACCGATACAAGACGGAACCGTACGTGCTCGCCGGCGACGTCTACGACCATCCGCAGCATCGCGGGCGCGGCGGCTGGACCTGGTACACCGGAGCGGCCGGCTGGATGTATCGCGTCGGACTCGAGGGCATCCTCGGCCTGACGCGGCAGGGGAGCACGTTCTCGGTGAACCCGTGCGTGCCGGGCTCCTGGACGGCCTTCTCGATCTCGTGGCGATTCGGCTCCGCCCGATACGAGATCGCGGTCGAGAATCCGGAGGGCCGGAGCGGCGGGGTCGCGGGCGCGGAATGCGACGGCGCGCCCGTCGATCCAGCGTCGATCCCGCTTCGCGACGACGGCCGTGTTCACCGGGTCGTCGTTCGATTGGGGGCGAAAAAGGGGGATCAGGCGGCAGCCCCCGAGTCCGAGCAACACCGTCGTCGCACGCTGACGCGGTAGGCCGGCCGCGGGACCCTCAGATCAACCGATCATCTTCCGGAAGGACGCGGGGCCAGCGGGCCCGGCCCTCCCGGAATGGAAAGCGCTCGCTCGAGGTTGGCGCGGGCATACGCGTAGTCCGGGTCGAGGCGCAGGGCCTCGCGAAATTGCTCGATTGCTTCCGTCACCCGTCCGCGCTGCATGAGAGCGGCGCCGAGGCCATTGTGCGCGATCGGACTCTCGGACGCGCCGAGGCGAAGCGCTTCTTCGTACGAAGCGATCGCCTCGTCGATCCGACCCGATTTCGTGCTCACGGTAGCCAGGTTGATGAGCACCGTCGTATCTTGGCGGGCGATACGGAGGGCCGCCCGCAGATGGTCCGTCGCGGCGTCGAGTCGGCCGCCCTGTTCCTCGATGCGCGCGAGGTTCAGCAGCGCGGGCACGTTGTCGGGCTTGAGGCTCAGCGATTTCTCGAAGTGAGGGACGGCCTCGGCCTCGCGCCCCTTCTCCATCAGCCAGTTTCCGTAGTTCGTTTCGCACATGAAGCAGGAGGGGCTCGTCTCGAGCGTGTCCCGCCAGAGGGTCTCCTCGTTCCGGTAGCTCCGACTCTGCGCATGCGTCCGCGACGCGAGGACGGCGAGCACGGCGAGGCCGAGTGCCGCGGCGATCCTCCGCGGCGCGATTCCGAGGGGGGCGATCCACGACGCCGTCGCGCACACGGTGCACGCGGCGAAAACGGCGAGGGCCTGATAGGCAAAGTGGTCCGCGACCCACGAATAGCGCATCGCGTATACGTTGAAGAACCCCATCGCTGGAACGAGGACGCCGAGAAAGAGCAGCAGAGAGGTGAGTGGTCCGCGCCCGACGCGGCGCCTGAGGAACCATGCGGCCGCCACGAGCCCGAGGACGCCTGCCGCCTCAAGCCACTGGCGGAGGTCGCGCGGGTCGACGTTCCAACGCTCGTAGATGAAGGCGAGCTTCGCGGGGAAGAAGAGCTTGCCGGCGTAGAACAGGGCGGTCTGGCCGGCGAGGACCACGCGCCCGGCCGGCCCGATTTCCCATTCGCTTCCTGCCGCCTGCACCACCGTCCGCTCGAGCCAGGCGGTCTGGAGCGCTAGAAACGCGCCGATGGTGAAGAGAGGGAAGAGCGGCCGCACGTCGCTCGAGACAATGAGCCCCTCGCTCCCCTTACTCCACCAGGCGAGAACGAGGAGCACGGCGGGGACGACGCAGGCCGTCGTCTTCGCGAAGAGGGCGAGGGTGAGACAGGCGAAGGCGAGGGCATAGAAGGCCGTCGGCGACCGCGACCATGGCTCTGCCGCCCGCACCGCGCGCCTCTTCTTCTTCAGTTCGGCGGCTTTCGTGCGCGCCTCGAGAAACGAATACCACGCGTGGATCGCGAGGAGAGAAAGGAAGAGCGAGAGCGTGTTCTTGCGCTCGGTGATCCAGGCGACGGACTCGACGCCCAAGGGGTGCAGGGCGAACAAGGCGGCGGCGAACCACGCGCCCGGCAAGCCGAGGCGGACGAGGAGCCCCCACAGGAGCAGGGCCGAGCCCGCATGGAGGAGGACGTTGACGAGGTGATAGCCGAACGGCTGCAGGGACCAGAGGTGCTTCTCGACCCAGAACGAGGTGAAGACCATCGGGTAGTACTGCTCGTTGGCCTTCGGCTCGGTCCAGATGAGCCGCAGCCCTTCAATCCCGTCAAGAGTCCGGTTCTCCGTGAGGTAGGTGTCGTCGTTCCAGACGAAGCCGGCCTGGAGGGCCGGCAGATACGCGGCGACGACCGCCGTCACGAGGGCCAGTCCGAGCAGCCACTTCGTCCGCATATGCAGACGATAAGCCAACGGCCGGACCGTGCGGGCGATCCGGGCCCCGGTGGCGTTCCCCGGGTGAAAAGCGCTACGTCGTCAGGTGCAGGTCGATAAGACCGTGCTGGTGGAAGGCGCCGATCCGCGGCGCGAAGAGACCGATGACGAACAGCACGAACGCGCCGCCCGCGATGGCCGACAGCGCGAGGAGCGGCAGGAAGCGGGCCTCACGAAGCTGATCGGAATCGTTCACGCGCACGGTGGCCTCCCGAACGACCTGGGGGCCCGCGCCCGTCACGACGGTGAGGCGCTTCTCGGCGATCGCCTTTTCGAGCGGGACGTCGCCGACGAGAACCTCGAGGCGATCGGTCGTCGTGGAGAGGGGGAGCGCGAGATGGGTCGGGGTCCAGGTCGTGTCCAGCGGCTTGCTCTCGACCAGCCAGAAGCCGGCAACCGAGAGGGCGAGTACGACACCCCCTCCGAGGAGAGCGAACAGGCGGAAGTGACCTTTTTGCATGCAGACCTCGCATTTCCGCGGCCTCCGGCGGCCGCTCGGATCGGGATCCCTACAGATGGTTAGGGCCGGTCTCGAGATCCGGTCAAGGGGTGCATTTGCATCGGGTCTAAACTGCGCCCGCATGCGACCCGCTCCCGAGAACGCGCAGCGGATTTATCTTCGCAGCGGCCACGACGGCGATCCCCTTTCGTTCTCCATCCGGTGGTTCGTTCCGGCGGGATTCGAGGCCGGGGGAAAGTCCGAAATCTCGAGTACCGCGGCCGGCAAGACCGAGCTGGCGTCCTGTCTCACGCTCCTGGGCGTGACGGCGCTCGGCGTGATGGTGGGAGACGTCATGGACGGGACGCCCGTGTTCGATTTCAAGGCCTGCACGCCGACGGATGCCGCAGAGCACGCCTGCCGGGAAGGCCAGCGGGCGCGGACGATCGCATACTCTCAGACCGTGTACGTCGAGACGACGCCCGAGGAGCTCTATCGGCGCGTCTCCCTCTGGGAGAACGCGCGCCGCCGGTGGGGACGATGAGCGAGCCCTCCGTCCGCATCACGACGCACACGCACTTTTCCGCGGCTCACCGGCTGCACAACGACTCGCGCGACCCCGAGTGGAACCGGCGCGTGTTCGACAAGTGCAACAACCCGCACGGCCACGGCCACACGTACGGGCTCGACGTCACGGTGGAGGGGCCGGTCGATCCGGTCACGGGCTGGGTGATGGACTTCGGCGTCGTGAAGCACGTGGTCAGCGAGCGTGTCGTGAAGGCCTGCGACCGAAAGAATCTGAACGTTGATGTCCCTTTTCTCGCGGGCGTGAACCCGACCGCCGAGAACATCGCGATCCGGATCTGGGAGGTTCTCGCTCCCGCCGTCGCGCCCGGCCGACTCGTCCGGATAGAACTGCACGAGACCGAGCGCAACAAGGTCGTGTATACGGGGCCCTCGTGAGGGCTCTCATTTCGAACGACGACGGCGTCCACAGCCCCGGCATCGCCGCGCTCGAGCGGGCCGCTCGGGGCGCCGGGTTCGAAACCTTCATCGTCGCGCCCGACCGCGAGCAGAGCGCCTCGGCCCATTCGCTCACGATGCACCGGCCTCTCCGCGTCCTGAAGACCGGAGAACGAACCTGGGTCGTCGACGGCACCCCGACGGACTCGGTGAACATCGCGCTCTGTTCGGTGCTGAAGGCGAACCCGCCGGATTTCGTGTTCTCCGGAATCAACGCGGGCCCGAATCTGGGCGACGACGTGACGTACTCGGGCACGGTCGCCTGCGCGTTCGAAGGGACGCTTCTCGGCGTCCCGTCGATCGCGTTCTCCCTCGACTACGCGCGCGACGCGGCGGGTGCGATCGACTATTCCGAGGCGGAGAATGCCGCCGGGAAGATCCTCGTCTGGGCGAAGGATCATCCGCCCGCGGCCGATACGTTCTGGAACGTGAACATTCCCGCGGGAAAGCCGCGAGGATTCCGGCCGACGCGCATGGGCCGGCGCCGGTATGGGGAGAACATCGTCGAGAAGATCGATCCGCGCGGACGCCCCTACTACTGGATCGGCGGAACGTTCGTCGACACGAAGGCCGAGGGAACGGACCTCCTCGCGGTGGCCGAGGGCTGGGTGTCCGTGACGCCTCTTCACATGGACATGACCGACTATCGCGCGCTCGCCGATCTGGACGGCCTCGCGGAGAAAATCGCGCCGCCGGACGCGGGATAAAATCGAGAACGTGAAGCCGGCCGATCCTGAGGTCGCGCGCGCCGCCCGGGCGGGCGCGGGAGAACGGCGGGCGCTCGTCGGGCGCCTGAAGGCGGCTGGGCTGTGCCGCGACGCCCGCGTCGCCGAAGCGATGGCCGCCGTGCCGCGCCACCTGTTCGTCCCATCCGTGCTCCTGGGCGAGGCCTACGGCGACCACGCGCTGCCGATCGGCTACGGCCAGACGATCACGCAGGCGGCGAACGTGGCCCGCGCGGCGGAGATGGCGGCACTGACCCCCGCAGCGCGCGTTCTCGAGGTCGGGACCGGCTCGGGTTACCAGGCGGCCGTTCTCGCGAGACTCGCGCGCTGGGTCTTTTCGCTCGAGCGCATCCCGGAGCTCGCAGGAGGGGCCGTTCGGCTCCTCAAGACGCTCGGCATCTCGAACGTCTCGGTGAAGGTCTTCGACGGGTCGTACGGATGGAGCGAGCATGCCCCGTACGACGCGATTCTCGTGGCGGCGGCCGCGCCGGAGGTGCCCGAGCCGCTCGTCGCGCAGCTCGCGGCCGGAGGGCGCCTCGTGATCCCGGTCGGCTCGGCCGGTCGGCAGAAGCTGCTCGTGGTCCGCAAGCTCCCGAACGGCCGGACCCGGACGGAGGACGCCGGTCCCGTTGCCTACGTTCCGCTCGTGGGCCGCTTCGGCTTTGCTCCGAAGGGAAAGGAAAAGGTTTCGAGGTGATGGACCCGGACGTGTCGATCGACGACGCGGGCGGCTGGGGCGCCGCGGCGCGCCGCTTTACGATCTCGGGCCGCGTGCAGGGTGTCGGCTATCGCGCGTTCGCCGCCCGCGTGGCCCGGGCGCTGAGGCTGCGCGGCGGCGCGAGGAACCTCAACGAGGGCGGCGTGGAGGTGGTGGCGTCCGGCGCCGTTCACGCCCTCGACCGCCTGGAGTCGGCCCTCGGCGAAGGACCCCGCCTCGCACGCGTCACCCGAGTGGACGTCGAGATCCTCGACTCCAATCCCTCGACCGAGGATCTGGCCGCCTGCGACGTGGAGTTTTGAGCCCTCCGTTTAAGATCGGAACCCTGTGAACGGACGCAAGATCCTGATCGTCGACGACGACGAGGACATTCTCCTCATCGTACAGACGCTGCTCACGAACGCGGGTTACGCCCCTGCGCTCGCGCGCAACGGGCGGGAGGGAATCGAACAGGCCACGGCGACGCAGCCGGACGTGATCCTCCTGGACGTCACGATGCCCCAGATCTCGGGATGGGAGGTCTGCGCGACGCTCAAGAATCTGCCCGAAACGGCCGCCATTCCGATCGTCATGCTCACGGTGAAGTCCGAGATCAAGGACCTCATCACGGGGATGCAGGTCGGCGCGGACGACTACATCACGAAGCCATTCACGAAGCGGCATCTCCTGGAGACGATCGAGCGTCTCCTCGAACCGGGGGAAGACCGGCGTTCGGCGTTCCTTCCGAAGGACACGGGAGTTGCGCGGACGCGCAATCTGCTCTTCGACACGGTGTCGGGCCTCCCGACGATTCCCGTGATCGTGGACGCGCTCCGCGAATGGCTCCTCGTGGACCAGGAGGTGGGCGTCCTTTTCATCGACTTCGAGAAGTACGCCCACATCGAGGACTACTATGGCTGGGAGGTCTTCGACGACGTCCTGCGCGAGGCGGCCAAGGCGCTCAAGCGCCTTCTCGGTACGCTGTTCTCGACCGAGGATCTCATCGCGATCAACCGGCCCTCGGGCTCGGAGTTCTATGTCTTCCTGTCCGTGCCGCCCGGCCTCCGGGGCGACGAGATTCTCGAGCGGCTGCAGCGCAAGGCGAAGCAGATCGAGGAGTCGCTGAGGGAGACGCTGAGCGAGAAATTCCAGAACCGCATCCAGCGGAAGATAGGGCTCTTCGTCGGCTACTCGAAGCTCCTCTACAGCCCGCAGGTCCGCCTCGAGCGGCTCGTCTACCGGGCGCTCCGCGAGGCGATTTCGGTCGCTTCGACGAAGGAGGGCGAGCGCGCGGCCGTCCTCCGGGAACAATTCAAGGACGTGCTTATCCACCGGCAGATCGAGACGCTCTACCAGCCGATCGTCGACCTTTCGACGGGCGGCGTCTTTGCGCACGAGGCGCTTTCGCGCGGCCCGGCCGACTCGCCGTTCGAAAACCCCGAGGTGCTCTTCGACTACGCCCTGAAGTCGGATCAGGTGTGGAGCCTCGAGAAGATCTGCATGCAGTTCTCGGCCGAGCGCTTCGTGGGGAAGCGGTCCGGGATGCTGTTCGTGAATGTGGAGACGGAGCTTATCCACGAGCTGAAGTCGCGGGGGCACGAAGTGCTGCAGCCGCTTCTCGCGATCCAGAGCGGCGTCGTCCTCGAGATCACCGAGCGCGCCGCCATCCGCGACTACGACCTGTTCCGCGAGAGCGTGCGCGTGCTGCGTGAGCTCGGTTTCCGGATCGCGATCGACGACGCGGGGTCCGGGTATGCGTCCCTCCAATCGATCGCCGAGCTGCGGCCGAATTACCTCAAGATCTCGAACTACCTCGTCACGGGCCTCCACGAGGACTCGATCAAACGGGACGTCGTCGAGATGCTCGTCCGGCTCGCCGCGCGGATCGACGCGGAGACGGTCGCCGAGGGTATCGAGACGGAGGCGGAGAAGGCTGAGGTCAAGCGCCTCGGCGTCACGTATGGGCAGGGCTACCTGCTGGGACGGCCCGCGAAGCTATAGAAAGCGGGAAGAGCCTCGACGGTCGCGGGGAGATCGCCCTCGGGCGTGCGGACGGTAAGGGCGGTGCCGGGCTCGCACCGCTCGCGTCGGACATATCCGAGCGCGACCGACCCTCCGGAACCCGAAAGCGGCGTTACGCTGGTCACCGCCCCGCTCTTCTCGCTTTCGAAGAAGATCTCGTTCTCCCGGGCCGGGACGCCGCCGGAAACGGACAGCAGGACGAGCCGCCGATTCACGTGGCCGTACGTCTTGATGCGCGCGACGGTCTCCTGCCCGACGTAGCAGCCCTTGTTCTCCGAAATGAAGCCTCGCTCGCGGAGTCCCGCCTCGTCAGGCAGGACGGCCTCCGTCAGCTCGAAGCCCCAGCGCGGGATGCCGGCGGCGATGCGCAGCGCCTCGAGGCCGTCGAGCGAACCGATCCTCGCCCCCACAGAGAGGAATGCCTTTCGGATTTCTTCTGAAAGGGAAGAGGGGCAGCGGACGTCGTAGCCGGGGACGCCGGTGCGGTTCTCGCGGACGACGCGGACGGGGTGGCCGCAGTGCGCGTGAGGCTCACGAGGCAGCGCGAAGTCATCCCCAAGCCTTATTACCGTTCTAAGCAAATCTTCTTCTTCTCTTCGGTCCTCTCCCCCTGCCTTGCCGGCGACGTGAAAGACGGCATTCGCGGCCGTTGCGTTCACGATCGTCACGTCGTTGAAGACGAGATACTTCCGAAGCAGGTCTTCTATCTTCGAGGCGAGCTCCCCCTCGCAATCGAGTTCGAGACGGTCCTCCTCGCAGAGGACGACGCAGTCGGCGAGCATCTTTCCCTTCGGGGTCAGGAACGCCGCCGCGCAGCCCGTGCCCGGCGTGAGCCTCCGGATGTCGTTCGTGACGAGCCCGTGCAGGAAGGATGCGCGGTCCCTACCGGTGAGGGCGATCGCGCCGCGGGCGTCGAGGTCGAAGAGAAGGGAATTCCCGAGCATGCCCGGATTCTCGCACCCGGCGGAGCACACGAGCCCTCCGGCCGGGGAATCGTGCGACAATGCGCCGACGTGACAGAGGTTTCGTGAACGACTCCGTACCGAAAGCCGCAGGCGTCGTCCGGCGCCGCAGGCGCGGCGGGCGCGGTCGGGCGGGAACGAAGGCCAAGCCGGCCGACGAGCTTCCCGACGTTCCGTTTCCCGAAGCCGAACCCGTTTTCACGGTCCCGCGCTCCCTCGTTCCGGCGTCGAATTTCATCGACGGAATGGGAACGCCGCCGCCGGCAGGAGCCATGAACCAGGAAGAACAGATCCTCGCCCTTTTCATCGACATCGACAACCTTCTGATCGGGCTGCGCGAGACCGGCCATCCGAAGTTCGACGTCAAGCTGCTCATTTCGCGCCTTCTGGAGAAGGGGAAGATCGTCGTCAAGCGCGCGTACGCGGACTGGAGTCGCTACACGGAATACAAGCGCGCGTTCCACGAATCCGCGTTCGAGCTCATCGACATCCCCCAGCACCGCATGACGGGCAAGAACTCGGCGGACATCCGGATGGTCGTGGACGCGATGGACCTCGCCTCGAACAAGGCCCACATCACGACCTTCGTCATCGGCTCGGGCGATTCCGACTTTTCCCCGCTCGTCTCGAAGCTGAAAGAGAACAACAAGCAGGTCCTCGGCTTCGGCGTGAAAGGCTCGACCTCGGAGCTCCTCATCGACAACTGCGATGAGTTCCTCTACTACGAGGACCTCGTGCGGGAGAAGACGAAGGTCCCGTCGCTTGCGGGCCTGCCCGAGAAGACGGCCGAAGTGTTCTCGCTCCTCATCGACTCGCTTCTCGCGTTGAAGCGCGAGAACAAGGAAGTCCTCTGGGGCTCGATGGTCAAGCAGACCATGCAGAGAAAGAACCCGTCCTTCAACGAGAGCTATTACGGCTTCCGCGCCTTCTCCGATCTGCTGGAGGCGGCGGAGGAGCAGAAGCTCATCTCGTTGAAGCGTGACGGGAAAAGCGGCACGTACATCATCACCGGGTTCGGAAACGCCTAAGAGAGCATCAAGAGAAGATTTCCTTGAAAGGGAAGAGGGGACATAGGCGCGTCTCCGTGTGGCCTCTCGTTTCTCGGGAGGCTCTGGGTACTTTCAAGATCTTCTCCGTGCGGCGCGAATCGTTCGTGTCCCCGCGGACGGGGCATCCGCATCCCTTCTACGTCCTCGAATGCCCCGACTGGGTCAACGTGATCGCGCTGACCGACCGGAACGAGGTGGTCCTCGTGCGGCAGTTTCGGGCGGGAACGCATGCGGTCACGCTAGAGATTCCGGGCGGGGGCGTGGAGGCGCACGACGGCTCGGCCCTCGTGGCGGCCCGGCGCGAGCTGCGCGAGGAGACGGGACACGCGGCCCGAAACTGGAAGCGCCTCGGGGTCGTGCATCCGAATCCGGCCTTCCAGTCGAACCGGTGCACCACCTATCTCGCTCGCGGCTGCCGGCGCGTGGGAGATCTCATCCCGGACGCGGGCGAGGATCTCGCCGTGGAATGCGTGCCGCTCGCGAGAATTCCGGGCCTGATCCGGGCGGGGCGCATCACGCACTCCCTCGTCATCGCCGCATTTCATTTTCTTTCGCTTCAGAGTTGAGCCGCACGGACACGCGCGAGCGATGGCGAATTCGCAACGAGACGTGGAAGACCGGAGGCTGCGGAGGAAATCCGCAGCCTTCCGGTTGAAGCACGACGTGGGGAAGGCCGTGAGATGGAGCGCGCCGGAGGAGCGGGAGAAGGAAGCAGAGGCGCTGCGCACGCGTCTCGCGACCGACCTCCTTCCGCGCACGAGCGCCGGCGAAGCCAACCGCGACGTTCTGAAGAGTTTCTTTGAATGGAAGAGGGAAGAGGGCCCGTTGTTCTCGGGCAGCGATCCTGACCTGGAAGCGGTCGAGCGGGCGATGGCCGTGGTGCGCCGTCTCGTGCCCCGTCTTTCTTCACTCGAAGAATCCTCTCTTCTCTCCCTCGACGAGGCATGTCTCGAAGCGGCGCGCGCCTGTACGGCCTTCTACCGCCGCGTCGCAATCGACGAGGGCCCCGAGACGACCCGTTCGATCGGAGGCCGGCGATGACGGCGCTGGACCTGCTCCTCAGATCTCCCGAAACACGAACCGATTGAGGACCTGAATCCGCTCCGAGGCGTGCTTGGGGTCCATGAGCCAGATCGCCCCCGCGACGGACGAGAGAAGCGAGTTGCCGTCCTGCGGCGTGAAACAGAAGCCGACGATCTCCTTGCCCTTGTCGGCGACGGCGAGGGTCGGCGTCGAGATGACGGTCTGCGACAGGATGCGCCCGTAGTACCCGTGATCGCGGCCGAACGAGAACACTTCGTTCGCGCTCTTTCTTTCCGTGAGCGCGACGAGCGGATTCTTCTTCAGATGCTCGATGACGGTCTTCTTGTCGGTGGGCTTCGTGAGCTCGAAGTTGAACCACACGGAGTGCATGTACTGCGTATTGAGCTTCAAGGCCGACGAGAAGACCTTTGGCTTCAGGCCGAGCGTCTCGTAGAGATGGAAAACGTCACGGGCATGATGCGTCCCGAATTCCTCGTCGTCGTGCTTGCCGACGGTCGGCGCGGGGATGTAGTCCTTCGTCTGCGAGATGTCGTTCGCGCGCCGCATGCAGACGAACTGCGCGCGGCCCATCGCGAGATCGTCCCCCGACATGCCGAGCGTCTTGATCAGGATCGCGAGGTTGTGCGTGTTGCACGACACGACCTGCAGAAACTTGTCTTCCCCCGGGATGAGGGCCGAGTCGTTGATCCCGCGCGCGTACATCTTGCCGAAGCCGAACTCCGACCCTTGCGCGAGGAAGCCGCGGGGGCCCTTGAGGTGCTTGTAATAGGCGTCCTTGTTGTCGTTTCCGGCGGGCGTGCAGTCGATGACGACGGTCGCGCGTTCCATCGCCTCCTGGGCCGTATAGGAGACGTTATGGCCGAGGGCTTCGAAGTCCGCGAACTTGTCTTCCTCGGTCGCGAGGTGCGCGCCGCGCGACATGAGGTGAGCCACCTTCGCCCGCTCGGTCTTCATCGGCGTGCGCTTGTGAAACGTCACTTCGTCGATCCCGAGGCGCTCCTTGAAGTCCGTGAAGAGCCCGATGAGGGGCTCTCCGATCGTCCCGGTGCCGACGATGTGAACGATGTTTTTCATTACGCTCTCCTCGCGGGGCTTGAGGTGTGGTGGCCTCTGATCGTGGGTTTTCTGTTATAGCCGTCCCGGGCGGTCGAATTCAACGGGCGTCGACAGAAAACTTCGCATGCTAACGTGATTTCGATGCCGGCCTCAACGCCCGTGAGTCTCTCGTCCCTCGAGATTCCCGGCCCCGCCGGCCCGCTGGAGGCCCTGTTGCGCGCTCCGGCGGCGCCGAAAGGAGCCGCTCTGATCGCGCATCCGCATCCCAGGCACGGCGGCACCATGCACACGAAGGTCGTGCACCGCGCCGCGCGATTCCTCTCCCGGCGGTTCTCCCTGGAGGCGCTTCGGTTCAACTTCCGGGGCGTGGGTGCGTCGGCGGGGGCGCACGACGGGGGAGTCGGCGAGACGGAAGATCTCGTGGCCGCCGCCGGATGGCTTCGTGCGCGCCGCCCGGAAGGGCCGTTCGTCCTCTCGGGATTCTCCTTCGGGTCTCTCTGTGCTCTTCGGGCGGCCGAGCGCGTGTCGCCGGAGGTGCTCCTCCTCATCGGCGTTCCGATCGATAGCGGGGAGGCGGTGGATGTCGTGCCCCGGGCGACGCGCGTCGTGTGGATCCAAGGCGGGAACGACGAGTTCAGTACGAAAGAGCGCGCCCGGGAGATCGCCGCGGCGCGCGGCTGGACGTTTCTCGTCGTACCCGGAGCGGACCACTTCTTCTCCGGACGGCTGGACGAGTTCGAGAGCGCGGCAGGCGACGCGCTCGCCCCATGGCTTTCCCCATGAGGATCTCGGAAGAAGAGAGGGAGATTCTGCGAAAAGTGGCGCGGGACGCGGCGGCCCGCGCGATGGGGCTGCGAGCGGCGGCTCCGCCGGAAATTCCGGCAGGAAGCCTCCTCTCTCGGCCGGCGCCCGTCTTCGTCACATGGAGAAGGGACGGCCGGCCGCGAGGACGGAGCGGAACGGTCGCCCCCGAGGCCGGCCTCGTCAGCCTCGTCGAAAGATTCGCGGTCGAGGCGCTTCTGCACGACCCGCGTGTCCCACCCGCGACGGCGAAGGAGCTCCCGCGCTACGTGCCCGAGATCAGCGTCCTCTCACCCTTCGAAGAAATCTTCGGGGCCGAAGGCCTTCTCCCGGGAACTCACGGCGTCATCGCGGAGAAAGGAAAGCGTTGGGGGATCGTCTTCCCGGCCGACGCGAAAGGGCTGGACTGGGACGGCGCGCGGCTCCTGTCGCAGGCCTGCCTCAGGGCAGGGCTTCCGGAGGAGAGCTGGCAGGCGCCGGGCCGACCGCGTCTCCTCCGGTTCACCGCCGAAGTGTTCTGAAGGTTTCTACTTCTCGATCGAGAGGAGCTCGACGTCGAAGACGAGCGTCGCGCCGCCCTTGATCTTCGGCGGACGGCCCTCGTCGCCGTAGGCGAGCACGGACGGGCAGACGAGACGCGCCTTCCCGCCTTCCTTCATGAGCTGAAGCCCCTGCGTCCAGCAGGGGATGACGCCGTTCAGGGGAAACGTCACGGGCTCGCCGCGCTCGATGGAGCTGTCGAAGACGGTTCCGTCGGTGAGCGCGCCGCGGTAGTGGACCTTGACCTTGTCCGTCGCCTTCGGGACGGCTCCCGTGCCGGCCTTCACTTCCTTGTAGACGAAGCCCGTCGGCTGCTTGACGGCGCCGGGCTGCGCGGCTTCCTTCGCGACGAACGCCGCGCCGGCCTTCTTCTCGCCGGCGGACGCCGCACCGAGGCGGCCCTTCGCGAACTCCTGCAGCTTCGGGCCGTACGTCGCGAGTTCGACCTTCGGAGTTCGGCCGAGGACGCCGTCGGTGAGGCCCTCCTGCACGGAAGCCAGCTCCGCGGCCGACAGCTTGAGCGGCCCGAGGTTCTGGCTCATCACGAGGCCGATCGCATAGAGCGTTTTGGCGCTCTCGGTCGCAGGGAGTGCGCCGGCCGACTTGGCCGGGGCGGCCTTGGCGGCGGCCGTCCTCACGGGAGCGGCCTTCGCGGCTTCCTCGGCGAACGCCGGAACCGCGGTGGACAGAAGGAGGGCGGAGACGATGAGCGTTCGCCGCATGGGATGAGATCCTCGCTTTTCGTGTGATGACGGCCCGGAGGGCGCGGCCGAAAGGGGATTCTATCCCGCAGATGCCGGGCGGCGCGTCAGGATGTGGAGCAGGACGCCCGCCGCGACGGCCGCGTTCAACGATTCGACGCGGCCTGCGAGCGGAACGGTCACGCGATGATCGAGGTTCGCCGCGAGCTCCGGCGAGATTCCGTGACCCTCGGAACCGATGACGAGGGCGATCGGGCGGACTCCGGCCAGCGCCTCTGGCGCGGTGCCGGCATGGGCCTCGGCACCGGCCAGCGCGATCCCGTTCGCGCGCGCCCAGAGGACGGCCTCGTGGGACGCGACGCGCGTGCAGACGGGAAGGCGGAACGCGCTGCCGGCGGACGCCCGAAGGGCGCGCGGAGAGAACGGCCACGCGCAGCCGGGTGTCAGGAGCGCGGCCGCGGCGCCGAACGCTTCACTGCTTCGGAGGATGGCTCCCACGTTCGCGGGGTCCTGGACGTCGTCCAGGATTAGAAAGAGGGGAGAACAGGAAGAGGAAGATTTCTTAGAAGGTAATAGGGGAGAGAGCGAGGTCAGTGTGCGGTTGGGCGGCGGCGCCAGCGCGACGACGCCGCGCGTCGAGGGGAGATCGGAAAGCTTTCGGAGCACCCGCGGGGAAACAGCCGTCACGCGCGCCGCGGGACTCGCCCCTGCTTCGGCCCCTTCCCCTCTTACCCTTCTAAGAAAATCTTGATTCTCTTCGGCCATCTCCGCCTGAATGAACACCTCCTCGAGTCGCACCCCTGCGTCGAGCGCCTCCTCGATCATTCTCCTTCCCTCGAGCAGCATGGATTCGCCGCTCGCGGCGGCCTTCACGGCCGCCGCGATGCGGGGATTCGAGGGCGCGTCGATCCGCGTGGTCATGAAGGCCCTCCTAGAATACCGTCCCTCCGGCAGCCGTGCTTAAATCGGCGTCGCATGAAGAGTGAACTTCCGGCTGCCGCCGCCGCCGTCGCTGCGAAGGCGACGCCGCTCGCGGCGCTCTGGACGTTCCCGTCCATCCTCTTCTCGGCATTTCTCGTCGCATGGGGGGCCGAGGCTGCCCAGTTTCTCGTTTCCCAGGGCCTCGCGCTCGCGATGCTCGCGTGGCTCCAGACCCTGCCCGAGTTCGCGGTCGAGGCCGTGATCGCGTGGGAGGCCGGCCGGGACCCCACGAGGCTCCACCTCGCGATCGCGAACTTCACGGGCTCGATCCGCCTGCTGGTCGGCCTGGGCTGGCCGCTCGTCTACTTCGTGGCCGCGTTCTTCGCCCGGCGGACCGGAAAGAGGAAGACCTGGATCGCGATCGAATTCGACGACGAGCACGCCATCGAGATCATCGGCCTCCTGCCTCCGCTCCTCTGGTTCACCGTCATCTGGTGGAAGGGCTCGCTCGGCCTTCTCGACGCCGCGATCCTCACCCTCTGTTACGCCGGCTATCTCGCCGCGCTCCTGCGCGTTCCTCCGCGCGCGGGCGACGTGGAGGAGATGGAAGACCTGCCCGCCGTCTCGCGGTGGGCGCTCGCTCAGGGGCCCGGGCGGCGCGGCTGGGCGATCGCGGGGATCTTTCTCGTGGGGGGCGCGATCCTCGCCGTGTCGGCCCACGCCTTCGTCGAGTCGATGCTCGCACTCGCGATCGGCGCGGGCGTCTCGACGTTCGTTTTCGTGCAGTGGGTCGCGCCGTTTCTCTCCGAGTTTCCCGAGAAGCTCTCGGCTTTCAACTGGGCGCGACAAATCACGAAGGCGCCGATGGCGGTCATGAATCTCGTCTCGTCGACGATCAACCAGTGGTCGATTCTCTCCGCCCTCATTCCGGTCATCTATTCGATCTCGAAGGGCGTGCCGTCGGCGATCGTGTTCGACGCCCACCAGCGCGAGGAAATCCTTCTGACGCTCCTCCAGAGTTTCCTCGGCTGGCTCCTGCTCGTGAACCTCGACCTGCGCGCGTCCGCGGCGGGCATTCTGTTCGTTTTTTGGTTGGTTCAGTTCGCCCTGCCCTCGACCCGCGGCCTGATGATCTTCGTTTACGCGGGCTGGTGCGGTTTCGAGATGTTGATGATCGCGATCGGGAAACGAAAGCCCCGCGCCTTCGGGGCCGCCTGGCGCGTCCTGAGGCTCCGGTGAGGTTCGCCGCCCGCGCCTCGCGCGTTTCCGGGTCGGCGACGCTCGCCGTTTTGAAGGCCGCTGGCGCCCTGCGCGCCCGGGGAGTCGACGTCGTGGACTTCGGCCCCGGAGAGCCGGACTTTCCGACGCCGGCTTTCGTGAAGCGCGCCGCGATCGACGCCATCGACGCGGATTTCACGAAATACACCGACCCGTCGGGTATCCCGGAGCTGCGAGAGGCCATTGCCGCGCGCTATCGGGCAGAGTGGGGCGCGCCGTATACGGCCTCGGAGGTCCTCGTGACGGCGGGCGGCAAGCAGGCCCTCCACACGGCGTGTCTCGCGCTCTTCGAGGAAGGAGATGACGTCCTCGTCCCGTCGCCCTACTGGGTATCGTTCCCCGAGATGGTGACGCTGGCGGGCGCGCGCAACGTGTTCGTGCCGACGAGCGCCGCCTCCGGCTTTCGCCTCACCGCGGCCGACGTGGCCCGCGCCGCGACGTCCGTGACCCGGGGCATCATCGTGAATACGCCGAACAATCCAACGGGCGCGGTGATGGAGCCCGCGGAAATCGAAAGCGTCATCCGGCTCGCGGCTTCGCGCGGGTGGACCGTGCTCTTCGACGAGTGCTACGACCGCTTCGTCTTCGAGGGCCGGCATCTCTCGGCGGCGTCGCTCGCCTGCGAGTTTCCCGAAACGATTCTCGTGGTCGGAACGCTCTCGAAGACCTATGCCATGACGGGCTGGCGCGTCGGCTTCGCGGCCGGGCCGAAGCCCCTCGTCGATCTGATGGGCCGCCTCGTGGGCCACGCGACCTCGAACGTCTGCTCCATCACGCAGCAGGCCGCCCTCGCCGCGCTCACGCGCACCGACGAGGCCGGGCCCGCCGTGGAGGGCATGCTGAGAGAGTACGCGCGCCGGAGGGAGTTCCTGATCCCCGCGCTCAACGCGCTGCCGGGCGTGACGTGCTCGCCGCCGGGGGGCGCCTTCTACGCGTTCCCGGACGTGTCGGCCCACTACGGGCGCGTGCTCGGCGGCGTCCCCGTCACGGGGTCTGAGAGCTTCGCGCAGGCGCTTCTCGAGAGCGTCGCCGTGGCCGTGACGCCGGGCGTCGCCTTCGGCGAGGACCGGTGCGTGCGGATCTCGTTCGCGACGTCGCGGGCGCGCCTCGAAGAGGGAATCTCCCGCCTCGCGCGCGTTCTTGCGGCCTAGCGGTAGCGGATGTCCCCCGGCGCCTTTGGCGGCGCAGTTTCCTCGACGGCGACGCGGTCGCGCCCGGCCTTCTTGGCCGCGTAGAGCGCCGCGTCCGCGCGGGCGACGAGCGACTTGAGGGAGGTCTTCTCGAAGAGACCCTGGTGGACCGCCACGCCGGCCGACATCGTGATCGGCCGCGCGACCCGCGGAGGGCCGAGCGCCGCGACGGCCGCGCGGATGCGTTCCAGCGCAGGCAGCGCGGCATCGGCGTCCGCCTCCACGAAGAGAACGATGAACTCCTCGCCCCCGTAGCGGCCCGCCGCGTCGATTCCACGGACGGTCCGCGCGATGGTGCCCGCGACGGCCGTCAGAGCGGCATCTCCCGCGGGATGCCCGTAGCGGTCGTTGAAGCTCTTGAAGTGGTCGAGGTCGAGCATCGCGAGGGCGAGGCCACGGCCCGTGCGGCCCGCGCGCGCGAGCTCGGCCTGGGCCCGGTCTTCGAAAGCCGCGCGGTTCAGGAGGCCGGTGAGCGGGTCCGTCGTCGCGCGCGTGAAAAGGCGCCGCTCCTGCTCGGCCACGCGGGGAAGGAGGAGAGCCGTGAAGAGCACGAACCCGACCCCGAGGGGTGTAACGGCTGGAGTCACGAGAAGAACCTGCCGGCGCGCGGCGAGCTCGGCGCTTCCCGACAGCACGAGCACGCTGAAGGCCGCGAAGAGGAAGGCACGCGTGCCCCGGCCGCCACGCGCGAGGATCGCCAGGAAAGCCGCGGCCACGAGCGGAAGACTCACGCCGAGGGCGGTCTCGACGCGAGGCCGCGTGGCGGCGTCGAAGAGGAGGGGAGCCGCGAGCAGCGTTGCAACGCCGAGCGCGAGGACGGCATAGAGCGCGAGCCGCCGCCGGCCGCGCGTGATCCCGAGGAGAGTGAGCGCGAGGATCCCGAACGACGCCGCCGTCAGGGCAAAGAGGAGCGTCGCGAGCTGCGGCTTCGGAATCCACATCGTCTGAGCCGATTATCGGCCGGGGCGGCATAAACTTCCCGTTCGGAGGTTCGCATGACCCTCAACCGCGCCGCCGCCATTCTGGCCGGCTTTCTCGTGGCCCTGTCTCCGGCGAGTTTCGCCGCGACGTCCTACAAGCTGCCTCCGAGGGCCGTCATCGACATCCTCGACGCACCCGGCGCGCCGCTCCTTCGCGAAAGCCCCGCGGGCGACGCGATCCTTCTCGTCGAGGTCGAGCCGAATCCCCCGCTTTCGCTCGTTGCCGAACCCTTCCTGCGGCTCGGTGGGGTCCGCCTGACCCCGAAACGCGGAACCCGGCAGCATCTCGTCTACGGGACGGGGCTCACGCTTCTGACGCTCCCGGAGGGCGGGAAGAGGCGCGTCGAGCTGCCTCCCGGGTCGCGCATCGGCCTCCCGGTCTTCTCGCCCGATGGCGGGACGTTCGCCTTCATGCGCGACACGGAGGACCGGTCCGAGCTCTGGATCGGGGAGACGAAGACGGCGAAGGCGCGGCCGTACGCGGACGTCCGCCTTGACGACGTGCTCGGTGAGGCGATGAGCTTCTCGGGCGACGGACGCTCTCTGCTGCTCCTCGTCGCCCCGCCCGGACGCGGGCCGGCTCCGCCCGAGCCGGCGGTTCCCGCGGGCCCCGTCATCGAAGAGACCAGCGGCAAGACGGCGCAGGTCGCGACGTATCAGGATCTCCTCCGAAACACGCGCGACGAGGAGCTCTTCCAGTACTTCGGCACCTCCCAGGTCGTGAGGCTCGACCTCGCGACCGGAAAACAGACCTCCGTCGGGACGCCGGGACTCCACGAGTCCGTCGAGCCGTCGCCCGACGGAAAGTTCCTCCTCGTCACGCGCCTCCGAAAGCCATTCTCGTACCGGGTCCCGTACGGGGCCTTTCCGAGGACGATCGAGATCTGGGACGCTGCCGGGAAGCCCGTCCGGACCGTCGCCGAGCTGCCGCTGGCCGATCAGACGCCGCGGCAGGGTGTTCCTTCGGGCGCCCGGAACGGCCAGTGGCAGCCCATGGAGGACGCGACGCTCTTTTATGTGGAGGCTCTCGACGGCGGAGATCCTCTGAAGAAGGTGCCTTTCCGCGAGTCCCTGAAGACGTGGGCGGCTCCTTTCTCGGACGCGCCGCGCGAGGCGCGGAGACTCGTTCACCGCTTCCGTGGCGCCGAGTGGACGTCCGCTCCGGGCCGCGTGCTCGTCACGGAGTTCGACCGCGACCGTCGCTGGCGCACGACGTCGATCGTGGACCTCGCGACTCCGGAGGCGGTGGCCAAGCCGCTGTTCGACCTCAGCGCGCAGGACGCGTACGGAGATCCAGGCCGTTTCGTCCTCGCGACCTCGCGCCGTGGCCGCCGGACGATCCTGATGGACGGCGACAGCGCCTGGCTGGCGGGGGAGGGCGCGTCGCCGAAGGGGTCTTTTCCCTTCCTCGACCGGATCGACCTCGCGTCCGGACGGAAATCGCGGCTCTTCAGCTCCGCAGACGACGCCTTCGAGCGCTTCGTCGCGTTCGTCGGGGAGAGCCGAACGCGCATCGTCACGCGCCGCGAAACGAAGACCGAGCCCCCGAACCTCTGGCTCGTGGATCTCGAGACGAAGAAACGGACGCGCCTGACCGACGACAAGGATCCCGCGCCGCAGCTCGCGGGCGTGACGAAGGAGATCCTGAAGTACGAGCGCGCGGACAAGGTGCCTCTCTCGGGGACGCTCTATCTGCCCCCGGGGTACAAGCCCGGCACGCGCCTGCAGTGCTTCGTATGGGCCTACCCGCTCGAATATTCGGACGCGGACACCGCCGGGCAGGTGCGCCTCTCGCCGAACTCCTTCACGCGCCTCTCGGGCGCGTCACCCCTCTTCTTCCTGACCCAGGGCTGGGCGGTGCTCATGGACGCCACGATGCCCGTCGTGGGCGATCCCGAGCACATGAACGACACCTACGTGGAGCAGATCGGCGCCTCGGCGAAGGCGACGATCGACGCGCTCGATGCGCGCGGCGTCGTGGACCGGAAGCGCGTCGTCGTGGGAGGCCACAGCTACGGCGCCTTCATGACCGCGAATCTGCTCGCGCACACGGATCTTTTCGCGGCCGGGATCGCGCGCAGCGGCGCCTACAACCGCTCGCTGACGCCGTTTGGATTCCAGTCCGAACGGCGCAACTACTGGGAGGCGACGGATGTGTACACGAAGGTTTCGCCCTTCACCTTCGCGAACGGGATCAAGACGCCGATCCTCCTCATCCACGGAGAGGCGGACAGCAACTCGGGCACCTTCCCGATCCAGTCCGAGCGTCTCTTCGCCGCGATCCAGGGTACGGGTGGCACGGCGCGGCTCGTGATGCTGCCCGCCGAGGCGCACGGCTATCGCGCGCGCGAATCGGTCCTCCACACGCTCGCCGAGATGCTCGAGTGGGGCGAGAAGTGGACGAGGGACAAGGGCCAGGCGGCGACGGGAGGGGCGGGCCGCTAGGCGGGATCGGCGCCGAACGACTTCACGAGAAGATGCTTCTGGACCTTCCCGAGCGCGTTGCGCGGCAGCTCCGGGACCGCGCGGAGGTCGCGCGGCTTCTTGTAGTCGGCGAGATGCTCCGCCGCGAAGGCGGCGACCGCGGCGCAGACGGGTCCGGATGCGCCGGGTGGCACCGTGTCTTTGAGCACGAGGGCCGCGGCGATGCGCTGGCCCCAGACGCGGTCGGGAAGCCCGACGACCGCGGCGTCCTTCACAGCCGGATGCCGGCGGAGGACGTCCTCGATCTCGCGCGCCGAGATCTTGAAGCCCCCGCTCTTGATGATGTCGACCGAGCTGCGACCCACGATCGTCACGTAGCCGTCGGCGTCTCGCCGCGCTACGTCGCCGGTCAGAAACCATCCATCCCGAAACGCGGCCGCGGTTTCGTGGGGCCGCCGCCAGTAGCCGCTCATGACGCCGCTGCCCTTCACGTGGATCTCGCCGAGCTCGCCCACGGGAGGTTCGCGTCCCTCGTCGTCCACGAGGCGGACCGAGCAGCCGGGGACCGGCAATCCAACGGTTCCCGGGCGCCGCTCGCCATTGAAGGGATTCGAGAGCGTGAAGAGCGTCTCGCTCATGCCGTAGCGCTCCAGGATCGCGTGGTGCGTCTTCTCCTGGAAGGCATGGAAGTCGGCCGCCGGAAGGGGCGCGCTGCCGGCCGTGAAGAGCCGTGCCTTCCGGAGAGCCGCGGCGCCTTCGGGGTGCGCATCCAGATACTCCAGCAGCCGGACGTACATGGTGGGCACGCCCATGAAGGCCGTTGCCCCCTCGTGCGCGAAGGCCTCGACCACGCGGGCCGCGTCGAAGCGCTCTTCGAGAGCGAGCGTGAAGCCCGTAAGCAGCGCGCCCGCGACGCCGAGGCAGAGCCCGTGCACGTGGAAGAGGGGAAGCGCGAGCACGAGACGGTCGCGCTCCGTGAACTGCCAGAGGTCCATCACGGCGCGGGTGTTCTCCTCGAGCGCGCGGTGCGAGAGCGCGACGCCCTTGCTCTTGCCGGTCGTGCCCGAGGTGTAGATGAGCATCGCGACGTCGTCGTCGGATGGCGGCTCGGAAGAGAGGATTTGCTTCGGAGAAGAGGAAGAGGGGGATTTCTTAGAAGGGGAAGAGGGGAAAGCCTCGGCTAGGGAAATGACTTCGCGCAGCTGCGGGGGGCGGCGCTCTCGCAGAATCTCGTCGAGGACGGGCTTGCATTCGCTGCCCGGATCTCCCGCCAACACCGCGACCGCGCCCGAGTCTTCGAGGATGTGGCGGGCCTCGTCGGTCTTGTACCGCGTGTTGATCGGGACGTGAATGATGCCGGACGAGAGGTGACCGACGAGGGCAGCGATCAGCTCGGGGCAGGTCTCGGCGAAGATCGCCACGCGGTCGCCGCGCTTGACGCCGGTCCGTTCCAGAAAGGCCACGTACTGGCCCGCCCACCGGAGCATTTCTTCGAATGAGTAAGAGCGGCCGCCCCACACGACGGCCGGATGCTCGGTCCTCTCGCGCAGCGATCGCAAGAGATTCTTCATGCGGAGGCGAAGCCCAGGTAGCCGTCGCGCACGCGGGGGTCGACGAGGAGCTCGGAGGCGGTCCCCGTGAGCGTGACGCTGCCCGTTTCGAGGACGTAGGCGCGGTCGGCGAGCGCGAGGGCATGCGGCACGTTCTGCTCGACGAGGACGATCGTCACGCCGCGCGCGCGGATGGCCCGGAGCGACGCGAAAACCTCGCGGACGAGGAGCGGGGAGAGACCCAGGGCCGGCTCGTCCAGCAGGAGCAGACGCGGCTGCGTCATGAGGCCGCGTCCGATCGCACACATCTGCTGCTCGCCGCCGGAAAGTGTCCCCGCCTTCTGTCCGCTCCGCCGCTCGAGAACGGGGAACATCCCGAAGATCTCTCCGAGCGTCGCCTCGGCCCGCCCACGGGCGTGCTTCGGATACGCGCCCATCCGAAGGTTTTCGAGGACCGTCATGGCCGGCCAGAGCTGCCGGCCTTCGGGAACGAGCACCATTCCGTCAGAGGCCAGCTCGTTCGCGGGTCTGCCCGCGACGTCCCTCCCGTCGAAGACGACACGCCCCGCCCGCGGGAAGTGGAGGCCGGCGACGGCGCGGAGAGTCGTCGATTTCCCGGCGCCGTTCGCCCCGATGAGGGTGACGACCTCGCCCTCCTCGACGGTGAACGAGACATTCCGCACCGCCTGGACGTCGCCGTAGTACACGTCGAGGGACTCGACGGACAGAAGACTCATGCGGCCCCCGCGTCGTCCCCGAGATAGGCCGCCACGACCTCCGGATTGCGGAGCACGTCGCGCGGCACGCCCTCGGCGATCATTTCGCCGAAGTTCAGGACCAGGATGCGATCCGTCACACCCGCCACGGCATGGACATGGTGCTCGATCATGAGAACGGTGAGCCCCGAGTCGCGGATCGCGCGAACGAGCGACATCGCCGCGACGATCTCGGAGGGATTCAGCCCCCCCATGACCTCGTCGAGACAGAGCACCGCCGGCTCCGTCGCGAGCGCGCGCGCGATCTCGAGACGCTTGAGGTCGCCGATCGGAAGCGCCATCGCGAGCGATCCGGCCCGGGCGCCGAGGCCCGTGCGCTCGAGGATGTCCGCCACGCGCCGGCGGGCATCCGCCCCGCGTCTCCGTCCCGCTCCGAAGTGGGCGCCGATCGACACGTTCGCCTCGACGGTCATGTCGCGAAACGGGCGCGCGATCTGGTGCGTGCTCACGAGCCCGCGCGCGACGACGGCGTAGTTGGGAAGGCCCGCGATCTCCCGCCCGCGGAACAGAATCGAGCCCGAGGTCGGGGGCAGGGATCCGACGAGGCAGGAGAAGAGGGTCGTCTTGCCGGCGCCGTTCGGGCCGATGACTCCGTAGATCTCGCCTTCGGCGACCGAAAAGCTCACGTCCGAGAGGGCGAGGAGTCCCCCGAAGATCTTCTTCAGCGCCTTCACGGAGAGGATCGGCTCAGGCATCGGCATAGAAGCGCCGGAGGCGCCGGTTGAAGACTCTCCTCACGAGTCCGAGGATGCCCTTCGGCTCGAAGAGCATGACGACGATGAGGAGCGTGCCGTAGATGAAGAGGTACGAGTCGCGCAGGGCCGGGATCGAGAGGAGCTTGATCTGCAGGGTCGAAAAGACCAATGCCCCGAGGACGGGCCCGGCGATGGTCCCGACGCCCCCGACGATGGGCATCAGGACGATGCTCAGACTGAGCCGGAAGTCGAAGACCGAGCCGGGGGCGATGTACTGGAAGTTGATCGCATAGAGCCCGCCCGCGACGGCAACGAGGGCCGCCGAGAGCGCGTGCGCCGCGAGCTTGAAACGCGTCGAATCGATGCCGAGCGCCTCCGCCGCGTCGATGTCCTGTCGGATGGCGGCGAGAGCCTGCCCGAAAGCGCTGCGTTTCACGAACGCCGCGAGCGCGACGACCGCGATCGCGAGCGCCACCATCGACAGGTAGTTGAGCGTGAAGTCGAACGTGCCCGGAGGCATCCGGAGGCCGCTCGAGCCTCCGGTGAACGAGACGCTCGAGGCGCACACGCGGACGACCTCACCGACGCCGATCGTCGCGATCGTGAAGTAGGGGCCGCGCAGCCGGAATGCCGGAAGGCCGATGAGGACCGAGAAGGCGGCCGCCAGAGCGGCCCCGAGGGGGAGCGTGAGGAAGGGGTTCATGCCGCGCAGCGAGAGCAGCACCGTCGCGTAGGCCCCGATCCCGAGGAAGGCGGAGTAACCGAGCGAGACCTGACCGGCGAAGCCCCCCAGCAGATTCCACGCCGACGCGAGGATGACGGCGAACGCGAGGCTCCAAACGTCGTTCAGCGTGCCGCGTTCGAGCACGAGAGGGGCGGCGAGCGCGAGAACGCCGAGCGCGGCCCCGGCGACCCAGGGGAAGGCCTTCACCGGACCGCCCGCCGGCGCGCGAGGCGCGTGAAGAGCCCAGGCAGCCCCTGAGGGAAGGCGACGAGGGCGACGAAGAGAAGCGCAAAGCTCACGGCGTCCTGGAACGAGGTCGGAATCGTCGTCCAGACGGCGAGACCATTCTCGAGGAGAGCGAGCACGAGAGCTCCCGCCGCGACGCCGGTCACGCTTTCCATGCCTCCGAGGACGATGATGCAGAAGGCCTTGAGCAGGAAGCTGCGGCCGAAGTCCGGCGTGAACGCGTAAAGCGTCGACAGCATTCCGCCCGCGACGCCCGCGAACGCGGTCCCGAGGCCGAAGGCGGCCGCGGAGATCTGGTCGGCGTTCACGCCCGCGAGAAGCGCCGCGTCGCGGTTCTGGGTGACGGCGCGGACGGCTTTCCCGAGGTAGGTGCGGTGCAGGACGAACTCGAGGACGAGGAGGGAGAGCGCGGACATCCCGAAGACGAGGAGAGCGGGCACGCCGACGCGCACGCCGAGCAGGGAAACGGACTTGAGGGTGTACGACGTGAGGATCGACTGGGTGTCGCCGGTCCAGATCACGTAGGCGAGATTCTGGAGGACGAGCCAGACGCCGAAGAGGAGGAGCAGGCTTTCTATCGAAGCGGTGCCGCCCGAACGGGGCAGGCGCCGGACGACGGTCCGGTACAGGAGGACGCCGCCCCCGAAGAAGAGGGGCGCGACGACGAGGAGGGAGAGAAACGGGTCGAGCGAAAACCGCGTGAACAGGGAGAAGGTCGTGTACGCCCCGAGCATCATGACCCCGGCGTGGGCGAGGTTGATGATGCGCATGACCCCGTAGATCACCGCGAGCCCGTAGGCCATGGTCGCGTACAGGCCCGCGGCGAGAAGGGAATCGATGAGGACGTTGAGGACGCCCCTCACCGGCTCACGGCTTCGGCATCGGAGCGACGGGTTCGCCCGTGCGCGCCTCCTTCGGCCACACGATGTCGACCTTCCCGCCAGGCTTGTTCTGCGTCACGACGAAGGGGAGGACGGCCTGGCCGGTCTTCGTGAATTTCAGGACGCCGCCCGGCAGGATCGAGTCCCGGAGCTCGATCGCGGCGAGCGCCGCGCGGATGGCCTCGGGCTTCAGCGAGCCGGCTTTCCGGATCGCCGCGAAGAGCGATCGCACGGCCTCGTATGCGGTCGCGTGGTACCACTGCGGCGCGGAGCCCGAGGCCGCCTTCCACTTCGCTGCGAACGCCTTCACCTGCGGATACGGCAGGAGGTCCGACCACCAGCCGCTCGCGAAGATGTAGTCCGTCGCGGCGCCGAGGCCCTTGCGGCCCGCTTCGTCCGCGCCGCGGGCGCCGTATGTGAGCATCTGGTGATAAAGGCCCATCTGCGTATATGTGCGCTGCATCGAGATGAAGTCCTCGAGGTGCGCGTCACACATGAAGAGGTCGGCCTTCGCGGCGGCGACACGGCCGAGGAGCGGCTTGAAGTCGGCCGCGTAGAGCTCGAAGCTTTCGTCGAGGACGACGGAATAGCCCGGATGCGCCTTCGCGTAGTCCTTCACGCCTTTCTGGAAGTCCTTTCCGTGCTCGGTGTTCTCGGCGAGGAGGGCGATCTTCAGGGGCTTCTTGAGCTTTCCCTGGGCAACGAGATCCGAGAGAAAATCCATCTGCGTCGTCGCGAGGTTCTCGACGGGCGAGAGCACCCCGAAGACCCATTTGCTGCGCCCGTAAATGCTCGTCGCGCCCGCGCCGCCGGAGATGTACGGGATGCCGTACCGGTCGGGGACGACGCTCTGCGCCTGCACGAGCTGGGATCCGTATCCGCCGATCACGGCATGGACCTTCTGTTGCGCCATGAGCTGCTCGACGAGCTGGGCGCTCCGGGACGCGTCCGAGGTGTCGTCGAGGAGGGAGAGGTCGATCTTCAGCTTCTTTCCGCCGACGTCGAGCCCGCCCGCGTCGTTCACTTCCTTCACCGCGTATTCCGTCGCGGCCTTGAAGGCGCCGCCGATCTTCGATTCCTTGCCCGTGACGGGCAGGACGGCTCCGATCCTTATGACGTCCTGGGCGAGCGTCGGAGAGGCCGCCAGGAGCGCGCTGGCGAGGACGAGGAGAGTGCAGGACGGTCGGGTTGACTTCATGGGTTCTCCTCCAAGACGGGTCCGCCCCTCGTGAAGAGGGGCGGCGATGTCTGCGAACGGGGCCTGGAACGCGCGGCGCGGCGCGGCGAGATCAGAAGTAGTAGATCTGCATCTGGACCGTGAACTGGTTCGTGGCGTAACCGGACGTGGTCTGCCCCGGGGCAGCACCGGGCTTGAGCTGGACGCGCTGCCACCAGCACTTGACGTTGAAGGCGTTCGGAGTCTTCGGGAAAGGATAGAAGTTCAGGCCGACGGCCACGCGGTTCTCGTCCTTCGTCGTCACGTTGTTCACGATGGCGGCGGTGAACGTCTTCTGCTCATACCGCGCGATGGGGCCGATCTTGAGGCCCTTCAGGAAAACGCCACCCTCGATCTGGAAGGTGCTCTGCTGGGGCAGGGCCGTTGCGAACGTGTTGCCGCCGTTGATGTACTGGTACTGAATCGACGACTCGAAAGAGCCGAGCGGGATCGGCCAGTCGAGGTACAGGTCGGCCGACGCGTAGCGGAAGTCGTTCTGCGTGTCGTAGGCGCCGCCGATCGCGAGGATCTTCTTCGTGCCGTAGTACCCACCCGGGAGGGAGACGAAACTGTAGACCTCGGTATCGAAGAAGTTGTACTGCAGCCGGCCCGTGAAACGCGTCGCGTTCTTCACGCCCGGTGCCCGGAACCCCGAGAACACGCCCGCGCGATATTCGAGACGGTCGCAGAAGAAGTAGCCGCGCAGCATCGCGCCCGTGTCGCGCTCGGAGTTGTTCTGGAGCGCGGCGCTGGTCGGGAAGGCGTAGGCCGAGAAGTCGAGCATGAAATTGCTCGTGCTGCCCTTCAGGGCCTCGCGGCTGATCGGCACCCTGATCTCCCCGAACTGGATATTGAATTCCTTCGCGATGCGCCACTCGCCGACGGCGTCGAGGAGGTTGAAACCGGTGCCGAGCGACTTCGCCGCCTGTGCTCCGCCGACGGCCTGTGTCGATTTTCCCAGCGAGCCGTTTTCCGTCTCCGCGAAGAAGAAGACGTCCTTCGAGACCTGGCCGCCGATCATGAAGCGCACGCGGCGAATAAACATGTTCTGCTGGAAACCGCCGCTGCCGTCGTCCGTGAGGTTGCGGACCTCCTGCCAGTCCACCTGCGGCTGCATCAGCATGCCGACCTTGAAGTTGATGCTGTCGCTGACCTTGATGAGGGCCTGGGCTTCGGCCCGGCCGAACGCAAGCAGGAAAAGGGCGGCGATGAGGCCATGGGCGGTCGTCCGCAGTGCGCGGTGCGCGGGAATCGGCATGAGAGCGTTTCTCCTCTTCGGCCGGACGTTTCGGATAACAAAGGATAATGGAACACCCCGGGGAGTTCAATCGCTGATGCACCTGAATCATTCCGGGGCGTTCGTACACGGGCCGCGACCCTAGCATCGGGAGGTCGCAGGAGGAGAAAATCTGCCAATATCCGTCCTGCAAGTCAGGGGAGGTGCGCCATGTCGTCGACGCGTGCGAAAAAAGCGGCCAAGGCCGCTCCGAAGGCGAAGGCCCAGAAGTGGGTGTACCTGTTCGCCGGCGGCAAGGCCGAAGGCAACGCGAAGATGCGCGCGCTGCTCGGCGGCAAAGGCGCCGGCCTCGCGGAGATGACGAACGCGGGCCTCCCCGTCCCTCCCGGGTTCACCATCACCACCGCGGCCTGCAACGCGTACTTCAAGGGCGGCGGGAAGCTGCCGTCGGGACTCTGGGATCAGGTGGAGCGCGGCATCGCGACGGTCGAACGATCCACGAAGAAGCGCCTCGGCGACCCGAGGGACCCGCTGCTTGTTTCCGTGCGCTCGGGTTCCGCGATGTCGATGCCCGGGATGATGGACACGGTCCTCAACCTCGGCCTCAACGACCAGAGCCGCCAGGGCCTCGCGGCGCTCACGAAGAACGAGCGCTTCGCGTGGGACGCGTACCGCCGGTTCATCTCGATGTTCGGCCGGATCGTCCTCGATATCCCCGCCGAGAAGTTCGACGCGGCGCTCGAGAAGCGCAAGCACGCGAGGAGCGCAAAGTCGGACACCGAACTCGGCGCGAAGGACCTCGCCGGGCTGGTCGACGAGTTCAAGGCCATCGTCAAGAAGGAGACCGGAAAGCCGTTCCCGACCGAGCCGCACGACCAGCTCCGCCTCGCGGTCGAGGCCGTCTTCGGCTCGTGGTTCGGCCCGCGCGCGAAGGACTACCGGAAGCAATTCAAGATCTCGGACGACCTCGGCACGGCGTGCAGCGTCATGACGATGGTCTTCGGCAACATGGGCGACGACTCCGGCACCGGTGTCGCGTTCAC
>DAIOUV010000025.1:0-52108 GCA_036759345.1 Acidobacteriota bacterium | reverse complement strand
GCCCCGTCGGTGCCGCCGAGGAGGTTCTCGGCGGCGCGCTCCGGATGCGGCATGAGACC
This sequence comes from Acidobacteriota bacterium, assembly GCA_036759345.1. Taxonomy (GTDB): domain Bacteria; phylum Acidobacteriota; class Thermoanaerobaculia; order UBA5066; family UBA5066; genus Fen-183. The sequence goes on along the minus strand of DAIOUV010000025.1, from coordinate 52,049 downwards.
CACGATGTTGCCCTTCACGTTGCAGATGCCCGCCACGTCGTCGAGCGAGCCGTTCGGATTGCCCCCCGCTCCCCGCGAACCGTCGGCGCGCACGTAGCGGAAGACGACCTGGTCCCGCGCGAGCATCTCCTCGTACACCCTCTTCTCGGCCGTCCAGTTCCCGTCTCCGTGCGCGATGGGCATTCGGAGGACATCGCCCTTGTTGATCGCGAGCGTGAACGGGGTGCGCTTCGATTCGACACGCAGGAAAACGTCCCGGCACACGAAACGGAGGCCTTCGTTCCGCAGCATCGCCCCCGGCAGGAGTCCGGCCTCGCACAGGATCTGGAAGCCGTTGCAGATGCCGAGCACCGCTCCGCCCTGCCCCGCGAACGCCGCGACGGATTCCATCACCGGAGAAAAGCGGGCCATCGCGCCGCTCCTCAGGTAGTCGCCATACGAGAACCCACCCGGAAGGATCACGAGGTCGGGATCGCCGAGCGCGCGCTCGTCGTGTCGCACCATCTTCACGTCCGCCCCGAGCACGTTTCGTGAGGCGAGGGCCGCATCCTCGTCGCAGTTGCTGCCCGGAAAGACGACAACGGCGACCCGCGGTATGCCCGCCCCCGCGCCGCCGGCCCCCGTCGCGCCGCTCACCGAAGTGCTCTGGCTTCCATGCCGGCCGGCGCGCCGGCCGCCTCGAGAACGAGCTCGTAGTCCTCGATGACGGGATTCGCGAGCAGCTTCTCCGCCATCTGAGAACCCACCTCCCGCGCCGCCTTCGGATCGTCCGTGTCGACCTCGATGCGGAAGAGCTTCCCGGCCCGCACGTCGGAGACGGCGCCGTAACCGAGGCGGTGGAGGGCGTCGGCGATGGCCTTCCCCTGAGGATCGAGGACCCCCGGCTTGAGCATGACCTTCACGAGAACCGTCATCGTCGACTCCTCTCTTCTAGTACGCGCCGATCCATTCCGTGGGCGCGTCGTGCCGGGCGACGGCGAGCGTTGCGCGGGTCCCTGTTGCCTCGAGCGCCTCGCGAAACACCCGCTCGGCGAGCGCCCCCGTATTGTTGTGTCGCGAGACGTGAAGCGCGACCACGGCTCCGGTCCGCGGCCCGACGAGGCGCTTCAACCCGTCCGCGGCGCACTCGTTCGACAGATGTCCCACGGCCGAGAGAATGCGTTTCTTGAGGTAGGGCGGATACGGACCCGACCGCAGGAGGTCCTCGTCGTGGTTCGCTTCGAGCCCGAGCACCTCGCAGTCCTCGAGCGCCTCGAGGACCGCATGCGAGAGATGTCCGAGGTCCGTCACGATGCCCACGCGGCGCCCTCCGGCGTCCGCGAAGACGTAGCACACCGATTCGGCCCCGTCATGCGGCGTCGACGTGACGCGCACGTGGAGGTCGCCGACGGCGAGCTCCTTCCCGCCGGCGACGGGCCGCACGTCGGCGAAGAGGGGGCCGGGAAATCCCCCGGCAACGGCGGTCCCGCGAGAGGCGTAGATGGGAATGCCGCGCCTCCGGTTCAGGTCGAGAGCCGCGTGCATGTGGTCCGCGTGCTCGTGGGTGATGAAGATCGCGGAGATCGCGTCGAGCGACGAGCCGCGCTGCACGAGCCGGCGCTCGGTCTCCTTCATCGAAAGGCCCGCGTCCACGAGGATGCTCGTCCCGTTCACGCGCACGACGGCGCAGTTTCCCGAGGAGCCGGATCCGAGGAAACTGACCTCGAGGCGGCTCACTGCCCCCCCGTACTTCCGAAGCCGCCGTCGCCGCGCACCGTCTCGCCGAGGAGGGAAGCCTCCTCGAACACGGCGCGCGCGACAGGCGCGATCACGAGCTGCGCGATCCGCTCGCCGCGCGCGAGCGTCACGGCTTCGTTCCCGAGGTTCACAACGAGGACCCCGACCTCTCCGCGGTAATCCGCGTCGATCGTCCCGACCCCGTTCGCAAGCGCGATCCCTTTCTTCAGCGCGAGGCCCGAACGGGCACGCACCTGCCCCTCGAAGCCCGCGGGAATCTCGAGCACGAGGCCCGTCGGAACCACGAGTCGCGCCCCGGGAGCCACGACGAGGGGCTCGGCGACCGCCGCGCGTAGGTCGGCGCCGGCGGCGCCCTGGGAGGCGTAGGCCGGCGGAGCGAGATCCAGAAACGCTTCAGCCATGCGGTAGCGCACGCGGACGGGAAGGCCGGGGGGTGGGGCCGTCATGCCGCGAGCGCCTCGGAGACGTCGTCGGCGAGATGGCGCACGAAGGCCTCGGGCCGCGCCCCCGCGGGCAGAGGCCCGGCGATGCCGAGACCGAATTGGCCTGCACCCGCGCCGCCCGAGGGGCCATAGAGGTAGCCGATTGCCGCGGACACGTCGTCGCGCGTCACGCGGTCCACGTCGGCCAGAAATTGCTCGGCGGAGTACGGGCGGCCCCGATAGAGCCAGGCGCGAACGGCGGTCTCGCGCCGGGCGGCCGTGGACTCGAGCGACAGCGCCGCTTCCGCGTGGAACTGGTTTCGCACGCGGGAGAGCTCAGCACGCGTGACGCCCTCCTCGCGGAAACGCCGGAGGGCGCGGGCCGTCGTCGCGACGAGGCGCGCGAGATTCTTCGGCTGCGTCGCGGCGGAGACGAGGGCGACGCCTGCCGCACGATGCAGCGTCAGGCCCGTGCCGATGGAGTAGGCCAGGCCGCGCCGCTCGCGCACGTCGCGCCAGAGACGCGACGAGACGCCGCCCCCGAGCACCTCGCTCGCGATCCACGCGGCCGGAACGAGCGGATGGCAGAACGGAATCGTCGGCCCGCCCACGAGAAGGTGCGTCTGCTGAAGCTCCGGCCGCGCGAGATGAAACGCGCAGCGGGCCGAGCGGGGCTTCCCCGGCGCGACGACAGGAGCGGCCGGGCCGGCCGGAGGCGCCGCGTGACGCCGCCCACGAGAGCGGGTCAGAAGCTCCACGAGCCGGTCCGGGTCGAAGGCGCCCGCGGCCGCGACGAGCGTGCCCGCGGGGCGCGCGATCACGCGGAAGCGTGCCGCGAGGCGCGCGCGCGTGAGACCCGTGACCGTCTTTTTCGTTCCGAGAATCGGCGCGCCGAGCGCGTGCGAGGGCCAGAGGCGCCGGAGGAACGCCTCATGGAGGAGGTCTTCGGCAAGGTCTTCGGCCTCCGCCATTTCCTCCAGGATCACGCCGCGCTCGACCTCGACGTCAGCGGCCGTGAACGCGGGGGCGGACGTGAGGTCGAGGAGGAGGTCCACGGCCTCGGCCGCCCGTTCGGAGGGGACACGCGCGTGGAACGACACGGACTCTTTCGTCGTGTACGCGTCGCACTCGCCTCCGAGCCGGTCCGTGATCCGCGCGACGGCCGCGCCCGAGCGGCGGCGCGTCCGTTTGAAAAGGAGATGCTCCAGGAAGTGCGTCGCGCCGCGCTCCTCGGGCTCCTCGCCCGAGGAGCCGCCGGCCATCGTGACCGAGAGCGCGAGGCTCTTCACGTCGCGCATCGGGTCTAGCCACACCGCCGTCCCGTCCGGGAGCCGCCTCTCGAGCACGGCCGATTCTAGTTCGAGGACGAGCGTTTGGAACGCCCCGGGGCGACAATGGTTCGGGACGAAGGGAGCAAACGATCGCCTCGAAGGAATTCTGGCGGAATGCCGCTCTCACGCTGGCCGCGCTCGCGGCGGGGCTCGCCGGCGCGGAGGCTGGTCTCCGACTCTTCGCTCCCCAGCCCCTCGCCGAGCGTTACGCCGCGCCCAACGCCGGCGGCCCTCTCGTGCACGTCGACCCGGAGCTGGGCTGGACGCTTCGGCCCAACGTCGTCGGCCTCAGGAGCGACGAACCCTGGCAGGCGGACGTGCGGACGAACACGCTCGGGTTCCGCGACGACGAGCACGCGGGGAAGGTTTCTGGAATCATCCGCGTCGCCGTCCTGGGCGATTCGTTTGTCTTCGGCAGCGGCGTGCGACAGGACGAGACCCTCACACACCAGCTCGCGGTGCGTCTCGGGCCGTCCTTCGAAGTCGTCAATCTCGGCGTCCCGGGCTACGGAACCGATCAGGCCCTCCTGACCCTCCGGCGCTGGGGCCCTCGCCTCGCGCCCGATGTCGTCCTCGCCGGATTCTTCTGGAACGACGTCATGGAGAACGCGAGCCCGAAGATCTACGAAATGGAGAAACCGCGGTTTCTCCTCTCGGACGGCACGCTGACGCTCGTCCCGCAAGGCGCGGCATCCGGCCCGTCGGGGCTCGTGAGGCTCGCCGACATTCTCGGGTCCCGCTCTCATCTCTGGTCCCTCGTGAGGCGCGCGCTCGGCCAGCCGGGCGGGGTCGAGCCCGAAGAGCGGCCCGTCATGCTCGACCTCTCGCTCCGCGCCGCGCCGCCTTCCCGAAACGCCGAGTTCGAGCTCACCTGGGCGCTCCTTCACGCCGTCACTCGTGAGGCGCACGCCCTCGGCGCGGCGCCGCTCGTCTTCACGGTCCCGCCGAGATTTCTTGTCGACGACGCCGTGAAGGAGCGAGTGCTCAGGATCTACGGACTCGGCCCGGAGGCGCTCGACCCCGACGGTTTCTTCCGCGTGAAGGAGGCCTGCGCACGCCGTAATGTGCCGGTCGTCGACCTCCTTCCCGCGTTCCGCGACGCCACGCGTGCGGGCGAACGGCTCTTCCTTCCGACCGGCATCCACTGGAGCGCGAAAGGTCACGCGCTCGCGGCGCGCTCTCTGGAGGCGGCCGTGCGCGACGCCGCACGGCCCGCGGCATCCGCCGCCACGCCGCGGCCACGGCCCTGACTCAGCGCCCGATTCCGATTCCCGGGCCGGGCGGGAGCGGCGGCCCGGAGGGAGGCTGATTCAGAAGCGTCTGCTCCGTGAAGCGCCACTCGTTGTAGTTCTCCCGCCCCGTGAAGAGGCGATAGCCCTTCTTCTTCGACGTCGAGTAGACCCCCATGATGGGGCCCGGCGGCGCGTCCCCGGGATTGCCCGGCGTCCCCGCCGTTCCCGGCCGCGGCGTGGGGACGGGCGTGGGGGTCAGCAGGCCGCCGCCCGGCATGCCTCCCGGCGTCGCCCCCACGAGCGGCGCCCCGCTCGTCAACGTGATGAGACCCCAGTTGAGCGAGTTTGTCATCGGGTCTTTCCAGAGCTTGCGGAGCGTCCGCGGGCGGACTTCGTACATCTCCTTCAGCGTGTTCGGGTACCGTCCGTAGTGCTTCCGGAACGTGCGGATTCCCTCGGCATACTGGAGGCCGCGGAAGATGAGCTCGGCCTCCTTGTCGCGCTGCGCCTCGGCCGACGCCATCGGAAGCACCGCCGCGATGAGAATCGACATCACCGTCATTCCGATGATGAGCGCGACGAGCGTGTAGCCGCGGCTCGGGCTCTTCACCTTCACCACGTGTTGTACGGAGACCCGTCGAGCGACGCCTGTTTCGCGCCGCTCTTCACGTCGATGATCCCCGGGGGCTCCTGCGATGCCGTCTCCGAGGAGTCGGGCTCCTCCATGATGACCTGCCACGTGTCGGCCGACTTCGTGAACGGGTCGATCGGAATCTTGCGGATGTACTTGTCCGTCACGAGCGTCTGGAGCGTGTCGGGATAGTGGCCCTTGTCCGCGTAGTACTGGTCGAGACACGAGCGAAAGGTGAAGAGATCCTCGCGCAGGGTGACCTCCTTCGCGCGGATCGGGGCCTTCTGGAGCTGCGGAACCGCGATGGCGACAAGAATGCCCATAATTGCCATGACCACGAGAAGCTCGACGAGAGTGAAGCCTTTTCCTCTTCGCATCACCAGTCCTTGTACTTCGTCTTGTCGAGGCCCGTCAGCGGCGAGAGCGAGTACACGTCGTACACGTTCTGGCGGCCCCACGAGCGCGCGTCCGGATCGTCCTGATAGCTCCGAAGACCCCATTCCGCCTTGCCGGTCATCGGATCGAACGGGATCTTCCGGATGAACCTCTTCTTCTTCTTGACCTGGCCCACGAGGTCGACGCCCTCGACGAGCTTGTCGAGGGTCTTCGGGTACCCCTCGGTATCGAGGTCCACGGGGATGAGTCCCTGGTCCGAGAGGCGCTTGAAGTCGTCGATCGCGCTGCGCATCGAGCGCAGCGCCTCGCGCATCTCCATTTCCTTCTGCCGCACCATGCCGAAGCGCGTCACCGGCACGATCATCGCCGTGAGAATGAGGATGCAGGCGCAGACGATGACGAGCTCGACGAGCGAGAAGCCGCGCGTGCGGGAGCGGCAACGGATCCCCAGGAACGGGGTCATGGCACCTGCTTCACCGTGAGAGAAGCCGCCTCGACGCGCGGCGCCGGCGTGGCTCCGCCGGTCGTGGATGCCGTGCCCGCGGTGACGCGCACGAGCGTGGTCCCCGGAGCAAGGGCGCGCACGGCGAGCGTTGTGAGGACGCCGTCGGGCAAGCCGACCCCGCCGGCGCGCTTGAAGTGGAGGTGAGCACGGCCGGCGACGCGGTCCGCGTCGAATTGCACCATGTCCCCGCCAAAGCCGCTCCGCCACGGTCCGGGCGCGATCCCCGTGACCTCGGCTACAAAGGGATCCCACTCGACCGTGAGCTCGAGCGCTGAGAGCGCGTCGAGACCGGAATCGCCCGTGAGATTCACGACGGAAACGCCGCCGGGCGCGACTTGGGAAGGCGTCGCCTCGAGCCGGAGCACGGGGCCGGCCGCGGCGGTCGGGCTCTGGAGGAGAGCCTGTGTTTCGACCGTGGCCGTCGCATTCGGCGCCCTCGGCGTAGCGGGCGTCGGCGCCGGGGCCGGCGTGGGCCTGAAGGGATCGTTCGGCCCCGAGCCCCCCTGGATGATGATGGGCAGGTTGGAATTGGGCCCTGCGGGGGTCGCCGGCACCGGGCGCACGGGCGGGCGGGCGCCCCCGGCGGGCGGCGCGTCGAAGGGCGAGCCCGTCGCGTTCGGCGACTCGAGGCGGGTATTGAGGCCCGAGAACGAGACGTTGTTCTCCGTGCCGACCCAGATCGGGATCAGATCCTCGTCCGTGATCTGGGGGGACCGGATGATGTGCGGCGTGAGCGTGAGGTATAGGTCCGTCCGCTTGTCGTCCGTGATGTTTTGCGTGAAGAGGGCACCGATGAGCGGAAGGTCGCCCAGGAATGGGATCGTACTCTTGGTCCTGGAGATGTCCTTGCGGATGAGGCCCGCGAGGAAGTTCGTCTCGCCGTCCTTCAAGCGGATCGACGACGTGATCGTCCGCGTGCCGATGGTCGGCTGCCCGTCCTTGTTGAACGCCCCGAGCTGCGACACCTCGATCGTGAGCTTGAGCGACACCTCCTTGTTGTGGTGGACGCGCGGCTCCATGTCGATCTTGATCCCGACGTCCTGATACTGGTACGACGTGATCGGGACGATGCCTGTCTGACCGATGGCTTGCTGCGTGCTGATCGTCGTGACGGGGATCGGCACGCGATCGCCTATGACGAGCTGCGCCTTTTCGCCCTCGGCGATGCGGAGCTGCGGCTTGGCGAGGAGCTCGGCGTCCGTATTCTGCTTGAGAAAGTTGTACGCGATCGTCGGAATCGAGAACGAGAGGTCGTTGATCCCGAGGCCCTTGATCGCACTCCAGGGCAGCGACGTTACGGCGGCCCCGCCCCCCGGCGTGACCGACACCGACCCAGGGGTGGAGAAGGACAATCCCAGGTTCATGGCTTTGTCCGTGTTCACCTGGAGGAGCTCAACGTCCACGACGACCTCGGATTTCGCCTTGTCGTTCACCTCGATGAGCCGCTCGGCCACGGCCACCTTGTCGGCCGTGTCGCGGATGATGATCGCGTTCAGCGCCGGGATCGTGCCGAGCCGGCGCAGGTCCAGGATCGACCGCACCATCGCCGAGACGTCTTTCACGTCGCCGTTCGAGAGGAAGAACGTGCGGATGACCTGGTCCTCGTACTCCTTGCGGTTCTGCGGGGTGTCCTGCGCGATCAGGATCGTCTTCTCGTCGATGACTTTGTAGAAGTGGCCGGCCTGGCGCATCGCGGTCTCGAGGGCCTTCTGGAACGTCATGCCCCGGAGGTCGAGCGTGAATTTGTCGTCCTTGAGCTGGGGGTCGTAGATGATGTTGATGCCCGCCGCCGCGCCCAGCGCCGCGTAGATCTTCTTGATGTTCGTGTCGGGCGCGAACGCCACGTCGATCGGCTTCGTCGACGACGGATTCAGCATCGGCGGAGCGCCGCGCATGCCCCGCGTCCGCGCCTTCGCCTTCTCGACGGGGGTCCCGCCGGCGTTCTCGCGGTTGCGGCTCTCGATGTCGGCCTTGGCTCTTTTCAGCTCCTGAAGCGCCGAGTCGTTCGTGGAGTCGAGGGCGGTCGACACCTCGAGTTCGGCGACGGCGAGGTCGAGCTGGCCCGCGGACCGGTGCAGGCGCCCGCGCTCGTAGTGGGCCTGGGCCGCCTGAAAGCGCGCCCGCTGCAGGGAAATGCGCGCGGCCGAGTCCTTCGAATCGAGGGCGAGGGCCCTCTCGTAGGCGAGAACGGCAAGGTCCCAGTGCTTGCGTGCCTCCTCGCGCTCGCCGTCGCGATAAGCCCGCGACGAGACGCAGCCGGACGCGAGGAGCGCGAGAACGAGAGCGACCGCCACGCCCGGAAGGCGTGGGAATCGGCGGGAGGCTCGGCCGTTTCGTGTCGTCGTCATGCGAAGTCCTTCAATCTCCCGCATCACGGGAGCGGGATGGGAATGCGCCTTGTGATCTCGGGTGGAAGACCGGGAAAGCTGAAGTCGACCGACTCGCGGTTGATCCTGTGGACCTTGAAGCGGACGTCGACGACGTCCCCCTCTCGGGCGTTGATGATCCGGCCGCCCTCTTCGAGCGACACGATGAGCGCGTCGCGGGAGCCGAAGACGCCGAGGACCTTGTACGGGATGCTCGGCGGAATGATGGGCGTCGGCGTCGGCGTCGGCTGAATCGGCATCGGCCCGACGAACCGCGGGCTCCCGGGCAGGACCGGCGTGGGCGTCGGGATCGGTGTCGGGCGGGGCGTCGGCGTGGGCAAATCATAGAAACGGAACACGTTCCGCCCTACGCGCTCGTCCGCGCTGCCCCGCACGGCCACGCGCGTGAGGTCGGGCACGGACTCGGGATCGGCGCCGATCCGGGCGGCCCGCGGACGGCCGGAGATAGGCGCGCCCGCGGGAGCCTCGGGAGCTTCGGGCGCTCCGCTCCCCCGGGAAAGGTAAGACAGCCCCGCGAGGCCCAGGACGACGAGAAGAACGAACAGGAGCAGCCTGAGACTCGACTTCCGAGTTGCCTTCAACGCGCTCATTCCGGAAGCCCTCCAAGAGCCGGCGTGGGCTTCGGCGCGGAAGGGGCCGCCTGCGCCGCGGAGGGCGGCACCGCTGCCCGCCCTGCGCGGCGGGGCGCGGGCGAGCCGTCGGGGCGGAAATAGTGCGCCACCGTGAGGTTCAGGCGCAGCACGTCCGGCTGCGTCTCGTCGGTCACGAGCGCGACGTTCTCGGGGAGAAGAAAGCGGGGATTGCTCTCGAACGAAAAGAGAAGCTTCTTGACGTCGGCGTAGCGCCCCTGAACGGCGAACGTGAGGCCGAGGCGCGTGGCGCTGTTGGCGTCCGTGAACGCGTATGCGATCTGGCTCGGCACCGTCCCGGCCTTCTGCGTGAGCAGGTAGACGTCCTCGATCACGGCGGCGAGCCGTTCCTTGCGGCCGCCGAGGACGTCCCGATTGAATGCCTCGAGGTCCCGCTCGAGAGCGCGGAGGCGCTGCTCGGTGTTCACGACCCGCCGCGTGGCCTCCGCGGCCTCGTCGCGCTTCGCCTCGAGCTCGGCCCGGGTCTTTTCGAGCGCCTTGAACCTTTCGTCGTAGAAGGCGTGGTAGCCGATGAGCACGGCCGTCGCCAGAACGAGGAGGACGGAGAGGAAAGCGAACAGGGGCAGGCGGGCCCGCCAGGGCGACGGCCGGACGCCTCCACGGCGCACGAGCGGGAGCCATCCGCGAATGCGATCGCCCGCACCCTGAAGGACGGTAGCCGAAGGCGCGCTCACGGGCGCCCTTCCTTGCGGCCTTCGACGTCGTGGTACGCGACCGAGAGGGTGAGCCGGCGCCCTTCGGGCAGACCCTTCTCGCCGCGGTCTTCGCTCGCCGGCGTAGGCGCTTCGAACCAGGGTGAGGCGTCGAACGCGCGAATCGTCTTCGGCAGGCCGTTCGGGTCGCGCGAGACGAGGACCAGGCTCACGAGCACCGTCTCTCCCGAACCGCGCCGTGCGATGGCAATGGCGGGCGTTCCCGAGGTCGCGGTCATCTTCTGGAGCCCGATCGACGCGATGCGGATGTCGGGCGGCAGGGTCTTCTCGAGACGGGAAAGAAAGCGGGTCCACGAAAAGGCGCGCCGGAGGGCGATCTCATTCGCGTCCTCCACGTCGAAGGCCAGGGCGCCGACGTCGATCCGCGCGAGCGACGCTTCTGCTTTCCGCCGCGCCTCCTCGAGGCTCGAGATCTCGGCCCTGAGGTTCGCGATCGACGCGCGCGCCCGGCTGGAGTCGGCGAAATACCGGATCACCGTCCGGGCCGCGACGAACGAGAGCACGGCCACGAGCATCGCGAGAAACGTCGCCGTGAGGTTTGCCGGACGCGTGTCGACGAAAGGCCGGCGCGCGAGGTTGAAGCGGCCCGGCATCAATCCCCCCCCGCGAGCGTACCGAGGGCGGCGAGAGTTGAAGCCTCCTCGGCCGCCGCAGCCGGCGTCACCGTCGCGCCCGGCACGAGCCGGACCTGCGTGAGAAGGTCCGGCTCCGCGGCCCCGGCCCCGGCTCGAAACGCGCGCAAGGCCCCGACGACCGGAGAGTCCACGGGCCCCGCCGCGCAGGCCGCCGTGACGTCCACGGGAGGCGCCTCGGGCGACCGAACGGGCAATCCGAAGGTGACGGCGAGGCGGATATCCTGCACCGCCTCGAGGGGATCCGTGAAGCTCCGCGTGCGCGCGAAACGGAGCTGCCCGCCCGCGAAGACGAGCGTCGTGGCCGCCTCATCGTCCACCCAGACGAGGAATCCCTCCCCCACCGCGCGCGCGCCCAGCACGGAGACCGCGAACGCGGCCGTCTCGAGCGAGCCGACGCGAATCCCTGCCCTTTCGAACGGGGTTTCCCACGAGGACGCGGCCTGTTCGGAGGCCGCGAGCGCGAGGACGCGCGTTCCCTCGGCTCCCGGCCCCGCGGGCTGCCACGAGAGGCGCAGCGCCGGAACAGGCTCGCCGAATGCGCGGCCGAATTTCCAGCGCAGGACCTCCTCGACCTCGCGCGCGTGGCGCTCCGGCTCGTCGGCGTCGATGACGAGAAGCTTGACCCATCCGTCGGGCACGACGAGCGACGCGGCGTGAATCTTCGCGCCCGCCTCGGCGAGCAGCCGCTGGAGCGCGTCCGCGAGGGCGGGGCCCGCGTGCGGCGACCCGTCAGGTCCCGGCGTGAACGTTTCCGCGGGGAGCGAGCGGGTCAGCACCCGAAACGCCGGCGCCGCCGAAAGCGCCGCGCGCCGGGTCGGATCGGAGGGGCCGACGTACACGAGCCTGTCGGACGTCAGGACGAACGCGTGTGGCGGACGCGGGGAGCGCCAGAACGTGGCCGAGAACGGGTTCGAGGCGCCGCTAGTCGACAAAGGTCACCTTGTTGATCTCGCGGAGCGTCGTCTGGCCGGTGAAGACTTTCTTGATGGCCGACTCGCGAAGGAAGCTCATGCCCTCGGCCTGCGCGGCCTTCTTGATCTCGGCGGCGGGGCGCTTGTCGAGGATGAGGCCGCGGATGCGGTCGGACAGGTCGAGGAGCTCGGTGATCGCCATGCGGCCGTAGAAACCCGTTCCATTGCACTCGATGCAGCCCCTCCCCTCCCATAACGTCGCGCCCTTCATCTGCTCGGGCGTGAGCGCCGACTCCTCGAGGAGCTGGGGCGTGGGTACGAAGGGAATCCTGCAGTGCGGACAGATCTTGCGCACGAGGCGCTGCGCGAGAATGCAGTTGAGGGCCGAGACGAAGTTGTAGAGCTCGACCTTCATGTTGAGGAAGCGGCCGAGGACGTCCACGACGTTGTTCGCGTGCACCGTCGTGAAGACGAGGTGTCCCGTGAGCGCGGCCTGGACGGCGATCTGCGCCGTCTCCTCATCGCGGATCTCGCCGACCATGACCTTGTCGGGGTCGTGACGCAGGATCGATCGCAGCCCGCGCGCGAACGTCAGGCCCTTCTTCTCGTTGACGGGGATCTGCGTGATGCCCCGGAGCTGGTACTCGACCGGGTCCTCGATCGTGATGATCTTGTCCTCGACCGACTGGATCTCCGACAGGCACGCGTAGAGCGTCGTCGTCTTGCCCGAACCCGTCGGTCCCGTCACAAGGACCATCCCGTAAGGCTCGCGGATGAACTTCCTCAGGCGCCGCATCGTCTCCTGGTCCATGCCGAGGACATCGAGGCGCAGGTTCTTGAATTCGGCGTTCGCGGACTCCTTGTCGAGGATGCGGATGACGGCGTCCTCGCCGTGAACGGTCGGCATGATCGACACGCGGAAGTCGATCGTGCGGCCCTTTACGCGCACCTTGAAGCGGCCGTCCTGCGGGACGCGCTTCTCGGCGATGTCGAGCTCCGACATGACCTTGATGCGGCTGATGATCGTCTGATGGTGCTTCTTGTCGATCGGCTCCATCGCGGGGTACAGCACGCCGTCGATGCGGTACTTGATGACGACGACGTGTTCCTGCGTCTCGATGTGGATGTCCGAGGCCCGGCGCTGGATCGCGTTGAAGAGCACGGAGTCGACGAGCTTGATGATGGGGCTCGCATCAGCCGTGATGCGGTCGATCGAGAGGACCTCCTGCCCCTCATCGTCCTCCCGCACGACCTGCATCCGGAATTCCTCGGTGGCTTCCTCGAGGACGCGCTGCGTGGACTCGGATTTCTGGAGGATGTCCTGCATCGCGGCACGCGAGCCGACCCGGACCAGCAGGCGCTTCTTGAGCAGGCCCTCGAGCTCGTCGCGCTTCACGACGTCGGCCGGGTCGGCCATGATCACGGCGAGAGAGCCGTTCTCGGCCTTTTCGGGCACGAACTCGAACCGGAGCATCCACTCGAGAGGGATCGAGCGGAAGACCTCGGCGTCGATCCGGAACGTCCAGAGGTCCACGTACGGCAGACCGAGGCGCTCGGCGAGCTGCCGGGCACGCGTCTCCTCGGAGGCGGCGTCGAGAAACCGTGGAATCACCGTACTCATCTCGTCTTCCGCTTTTACGGCCCGTCAGGCCCGGATGTTGGACAGGATCGTGAACATGGGCAGATAGATCGACAGGAGAAGCGTCGCGACGACGCCGCCCATGACGACGAGGATGATCGGCTCGATGAGGCTCACGATGCGCTGGAGCTGGGCTTCGATCGCCTCGTCGTAGAAATCGGATGTGTTCGTGAGCATCTCCTCGAGGGCTCCCGTCGCCTCCCCGACCTTGATCATCTCGACCGCGAGAGACGTGAACACCCCGGTGGACTCCAGGCTGTGCCACAGCTCGGCGCCCTCGCGGACACGGGGCACGACGGCGGCAACGGCCTCGGAGACGCGGCGGTTCGCGACGGCGCCCGCCGCAATGTCGAGCGCGGGCACGAGCGGCGTGCCGGCCCCGACGAGCGTCGCGAGCGAACGGGAGAACTGCGAGAGCGCGAACTGCCTGAGGATCGGCCCGATGAGCGGAAGGCGCAACAGGAGGCCGTCGAACGAGAGTCTCCCGGCGTCGCTCGCCTTCCAACGGGAAAAGAGAACGCTGCTCGCGGCGATCACCGCGACCACGATGAGGATGTGCGCGCGCAGGAAGTCGGCCGTCCCGATGACCATCCGCGTGATGAACGGCAGCTGGCCCGCTTCGAACCCTGCGAAGAACTCCCGGAACTTCGGGATGACGTACGTCATGAGGATCGCGACGAGCCCGATCGACAGGCCGATGAGAACCGCCGGATAGACGAGGGCCCCCGTCACCTTGCGCCGGATCGCGCCGAGGATCTTCTGGTAGGCGAGGTACCGGCGGAGAACTTTTTCGATCTCGCCCGAGCGCTCGCCGGCCTTCAGGGACGTCGAGTAAAGCCGGGGGAAGACGTCTCCGTGCGCGAGGAAGGCGTCTGAGAGGGCGATGCCCGAAGCGAGCTGATTGCGGACGTCCTTGAGAATCGCCTTGAAGCGCGCGTTCTCCTGGCGCTCGAGGAGAATGTCGAGGCCGTTCACGATGGGGAGGCCGGCCTTCAGGAGCGCGACGAGCTCCTGGTTGAACACGAGAAACTCCCCGACTTTCACCGGATGGCGACGGCGGGGGAGGAGCGCCGCGAGGGAGTCATTCAGGGAGAAGCGCGCGCGAGAGGCCGCATCCGGCGTCGCGCCGGACTCGAGCCTCACGGAAAAGAGCCGGGCCCCGAGGCGCGCGAGCTCGGCCTTCAGGGCGCCCTCGTCGGCCGCCTCGATCGCGCGCGTCGCGACCGCGCCGTCGGCCATGCCGAGCCTGCAGACGTACGTCGGCATCAGTTTCGGGAGATCCCCGGCCCGGGCCGGCGCCAGTTCGCGAAGAAGACGACGAAGAGCTTGTCGCCCGCGGACTCGTCGCGGCCGACCCCGAGGATGTAGGGCTGGCCGAGGTTCACGTTGATCGACGTGCGCACGATCTCGCCGCGGACCTCCCTGCCCGCCTCGTGGCGCATGCGCTCGAGGGAGAGGTCGCGGAGCTGGACCTGGGTGCCGTCACGCGCCGGATCCAGGAGGAACTCGAGCCGATAGCCGCCCCCCATGACGTATGCGACGCGCTGGCCTTCGATCCCCTGAACGACCACCGAGTCGAGGCGGATGAAGTCGGTCACGTTGAAAAGCTTCTTGAGCTTCTCGCCGATCCCGCGGATCTCTTCCGAGACGTCGGCCTTCTCGCCGCCGCGCGCCTTCTCCCCTGAGGACTTCAGGAGCGTCACGACGATGTCGATCGCGCGCAGCGGCACGTCGAAGGCCGCGACCTCCCGGGCGATTTGCTCGACGCGCGCCGGCGTGCCGCGAACGGTGAGGGAGTTGAGGTTCGTCTCGAGGACTGCGGAGACGGCTCCCGAGTCCGAGAGAAGGGGGCGCAGGCGCGCCAGTGCGTCCTCGACCTTGCGGTACTTCAGCGTGAAGACCTTGACGACCGTCTGCGGCGGCGGGCCGGCGGCCGAAAGGATGGCAGGGCCCGCGAGGCCGACGCAGAACGCGAGAACGGAGGCCCGGAAGGCGGCCCGCGGCCGGTGGGAGCCGAAACGCATGACTTTTGAAATCCTCTAGAGATCCGCGTGCGGGTCCGCGATGAAGACGACGCTCGGCTCCTTCGCGGAAATGGCGGCGAACTCGTAGACCCGCGCGGCAGGGTTCTTCAGGTCCTGAATCAGAGGGCGGGCCGAGGGGCGCGCGGCCTCGCTCATGGCCGCGATTTCGGCGTCGGGCACGAACCCGGGCGCGGCCGTCGGCGCCATCCCCGCCGAATGGGTCGCCCGCTCCCTCGCGAGGCGGATTCCCTGGACGCCGAAGAGTCCAGCGGCGAGAGCCACGAGCGCAGCCGCCACCTGCAGGAAGCGGCGCGAGACGAAGGGGCGGGCCGGAGCGGGAGTCGAAACGCGCATCCGCCGCCGCACCTCGGCGAGGACGTCGTCCGCGACCCGGCGCACGTCCTCCGCCGATGGATCGGCCGCGGCGGAAGTGCCAAAAGTTCCGAGCGGCACGAAGAGAAGCGTCGGGTCGAGGGCGCGCGCTTCGGCCGCGCAGACCCCACAGGAGGCGACGTGGGCCTTGAGCGCGCGCTCGGAAGAAGAAGATACTTCTTCTGAAAGGCGCTGCCGCACGGCCTCGCGGGTGCTGGTGAGCTCCGGGCAGAGCGCGTTCGTTCTCATCGACCCGCCACGAACTCCGGGAACCGCTTCCGGATCTCGTCACGCAACAGGCGCCGCGCCTGGAAGAGGTGGTTGCGCACCGTGGATTCCCGGCAGCCAAGGATCTGCGCGATCTCGCGGCTTTCCTTGTCCTCGAATTCCCGGAGGACGAAGACGAGCCGCTGTTTTTCCGAGAGCACACCCGCGCAGCTCTCGAAGACGCGCCGCACCTCGACCTCAGCGAGAAGCGCCGGCCCGTCGGGCTCCGCGCTCGTCCGGGCCCCCTTCACGAGGCGAAAACTCTCGGCCTCGGTGCGCTGCCGCGTGCCGCGCGCGCGCAGGGCGTCGATCGCGAGGTTGCCCGCGATGCGAAAGAGCCACGTGGAGAATGCCCAGGCCGGATCGTACCGGTCGAGATTTTCCCAGACCCTCACGAACGTGAGCTGGGCGACGTCGCGCGCATCCTCGGCGTCCCCGAGGAGCCGCCTCAGAAACGCGAGAACGCCCGGCGTCCGGCGCGCGACCAGCTCGGCGAAGGCGTCGGGATCGCCCTCCGCGGCGCGGCGCGCGAGCGCGCGTTCTTCCGCCGGGGCGCCGGGGGATTCGGTCGAGCGGAGCCGTGACCCGACCGCCGCGGCGGGCGGCTTCTGGGACATGGGACGGGCGGCAGACGAGACAAGACGCATCGCTTCGGCATCTTTTACGTTTCCGAAGTCGTTTTCGTCTACCAGGAAAGGCACCCCCGCAGCCCGCCGAAGTATAATCTCCGGTACGAGTGGAATGGGGCGATAAATTCTTGTCAGGACTCGATTTGATGGCGCCTCTGCCCTCCGAGGCGCCCCTCTTTCCGCTCGTCGTTTCGCGTCTCTTCCCGGCGGCAGAGGGACCTCGGGCCTCGGGTGGGGTCTGGATCCAGGGCGTGTCGCTCGGTGAAGTCGAGGTCGCCCTTACGCTTGCCGAAGAACTCGCCGTCCGGCGTCCTAGCCTGCCGCTCCTCCTCACCTCCACGACGCCCGCCGGCGTGGGCCTCCTCTCGCGCAGGCGTCCCGGCGCGTGGCGGACGTTTCCGCTCGACGTCCCCTTCTCGGTTCGGCGATTCTTCGACGCGACCGCCCCGCGCCTCCTCGTCCTCGTCGAGACCGAGCTCTGGCCCTCGGTGCTTCGCGAGGCGCACCGGCGCGCCGTTCCCGTGCTCATCGTGAACGCGCGCCTTTCGGAGGGGTCCGCGCGGCGCTATCGGCGGGCGGCGCGCCTCCTCGCGGGTTCCTGGGACGCGCTCACGCGCGTTCTGGCGCGCACGCCCGAGGACGCTGCCCGGTTCGCGGAGATCGGCATCCCGCCGTCGCGCATCGCGGTCGGCGGCGACCTCAAGTTCGACCGCGCTCCCGCCGATGAGCCGCCGTTCGCGGAGGCCCTGCGGCGCCTCGCGGACGGGCGGCCCGTTCTCGTGGCCGGTTCGATCGCCGCAGCCGAGATCCCTCTCGTCCTCGACGTCCGGCGCCGGCTCGCGGCCGCGGCTCCGGGCGTCTTCCTCGTGCTCGCGCCGCGGCAGCCCGAGTCGTTTGACGTTGCGGCGCGCGCCGCCGAAGCCGATGGTCTCGTCGTCGCGCGGCGCTCGCGGCTCGAGAGGGAGAATCCGGCGCCCGCGCGCGTCGACGTTCTGCTCCTCGACTCCGTCGGCGAGCTCGCGGGCACGTACGCGCTCGGCGGCGCCGCCCTCCTCGGCGGCACGTTTGCTCCGAAGGGGGGGCACAACGTCCTCGAGCCGCTGCGTGCCGGCGCGCCGGTCGTCCATGGGCCGTCGACCTCCAACATCCGCTCGGCGCTCGCCGCCGCGGCAGGCGCCGTCTTCGCGGCGGCCGACGCGCGCGCCGCCGCGGACGCGCTGCGGCCGCTCCTCACGGATCCCGCCGCGCGCGCCCGTGCCGCGAGGGCGGCCCGCGACCTCTTCGTCAGGCACGCCGGGGCCGCGCGCCTCGCCGCCGACGCCATCCTCGCGCTCGCCCCCGAACGAGCGGCGCACGCGTGAGGCTCCTCGCGCCGCTCGCGGCCCTCTACGGGGGCGCCGTCTCGGCCCGGCTCGGCGCGTATCGCTGCGGTTTCCTGAGGGTCCACCGGGCGGCGCGACCCGTCCTCTCCGTCGGGAACCTCGCCGTGGGCGGGACGGGCAAGACCCCTTTCGTGCGCTGGCTCGCCCGCGAGCTCCTCGCGCGCGGAACCCGTCCGTCCATTCTCACGCGCGGTTACGGCCGCAGGGGCCGCGGGTCGGTGGTCGTCTCGGACGGCGCGGGCGCCGTCGCCTCCGTCCGCGCTTCCGGAGACGAAGCCGCCGCACTCGCTCGCGCGCTTCCCCGCGTCCCGATCGTGGCCGATCGCGACCGCCTCGCCGCCGCCCGCCGCGTCGAGGACCTCGTCCCCGACGTGGGTGTTCACCTCCTCGACGACGGGTTCTCGCACGTCGCCCTCGCACGCGACCTCGACGTCGTGCTCCTCGACGCGACGGCTCCCGACGCGGGCGGCGCGCTGCTGCCCGAGGGGCGCCTGCGCGAGCCCCTCTCCTCGCTCGCACGGGCGGACCTCGTCGTCGTGACGAAGTGCGAACAGGCCGACCCCGCCGCCGCGCGCGCCCTCGCGAACCGTTGGGCCCCCGGGGCGCCCGTCTACCACGCCCTCACGCGAGTCCTCGGCATCCGGGACGACTCGGGGGAGGAGGTCCGGGCCGAAGACCTGCCGGGGGCAACGCTCGTCGCCGTCGCCGCCCTCGCCCGCCCGGACGCCTTCTTCGCGACGCTCAGAGGTCTCGGGATCGCGCCGGCCGGCGCGGTGACGTTTCGCGACCACGACCCTTACGGGCAGTTCGCGATGGGCCGGATCGAGCGGGCGGCCGAGGAGTCGGGGGCGACCGCGGTCGTCACGACCGAGAAGGACGCCGTCAAACTGGAGGGACGCCTCCGCCTCCCTCTCTTTCGCGTCGCCGTGGAGATGGCCGTGACGGAAAATGGCTTCGTCGAGGACGCGCTCCGGCGCCTTGCTCTTCCGCCCTCCTGAGAACCTCGTGCCGAAACATCGCACCGCGCTTCGCAATCGTCTCGAGGCCTTCCTCGCCGGCGCTCTCGGCGCCGCTCTCGCGCGGAAGACGCCCGAGGCCGCCGAGTCGACGGGGCGCGCGCTCGGGCGCCTCTACCGCCACCTCGATGCGCGCCGACGGAACCTCGCGCGGACGAATCTCGCGCGCGCCTTCCCCGAAATGTCCCCGGAAGAAGTCGATGCGCTTTCCGTCCGCGTCTTCGAGCACTTCGGCGGGGTGGCGGCCGAGTTGCTTTACGCCCTCTCCCACGACCCCGCGGATGCGCTCACGCGCGTCGACACGGAAGGCGCCGTGATCGCGAAGGATGCCTTCGCGACCGGGCGCGGCGTCTGCTTCCTGACCGCGCATCTCGGGAACTGGGAGTGGGCGGCGCTCGGCACCGGCGCGCTCGGCATTTCGATCGGCGTCGTCGCGCGCCCGCTCGACAATCCGCTCCTCGACGCGACGCTCAAGCGCCTGCGCGCATCCACGGGAAACACCGTGATCGAGAAGCGCGATGCGGCCCGGGGCATGTTGCGCGCCCTCCGAAGCGGCGGCTCGATCGGGATCCTCAACGACCAGCATGCCCGCCCTCCGGACGCCGTCACGGCACCGTTCTTCGGGCGCCCGGCCGCCACGTCCTCGGCCCTCGCGAAGCTCGCGGACCGCACTGAGGCGCTCATCGTCCCCGCTTACACGATTCGCGTCGCGCCCGCACGCTGGCGCCTGACCTACGAGCCTCCGTTGGACGTCCGCACGCTCTCCCGGGAGGAGCGTGGCGTCGAAAGGCTCACCGCCCGCCTCAATGGAATCCTGGAGTCGATGATTCGCCGTCATCCCGAGCAATGGCTGTGGCTTCACAACCGGTGGCGGCTCGACTAGTTCGACGAGCCTCCGGACCGAGCGGCTACCCTTCCGAGCCCCAAAGAAAAAACGCCCGGGCACGAGGCCCGGGCGTCGAAGCTCGAAGTTTGATTTTTGGAACTTACTTCGTGGCGGCGGTGGGGGCGGGGGCGGCGACGGTAGACGCCTCGGTCTTCGTCGTATCGCTCTTCGTGGCGCCGCTCTTCTTCGTGACCTTCTTGGTCGACTTCTTCTTCGTGGTCTTCTTGCCGGTCGGAGCCTTGGTCTCGGTCGTCGTCGAGGCCTTCTCGGTCGTATTGCCCGTGATCACGTTGGTGGTGGTCTTGGCATCGGTCTTTGTGGTGGTCTTCGCCTCTTGGGCGAAAGCAACCCCGAGTGACAGGACGGCGACGGCGACGAGAGCGGAAAGGGTCTTCTTCATTTTTTTCTCCAGTCCCCTGTTTCTGTGGCCGGCTCGGGGTTTACCGACGAAACACTTAGCGCAACCCCGCTGCCACGCGCGCGACAGATGCCGTGCCAGAACGATAAAGAGTATTTCTTAGAATGGTTTAGGGGCTCTGAGCGCCGCGTGGCGTCGAGGTGCGGCGAGGCGGCGATGCACCTTTCCGTGCATTCCTGATACGGGAACCGTGAGATTGGGCGCGCCAAATCCCTCTTCGGCGCTACTTCAGCTCGACGTTCCAATACGCCATGTCGAGGAAGTTCTTCCACGTCGGGTGGATCCGGTGCGGCGACATCAGGCCGAGCGGAGTCCCCCTCGGCTTCGCCGGGACGCGCCGCAGCTTCATGCCCGCCTCGTCCGGGAGGCGGTTCCCCTTTTTCACGTTGCACGGCAGGCAGGCGCAGACGATGTTCTCCCAGTTCGACGGCCCCCCGCGAGACAGCGGGGTCACGTGATCGAGCGAGAGGTCCGACGTGGAGAAACGCCTGCCGCAATACTGACAGCGGTTCCCGTCCCGCATGTAGATGTTGTGGCGCGAGAACTTGACCTCGTTGCGGGGCGAGCGCTCGCAGGAGAGAAGCTGGATGACACGCGGCACCCTGATCACAAGATTCGGAGTCGTCACGACGTCGTCGTCGGCCTGGACCGGAATATCCTGCCACTCGTCCCAGGCATACGTCGTGTAGTCGGGCAGGACCGCGCGCACGTGCCCCTTGTAGAAAAGCGTGAACGTCCGCTTGACGTCCGTCAGCGTCAGGGCCGCAAAGCCGCGGTTCAGAACCAGCACCGGAGACTCGAGCATGGCTCAAGGATAGCCCAACGACTGTTAAGGTTGCGCCTGTCCGATGCGAGTCCTTTTCGTGCGCCTCTCGTCTTTCGGCGATGTCGTCTTCGCGCTGCCGGCGGCGAAGGCGCTGAAAGCCGCGCTTCCCGCGGCGCATCTCGCCTGGGCGGTGGAGGGGCCGCTCGCTCCCCTTCTCGAGGGCGCGGCCTACGTCGACGAGATCCTCGTCGCGAACACCCGCGTCTGGAGGAAGGCGATTCTGGAAAAGAAGACCCGGGAAGAGATTTCGGATTTTCTGAGAAGGGGAAGAGGGCTCGGAGCAGATCTTGTCGTCGATGCGCAGGGGCTGTTCAAGTCGGCTTTCATCACGGCCGCGATTCCCGCGAGGCGGAAAGTGGGCTTCGGATTTCGGACCTCGACGGAATGGATCAACTGCCTCTTCACGAACGAGCGCGTGGACGTCGACCGCGCCGCCCGCCCCCATGTCGTCGACCAGATGCTCGCGCTCGCCGAGCACGTCACGGGAAAGACGGGCTTCGAGCGCGTCCCGGATGTCCGGCATCTCGTCGAACGAGAAGACCCCGTCGTCGACGATTGGCTGCAGCGAATCGGGTCACGTCCCTTCGCGGTGCTACAGGCTTTTTCTTCGAAGGTGAACAAGGAATGGGGCGCGGACGACGTCGTCGCCTTCGCCGAAAGGCTCTCAAGAGACGGTATCCAGCCCGTGCTTCGCTGGGGACCGGGAGAAGAGAGCCGGGCGGCCGAGCTGATTGCTCTTTCTAAGAAATCTTCCTCTTCTCCTTCTATTCTCCTCGCCCCACCGACGACGCCGGCCTCCTCCGCGCGCCTCGCGGCGCGCGCGGCGCTGTTCGTGGGCGCGGACACGGGCCCCACGCATCTCGCGGCCGCCGCGGGCGTGCCCACGCTCGCCCTCTTCGGTCCCACGGCCGTCGAGCGCTTCTCACCGGTCGGGCCCCGCGCGGCGGTCCTCCGGGAATTCCCCGCGGACTACAATCGTTCCGGCTCGAGATGGCCCGCCAATGCCGTTCATGAAGCCGCACGTCGTCTCCTCGCGTAGGGCGCTCCTCAAGGCGGCGCGCCTGGCCGTCCCGGGCCTCGCCTTGGCCGGGGCGCTCGTCGCGGTCTTGACCCTCATGGCGGGGGCGGGAGGCGCGGCCGGCAGCGCCGAGAAGGGCCCCTCGCTGTCAGCCGCGCGCGCGTCCCTTTCCAAGGACCGCCTGTACCCCGTGCCGTTCGGCTCCGGCGAGACGCTCGTCTACACGATCGCCTGGCTGAAAATCGAGGGCGGCGAGATGACGCTCCGAACCTCCCGCGAGACGACGAGCGACGGCGTTCCGGTCCACCGCATGACCCTCATCGCGACGTCGAACGACTATGTCTCGAAGTTCTACCCGGTGCGCGACCTCTACGAGACCTGGGTCGACGCACGCGACTTCCAGCCTCTCCGCTTCGAGAAGCACGCCCGCGAGGGCCGCTACGAATCCGACGAGGTCGAGGAGTTCGACCTCGCCCGGCGGATCGGAAGCTGGCGGGAGGACCGGACGCCGCTCCCCGAACGGGTGCAGGACATCATCTCGTCCTTCTATTTCCTGAGGGCACAGCCCCTCGCGATCGGCCAGGACGTCCGCGTCGACATGTTCTCGCGCGGAAAAGTCTACAAGCTCAAGGCCCAGGTCCTCGGAAAGGAACGGGTCGAGACCGAAGCCGGGGTGTTCGACGCCTTCAAGCTGCAACCCCAGCTGCGCGAGAACGAGACCGACGAGGACCGCAACCGCGGAAAACTCTTCCTCTGGTTTTCGGACGACGAGCGCCGCCTCCCCGTGATGGCGAGAACCGTGATGCCCATCGGGTCCGTCACGGCCCGCCTCAGGAAGATCACGGCCGGGACGAAATCTTCCGGCCCCGCCGGACCCGCGAGCACGCCGGAGAGCATGGCCAAGAAGACCGATCCGCCCGCGGCGCCCTGACCCGCTAGAATCAGGAAATGGCCGTCAAGCTCGGGGATCTCCTCGTCAAGGCGAAACTCATCACGAGCGAGCAGCTTCAAGAAGGGCTGCGGGAAGTCCAGTCCTCCGGAATGAAGCTCGGCGAGTCTCTCGTCAAGCTGGGCTACATCAGCGAGGACGACATCACCGAGACGCTGTCGGCTCAGTTCGGCGTTCCGTCGATCAACCTCTCGCACTTCGAGATCGATCCGGCGGTCCTCAAGCTCGTCGCGGCCGACGTCGCGCGCAAGTACAACATTCTTCCCGTCAACAAGACGGGCGCCACGATCACGATCGCCATGGCCGACCCGACGAACGTGTTCGCCATGGACGACATCAAGTTCATGACCGGGTACAACGTCGAGCCCGTCGTGGCGTCCGAGAACGCGCTCTCGCTCGCCATCGACAAGCACTACGGGGCGACGCACGCCCTCGAGCTGAAAAAGGTCATGGAGGAGATGTCGGTCGTGGACTCGGCCGACACCTCCCTCGAGGTCGTCGAGGAGTCCCAGCAGGAGACGATCGACCTCGAAAGACTCGTCGACGAGGGCGAGGAAGCGCCCGTCATCCGGCTCGTGAACATCATCCTGACGGATGCGATCAAGCGCGGCGCGTCGGACATTCACATCGAGCCCTACGAACGCGAATATCGCGTGCGGTACCGCATCGACGGCATCCTCTACGAGGTCATGAACCCGCCTACGAAGCTCAAGGAGGCCATCGCGTCGCGCGTCAAGATTCTCGCGAAGATGGACATCGCTGAGAAGCGCCTGCCCCAGGACGGCCGCATCAAGATCAGGATGAAGCTCGCGGGCAAGGTGAAGGAGCTCGACTACCGCGTGTCGGTGCTCCCCACGCTGTTCGGAGAGAAGATCGTCTGCCGCCTTCTCGACAAAGACAACCTCATGCTCGACATGACGAAGCTGGGGTTCGAGAAGGAAAGCCTCCTCAAGTTCGAGAAGGCCATCCTGCGCCCGTGGGGGATGGTCCTCGTGACCGGTCCGACGGGATCGGGGAAGACGAACACGCTCTACTCGGCTCTCTCGCGCATCAACACGCCCGAGACGAACATCATGACGGCCGAGGATCCGGTCGAGTTCAACCTGCCGGGGGTCAACCAGGTCCAGATGAAGGACCAGATCGGCCTGAACTTCGCGGCCGCCCTGCGCTCGTTCCTCCGGCAGGATCCGAACATCATCCTCGTCGGCGAGATCCGCGACTTCGAGACGGCGGAAATCGCGGTCAAGGCGTCCCTCACCGGGCACCTCGTGCTCTCGACGCTCCACACGAACGACGCGCCTTCCACGATCAACCGTCTCATGAACATGGGCATCGAGCCCTACCTCGTCGCGACGTCGGTCATCCTCATCGCGGCGCAGCGCCTGATCCGGCGCGTCTGCCCAAGTTGCAAGGGCCCCACGGAAGTCGCCCCGCAGGTCCTCGTCTCTCTCGGCTTCACGGCGGAGGACGCCAAGAGCGTTCAGGTCATGAAGGGCAAGGGCTGCGAGAAGTGCAACAACACCGGCTACAAGGGCCGCGTCGCCCTCGTCGAGGTGCTCGAGATCTCCGAGGAGATCCGCGAGCTCATCCTCTCTGGCGCGTCTTCCATCGAGATCAAGAGAAAGGGCCTCGAGGAGGGCATGGTCTCCCTCCGCCGCTCCGGCCTCCAGAAGATCAAGGACGGCATGACGTCGATCGAGGAAGTCGTGAGGGAGACGGTGCTCTAGTCACCCGACGGGGGGGCCCGCTTCGCCTCACTTCCCCGGACGCCTGACCCCCGGCTTGGCCTCCGGCCCGTCCTCCGCGTATCATTCGTGCATACTCAGGAGGGATAGCGCAATGGGGGCCACGCTCCATCAGCTCCTCAAGACGCTCGTCGAGCGCGGGGGATCGGACCTTCACATCACGACGAACTCGCCGCCCATGATCCGGGTGGACGGTGATCTCATCCCGCTGGATTACCCGCCCCTCACGGTTCCCGAGACGAAGCAGCTCGCCTACTCGATCCTGACCGACGTCCAGAAGCACCGCTTCGAGGAACAGCTCGAGCTGGACCTGTCTTTCGGCGTGAAGGGCCTCGCGCGTTTCCGCGGCAACTGCTTCCTGCAGCGCGGCGCCGTGTCGGCCGTCTTCCGGCAGATCCCGTACGAAATCCTCGGCTTCCGCGAGCTGGGCATTCCGAACGTCGTCGAGGGGCTGTGCAACAAGCCGCGGGGCCTCATCCTCGTTACCGGGCCGACGGGCTCGGGCAAATCGACGACGCTCGCGACCATGCTCGACAAGATCAACCGCGAGCAGCCGAAGCACATCGTGACGATCGAGGACCCGATCGAGTTCCTCCACACGCACAAGCGCTGCATCGTGAACCAGCGCGAGCTGCACGCCGACACGCATTCCTTCCCGAACGCCCTGAAGGCCGTCCTCCGCGAGGACCCCGACATCGTTCTCGTGGGCGAGATGCGCGACATCGAGACGATGGAGATGGCCCTCCGCGTCGCGGAAACGGGCCATCTCACGCTCGCGACGCTCCACACGAACAGCGCCGTGCAGACGATGAACCGCATCATCGACTCGTTTCCCGCGAGCCAGCAGTCCCAGGTGCGCGCCCAGCTGTCGTTCGTGCTGGAGGGAATCCTCTGCCAGAGCCTCCTCCCCCGCGCGGCGGGGAAAGGTCGTTGCATGGCGATGGAGATCCTCGTGCCGACTCCCGCGATCCGCAACCTCATTCGCGAGGACAAGCTCCACCAGATCTACTCGATGATGCAGACCGGGCAGAACAAGTACGGCATGCAGACCTTCAACCAGTCGCTCGCGACGCTCGTGCATCGCCGCGTCATCTCGCAGGAGCTCGCCATGTCGGTCTCCTCGCTTCCCGACGAGCTCGCCGAAATGATCGCGCGCGGAGTGGGCGTCGTCACGACGCAGGCGGCGGGCGGCTCCGCCGCCCCGGGCGCCCCGCCGAACGTGGCACGGCGCGGGTAAGCAGCGAGCAGCGGAGGACGCATGGCGCAGTTCGTCTGGAAAGGCCGCACGCGGCAGGGAGGCACGACCGGCGGCGTCCTCGTCGCCGACTCGAAGGATCGCGCGATCGCCGACCTGAGGCGCCGGCAGATCGACGTCACGACCGTCAAGGAAAAGGGCAAAGAGTTCGCTGTGCCGAAGATCGGCGGGGGCAAGGTCAACGCCCGGCGTCTCGCGATCTTCACGCGCCAGTTTTCGGTCATGATCGACGCGGGCCTTCCGCTCGTCCAGTGCCTCGAGATCCTGGGCAACCAGCAGGACAGCCGCCTCTTCCAGAAGATCATCCTGGCCGTGCGCCAGGACGTCGAAGCCGGTTCGTCGCTCTCCGAGGCGATGCGCAAGCACCCGAAGGCGTTCGACGACCTCTTCGTGAACATGGTCGCCGCCGGCGAAGCCGGCGGTATTCTCGACACGATCCTGAGGCGCCTCTCGACCTACATCGAGAAGGCCGTCAAGCTGGCGAGTCAGGTCAAGACGGCGCTCATCTACCCGATCGCGGTCCTGTCGGTGGCCGGCATCGTCGTTTTCATCATCCTGTGGAAGGTCATTCCGACCTTCGCCTCGCTGTTCGCGGCCCTCGGAGCCGAACTGCCCCTCCCGACGCGCCTCGTCATCAAGGCCTCGAACTTCGTGGCGAGCTACATCGTCTTCATCGTCGCCGCATTCTTCGCCCTCGGATATTTCCTGAAGCGCTATTACGCCACGTATCGGGGCCGGCGGGTGATCGACGGCATCGTCCTGAAGATGCCGATCCTCGGCGACATCATGAAGAAGATCGCCGTCGCCCGTTTCTGCCGCACGCTCGCGACGCTCACCGCCTCGGGCGTGCCGATTCTCGACGGCCTGGAAATCACGGCCAAGACCGCCGGAAACGCGATCATCGAAGACGCGATCATGGGTGTGCGGAAGTCGGTCGAGGCCGGACGCACGATCGCCGAGCCTCTCGGCGAGACGAAGGTCTTCCCGTCGATGGTCGTGCAGATGATCGGAGTCGGCGAGCAGACGGGCGCCCTCGACGCGATGCTGAACAAGATCGCGGAGTTCTACGAGGAAGAGGTCGACAACGCGGTCACCGGACTCATGAAACTCATGGAGCCCGTGATGATCGCGATCCTCGGCGTCGTCATCGGGACGATCGTCATTGCGATGTACATGCCGATGTTCGACCTGATCAGCAAGATCAACTAGTAGACTCGTCGGCGTGAGTTCCGGGCGGATGCGGGCCTTCGAGCCGTTGCACTCGATGCTGCGGGCCTTCGTCGTCCTGCGCGTCGTCATCGTTTCGACGCTCCTGCTTTCGGCATTCCTCATCCAGATCACGTTCTCGACCGCGCTGCCGCTCAACTCGATCTACTATCTCGCCGCCTTCGCCTACTCGATCTCCATCGTCGCGATCCTGTCGCTCGACCGGATTCCCGCCGAGACGAACGCCGGCGTGCAGCTTTTCGGCGACCTCGTCGTCATCACGGGCCTCGTGTACGCCTCGGGCGGGCCCGACTCGAGCTTCACCTTCCTTTACCTCAGCACCGTCTCGGCGGGCTCCATCCTGCTCGGCCGGCGGGGCGGGCTCGCGACGGCGGGCCTCGCAGCCGTCTTCTACGCCGTCCTCGTCGACCTCATGTTCTTCGACGTCGTGAAGCCGGCCGAGACGGCCGAGACGACCGAGCACACGCGGCAGCTCTGGAGTCTGCCGACCCTCGTCGGAAACGTGGGGCTCAACGTCGCGGCCTTCGTCGCGACCGCGCTCCTCGTCGCGGTCGCGTCCGAGAAGCTCCGCGAGGCGCGGGCCGACGTGGAACGCCGGAAGGCCGAGATCGCGCGCCTCCAGTCGCTGCACGGCTCGGTTCTGACGTCCATGTCCTCGGGCGTGCTCACGACGGACCTCGACGGCCGCGTCACGTATGCGAACCGCGCGGCGCAGGAGCTCCTCGGAGCGCCATCCCTCGACCTCGTGGGCCGGCCGCTCCTCAGCCTCGGGCTCCTCGGCGAGGCCGACTGGAAGAGGATCGCGGCGTCGGGCTCGGAGATTCTCCGATTCGAGAACACCCGGCCCTCGGGCGCGATCGAGGACTACTTCGGGATCTCCGCCACGGCGCTCCGGGACGGCTCGGGCTACACGATCGGACGGATCCTCATCTTCCAGAACCTCACCGAGCTCAAACGCCTCGAGGGGGAGGTCCGTCTCAAGGACAAGCTCGCCGCCGTCGGCGAGCTTGCGGCCGGAATCGCGCACGAAATTCGCAATCCGCTCGCCTCGATCTCCGGTTCGGTCCAGGTCCTCAAGAATTCCTCCTCGCCCGGGTCGCCCGAGCAGCGGTTGATGGAGATCGTCGTCACCGAGTCGCACCGCCTCTCCTCGATCCTGGAGGATTTCCTCCGGTACGTGCGCCCGAAGGAGCACGCCGTCGAGCCGGTCGATGCCCCCGCCGCCCTCGACGACGTCCTCACGCTGCTCGCGCACGGTGACGAGGTCTCGTCGCACCACCGCCTCGTGAAGGAATTCGATCCGCCCTCGGTCGTCGTTCAGGCGGACCCGGGCCAGCTCCGGCAGATCTTCTGGAACGTCTCGCGCAACGCCCTGGCCGCGATGCCCGGGGGCGGCACGCTCACCGTCTCGGCGCGCCTTCAGGGCGGGTCCTGGAACGTGTCGTTCACCGACGAAGGCCACGGGATGACGGCCAGCGAGCGGGGCCGCCTCTTCACGCCCTTCGCGCACAGCTTTCCCGGCGGCACCGGCCTCGGCCTCGCGATCGTCTACCGGATCGTCGAGGAGCACGGCGGCACGATCCGCGTCGACACGTCACCGGGGCACGGCACGACCGTCTCGATTTCGCTTCCCCTGACCGGTCCGGCGCCTCAAGTCGTCGAACCCGGGCTCACCACGACGGAGGTCTCATGACGGCCGAACAAGGCCCCCACCTTCTCGTCATCGATGACGAGGCCGGTATCCGGGAGATGCTCACGATCCTCTTCCAGAAGGACGGCTACCGGGTCACATCGGCGCGCGGCTGCGTCGAAGGCCTCGCGGCCCTCGACGCGACGTCGCCCGACCTCGTCATGACCGACCTGAAGATGCCGGACGGAACGGGCCTCGACGTCCTCGCCCGGGTGCGCGAGTCGAACCGCGACATCCCCGTCATCATGATCACGGCGTATTCGTCCACGAAGACGGCCGTCGAGGCCCTCAAGGCCGGCGCCTACGACTACATCGCCAAGCCGTTCGACGTCGAGGAGCTCAAGCACGTCGTCGCGCGCGCCCTCGAGAAGAAGCGGCTCGTCGAGGAGAATGTCGCTCTCAAGGAGCGCGCCGAAGGGCGTTCGGCGGCGGGAGTCGTGGGCATCTCGCGGAAGATGCGCGCGCTGTTCGACCTCATCTCGCGCATCGGCAAGACGACCTCGACGGTCCTCATCAATGGCGAGTCGGGCACCGGAAAAGAGCTCATCGCCCGGGCGATCCACCAGGCGTCGGCCCGAGCCGCGCGGCCCTTCATCTCGATCAACTGCGGCGCCATGCCGGAGAACCTTCTCGAGTCGGAGCTGTTCGGCCACGAGCGCGGCGCGTTCACGGGCGCCGTCAAGGAGAAGAAGGGGCTGTTCTCCGAAGCGGAGGGGGGCACGCTCTTCCTCGACGAGATCGGCGAGACGTCCGTCGCGATGCAGGTGAAGCTCCTCCGCGCGCTGCAGGAACGCGTCGTGCGCCGCGTCGGCGGCAACACCGAGGAGCCGATCGACGTCCGGATCATCTGCGCCACGAACAAGGACCTGCAGAAGAAAATCGCCGACGGGACTTTCCGCGAGGACCTCTACTACCGCATCAACGTCATCCCCGTCGCGCTTCCACCGCTGCGCGAGCGCCGCGACGACATCCCGCACCTCGTGCGGCACTTCCTGAAAAAGGTCTCCCTGGAACAGGGCATCGACGAGAAGCGGATCACGACGGAGGCGCTCCGGCTCCTGGAGGCATACGCGTGGCCCGGAAACGTGCGCGAGCTCGAGAACCTCATCGAGCGCACGATCGCCCTCGAGCCGTCGGACGTCATCACGACGGCGGCCCTGCCGGACGTCTTCCAGCATTCGGCGGGCCTGCCGCCCGCGTCCTCCCTCGAAGGCTTCGATCTCCCTGCCGACGGCCTCGACCTCGAGGCCTACCTCGAATGGCTGGGCAAGCGCCTCATGCAGCAGGCGCTCGAAAGGACCGGCGGCGTGCAGATCCGCGCGGCCGAGCTGCTCCGCATGTCCGAGCGCTCGTTCCGCTACTACGGGAAGAAGTATGGCATCCGCCGGGACGGCGAGGAGACGGCGGAGAAGCACACACTGCCGCCGTCCCCGGTGGAGGAATCGTGATCGATCGGTGCGCCGCCGGCGGCCTCTCTCTCCTCGCCGTGCTTTCCGCGGCCGCCTGCTCGAAGCCGGCGACCCCCCCGGGCGCCTCGCCCGCCTCGGCGGCGACCGCCGGGACGGCCGCGACGGTCGCAGGCTCGGGGCCGCGCGTCGTCCTGCCCTCGGGCACGGCGATCAGCGTGGAAGTCGCCGTGACGGATCAGGAGAAGGCGCAGGGCCTCATGTTCCGCGAGTCGATGCCGAAGGACGCCGGAATGGTGTTTCCCTTCGACGGCCTCGAGATCCGCCCCTTCTGGATGAAGAACTGCCACTTCCCGCTCGACATGATCTACGCGACGAAGGACGGAACGATCGTCGACGTCCTGAGGAACGTGCCGCCCTGCGCCCCCGATCCCGCGCCGTGCGACAACGCCACGCCCAGGGCGAAGGCCGACACCGTCCTCGAGGTCAACGCGGGCGTCGCCGACGCGCAGGGCGCGGTTCCCGGAGCGAAGTTGAAATGGGTGGGAATCCCGGGACGGTAAAAACTCGGCGACTACCCCCCCGGCACGAACCGGAACAGGCCGCGGCCGATCGTCGCGAGGTAGAGGCCCGACGCCTTGCGCGGGTCACCAGCCCACCCCGCGACGACGAGGCCGGTCTCCGGCATCGTGACGGCGATCTCGCCATCGGCGTCGTCCTCGGGCCGAAAGACGAGAACCGAGCGTTCCTGAGAGAGCGCAACGCCTATGGGCTCGGGCACGAAGTGCGTGGCCGCGCGCGGCCGCCCGAAGCCGCCCGACAACGTCCGCCCCGCGCCCGGCAGAGGCCGCCGGGCCCATTCGACGCCGTCCCACCACAGCGTGAGCCCCTCGGCATCGGCGGACCACGTCTTGAGGCCGCGATCGGGAAGGCGCGCGCGGCGCACGTCCCCGACGCGCGCCTTCAAGCTGCCGAGACGCCGCCACGTGACGCCGCCGTTCATCGACTCGTAAACGCCCGCGTTCGTCGCGGCCAGGATTCGCCCGTCGCCGTCCGACGCGAACGCGCGCGTCCCGAACGCGAGCACGCGCGTGAACGCCGCGCCCGCGCGCGCGGCCCGGTATATTCCGTCCGGCGCGCCCGCGAGAAGCGCCTCTCCGGCGGACGCGAGGGAGAGCACCGTCGCCGGCGGAGACGACGCGAGCCGCTCGACGTCACCGGTGGCCGCGTCCACGGTCCAGAGGCCGCCGCTCTTCCCATCCGCGGCGCGCGCCACGACGACGCGTCCCGAGGGGAGGAGCGTCACCGCCGACACGCGCGCCTCGGAGAGGCCCCGGTTCGACTCCGTGAGCGTGACGCCGCCGTCCTCGGACCGGAGGACGCCATCGGCCTCCGTGCCCACGAGAAGGCGCGAGGGATCGCGCGGATCGAAGACGATCGCGTTGACGACAACGTCCGCAGAGATGCGCCGGAAGGTCTTCCCTCGGTCGCGGGTTTCGAAGAGGCCGCCCGTCGTGCCCACGAGGACGCGGTTCGGATCCCGGGGGTCCACGCGGACCGCTTGAGAACGGCGGTCGGCGAGGCCCTCGCGGTAGCGCATCCAGTTCGCGGCGCCGTCGGTCGTGCGGTAGACCCAGCCGCACGTCGCCGCCCAGAAGTCGTTCGGGTCGTTGGGCGAGAAGTCGATCGCGAAGACCTCGGTGTCTTCCACCATGCCGTTCGCGATGCGCAGCCAGGTCCGCCCGCCGTCCCGGGACCGGAAGGGGTGGCGGAAGGAGCCGCAGTAGAGAACGCCCGGGAGGACGGGATCGAAGGCGAGAAAGGAGACCCCGCTTCCCGGGTCGAGCGGCGGCGCGGAGGCGCGCCACGTCACCCCGTCGTCCTCCGAGAGCTCGATGCCCCAGTCGCCGCCGACGCTAACGGTCTTCCGCCCCCGCTCGGAGACGGCCACCACGCGCGCGCCCGCGCGGTCTTCCCAACGCCGCACGACCTCGAACGTCCTCCCGAGGTCGGTCGAGCGCGCGAGGAGACCGCCCTTCACGACGCCCGTCAGTCCGGCCCAGACCGCCCCCGGCCGAGCGGGATCCGTGGCGAGCGATGTGACCGCGTAGCCGGGAAAAGGGGCTCCGCTGGGCGGAGAGGTCCAGGACACCCCGCCGTCTGCGGACCGGTAGATGCCCCCCTGCGCCGTGCCCGCCCAGAAGACGCCGGGCAGGTCCGGGTCGGCGACCAGGGACTTCACTTCCGCGCCCGGCAGCGGGTAGCGATACCAGGAACCCGCCATCCCGCGCGGCGGCGACCCGGCCAGCGGGAAGGAAACGCCGAGGACCGCGGCGACAATGGCTGCCGGAAAACGCATGAGAGAGTGTAGCCGGAGAACGACCGAGGCGCCGGCACCCGATCTCGCGAGGAGCCCGTTCTATTTCGTATCGCCCTTTTTCTTCTTGGAAGGCGCGGGGGAAGACGGTCCCGAGGGTGCCGCCGGTGCCGCGCCCGGGCCGCCGTCCTTCTTCCCCTTCGAGGAATCGGCGGTGCTCTCCCCCGCCGATTCGCCCTTCGAGACGCCCTTCGATTGGCCGCCGCCCTCGCTTTTCGTTTCGCCGCCCTCTTTCGCGTCCTTCGCCTTCCAGGCGTTCTCCCGGTCCGTCCTTCCCGACTTCCCGTAATCCGTCGCGTAAAAGCCCGAGCCCTTGAACTGGACCGCCGGAGAGGAAAGGAGCTTTTTCAGCACGCCGCCGCACCGGGGACACTTCGTCTCGTGCGGGTCGGAGAAGTTCTGGATGAACTCCGACTTCTTGCCGCATTTCGCGCACTGGTATTCGTAAAGAGGCATGGGTCCTGTTTTTCCTTTCGGTGCCAGGCGCCGTCAGCCGGCAGAGCCGCTGCCCGCGGCGGGTAAGCCGCCGGAGCCCGTTTTCCACTGAATGCGCTTGATGCCGCTCGTATTGACGTCGCGGCGCGCCACGAGGTGCAGCACCCAGAAAGCATAGACCAGCTTCGCATTCGTCGAGACGTCGCCGGGCCCGGCGGTAATGAGGTCGCGCAGTGTCCGCCGTCCGTCCACCAGCGAGAGAAGCTTCAATTCGGCGGCGTTCCAGGAGACTCCGCAGGTCTCGGCGGACACCTCGCCGCGGTCGAACACCGTCCACGACGGCCCGAGGCGCAGGACGACGCGGCGCGGGTCGGGCAGCACGCGGATGCCATCGGCAATCGCCTGCGGCGTGGGCACGTCGAGCTGAATGAGCTCGTCCTTCCGGAAGTGCCCGACCTCGAACGTCACGCTGCCCTTCTCCCACGAAAAGACCGAATACAGGATGGCCTTCACCTGCTCCGTGACGATCTCCCGAAGTCGCTCGGGCGTCAGGACGCCCATTTCGACGAGCAGCTCGCCATGGCGCTTGCCGTGCGAGGCGTCGATCCGGCCGACCGACAGGCGCAGTTCGGCGGACGAGACGAGCGCGCTCTGCTTCAGGTAGGCGCCCAGAGAATCCCTAAGATCCGACGAGGTCGCGAAGATCACGTTTCCTCCCATGAGGTAGATCTTCTTGGCGACGTCGCCGGACGTGGCCGTGACGACCCCGGGGACGCGGTAATGATGAATCGTTCGGAGGATCTCGGGAAGCGGTTCTTCCCCGAGATCGCCCGTGTACTGGAACGGGGATTCCGTCACGATCGATGGATTCTACTCACGGACGAGGGTCGCCGCCTTGCTACGATCACACTCGTGCTCGCGTTCGACGACGCCCTCGCCATCGCCCTGGGCGCCGTCACGCCGCTCGCCGCGGTCGCCGTGCCCCTCGCAGACGCCACGGGCCGGGTGCTCGCGGAGGACGTCGCCGCGGATCTGCCGCTCCCTGCGTTCGACACGACGGCCATGGACGGGTGGGCCGTTCGCGCGGCGGACGTCAAGAGGACGCCGGCGCTCGTCGCGCGCGCCGGCGCCGCGGGCGCGGGCCGCGTCCCCGGGACGCTGCCCGAAGGCGCCGCCTGGAAGGTGATGACCGGCGCCCCGATGCCGCCCGGCAGCGACGCCGTCGTCCCCGTCGAGGACGCGGTCGAGATCGATACCGGCGTCGTGAGGCTCGACGTCGCCCCGCGTCCCGGCGCGCACGTCCGTCTCCGCGGAGAAGTCTTCCCGAAAGGTGCCCTGCTGCTTCCCGCGGGCCGCCGCCTCACACCCGCGGACCTCGTCCTCGCCGCGGCCGCCGGACGGGCCACGCTGCGGGTGGCGCGCCCCGTCCGGGCCGCGGTGCTCGTGACCGGGGACGAGATCGTCGCGTCCGGCGCGAGTCCTGGCCCCGCGCAGATTCGCAACACGAACGGGCCCCTCCTGATCGGCGCGCTCCGGCGCGCGGGTGCGGAGGTCACGGACCTCGGCGTCGCGCGCGATACGGAAGCCGTCCTCCTGAAGGCGCTCCGCGCCGCGCTCTCACGCGGCGATGACGTCCTCCTCACGACCGGCGGCGTGTCGGCGGGCGACTACGACTTCGTGGCGGCGGCCCTCGAGGCCGCGGGCGCCTTGATTCGTTTCCACAAAGTCGCGATCCGTCCGGCGAAACCGGTGCTCTTCGCGACGCATGGCGCGACGCTCGTCTTCGGACTGCCCGGCAATCCAGTCTCGGCCGCCATCGCATTCGACTTCTTCGTGCGGCCCGCGCTGCGCGCCGCCGCCGGAATCCGGCCGCCTCTCCCGCCCGCGCTCCCCGCGCGCCTCGCGGCCTCGGTCAGGAACAAGGGGCCCCGCCTCGCGTTCCATCCGGCGTCGCTCTCCCTTCGCGACGGCGTGGAAATCGTCGAGCCGCTCGCCACGAAGGGGAGTCACGACGTCCTGGCGCACGCGCAGGCGAACGCCTTCCTCGAGCTTCCCCCCGCGTCGTTTTTCGACGAGGGCGATCTCGTCCCCGTGCACCGCGGGACGGCCGAAAGCACGTTTTGAAGGGTCGCCGCGTCGCCCTGACGGGTCTCGGCTGCCTCACGCCGATCGGAAACGGCGTCCCCGCATTCACCGAAGGGCTGAGGAGCGGTCTTTCGGGTGTCGGGCGCATCGCGCTCTTCGATCCCGCCGCTCTCGACGTCACGATCGCCGCCGAGGTGAAGGGCTTCGACCCCGAGTCGGCCCTTCCCGCCAAGGAGCTCCGGCACGTCGCGCGCGTCGTGCCGCTCTCGATCGCCGCCGCCGGAGAGGCGCTCGCGAGCGCGGGGATCGACACCGAATCCCTGTCCCTCGAGGAACGCCGCCGCATCGCGGTGGTCTTCGGCACGGGCGGCGGGCCGGTGGAGTTCTTCGAGAAAATGTACGGCCACTGGTACCGCGGCGACCTCAAGAAGGCGTCCGTCTACTCGATCCCGACCGGGACGATGGGAACGCTCTCTTCCGAGATCTCGATGCGCTTCGGCCTCAAGGGCCGCTCCCACGTGATCACCACGGGCTGCACGTCGTCGGCGGACGCGATGGGCTACGCGGCGCGCCTCGTGGCCTGGGGCGATGAGGACCTCGTCCTCACGGGCGGCGGCGACGCCGTGATCACCCCCGGCATCATGACCGGTTTTTCGCTCATGCAGATCCTCTCGACGTCCCGTCAAGGCGCACCTCGGACCGCAAGCCGGCCCTTCGACGCCGGGCGCGACGGATTCGTTCTCGGCGAGGGCGCGTGGATGTTCGTCCTCGAGCCTCTGGAAAGGGCGCGCGCGCGCGGCGCCCGCGTGCTCGCCGAGGTCTGCGGCTACGGCACGACCTGCGATGCCTACCACCGCGTCCGCCTCGACGAATCGGGCGAAGAGCCGGCGCGCGCGATGAAGGAGGCCATTGCCGACGCCGCCCTCTCTCCTTCCGACATCGACTACGTCCAGTATCACGGGACGTCCACGCTCCTGAACGACCGCATCGAGACGCGCGCGACGAAGAAGACGCTCGGCGCCGCCGCCGCCGGCATCCCGGGCAGCAGCGTGAAGAGCCAGATCGGGCACCCCCAGGGCGCCTCGGGAGCGGCCGGAATGGCGGCGACCATTCTCGGGATGATGGGCGGTTTCCTTCCGCCGACGATCAACCTGGAGACGCCCGACCCCGAGTGCGATCTCGATTACGTTCCGAACGAAGCGCGCGCGGCCGAGATCGAGTTCGCGCTGTGCAACGGGATCGCCTTCGGGTCCAAGAACTCCGCGCTCGTCCTCAAGAACGGCCGGGCCCTCTGAGGCCCGGGCCCAGGCGATGAGCTTCTGGGTTCCGGAGCGGCGTCCCGAACCGGAACTCCTCGATGGCGACGGCGTGTCGTCGTCCGAGGCGGAGGCGAGCCTCGCCGACATGGAATGGGCGCACCGGCGGCTCGGCGGGCGCGCTCTCGTCCGGCGCCGACTGCTGCCGCTCCTGAAGGCCCTGCCGGCGCGGCAGGGCGCGCTTTCGGTCCTCGATCTCGGGTGCGGTTCCGGGCACGTGGGCCGCGACCTTCGCGCGGCGGCAGCGGAATCGGGCGCGCGCCTCCACGTCCTCGGCCTCGACCGCAAGACGTCGCATGCGCGGCTCGTCGACCGCGGAACCGCCGTAACCGCGGACGCGCTCCGGCTTCCCTTCCAGGACCGGAGCGTGGACGTTGTCCTGTCGACTCTCTTCCTGCATCACTTCACTCCCGCCGAGATGACCGCGCTTCTCTCCGAGTCGCGCCGCGTCGCCGCGGCGGCCGTCGTCGCGCTCGACCTCTCCCGCCACCGGCTCGCCCTCGCCGCGATCGCCGTCGTCGGCCCCCTGACCTTCCGGAGTCGACTCTCCGTCCTCGACGGGAAGATCTCCGTCCGCCAGGCCTATACGCCCGAAGAGATCGCTCAGGTCGCCGAGACGGCTCTCCCGGGCGCGCGCGTAGCCCGTATCTCGCGCTTCGTGTGGGAGCTCGTGTGGAAGCGCGCGTAGACGGCGTAGACCACTGCGACGTGGCCGTCGTCGGGGGCAGCCTCGCCGGCGCCGCCGCCGCCACGGCGCTCGCGCGGGCCGGAGCGCGCGTCGTCGTCCTCGAGAAGGCGCGGTTCCCACGCCCGAAAGTCTGCGGATGTTTTCTCTCCCACGAGGCGCTTCCCGTCCTCCGCAAAATGGGAGTGGAGGAAGAGCTTAGAAAGGCAAATCCGGAGACGATCACGCGATTCGCATTGGTGGAGCGCGGCGGGCAGAGAGTCGAAGCGGATCTCCCGGCGCCCGTCCTTTCGATCTCGAGAGAGCGCCTGGACGCGCTGACCGCAGCCGCAGCACAGCGCGCGGGCGCCCAAATGCGTTTCGGTACGACCGTTCTCGCCCTCGAAGGAGATCTTTCGAAGGGTTTTCTCGTCCGGGGCATCGACTGGGAAGTGCACGCCCGCGCCGTGGTGGGCGCGTGGGGACGCTACAGCCCGTTGGACGGCCGCCTCGATCGAGCTTTCATTCGAAGAAAAGCTTCGCTTTTCGGATTCGGAAAGACACTCGCCGGGAGGAGCGAGCATCTCGCGCACCGGGCCGTCCTGCATTTCTTCGAAGGGGGCTATGTCGGCTTGTCGCGCGTCGAAGGAGGCCTCGTCAACCTCGCCGCGCTGGCGTCACGCCCGGTCGTGCACAAGGCCCACGACGATCTCGAAGGACTTCTCACCTTCCTCTCGAGGGAAAGCGCCGCTCTCGCGCGGGATCTCGAAGGCCTGACGGCCGTCCCGGGCCCCGCGCTCTTCTCCGAGCCGGTGTTCCTCGGCGACCATGGTGCGCTCGCGGGAGACGTGCTCTGCGTGGGCGACGCCGCGGGCGTGATCGACCCGTACACCGGCACCGGAATGTCCCTCGCGCTGCTCTTCAGCGACTCCGCGGCGGCGCCGCTCGCCGCATTTCTCGCGGGGAGCCTCGACGCGGAGGGTCTTCGGCGCGAGCATCTTCGGCGCCACCGCGAGATCGCGGACCGACGCTTCTTCTACTCCCGCCTCTTCCGGCCGTTCTTTTCGGGCGGCGCCCTCTCGCGCCTCATTCATCCGGCGGCGGCGCCCCTCGCGCGTTGGGCCGCGAAGGTCACCCGGGGAAAACCGCTGCGCTAACGCCGGCGCGCGGCCTTTTTTCGCACCGGGCGCTTCTTTCCGGCCTTCGGGAACAGTCCCGTGCGGATCGTCTCGATCTGTGAGAGGTGAATGCGGTCGTGACCCGCGTACGTCGCCACGGTGTAACGGATCGATTCTTCGCCCCGTTCGGCGTGAAGACCGACGCGGTCCCACGCCTCCTCCGGCAGGCGATCGAGGAGCCCGAGATTCACCGCGCGCGCCATCGCGAAGTCGTCGACCAGCTCGGCCGCCTTGGCGTTCAACGGACCGAGGCGCTCGACGAATGCGTCCTGGTCGTACCCCATCAGCGCGGGACGGTCGTGCGCGGCAATGAATCGGTAGCGGCTTCCGAGGATCACCTCGCCGTCCGCGAGGTGCGCGACGATCTCCTGGATGCACCACTTGCCGGGCGCGGGTCTTGCCCGGAGCTGCTTTTCCGAGAGCCCCCGGAGGAGCTTCCGGATGCGGTCCGGCGTCTCGGCCATCACCGCGACCGGATCGTCGTCACCGAGGGCGACCGCGTAGCGGGAAGGCACGACGGGTCCTGGAGCGGCCATGGGTCCTCCTCAGCGGATTGCGTTTGCGATCTCTGCGGCCGAAAGGGGTTCTCGACTTCGCAGCCGGATGTTTCCGCCCGTCCGCCACGCGATCCAGTAGGGCGCCTTCTCGATTCCCGACTCTTTCGCCCACTCTCCGTGCGGGTCGAAAACGACGGGCCTGCGGATTCCCCGCGCCCGCTTGACCGCCTCTTTCACGGGCTCCTCGCCGAGCACGATGAAGCACTCGATCCTCTGCTGCTCGAGCTCGCTCGCGAGCTTGATCGCGTCGGGGAGAGCCTCCTGCGAACCCTTGCCGATCGTGGGCGTCAGATACACGGCCGCACAGCCCGGCGGCGCACAGCTGCGGAGAGACACCGCCTCCAAGTTCGACTCGAAACCGGCGTACCTCTGGAGCGCCTGAGGGCCGACCTCACCGACGGGCTTCAGATAGAGCCAGGTCCCCGCGATGGCGGCGAGGATCACGAGGAGGATCGAGGCCCCCGAGGGACCCAACGGCATCTTGCGCTTCTCGAACCGGAAGCGGGACGTGGTCGCGGTCTGCGAAAGGGGATCGCCGCCCGAAGGGGGGCGGCCGGCGGGTGGCCGCGACGTCGGAGGTGGTGAAGTCGAACCCATGTTTGGTTGATTGTAACGAAGCCGCTCGACTCGTGCCTCTAAGTCATTCGAATCAGGCCACCGGCATCACCTGACGGCGGGCTCCAGCAGCGTGAGCGTACCCGCGTCGCCGTCCAGCTCGGCCATGACGCCAAGCGGAAGCGTCGCCTTGTCGGGGACGTGGCCGAAGACGAGGTTCGCGACGACGGGAATCCCGAGCTTGCCGAGGCGGTCCTTGCAGACCTCCTGCCACGTCCACGTGCCCATTCCGGCGAAGCTGGGCTTGTAGTCGCCCGGCGCGCAGTGCGCGAACTTCCCGAGCGCGACGCCCGCGAGGCCCGAGAGCTTGCCCGTCAGGAGGAACTGCGTGAGCCATCGGTCGATGCGGTACGGATCCTCGCCGACCTCCTCGAGGAAGAGGATGCGGCCCTTCAGCTCCGGCTCGAACGGCGTCCCTACGAGCGTCGAGAAGACGCTGATGTTCCCCCCCACGAGGCGACCCTTTCCCTTCCCGGGAGCCAGCTTGTAGATCCAGTTCTCGCGATCGACAAAGACCTCGCGCGGCGGACCCTTCGGGGCGGGTGGCTCGGCGATGCGGCCCGCGGGCTGCGCACGCATGAGGACTTTCTTGAACGAGGCGAGCGTGTATTCCGTTTGCTGCTCGCCACCGAGCGGGCCGTGGAACGTCACGAGGCCCGTGAGCCGGTGGATCGCGTTCAGGAGCGCC
Organism: Acidobacteriota bacterium; assembly: GCA_036759345.1. Taxonomy (GTDB): domain Bacteria; phylum Acidobacteriota; class Thermoanaerobaculia; order UBA5066; family UBA5066; genus Fen-183. The sequence goes on along the minus strand of DAIOUV010000025.1, from coordinate 11,835 downwards.
GTAGTGTCGCTGTACCCGCAAATGATCTTCGGGTTCTTCTTGATCGCCTCGTAATCGAGGAGCGGGAGGATGCGCGAGGCGCCGTAGCCGCCACGCAGGCAGAAAATCGCGTTCACGGACGGGTCGAGGAACGCCGCGTTCAGGTCGGCCGCGCGATGCTCGTCGGGCCCCGCGAGGTAGTAGGTCGTCTCCCCCGCGTGCGGGAAGAGCTTCGGCTTGAAGCCGAGCGCCTTCACGATCTCGGTGGCGACCTCGTTATCGATGAGTCCCTGGCCCGGGGACGACGGCGCGACGAGCGCGACCGTCATCCCGGGCTGGAGCGCCTTCGGGAAGACCGGCTCGGGCGGCTTTTCCGCGTACTTCTGGAGCGCGGCCTGCGCGGAGAGCGGGAAACCGGCGATGAGAGAGGCGAACGAGACTTCCTCGAGGAACGTGCGTCGGCTGGTCGGCATGGGCCGGATTCTAGGCCGGTGCTGTTCCCAGACGGCCCCGGATCAGCACGCGAATCGCCGAAAGGACGAGCAGCGCGGCCCCGAAGGTCCCGACGATGGCCGCTCCGGTCGGCAGGTCGAACTGGAACGAGAACCACACTCCGAGCGCCGACACGACAGCTCCCATCGTCCATCCGATCGCGAGTCTCGGCCCGAGCCGCTCGGCAAAGAGCATCGCGGTCACCGAGGGCACGATGAGGAAGCAGAAGACGAGAAGCACGCCGGCGATCGCGACCGACGACGTCACGACGAATCCGAAGGACATATAGAAGAGGAAGTCCCACCACCGAATGTTCAGTCTCTGTCGCTCCGCTTCCGGCTCGTTCATCGAGATCAGGAGGAATTGCCTCCGGAAGATGTAGTGAAACAAGCCCACCAGTGAATAGAGAAGCGCGGTCTTCGCCAGCTCCCTCCATGTCACCGAGAGGATGTTGCCGACGAGCATTTCCTTCAGGTGCTCCGTCTCCTGCGTCGCTTTCGACATCACGAGGATGGCGACCGCCGCCGATACCGCGTAGACGATGCCGATGATCGCCTCCTGCGGGATGCGGGTCTTACGGTGGACGCGCGACATCGCGAAGATCGCGGCTCCCAGGAACGTGAAGCCGAGGGAGAAGAGATAGGCCGTCGACGAGTGCAGATCGTATCCGGCGAGATACGCGACCGTCGTGCCGAGAGCCGCGATTTGCGCGAGCGAGAGGTCCACGAAGATGACGCCCCGCTCGACCACGTGAACGCCGAGATAGGCGTGGATTCCCGTGAGGATGAGGCTCGCAACGAAAGCGGGAAGCAGGATCTGAAGGATCGTCATCCGTCTATCTCTTTGCCTTATTGGCAGCGACGAAGGCGTCGATGTTGTGATCGAAGAGCGAGAAGTAATCTTTGATCTCCGAAATCCCGCCGACCGACGGATAGAACGTGACCACCTGGGCGCCCGTCTTCTCTCCGATGTACTTCGGCGTCTTGCTGTCGAAGTAGGGTTCAATGAGGATCACCGGGATCTTCTGCGCCTGGATCAGGTTGATGATCTCGAGCGTGTGAGAGGGCGAGGGCGGAATGCCGGGCTTCGGCTCGATGTGCCCGGCGATTGCGAGCTTGAAGTACTTGGCGAAGTTCGGCCAGGAGTCATGGAAGGTCACGACCTTCGTCCCCGAGTAGGGACCCATCTTCGTGTTCCATTCCTTCTCTTTCTGAGTCAGACGCGCTTCGAAAGCGGCGAGGTTCGTCTCGAAGGCGGCCTTCCCGGAGGGATCGAGCTCCGACAGCTTCTGGGCGATGGCCCGGGCCATCACGCGGCCGTTTTCCGGATCGGTCCAGTAGTGCGGGTTCCCGTACGGATGCACGTCGCCCATCGCGCGGGTGACCTGCTGCGTCGGCCGCTGGAGGATGTCGCAGCCGATCGAAGCATCCAGATATCCGGCGTTTCCCGGATGAATCTTGTCGTTGCGGCTCTGGTCGATCAGCGGCGGCAAGTATCCGATCTCGAGCTCGAGGCCGGCGACGATCAGGACGTCGGCGCGGGAAAGCTTCAGGATGAAGGAAGGCTTGGCGTCCACGAAATGCGGGTCCTGATATCCCTTCGCCAGCGCGTATGTTTCTATCCGGTCGCCGCCGATCGCGTCCGCGATCGAGGCGAAGTCCTGGAGGGACGTCACCACGTGCACTTTCGCCAGGAGAGGCGAGGCGAAGGAAAGGATCAGGGCAGCAAGGAGGGTCTGGGTTTTCGTCATCGACATTTCCTCAGAACGGATGCGCGCCGTGCGCACCGATCGCAAATTGCACCTGGAGAAGAAGCTCGTTGGCTGTGTAGATTTCCGGCGCGCCCGGATGGCCTTCGTAGCGTCGGCGTCGGAACTCTCCGCGAACCTGTGAGAACTCGCTCGGCCAGAAGGTCAGGGTGGCGGCGACGCCGGTGTCGCGCTTGGCGGAGTCATCCGCATGGTCGGATGACTCGACGCGCGCTCCGGTGAACCAGCGTTTGGAGAGCTGGTACTCGCCCGAGACGAACCACCCTCGCGCGGTTTGGAGGCCGGAGGGCTGGTCGCGCCGGCTGCGAAAAAGCTCCCCCCTCAGAGAGGCGGATCGGTAGCTGCCGTGCGCGAGCGGCTTCCAGCGAAACGTCGCGTCGATCGCCTCGAGGCGCGTCACCGCGTCCGGGGCCGTTCCGTTCGGGCCCTGCCCGTAAGAGAAACCGAGGTCGAGGTTCGTGGAGTCGCTCAGGTCGCGGAAGATCCGGTAATGCCCGTTATAGGCCAGATCGCTCCTCTTCTGGGCGACGAACAGTCCGGCCGAATCCCCCCGGAAGACCTGTGCGGTGATCTCCGAGAACGTGTCTCCGGGCAAGGGCACGAGCTTGGCGAGTGACACGCCGGTTCCAATCCACCCCTCCTCGCCTCCCAGGAGGTTGACGATCGGGAGGGGCGCATCCGGCCACGGGAGCACGTGCAGGTGAAGGGTGTTGATCTTGCCGAACGACACGCGCATCCGGCCGACCTTCGCGAGGAGGCCCGCGGGCAGAGAGGTTAAGGTCAGGAAGCCCTCTTCCACCTCGACGCCCTGCTCGCCGAAGGAAAGGAAGAAATCGGCTCGCCCGTATGGGTCGACGATCGCCTGGATGCCGACCTCCGATTCCCGCAGGTTCGCGTTGGGGAGGTCCTCCACCTGGTTCTGGCCGGCGACGGCAAGGAAGTTCCCAATCACCGAGATGCTGGGGTTGAAGTAGTTCGTCGCCTGGCTGCCGACGCTTCCCGCCTGTGGTGGTGGACTGTCGGGCGGAGGCGTCGCGGGGGGAGCATCGGTCTGCGCGGCGGCCGGATGCGCCGCGAGCAGGGAAAGAGTAAGAAGAAACAGCGTTTTCCGCGGCGATGAGCGAATGGTCATGTTTTCGAGCCTCCCTGAGCGTTGAATCTGGGGAGGCCGAAGCCTCCCGACCGTGGACGAAGCGAAAACTCGTCTACGCGGTCAGGGAAGGAGGAGAACGGCCGGAAAGGTCCGGAAGCACGGACGCGGGGGCCCGCCGCTCGACGCGCGTCTCGTGGACGGCGCACAGGACGCGGGGCACGAGAAAGACGGGTGCGGAAGCGGGCGGCGTCACGTTCGCGACGGCGCATGCCGCGCACGCGTGCTCATGCTGCGGAACGAAAGGCGCGTGCGCGGGATGGTCGGGCGCGAAGAGCTGCGTCCCCTGCGAGAGGATCTCCAGGCCGTCGACGTGGCCGAAGGCCCCGCCCAGCACGAAGGGGGACAGGAGGATCAGGACGAGAAAGCGAAGGAGCGGCCTCTTCACGGCGGAGCCTAGTCTATCCCTTCGTCCTTTCGAGAGGGCTCAGGGGCCCGGCTTCGCGTCGTAGTGCTGGAGGGCCACGCTCTCCTCGTCGTAGACCTCGAAGATGGGCAGGAGCTGCGAAAGGTGCAGGCTCTTCCGGACCCGTTCGTGCAGATTCAGGAGCTTCAGCTTCGCGCCGAAGCGCTCGCTGACCTTCAGGCTGGCCACGAGCTCGCCCGTTCCCGCGCTATCGACACTCGTCACTTCGGAGAGATTGAGGAGGATCTTCTTCCACCCCTCGGCGAGGAGCTCGTTCACGACGTTGCGGAGGATCTCGTCGCCGACTCCCGCGAGAAGCTTCCCCTGAAGATCGACGATCACGACGTCCTTCGCCTTGCGGACTTCCACGTGCATAGGGCAGATCGTACCGCGAAGACGCAAAGCCGCGAAGCTGGCAGAATCGCGCCCTCATGAGCCCATCGACTCTCCACGACGGCCTCGAGGCGCTGCGCGCCGACCGCGCCCACGAATCCGCCGCTTCGAGCGCGGTTTCACGTCTCGCGTCCGAATTCGGAACCCCGCTTTACGTCTACGACCGCGAGACGATCGTTTCGCAGTTTCGTTCCCTCCGCGCGGCGTTTGCGTCCCGCTTCCCGAAGCTCCGCATCCATTACGCCCTCAAGGCCAACGGGAACGGGGCCCTTCTCGCGGTGCTGCGCGCCGAGGGCGCGGCGCCCGAGGTCGTCTCGCTCGGCGAGATCGTGATGGCGCTCCGCGCGGGATGGGCAGGCGACGAAATTCTCTTCACGAGCTCTTCGAAGGGGCCCGAGGAGATCGCGAAGGCGGTCGAGATCGGGGCCGTCCTGAACGTCGACTCGCGCGACGAGCTCGAGCAGGCGGCGACCTCGGCGGCGGCGGCGGGAAAGCGCGTCCGCATCTCGTTCCGTATCAACCCCGGCGTCGATCCCCACACGCTCCATCACATCAACACCGGCATTCCCGAAGCGAAGTTCGGCCTCCATCTCGACGGCGCCCTCGCGCGCGCGGCCTACGCGCGGGCCCGGGAGCTCCCTTCGGTCGCGATCACGGGCATTCACTGCCACATCGGCTCTCAGATCATGAAGACGGACGGCTACGTCGCAACGGCGCGAAAGATGCTCGCCTTCGTGCGGGAGCTGAAACGGGATTTCGGCCTCTCGCTCGAATTCGTCGACCTCGGCGGCGGGCTGGCGGTGCCGTACCACGATGGGGAGGAGGGACTCGCCCCCGCCGTCCTGGCCGCCGCCCTCGCGCCGGTCTGGAGCGAGGCGATGGCCGCTCTCGGCGGGGACCCGCCGGCCCTCTGGCTCGAGCCCGGACGCTTCTTCGTCGCCCCCTCGGGTTTCCTCGTGACGCGCGTGAATTCCGTCAAGACGACCACGGTCAAGACCTTCGTGAACGTGAACGCGGGATCGAACACGCTCCTTCGCCCCGCGATGTACGCCGCGCACCACCGCGCGCGCGTCGTGGGCGCCTCGGGGGCGCCCGAGATCCTCGACGTCGCGGGCGACGTCTGCGAGACCGGCGACATCCTGGCCGCCGAGCGCCGCCTCCCGCGGCCCCGGGCCGGGGACTTCGTCGTCTTTCTAGACGCGGGCGCCTACGGCTTCGCGATGGCGTCGACATACAACGCCCGGCCGCTTCCGGCCGAGGTTCTCGTCGACGGCGATACGGCGACGCTCATCCGCCGCCGCGGGACGTTCGAGGACCTGTTCCGGGACGAGACGAAATGATGCAACACAAAACTCTCCGCCTGACCGCCGTTCTCGCGGCATCCGCCCTTTTCGCGTCCTGCAGCGGCGGTAATCCGTTTCCTCCCGTGACCGTCGACTTCGGCCAGCTCACGGCGGACCTTCCGCGCGCGATTTCGCTGACGCTCGACGAGAAGATCGGCCAGCTCTTCGTGGTGTCGGCCCGCGGCATCTACATGAGCGAGGAGTCGAAGGAGTTCCAGACGCTGCGCCACCACGTCGTCGACAACCGGGTCGGCGGCGTCATCCTGTTCCGTTCGAACGTCTACGAGGCCGCCGTCCTCGTCGGGAAGCTCCAGGAAATCGCGCGGGTGCCCCTCCTCGTCTCGGCCGACCTCGAGGCCGGTCTCGGGATGCGCTTCGACGACGTGACGTATGGTCCATGGGCGATGGCGATCGCCGCGGCCGGCGATCCGGCGCTCGCCGAGAAGCGCGCGTATGCAACGGCCCGCGAGGCGCGGGCCATCGGCATCGGGCAGGTCTTCGCGCCCGTCGCGGACGTGAACGTCAACCCGGACAACCCCGTCATCAACGTGCGGAGCTTCGGTGAGGACCCCTCCGACGTGTCCCGCTACGTCGAGGCCACCGTGAAAGGGCTGCGGGACGGCGGCGTTCTCGCGACCCTCAAGCATTTCCCCGGGCACGGGGACACCGACGTCGACACGCACCGTTCCCTCGCGATCAGCACCGCCGACCGCTCCCGCCTCGAATCGGTCGAGCTCGTGTCGTTCCGCGCGGGCATCAAAGCGGGCGCCGAGGGCGTCATGGTCGCGCATCTCTCGGTCCCCGTCCTCGACGCGACGCCCGCGCCAGCTCTCGCGGCGCCTCCCCGGAGCCCGAATGCCGTTGGAGAGAACGTCGAGGTCGAGACGAAGGGCACGATGCCCGCGTCCCTGTCCGAGCCCATCGTCACCGGAATCCTCCGCAAGGAGCTCGGATTCGCCGGCCTCGTCGTGACCGACTCCATGCAGATGGGTGGAATCATGTCGCATTTCGCGGCCGGCGAAGCCGCGGTGCGCGCGATCCTCGCGGGATCGGATCAGGTCCTCATGTCGATCGACACGGACGCCGCGATCGCGGCCGTGCGGGACGCCGTCAAGTCGGGCCGGATCACCGAGGCGCGCCTCGACGAGTCGGTGAAGCGGATCCTCGACGCGAAAAAGAAACTGAAACTCTACGATGGCCGGATTCCTTTCGTGGGCGGCCTCGCGAAGATCGTCGATACGCCGTCCATCCAGGCGCTCGAGGCCGAGATCGCGCGGCGTTCGCTCACGCTCGTGCGCGAGGAGAAGGGAGTGCTGCCGCTGCAGAAGGGCGCGAAGCTGCTCTCGCTCGTCATCGCCGACGAAGCGTCCCTGAACGGCCCCGCCGGCCCCCTCGCGGCCGATCTGAAGACACGCGTTCCATCCGTGAAAACGGTGCGTCTCGACCCCCGTTCGACGCCCGAGGAGACGAAAGCCGCCGTCGACGCCGCGAAGGACGCCGACGTGGTTCTCGTGTCGCTGTTTGTGAGGACCCGCTCGGGTCAGGGCAAGATCAACGTGCCCGAGCCAGGCCGCAACGCACTGGCTCAGATTCTCGCTTTCGGCAAGCCCGTCGTCGCGGTCTCGTTCGGAAGCCCCTACCTGCTGCGCGATCTCCCCGACCTTCCCACCTACCTCTGCGCGTGGGGCGGCCAGGACGTCAGCCAGGCGGCCGCCGTGCAGGCGCTCTTCGGCGAGACGGCGATCGGCGGGAGGCTTCCGATCACGATCCCCGGCGTCGCGAAGCGCGGGGACGGGATTTCAAGGCCTGTCGCGCCCCGCTGAGGGAAGAAAATCTTCAATAATCCCCGCATGAGAACACTCCGCTGGCTTCTGCTCGCGTGCACGGCCTGTGCGTCCCTCTCCGCGTTCGCCTCCGACGTCGACGAGGCGCGCGCGCTGTTCGAGAAGAACCTCGCGGCCATCCAGCGCCGCGACCGCGCGGCCTACCTCGCCTGCTACCTCGACTCGGAACGCCTCGTGCGGACCTCGCCCGACGGCCAGGCCCTCGGTTTCACGGATTTCGAGAAGCAGGCGGGGACGAAGTGGCCCGACACCCTCGAGGCGGCCGACCTCCAGCTCGTTCCCGTCCGTGAGGGGATCGTTTACGGAACGTACCGCTATCGCGTCCGCTACGGCGGGGACGAGCACGCCGGCATCTCCGAGCGGCTCTTCGTGAAGACCAAGAAGGGCTGGAAGATCGCCGTGACATCCGCCTTCGAAGCCCCGCCCGGCACGCCCCCGCCGCCCCGCGCCTTCACGTGCGCGACGCTCCTCGACGGCACCGGGGGTCCCCCCGTGAAGGACGCGGTCGTCCTCGTGCGCGGCGGCAGGATCGATTGCGTCGGCACGCGCGCGGCCTGCCCGGTTCCACCCGGCGTCGCCCGGACGGATCTCACGGGTGCGTTTCTCGCGCCCGGACTCATCGACGCGCACGTCCACTTCGCCCAGACCGGATGGGCCGACGGGCGGCCGGACGCCTTCGACGTGCGCGCGAAGCACCCCTATGAAGACGTTCAGAAGGATCTTCGCGCGCGGCCCGAACGCTTCTTCCGCTCGTACGTCTGTTCCGGCGTCACGAGCGTCTTCGATGTCGGCGGCTACGCATGGTCGCTGGACCTTCCGGCGCGCGCGGAGAACGACACACTGGCGCCGCGCGTTCGCGCCGCCGGGCCGCTTCTCTCGACGATCGACTTCTGGCTGAACCTTCCGGGCGAGAGGCAGTTCATCTTCCTCAAGGACGCGGAGTCCGCGAAGACGGGCGTCGCGTACCTGGCGTCGCGGGGCGCTCAGGCCGTCAAGGTCTGGTACGTCGTCACTCCCGACCGTCCCGTCGAGGCGTCCGAGGCGGCCGTCCTCGCGGCCGGCGCCGAAGCGAAGAAGCAGGGCCTGCCGCTCATCGTCCATGCGACCGGCCTCGCGGAGGCGAAGGTCGCTCTCCGGGCGGGGGCCTCGCTCCTCGTCCACGGCGTCTCGGACAAGCCGGTCGACGACGAATTCCTCGATCTCCTGAAGAAGAGCGGCGCGATCTACAACCCGACGCTCGTCGTGATCGACGGCTACGTCGCGCTCGCGAAGGCCGCCGCGGCGGGCGCCGCCCTGGCGTTCGACGACCCGAACGGGTGCGTCGACCCGGCAACGCGCGCGCGGCTCGCCGCGACGCCGGAGATCGACGCGGCGAGCGTCGCGTCGAAGGTCCACGACCGCGAGGTCCGAACGGCCGAACGGAACGCCGTCGGCCGCGCGAACCTCAAGCGAGTCTCTGGCGCCGGCATCCCGATCGCCATGGGCACCGACGCCGGCAACCCGGGAACGCTGCACGGCCCGTCCGTGTACGCCGAGATGGAAGCCATGCAGGCCGCGGGAATGACGCCGATGGAAGTCCTCGTCGCCGCGACGAAGGGCGGCAGCCGCGCGCTCTCTCGCGAGAAGGAGATCGGCACGGTCGAGAAAGGCAAGCGCGCCGACCTCGTCGTCTTCGCGAAGGATCCCGCCGCCGACATCGCGAACGCCCGCTCCGTGAAGGGCGTCGTGCGCGGCGGCGTCTATCGCACGAGCGAGGAACTGCGCGCGATCGTGGCCGCGGAAGGGGCGGACAGGCCGTGACCGCGGGGCTTTTCGCTATTGTCCTCGCGGCCGTTCAAGCGGCTGTCCTCGCGGTCACGCCTCCCGCGGCCGTGAAGATGTCGGCCGAGCGCCTCGCCCGCATCGACGCGGTGGTCGCCGAGTCGATCGCGAAGAAGGAATGCCCCGGCGCCGTCCTGGTCGTCGGCCGGCACGGAAAGGTCGTGTTCCGGAAGGCCTACGGCCATCGCGCCGTCGTCCCCTCCGTCGAGCCGATGACCCTCGACACCGTTTTCGACCTCGCCTCGCTCACAAAGGTCGTCGCGACGACGACGAGCGTCATGACACTCGTCGAGGACGGCAAGGTCCGCCTCCAGGACCGCGTCGCGAAGCACATCCCCGAGTTCGCATCGGGTGGGGGCGCGCGGGACCAGGTGACGGTGGAAGAGCTCCTGACGCACCGCGCGGGCCTCGCGGCAGACGATCCGATGGCTCTCTATGTCGGATCGGCGAAAGAGATCTTTGAAAGGAAATACCGGCAGCCTCTCGCGAGCGCGCCCGGCGCGCGCTTCGTGTATTCGGACGTGGGGTTCGAAGTGTTGGGCGAGCTGGTGCGCCAGGTTTCCTCTCTTCCACTCGAAGAATTCGCGCGTCAGCGCGTCTTCGTTCCCCTCGGGATGAAGGACACGGAATTCCGGCCCGGCGGGCACGGCCGGGTGCCCCTCTCGCGCATCGCTCCCACGGAGCGCATCAACGGCGAGATCCGCCGGGGGGCCGTCCACGACCCGCGCGCGTATGCCCTCGGCGGCGTCGCGGGGCACGCGGGCCTCTTCTCGACCGCGGACGACCTCGCGACGTTCTGCGCGGCAATGCTCGCGGGCGGCGGCGGCGTTCTTTCGCCCGCTACCGTCGCCGCGATGACGCGCCCGCGCTTTTTCGGCGACGAGAACCTTCGGGGCCTCGGCTGGGACGTGGCGACGAGCTTCTCGTCGGTCCGGGGCGACCTCTTCCCGCTCGGATCGTACGGGCACTCGGGCTGGACGGGCACGTCGCTGTGGCTCGACCCCGTGACGGACACGTTCGTGATCCTCCTGACGAACCGCAACCACCCGGACGAATCCGGCAACGTCATCCCGCTCCGCGGCAAGATCGCGACGCTCGTCGCGGCCGCGATCACGGACGGGAAGCCGGAAGAGCTTCGAATGGCTTCGGAATCGACCGCGCTCCTTGCGGCGGTGGGTGCCACGCGGTCGAGCCCGAGGAGCACGAGTGCGGCTGCGGCGGCGCGCGTCGTGGGTGAGGTCCGGCCCGGCATCGACCTACTCGAAGAATCCTCTTTCAAGGCGCTCGCAGGAAAGCGCGTTGCCCTTCTGACCAACCACACCGGTCTCACGCGCGATGGCCGCTCCACCATCGACGTGCTCAATTCTCCGAAGGCGCGTTCGGCGGGTGTGACCCTTTCGAAGCTCTTCTCCCCAGAGCATGGGATCCGCGGCGCGCTGGACGAGAAGGTGTCCGACTCCGTCGACGAGAAGACGGGCCTTCCCGTGCGGTCGCTCTATGGCGACACGCCCGAGTCGCGGCGGCCTCGTCCCGAGGATCTCGCGGGCCTCGACGCCGTCGTCGTCGACCTGCAGGACGCGGGCTGCCGCTTCTACACGTACCTCACGACGCTCGGCTACGTCCTCGAGGAGGCCGCGAAGGCGAAGGTGAAGGTCGTCGTCCTCGACCGGCCGAACCCGATCCGGTCGGACGTCGTGGAAGGACCGCCCGCCGACGCGGACGCGCTCACGTTCGTCGCGTACCACCCGATTCCGATCCGCACGGGGATGACGATTGGCGAGCTCGCCGGCCTCTTCAACGCCGAGAAGCAGCTCGGTGCGGACGTCACGGTCGTGAAGATGGCGGGCTACTCCCGCGATCTCTGGTACGACGAGACGGGCCTTCCGTGGGTGAACCCGTCGCCGAACCTGCGCTCCGTCACGGAGGCGGCGCTCTATCCCGGGATCGGCCTCCTCGAGACGACGAACGTCTCCGTGAGCCGCGGCACGGACGCGCCGTTTGAGCAGTTCGGCGCCCCGTGGATGGACGGCGCGCGCGTCGCCGCGACGCTGAACGCGCGCGGAATCCCCGGCGTGCGCTTCACGCCCGTCACGTTCACGCCAGCGTCGTCCGTCTTCAAGGGCGAGAGGTGCTCGGGCGTGCGGATCACCGTCGTCGACCGCAACGCATTGAACGCCGTCGCGCTCGGCTTTCACGTCGCCACAGCGCTCCGCGACCTGCACCCGAAGGACTGGAAGAGCGAGCGGCTCTCCCGCCTCCTCGTGAACGCCGCCGCCCTCGCCCGCTTCCAGCGCGGCGAGACCGCCGGCGAGATCACGGCCGCGTGGGCGGCGGGCGCGATGGAGTTCGAGAAACGCCGGGCGGCGTTCCTGCTCTACTGACGCCGAGCCGGAGGCGGACGTGGCGCCGCCGAAGGTGCAGCGCGGCGAAAATCATGGCCCGAACTCTATGCCGGGCGGGCCATCCTCGTCTTTTCCGGAATCGGGAGCTCCGCCGCGGGAGGGGGAGCCAAAGACAGGGCCACCGCCGGCGCCGGGCGCGGCGCCACGCGTCGCACGAAGGGCCGCACGGACTCCCACTCGGCCAGGATGCGGGCCGCGACGGCGCTCCCGGTCCTCTCGAGGTGGGCTCCGACGAGC
>DAIOUV010000024.1:44590-52442 GCA_036759345.1 Acidobacteriota bacterium | reverse complement strand
ATCCCCTAGAATCCCGCCTCCATGCCCGACGTCAGGAACGAGGAGGCCGGGCCCGGCCGCGTCTATCCGTGGTACGTCCTCGCCGTCCTCGTCCTCGTGTACGTCCTCAACTTCATCGACCGCCAGATCGTCGTGATCCTGGCCGAGCGCATCAAGGCGGACCTGAAGGTCACCGACGCCCAGCTCGGATTTCTGTACGGGACCGTCTTCGCTGTCTTCTTCGCGGTCTTCGCGATCCCGCTCGGCCGCCTCGCAGACGCCTGGGACCGGCGGCGCCTCATCGCGTGGGGCACGGCGTTCTGGAGCCTCATGACCGTGCTCTCGGGCCTCGCGCGCGGCTTCGGACCGCTCGCGTTCGCGCGCCTCGGCGTCGGCGCGGGCGAGGCAAGCGCGGCGCCCGCGGCCTATTCGCTTCTTTCCGACTGGTTCCCGAGGGAAAGGCGCGGGGCCGTCCTCGGCTTCTTCTCGAGCGGCATCTTCATCGGCGCGGGCCTCGGCCTCGGAATCGGCGGCCTCATCGTGGACCGCTGGGACGCGGCTTTTCCCGCGGGCGCAGCGCCCCTCGGCCTCCACGGCTGGCAGGCCGCGTTCCTCGTCGTGGGTCTTCCGGGCCTCCTCCTCGCGCTGTGGGTGCGCACGCTCCGCGAGCCTCCGCGGGGCGGCTTCGGCGCTCCGCCCGTCGCCCGCCACCCGCATCCCTTCCGGCTCTTCCTGGGCGAGATGTCCTCCGTGATCCCTCCCTTCACGCTCGTCACGCTCGCGCGCGGCGGAGCGGGGCCGGCGGGCCTCGCGATCAACGTCGGCGCCGCCTCGGCGCTCGTGGCCGCGGCTGCGGTCCTGACCCGGCTCCTCGGGACGGCGCCCCAGTGGATCGCGCTCGCCGTCGGGCTCTACTCGGTCTTCTCGTGGGCGCAGGGGCTGCGGTTGAAGAGCCGCGGGGATTTCGACCTCGTCTTCCGGAACCCGCCGCTCGTCCTCTCGAACATCGGCTTCGGCCTCGTGACGTTCGGAACCTACTCCACGAGCCTGTGGATCGCGCCCTTCTTCCTGCGCGTCCACCACCTCGACATCGCGCGGGTCGGCCTGCTCCTCGGCGGCCTGCTCGCCGCGGGCGGCTGGCTGGGCGCGACGTCGGGGGGCCTCCTTGCGGACGCATGGCACAAAAAGACGCCCCGCGGCCGACTCTACGTCGGTGTCCTGACGGCGGCCCTCGCGCTTCCGCTCGGCTTCATCCTGCTTTCGCTCCGTTCGCCGTCGGCGGCGCTCCTTCTGAGTTTTCCCGTGGCGATCCTGACCGGTCTCTGGATCGGCCCGGCGGCGTCCACCGTGCAGGAGCTCGTGCCGCCGCGGCTCAGGGCCACGGCATCCGCCGTCTACATCCTCCACACGACGTTCCTCGGACTCGCCCTCGGTCCCTACGCCGTGGGGCGCCTGAGCGTCTTCACCGGAGACCTGAAGTCGGCCCTTCTCCTCGCGTTGCCGGTCCAGGGGGTCGCGGCGGCCCTCCTTTTCCTCGCCGCGCGGCGAATTCCCCGGGCGTGATACCTTTTCCCCATGAAAAGAAACTTCGCCCTCGCGCTCGCTGCGGCGCTCCTCGCGACCGCCACCCTGAAGGGAGAGACCCCTGTGAAGAATCCGTCCGTCGTCATGAAGACCTCCCTCGGGAGCGTCACCATGGAGCTCTACCCCGACAAGGCTCCGGAGACCGTCAAGAACTTCCTGCAGTATGTGAACGACAAGTTCTATGACAGAACGATCTTCCACCGGGTCATCGCGAACTTCATGGTCCAGGGCGGGGGGATGGACACCGCGAACAACAAGAAGCCCACGCGCGCCCCGATCAAGAACGAGGCGGCGAACAGGCTGAAGAACGCGGTCGGCACGGTCGCGATGGCGCGCACGAACGAGCCCAACAGCGCGACCGCGCAGTTCTTCATCAACGTGAAGGAGAACGGCTTCCTCGACTACCGCGACTCTTCGCCGCAGGGCATCGGGTATTGCGTTTTCGGCAAGGTGACGGCGGGCATGGACGTCGTCGAGAAGATCAAGGCCGTCCCCACGGGCGCCCAGGACGTCCCGAAGACCCAGGTCGTCATCGAATCCATCCGCGTCGCGCCCTGAAGCACAAATCCCCGCGTGTTGAGCGTCCCGCCCCCCGCGTATGGGTACGCGCCGCCGCCGCGGCGGCGCCGCCCGTTCCTCCTGCCGCTCCTCCTCGGCCTCGCGGCGGGGTGGATCGCCTTCACGCTCATGCAGCGCGCGCCCGGCGGCGCGCGCGTCGCGCCCGCGCCCGACCGCCTGAAGGCCGCTGCCGCCGATTCGCGTCCCGTCACGGCCCGGGGCGATCTGGCCGAAGACGAGAAATCCACGATCGAGCTCTTCAAGCGCGCGAGTCTGTCCGTCGTCTACATCACGACGCTCTCGCGTCGGCCAGTCAATTTTTTCGAGATGACCGACGTGCCGCAGGGCACGGGCTCGGGATTCCTGTGGGACCGGCAAGGGCACGTCGTCACGAACTACCACGTGCTAAAAGACGCCGATTCGTCGGTCGTCACGCTTTCGGACCAGACGAACTGGAAGGCCACCGTCGTCGGCGTCGAGCCCGACAAGGATCTCGCGGTCCTCCGCATCTCGGCCCCGGCCGAGAAGCTGACGCCGATCCTCGTCGGGACGAGCAAGGGGCTTCAGGTGGGTCAGAAGGTCTTCGCGATCGGAAATCCCTTCGGCCTCGACGAGACGCTGACGACGGGCATCGTGAGCGCGCTCGGGCGCACGATCGAGGCCGTCACGGGCCGGAAGATCCAGGACGTGATCCAGACCGACGCCGCGATCAACCCCGGCAATTCCGGCGGTCCGCTCCTCGACAGCGCCGGGCGGCTCATCGGCGTGAATTGCCAGATCGCGAGCCCGTCCGGCGCGAGCGCGGGCATCGGATTCGCCGTTCCGGTCGACACCGTGAACGCCGTCGTGCCCGAACTGATCGCGCACGGGCGCATCGTCCGGCCCCGGCTCGGGATCTCGCCGGCGAACGAGAGCGTCGCGCGGCAGCTCGGCGTGACGGGCGTCCTCGTCCTCGGCGTGGCGGAGGGTTCCGGCGCCGCCAAGGCGGGCCTCCGCGGCACCGAGCGCGACCGGGACGGGTCGCTCATCCTGGGCGACATCATCGTCGGCGTCGCGGGCCAGGACGTCGCGAACTACGACGATCTCGTCTCGGCCCTCGAGAAGCAGAAGATCGGCGACACCGTGCCCGTGAAGATCGTGCGCGGCGATCGCACGACGACCGTCGACGTCGCGCTCATGGCGTCCCGCTGAGCGGAGCGGGCGCCTCGAGGACGACGACCTCGCGCCTGCCGGCGACCCGCGCGGATCCTTCGAGGACGCGGCCCACGGACACGATCCTGCGGCCGCCCGACGCCAGTTCCTCGACGCGCACCTCGATCTCGCCGCCTTGAAGCTTCAAGGGCCCGACCGGAACCCGCCCCTTTTCCATGAGCCAGGCGCGTGCCCAGTCCACGCCCGAGCGCGCGAGCTCCACCGCGTAGCGGTCGTTCGCGCGCCGGCGCGAGGCGCGGAGATCCGTCAGGAGGATCGACGCGAGCACTCCGAGGATGAGTCCGAAGACCGCGAGCGTCCCGAGGACCAGGATGAGCGAGCTCCCCCGCTCCCGGGAGGCGCGGTTTGGAACCCTCACGGCGTCTTCTCCGTCGGACGGCCGCAGACGAGCGGCAAGAGCTCCGCTCCCGACCCGTCGTCCCAGCGCAGCAGGAGCCGGCCGTTCGTAAGCTCGTCGGCGTCGAGAGACAGCGTTCCGGACAGCGTCCACGTCGACGTCGCGCTTACGATCTCTCCATCGGGCTTCTTCCTCACGTTCGTCCGCGAGACGACGCCTGAGGCCACGGTCCACGAGACCTCGGGGTCTTCCTCGCGGAGCGGCTTGAGATCCAGCCGGAACGCGGGAGCCGCGAACGGAGGCGACAGCGCGACGGACGACGCGCGCGCGAAATCGCCGGAGAGCCGGTCGAAGAGCAGCGGGAACATCTCGACCGAGAGATGCTTCGCATCGAGGCCGGCCTGCTGGCGGAGGAGGCCGGTCGAAAGGGGGAGCAGCGAGAACAGCACGACGACGCCGATGAGGAGGACGACAGAAAGCTCGACGAGCGAGAAGCCAAGGGACAAGCCGAGAGACAACCCTCGCCTTCTCACGGCGGCGGACCCGCCCCGCGAAAGACATAGCCCTCCTGGACGAGGCGTCGCGCCATCTTCTCGCCATACCCGATCTCGAGATGGACGAGGTAGAGCCCGTCGACTTCGGTCGACTTCACCCTCAGGAAGGGATCCCGCGTGTCGAGAGAATCCACGAAGCCGCCCGGCCCCGCGAACGGCCGGCGGTCCTTCGGAGTGACGTCGTTCCGGAACGACGAACGCAGGTAGATCCACTCGCTGGCGGCGGCGCGCACGGCCCGCTCGTGGTCGAGACGGTCGCGCTCGAGCGCGCGCCGCCGCGCGAGAAAGCCCGCGCCGAGCGTAAGGACGATCCCCAGGATCGCAAGGGAGACGAGAGCCTCGACGAGGAAGACTCCCCGGACCCGGTGTGTGGCCACGCTCGTTCAGGTCAGCGCACAGCTGAGACGAGCTTCTTGACCGCCCTCTCGGCGGCATCCTCGGCGGCCTGCGCCTCGGCCTCCGTGTCGGCCGTACTTACCTCGGATGAGCTGTTGCGGCCGGTCACGTCGATCATCTTCGCGGCCGCGCCGGGCGCCGTGACCACCGAGACGGTGACCGAGCAGTCCGCCTCGTACGAGACGACGACCTGCTCGACCCTCACGGGAGCGCCTGAGCCGATGCTGTTCTGGCGATCGTAGATGCGTCCCTCCCGGCGCTGGATCCCGCACGGGGCGAGCAGGATTCCGAGATACACGTCGGCGGGCCAGGCCTTTCGAAACTCCGTGCCTGCCTCGGCCGTGGCGCCAATGTCGGCGAGATGGGCCCCCGAGAGCCGGGCGTCGATGATCGCCCCGAGGCCGCGGTCACTCGCGTTCGAGAGGAAGCGCGGGACGAAGCGCTCGAGCTCCGGAGCGGACCCTTTCGCCTCCACGAGGACGATCACCTTCTTCGGCTTCGCGGCGGGTGTCGGGGACGCGGCGGCCGCCAACACGCGAGGCGCGGCGGCAGACGCGAGAAGCGGCAGAAGTGCGGCGAAGGCGGCGGACGGGCGGAGGAATCTCATGGCGCGAAAGTGTACGCTCGCCTCCCGTATCCTCTCTTCATGGAAACCGCGGGCGCTCCCGTCGACCTCCTCGTCGTCGGGGCCGGGCCGGTCGGCCTCGCGTGCGCGCTCGAGGCGGCGCGCCAGGGCCTCTCGCATGTCGTGATCGAGAAGGGCGCGCCCCTCCAGACGCTCGTGAGCTGGCCCACGCACACGGTCTTCTTTTCGACTCCCGAGCTCCTCGAGATCGGCGGCCATCCGTTCGTCACGGCGGCGGGCAAGCCCACGCGGCGCGAAGGCCTCGCGTACTACCGGAAGGTTGCCGAGCGCGAGGGACTCGTGATCCGCCACCATGAGGCGGTCACTTCCCTCGAGCGGGCGGGCGACCTGTTTCGCGTCGCGACCACGAAGGGCATCCACGCGGCCCGCGCCGTCGTCGTCGCGACGGGATTCTTCGACACGCCAAATCTTCTCGGGGTGCCCGGCGAAGACCTTCCGAAAGTCTCGCACTACTACACCGAGCCATACGCCCACACGGGGTCGGACGTGCTCGTCGTCGGCGGCAAGAACTCGGCCGTCGAGGCGGCGCTCGACCTGCACGGGAACGGCGTCCACGTGACGATGGCCGTCCGCGGGCACGCCTTCGGCGCGAGCGTGAAGTACTGGCTGAAGCCGGACATCGAGAACCGCGTCCGGGAGGGGTCCATTTGCGCGTACTTCGACACGCGCGTCTTCTCGATCGAGGAGGGCGCCGTCGTCCTCGAGACGGCGGGACGAAAGTACGAGATTCCGAACGACTTCGTCTTCGCCCTTACGGGCTATCGCCCCGACTTTCCCCTCCTCCGCACTCTCGGCATCGCGATCACCGACAACCTCCACGTCGTGCACGACCCCGTGACGATGGAGACGAGCGTGCCCGGCCTCTACGTGGCGGGCGTCGTCGCCGCGGGCATCGAGATCGGCAAGCTCTTCATCGAGAACGGCCGCCTGCACGCGGTCGCCATCGTGAAGCACATCCTCGCGCGCGGCGGCGCCGCTCCCGCAGCACCCCTCGCGGCTCCGGCGATCCGCCGATTTCAGGATGGGGACTGAGTCCCTCTCTCCTACGCGGCGTCATCCCCATCCTCATCCTCGAAGAGGCTCCGCTGCGGCCGGCCCGCGGGCCGCGCGGGACTCGGCGGCTTGGGCACGGGCGGCGCCGACGGCTCCTGCACGGACGGATCATCCATCTGGGACGAGTTGAGCCGGGGCGAGACCATGAAGGACTCGAGAGCGCCCGCCGGAAGCGGGCGGAGCAGTTCGTGAAGACGCGCGGCGTCCTCGAGGCCGGCGTCGAGCCAGAGCGCCTCGGCGCCGGGCTCGAGGATGACGGGCATCCGGTCGTGCACGGGCGCCACGTCGGCGCTCGCGTCCGTCGTCAGGAGCACGAACGTGCGCAGAGGAGGCCCCTCGCGCGGATGCCACTCGTCCCACAGCCCCGCGATGGCGAACGGCTCCCGGGACTTCGCGCGGAAGGCGAACGGGACCGACTCCGGGCCGCGGCGCCTCCATTCGTAGAAGCCGTCCGCGGGCACGAGGGCTCGCCGACGCCGGAAGGACTCGCGGAAGCTGGGCTTCGTCGCGGCTGTCTCGGCGCGCGCGTTGATGGGCCGGCCCGCGTCTTCCGGGTCCACCACCCATGCGGGGACGAGGCCCCATCGCATCGGCTCGAGAACCCGCGCGCCCCCTTCAGAGAGCCGCACCACCGGCAGGTCCTGCCCGGGCGCCGCGTTCCACCGCGGGCGAAGGGGCGCCGGTTCGCCGCGGACGCGAAACCGCGAGATCAGGGCGTCGGCGGGCGACGTGATCCAGTACCGGCCGCACATGGGCGCATTGTGCCGCGTCCCGCGTTTCAGAGAAGGGCCCCGGCGGGCGGCGTGAGCCCGGTTGCGGCACGTCCGGGTCATGGTCCTATTCTCCCATCCAATGCCCGAGCTGCCGGACGTCACGCTGTACGTCGAACACCTCGAGAGACTCCTGAAGAGGGATGTGCTCCGGAAGGTCCGACTCGCGAGCCCGTTCGTACTGCGCTCCGTGCAGCCACCGCTCCGGCAAGTGGAAGGCCGGCGCCTGACGGCCGTGTCCCGGCTCGGCAAGCGAATCGTGTTTTCATTCGAAGAAGATCTCTTCCTCGTCCTGCATCTCATGATCGCGGGGCGCCTGCGCTGGAGGGAAGCCGCCGCCGCGATCCCGAAAAAGCTCGGCCTCCTCGCGATGGATTTCGACGCGGGGACGCTCCTCCTGACCGAGGCGAGCGCGAAGAAGCGGGCGTGGATCAGGCTCGTCGCCGGAGAGGACGCGCTCACCGCGCTCGATCCCGGCGGTCTCGAGCCGCTCGAGGCGTCGCGCGAGGCCTTCGCAGCACGCCTCCAGAGCGAGAACCACACGTTGAAGCGCACGCTGACGGACCCGACCCTCTTTTCCGGAATCGGCAACGCGTACTCGGACGAGATCCTCCACCGCGCGAAGCTCTCTCCCGTCGCGCTCACGTCGCGCCTCTCGGACGCGGAGACCGCGCGCCTCTTCGACGCCGTGAAGAGCACCCTCGTCGAATGGACCGACCGCCTTCGGCGGGAGACAGGAGACCGCTTTCCCGAGAAGGTCACG
>DAIOUV010000024.1:2127-44490 GCA_036759345.1 Acidobacteriota bacterium | reverse complement strand
GGAGACGGTCCGCCTACTTCGCTTTCTGGTAAGTCCCGATGATCTGCGTCTCGGCCAGAACGTGGCCCTTCATCGCCCCCTCGAGCTTCGCCTTCGTGGGCTTGCCGAGGTCGGGGAGGATGACGCCGAGGGCGTAGAGCTTGAAGAAGTAGCGGTGGCGGCCGATCGGGGGACAGGGGCCGCCGTACCCGGTTCGCTTCCAGTCGTTCGTCCCTTCCAAAGTTCCTTTCGGCAGCTCCTTCGCCGCGACAGCCTCGGGAAACCCCGTCGCCGACGCCGGGAGGTCGTAGAGGACCCAGTGGACCCACGTCATCTTCGGCGCAGCCGGATCGGGAGCGTCGGGATCGTCGACGATGAGGGCGAATGACTTCGTTCCCGCCGGCGCGCCCACCCATGCGAGCGTCGGCGAGACGTCGGATCCTTCGCACGTGTGCTTCGCCGGGATCGAGCCGTGATTTGCGAATGCGGTCGATGTGATTTGCATCTTTCCCTCCGAGGTGGCCCGCGAGGACACGAAAACGAAAACGAAAAGGAAAAAAAACGCCGCGAGCCGTTTCATTTCTTCTCCTGAGGCCAGGCCGACGGACGGGCCGCGCTCCAATCGTACTCGCGCACGACCTTCGCGCGCGTCGCGATGAACGCCGCGACGAGGAGCGTGCCGACGCCGCCCGAGACGACCGCGACCGAGGCTCCTAGGGCCGCCGAGGCGAAGAGGCTCGCGACGAATCCCGCTTCCAGCTCGCCGAGCTGCGGGCCGCCCATGAAGAAGATCATGTTCACGCCCGTCATCCGGCCGCGGAGAGCGTCCGGCGTCACGAGCTGGCGCACCGTCTGGCGGACGACCGTGGAAATCGTGTCCGACAGCCCGACGAGCGCGAGCGCGCCGAACGTGAGCCAGAAGCCGCGCGAGAGGCCGAAGGTGATCGTCGCGGCGCCGTAGACCGCCACCGCCCAGAGAAAGACGCGTCCCTGCCGGCGGGGCAGGCTGTGCACGGAAGTCCAGACGGACCCGATGAGCGCGCCGATTCCCGGCGCCGCGCGCAGCCAGCCGTAACCGGCTGGCCCCGCCTTCAGAACCTGGTCCGCGAAGATCGGGAGCAGCGACATCGACCCGGCGAAGAACGTCGCGAAGAAGTCGAGCGTCATCGTCCAGACGAGAATCGGCGTCGTGAAGACGAAGCGCAGGCCCTCCTTCAGGGAGGCCAGCGGGTTCTCCGGCGCCCCCTCCGCCCGCGTGATCTCGCCCGAGGTCTGGAGGGTGAACAGCGTCACGAGCACGCCGAGAAAGGAAACCGCGTTCAGGAAGTAGATGAGCGCCAGTCCGCCGGTGTGTCCGTGGAGCGAGGCTCCCGCCGGAGCCGCGCCCGCGGTGCCGGCGAGGATGAGACCGGTGAGCGCCGGTCCGCCGATGGACGCCACCTGGAAGCCCGAGAGCAGGATCGCAAGGGCGCCCGGCAGGTCCTTCTCAGGCACGAGCCTCGGGACGAGGGACTGGCGCGACGGGTTGTCGAACGCCCCCGCGGCCGACGTACATGCCGTGAGGAGGTAGACGAGGCCGATGGTGTCGCGCCCCAGAAGGGTCACGACGCCGAGCGTGAGGGCGACGAGGGTCATGGCGGACTGCGTGACGATCAGGACGCGGCGCCGATCGCGCCGGTCGGCCACGAGGCCGCCGACGATCGAGAAGATGACGATGGGCACGACGCGGACGAGGCCCACGAGGCCCAGCGCGAGGGGCGAGCGCGTGAGGATCCAGACGTGCCAGTCGATCGCGACGTTCTGCATCTGCGTGCCGACGAGCGACACGAGCATCGAAAACGCCATGCGGCGGAAATCGCGGTGCTTCAGGGCCTGGTAGGGTTTGTGTCCGGACGGCGACGTCACGACCCGGAGTGTAGCGAGCAGAGCACCCCGGATTTCGCCGCGCGTATACGATGTCCCGCATGGGCAAAAAGCCGAAAACCGCCTACGACCTTGCGATGGAGAGGCTGGAGGCCGCCGACCGCGAGTCCGGCGTCAAGGAGACCGCGCTCTCCGACGTGCAGAAAGAGGCGATCGCCGAGGCCCGACGTGTCGCGGCGTCGCGCCTGGCCGAGCGAGAGATCCTCTTTCGCGACGCGATGCGAAAGACCCCCGATCCGGCCGAGCGCGAAAAGGCCGAGGAGGGGTACCGGATCGACCGGCAGCGGATCACGGACGACCAGGACCGGGCCATCGAGTCGATCCGCCGCGGCCCCTCTGAATCCCGGACGCGCTGAGGCCCGGACGCTTCAGATCGTCTTCAGCCAGTCCGACACGTCGCCGACCATGCGATCCCACGACGGGGAGACGAAGAGCGTTTTCTGATACTGCGTAGGGTCGTAAGGCGTGCGCGACGCCACCTCGAGATCCAGCGGGACGAGATTCGGATGCCTCTGGAGGTCGCCCAGCTCGCCGAACGAAGACAGAAGCCCCGCACCCCACGCCTTGAGCTCCCCTTTCTCATCGACAACGCCGAATTCCACGGTGTACCAGTACGCGAGCTCGAGGCGCTTCATCGTGGCCTCGCCGGCGCGGCGCGCGGCCTCGCCGAAGAGGCGGGAGAGCCGGACGATGTCCGGGTGGAAGAGGCCGGCGGCGTGGCCGACGAGCTCGTGAACGACGTCCGGCTCGGGCGTGTAGAGGGGCACGCTGTGGTGCCTCACGTATTGCGTCGCGAGGAAGACGTTCTCGGCCATCGCGCCGAGGAACCCGCGCCCCGAGATGAGGCCCGCGACGGGAATCATCCGGAAGCCGGAGCCCGCCTGCAACGTCTCGCTCACGTCCGCGAGCTGCGGCACGCGCGTCCGGTCGAGGGAGAGCGCCTCGGCGCTCTCCCTCCACGGAGCCGCCGCGAGACGCTCGTGCAGCGGTGTGAGCTTTTCCCACACGGCGCGCCAGACCGCTTCCTCTTCGGGCGTGTACGAGACGCGCGGCAGGGGGTCGCCGTCGCGGTACGCGAGAGCCATGCGGGCGATCTCGTTGCGGCGCGCACGGTAGATCGCGTCACGGAAGCCGGGGTGGTCGGGGTCGAGGGGAACGAGCACCGCCCTCACAGCTCCTTGATGAGAGCCTGGCGCTTCTCCTGGTATTCCGCCTCGGAGAGAAATCCGGTCTTGTAGAGCCGCTCCGCTTCCTTCAGCCGCTCCTCGACCGAGGCGCGTGAGGGCGGCGCCGTCGCGGCGCGACCGCCGAGCCCGTCCGTCCCGGCGGCGAGCGGGCGGGTGTGCGTGAACAGGACGTTGCGGAACTCTTCCGGGTCGAGGATGCGCGGAAAGACGACGGTGCTGTCGCTCCCGGCAGTCTGTAATTCCACGTCGCCATAGGAGAGCCACCGGCCGCCGAGCGTCGACCGGACGTTCACGTCCTGCACTTTCTCGAGCGGGATCTGGCGCACGCTTCGCGTGACGAACCCGCTCTTGCGGATGACCCGAGAAGACGTGATGGCGAACTCATCGAAGGAATCGACGAGGGCGCGCCAAGCCATGCCGAGGGCGCCGGCGAGGAAAAGAACGCCGGCGACGAGGAAGAGCCCGGACCTCAAGCCGAACCCCGTGCCTCCCGTCTCGGCCGGGACGTAGAGGCCGCTCGCCGCCGCGAGAACCGCGCCGAGCACGGCGACCGACGCCCCCGGGACGAACCTCACCCAGTGATACCGCGCCTGGAACAGGATCTCTTCTCCCGGCGCCAGGTTCTTCACGACGTACGACATCGGGGACCATCATACGAAAAGTTACGGGACCACCCGGCAAGCGCCGAGTCCGCGTTCTACCGACTCATCGGAATGTAGCTGCCGTCGGAGTTGTGCTGGTCGTTGAGGATCCCGTACGCGGCCCAGCGGGACGAGCCGGAGAGCCTCTCGATCTTCGCGAAACCGACCGTCGCCCCGCGCGAGGCGAGCGGCCCGTTGAACTGCCTCCACTCCCCCGGCGCGAGCGTGGCGGTGTCGGGGTTCAAAAGAGCAGCTCCGTCCGCCCCGTAGTACGTGACCCTGAGCGCGATCGTGTCCGAGGCGTCGCCGCGGTTGACGATCGCGAGGTTCGAGCGCTGCCCGTCGTTCTGCTGCAGGCCGTTGACGGTGGCGAGCGCCGTCGCGCTTTCCCCCAGCGTCAGGCCAGGGTAGAAGAGCCCGAAGGTGCCGCCGCCGGCGGCGTTCGTAAACGTGCGCGCGCCGGCCGCGAGGGACGAGGCGGGCGTTCCGTTCGGGGCCTTGACGAGAAGGGACCCGCCGACGCTTCCTATCGGGATCGGGAGACCAAGATTTCTTAGAAAGGTCATGGAGTCGGGCAGGATCTTTTGTTCGCCGGGCTGGAGCGTCAGGGGCACGGTGCCTGAGCCGGCCGCAGAGACTTGCGGCGAGCCCGTGTAGACGAGCGTGAGGGCCATCGGC
Organism: Acidobacteriota bacterium; assembly: GCA_036759345.1. Lineage (GTDB taxonomy): Bacteria > Acidobacteriota > Thermoanaerobaculia > UBA5066 > UBA5066 > Fen-183. Next base: position 40,082 of record DAIOUV010000024.1, on the reverse strand, counting down.
TGGCTCGTGAAATTTGTAAGTGTCAGCTCGCTCTGGTACCCGGCGGTCGTCAGGACGATCGGAATGAGCCGGTCGGCTCCCGTCGCGTCCCCTGGCACCTGAGGCGGGACGAAGCTGCCGTCCGATGTCACGGCGTCGTTGAGGACCCCATAGGCCGAGAACGGTGAAGCGCCCGAGACGCGAGTGATCACGGCCCGGCCGGAAGTCGCCTGCCCGAGCAGCGGCTGGTCGAGCTGTGTCCAGCCGAAGCTCGCAAGCGTCTGATCCGCCGGGCTCGAAAGGGCTTCGCCGTTCGGGCCCTGGAGCACGACGCGCAGTATGACGGGATCCGGGCCCGCGTTGACGAGGGCGAGATTGCTTCTTTGAGCCGCGTTCTGCTGGAGGCCGAAGACCGTCGCCGTCGTCGTCGAGGTCTGCGCGGCCGTATAGAAGAGGCCAAATGTCCCACCTGCCCCCGGCGTCGAGGTCCTTCCGCCGACGAAGACGTCGGAAGGAGAGGAGACGCCCTGGAAGAGGACGCGGAGCGTGCCGATCTGGGCGCTGCCGTCGTTCGGGATCGCGAGGGCGTTCGAGCGCAGGAAGGCGATCATGTCGGGAATGACGCGCAGCTCTCCCTCAGCCAGCGTGATCCGGGCGTACCCGCTGCCAGCTCCGGTGGACGCGGTGTATTGCAGGAGGACGGCGACGGAAACGAGCGCTTTCGAGCCGAGGGTGAGCTCGGTCGTGTAGTGAGTGCTCCCCGCCCCCGGCGTGTCGAGAACGACAGGCAGGAGCAGCGTCGTCCCGCCCTCGAAGGACGGTGTCGTCACCGTAACGGTCAGGGTGGACGTCGAGAGGAACCCGAGGCTGTCGCGCACGCGCAGCGTGACGACGTACGTGCCCGGCAGGGCATATATGTGGTCAGCGGGCGTACCCGCTCCCATCGTGCCGTCGCCGAAGTCCCAAGTCACGGTCGCCGGGTCGTTCGGGTCGAGCACGGGCGCGTTCGCCACGAAGTGAACCGCCGTGCCGGCATCGGCGGTTCCGCCGCCCGCGAGCGGCGCGATCGCCGCAGCCGGCACCGAATCCCCGGTGGGAGCCCACGCGGAGAAGACCTCGGTGTTCGCGGGCGAATCGTCGGTCCACATGACGAGGAGGTTGCCGAGAGAGTCGGCCACGCCCACGGCGCCGGTCGAGACGCCGGGATTCGCCGAGACGTTCACGGGAACGCCGAACGTCTTCCCGCCGTCGGTGGAATGCGCGTAGAAGACGTCGCTCTGGTCGTTCCCGGTGTCGTCCTCCCAGACGAGCGAGATGCCGCCGCGGGAATCCGGAACGGCCGACGGGTAAAGGCTCTGCCCGGCGTTGTTCGAGACGTTGAGCGGAGTCGAGAACGTCGTTCCGCCATCCGTGGACTTGATCAACATGACCTCACGGTTGAGGGAGAAATCGACGTTCAGGTAGCGGTTGTAGAACGTGACGTAGACGGCGTCACTCTTGTCCACGGCGATCCGGGGCGCGAAGGCGTTCTGGCTCGAGTCCGAGACGGTCTTTTTCACGGAGAACGACGTGCCGCTCGGCGCGATCGCCATGCGGCACGTCGAGACGCTACCGGTAGCGGTCCAGGCCAGGTAGGCGGCGCCCTTCGAGTCGAATGCGAGCGAGAGCGGCTGTAGCGGGTTGATGTTGTTTTCACCGGCAAGGGACTGAACCGCTCCGAATGTCGCGCCGCCGTCAGCGGAACGCACGGCGTTCACGACGAGAAGACTGTTCGACGGGTCCTGGTCGATGAAGGCCACGACGACTTTGCCGCTCGCGTCCACCGCGATGCCCGGGAGGTCGGCGTTCCGGCCCGCCGTGCTGACCCGCATGGGCGGCTGGAAAGAATTGCCACCGTCCGTCGAGCGCGTGACCCAGATCTCGCCGGTCGATCCGTTCAGGAGGGTGTAGGCGACGTACGCGTTCCCGGCCGCGTCGAGCGCAAGGACGCCACCCATCGCGCTGGCCGCGTTCGGGGAAACCTTCAGCGGGGTCGACCACGTGAGGCTCCGGTCGGTCGAGCGCCGGTACACGATGTCCGATCCGATGACGTTCTGGGTGTCGTCGTCGTAGACGACGTGTAGCGTGCCTTTGGAGTCGACGTGCGGTGGCCCGGCCACGCTCGTGAAGCCGGCCGAGCGACTCACGTTCAGGGGGAGGGACGCGACCCGCGCGGGGTCGTCCACGTTGAAGCGCACGTTCGTCTGGCGCGTCGATGTCGGCCCCGCGGCCGCCACGGAGATCAGGTAGGTGCCCGGCGGAACCGCGGCCGTCGACGATACCGTGAGGCGCGACCGCTGGCCGGCCGACACGCTCTCGCTCGAAAACGAGTACGTCAGGCCGGAAACCGCCGGCGAGGCCGAGAAAGCGAGCATTCCGGAAAAGCCGTTCACGCCCATCGTGGCGAGGTCGAACGACGCCGATTCGCCGCCGCGCACGGACGCGTAAACCTGCGCCGCCGACACGTTGAAGTCCGGACCCGCAGCAACACTCGTCGGGAAGGTCGCGTAATAGACGTCCGGATCCCCTCCGCGCTCGTCGCTCCAGGACAGGTAGAGGTTCCCGGCGTCCGCGGCGATGCCGTCGTAGCTGCCGTGATAGCTGCCGAGCGTGCTCGGGCCGAACACCCAGTTGTGATCGGTGACGCGAATGTTCGTTCCGAACGTCTTGCCGCCGTCCGTCGAGGTCGTCATGTAGACATCCGTGAGGCTGTCGTTCACGGGGTCATTGCGCCGGTCCCACCACTTCACCGCGACCGTGCCGTCCGCGGCCGCCGTGATCGCCGGCAGCCACTGCGTCGTGGTCGTCGCATCGTCGTTCAGGCGCACGGGCGTGCTGAAAGTGGCGCCTCCGTCGGTCGAGCGGACGTAAAAGATGTCCGACCGGTCGAGGTTCTGTCCCGATGGGACCGCCGCATAGACGAGATGGAACGTGCCGTTCTTGTCCACGGCGGTGGCCGGAGAGGTCGCGGCGGCGACGCCGTTGCCGCCGGTCAGCGTGGCCGCGAGCGGCGAAACGAGCGTCGCCGACTTGAGCGCGGAGAAGGAATTACCGCCATCGACCGATTTCGTCATGGTGATGCCGGTGCCGCCGAGGTGATCGTCGAAATACGAGACCCAGACTTCGCCGGCCGGGCCGACGGAGACGGTCGCATCCTGGACGACCACGCTCCCGTCGATTGGCGAGAGTGCCACGGGAAAGGAATACGTCTGGCCGCCGTCCCTCGTGTACGTGAAGAGGATGAAGGACCCGCCGGCGACCTGCGACAGGTCCGTCCATACCACGTAGACCGAGCCCCTGTACTTGGAGGTGGAGGTGTCGACCGCCATCCAGCTCTTATCCTGCGTGTCGTAGACGTTCGCGGCTCCGCCGCTCGCTTCGCCGCAGGTCCAGGTGGTGGCGTTGTCCTTGGAGGCGCACAGCGTGATCACGCTGAAGCCGTCGTTCGCGATCGAGGTGTAATAGATCTCGCCGTTCGGGCCGAAGGCGACCACCGGGTCGCCCAGGTTTTGCCCCGCTTCCGGAAGGCTCTGCTGCTGGAATGTGCTTCCTCCATCGGTCGAGAGGCCGAAGGCCGAGACGTTCTCCTCGTTCGCGTCCTGGAAGCCCACGATGATGTTGCCGCCGTGAGCGGCTATCGAGCTCTCGCTTTGCGTGTGACCGTTGAAGTCCGTCGTCGGGTCGTTCACGCGCACGTTCTGACCGGGGCTCGGCGTCAGCGGCCGGCGAACGCCGCCCGCGAGTGGCGCGCGCACGGCGCGCGCGGCCGGCGGCGGGAGCAGGCCGGCGGCGCGCAGAACCGCCCGCTGGCCCGCCGAGGAAAGGCGCCGGAAGACTTCGGGCCGGAGCTTCCCCGCGTTCCCGGCGTTCTCCATCAGAAGGAGCGTCTCGGCGTCCCGGGGGAGGCTTCCGGTGCGGATCTCCCCGGGCTGCGCCGCGCGTGACCGGGCGGGGACGAGGAGGAGGGTGAGGGCGGCCAGAAGAGTGGACGAGTGTCGTAGCATCTGCGCCCGAGTATGCGAAACAAATGCCTCGTACTCTTAGGTTTTCTGGTTTTTCTCGCCGGAGGCCCGTGCCTGCCGCGCGCGACCGCCGCCGGGCTCGCCTCCTCTACGCCGGCCGAAGAAGCGCGGGCCATCGTCGAGGCGCTCGCCTCCTGCGGCACGCGCCACTCGCTGTCCTCCTGGACGGACACGCGCCGCGGAATCGGATGCGGGCGCGATGTGGTCGTTCGCCGTCTCGAAGCGGTCGAAAACGAATCCGGAAAGCGAATGCGCGTCGTCATCGACAAGTTCGAGACGAGCGGTCCGCGCACGAAGAACGTGCCCGTCCCGATGGAGAACATCTACGCGATTCTCCCGGGCACGGACCTAGGGCTGGAACGGACCGCGTTCGTCGTGTCGGGCCACTACGACTCGATGCCCTCGGACGTCATGGACCTGAAGGCCGACGCTCCCGGCGCGGACGACGACGCGTCCGGCACGGCCGTGTCGATCCTTGCCGCTCGCGCCCTCGCGCCAAAGCCCGCGCGCGCGACGCTCGTCTTCGCCGCCGTGGCCGGCGAAGAGCAGGGCCTCCTCGGAGCGAAGCGCCTCCTCGAATGGCTGACGAAGCAGGGTTACACGGTGGGCGGCATGATCACGTGCGACATCGTCGGCGCCACGAATGGGAGTCCCGACCGGCGCGTGCGCGTGTTCTCCGAAGGCGGTCCCGACGGCATCGACTCGCCGGGCCGGCAGATGGCGCGCCTCGTGGAGGAGGTCAACGGGAAGGACAAGGTCCGCCTTGTCTTTCGCCTCGATCGCTTTGGGCGCGGCGGCGACCACCGGCCCTTCGTCGAAGCGGGTCTTCCCGCCGTGCGCTTCACCGAGCCGCTCGAGGACTACCGCCACGAGCACCAGACGCCGAGGACCGAGAACGGGATCGAATACGGCGACCTCGTGAAGCACATGGACTTCGACTTCGTCGCCGAGACGGCGGTTGCGGTCCAGAAGACGCTCAGCGAAATGGCGAACGCGCCCGCTCCGCCAGTCCGTGTCACGCTGGGTGGTGCCGTGACGGATTCAGCGAAGATTCTCTTAGAAGGTCATAAGGACCCGGAGCGCGCGGATTACGAGATCCTCTGGCGAGAGACGACGGAGGCGCGCTGGAACGTCTTGCGCGACGCGGACGCATTCGAAGAAAATTCTTCTTCGGTCCTCCCGCAGGTCTCCACCGACAACCACTACTTCGCCGCCCGCAGCGTCGGGAAGAACGGCAGGCGCTCGATCGCCGTTCCCGCCGTCGTGGCCCCGCGCCGGAACAAGCCGTGAGCCTGACGTTCCTCGACTGGGCCATCGTCGCGGCGTACTTCGTCCTCTCTGTCGGCATCGGCCTCGCCTTCACGAAGAAGGGCGGCGAGTCACTCGAGGAGTACTTCGTCGCGGGACGCGCCGTGCCCTGGTGGCTGGCGGGCGCCGCGATGATCGCGACGACGTTCGCCGCCGACACGCCGCTCGTCGTGACGGGCCTCGTCGCCGCGCATGGCGTCGCGGGCAACTGGATCTGGTGGAACTTCGTCATGAGCGGCACGCTGACGGTGTTCCTCTACGCGCGCCTCTGGCGCCGCGCGAAGGTGATGACGGACGTCGAGTTCGCCGAGATCCGCTACAGCGGGCGGCCGGCCACGTTCCTGCGCGGCTTCCGCGCGCTCTACCTCGCGTTGCCGATCAACCTGATCATCCTCGGGTGGGTCACGCTCGCGATGGTGAAGATCCTCCAGATCGCGCTCGGAATCCAGCCTCTCTGGGCCGTCGGGCTGTGCTTCGTAATCACGGTCGGTTATTCCGCGGCGGCGGGCATGTGGGCGGTTCTCTGGACCGACCTCGTGCAGCTCGTCATCAAGATGACGGCCGTCATCCTGCTCGCGTGGTTCGCCGTGAAGAAAGTGGGCGGAATCGGCGCGCTGAAGACCGGGCTCGAGAAGCATTTTGGCTCGATCGACCTCGCGATCTCGTTCCTGCCGCCCGCGGGCTCCGTGTGGATGCCCATGATCGCGCTCTTCACCTTCCTCGCGGTGCAGTGGTGGGCGGCGTGGTATCCGGGAGCCGAACCGGGCGGCGGCGGCTACGTCGCGCAGCGCATCTTCTCGGCCCGGTCCGAGCGCGACGGCATCCTCGCGACGCTGTTCTTCAACGTCGGACACTACGCGCTCCGTCCGTGGCCGTGGATCATCACGGGCCTCGCGACCGTCCTCCTCTATCCCAACGGTGTCATGGTGAACGGTCAGCCGGACAGGGAGGCCGCCTACGTGCAGGCCATGGTCGACCTTCTGCCCTCGGGCTGGAAGGGCTTCATGCTGGCCGGTTTCGCGGCGGCGTACATGTCGACCGTCGGGACGCATCTCAATTGGGGGGCGTCGTATCTCGTCGGGGACATCTACAAGAGATTTCTGAGAAAGGGAGCAAGCGAGAAGCATTACGTCGCCGTTTCGCGTTGGACGACGGTTGGTTTGTTTCTCGCTTCGATCGTCGTGACGTTGAATCTCTCGACGATCGAGAGCGCGTGGCGGTTCCTCCTCGCGCTCGGAAGCGGCACGGGCCTCGTTCTCATCCTCCGCTGGTACTGGTGGCGCATCAACGCCTGGAGCGAGATCTCGTCGATGCTCGCCTCGATGGTCGTCTCGGTGACGAGCATCGCGCTGATCCGAAATCCGCTCCCCAAGACCGACCCGGGTTACGGCGCGGAGGAGTTCCGCATTCAGGCGATCGTCATGCTGCTCACGGTCGCGATCACGACCGCCGTGTGGGTCCTGGTCACATTCCTGACGAAGCCCGTTCCCGACGCGACCCTCGACGCGTTCTACCAGCGCGTGCGCCCCGGCGGTCCCGGGTGGGAGACGGTCTCGCGCCGGCTCGGCTTCGGTCGCGAGCCGATCCCCGGCGGCGCCATGTCGTTCGTGAACTGGATTCTCGGCATCATCCTCGTCTACACCGCGCTGTTCGGCATCGGCAAGATCGTGTTCGGACAGTTCTGGATCGGATTCGCCCTCCTCGACGTCGCGATTGCCTGCTTCATCCTCATCATGTGGAGCCTGAAGCGGCAGGAGAAAGCCGAGGCCTGCCCGGCCGAAGCCGCGGCGACTCGGGCGCGGCTTTCCGCCCTGCCGCGCTGAGGCCTTGGTTCACGAGGCGGAATTCGACGGGATCTTGCTCATCGCGCGCTCGGCGAGCGCCGTGATCGTGAGCGAGGGGTTCACGCCCGGGTTCGCCGAAATGGAGGAACCGTCGATCACGTAGAGACCCTCGTAGCCGAACACGCGGTGGCGGTCGTCGATGACGCCGCTCGCCGCCGACGTTCCCATGCAGCAGCCGCCGAGGATGTGCGCGGTCGTCGGGATGCCGAGCAGCGTCTCGGTCGCGAGGCTCTCCGTGTAGCCGTCGAGCTTTTTCTCCACGCGGCGCGCGAGCTCTGTGGCTTCCGGCACCCACGCCTTCGCCTGCGGCCCGCTGCCGGTCCCCGTCGTGAGACCCCGGCGAAAAAGCGTGCGAATGCCGCGGCCGAGCTTCATGCGCAGCGTTCCCTCGGACGTGCGCATGTAGAGGAGGATCATCGTGTACTTCGCCCAGTCCGGGACGAACGCCGCCTTGAGGGTGGCCCATGGCTTCTTCACGAACATCGCGCTCGCATTCAGGAGACGCGTCCCCACGGTGTCGCCGGGGGCGTGCGGCATCGCGAGGGGGCGGAAGAAGCCCGAGCCCGCGGGGTAACGCACCGGTTCGAAGTGTGAATGCTCGTCCGTCTGGAGGATCGAGCCGATCGCGATGCCCTTGGAAAGATCGACGTCGCGCCGCTCGGTCACGACGCCCATGAGGACCTCGGAGTTCGTGCGCACGAAGTCGCCGAGCCGGTCGGAGATCCCGGGGAGGCCGTCCGGCCGCTCCTTGAGCTTCAACAGGAGCTCGACCGTGCCGAGGACGCCTCCGGCAAAGACGACGTTGCGTGCCGCGATCGTCCGCGTCTTCCGAAGGTAAGGCAGGAGCGAGCGCCCCGTCCGCGCCGTGACCTCGAACCCGCCGCCGGCGCGCGGCCGTACCCATGTCACTTCGGTGTCCGCCTCGACCTTCGCGCCCAGCTTCTCGGCGAGCCAGAGGTAGTTCTTGTCGAGAGTGTTTTTCGCGCCGTGCTGGCATCCGATCATGCACCCGCCGCAGCTCGTGCAGCCCGCCCGCTCGGGCCCTAAGCCTTCGAAGAAGGGATCGGGCACCGTCACGCCCGGCTCGCCGAAGTAGACGGCCACGTCGGTGGACGACCAGGAGGTCTCGCGGCCGATGTCCTTCGCGACCTCGCGGAGAACCTCGTCGGGCAGCGTCGTGAACGGGACCTTCGTGGCACCGAGCATCCGCTTGGCGGTCGCGTAGTGAGGCAGAAGCTCGCGCTTCCAGTCGGCGAGAGAGCCCCACGAGGGCGCCGAGAAGAAGTAGTCCCCCGGAACGGGGAGCGTGTTCGCGTAAACGAGAGAGCCGCCGCCCACACCGACCCCCGAGAGCGCCGTTACGTGCGGGAGAAAGGTCATCTTGAAGAGCCCCCGGCATCCCGCCGAGGGGAGCCAGAGATACCGCCTCACGTTCCAGTTCGTCTTCGGGAAGTCGGATGGGGCAAAACGCGTGCCCTTTTCGAGCACGCGAACGCGGTACCCCTTCTCGGAAAGACGAAGCGCGCTCACGCTTCCGCCAAAGCCGGAGCCCACGATCACGTAGTCCGCGTCGAAGGTCGGCTCCACGATCAGGAGTCTATCTTTTCAGCGGCGCGTGCATGCTAGGCTGAAGGCGCACGGGGAGGCCGCTTGCGCAACTTCCTGATCTTCGTCGCCGCGATCGTTCTCGCCGTGTGGTACTTCCGCAGGGCCCCGCACGATGTCCCGACCGGGCCGTCCGGCGGCGCCGCCAACGCGACGTCTCGGGGCCCCGGCTGCCTCGCAGCCGCCGAGAGCGCGAATCGCTCGCTTTCCGACGCCACGCGCCTCCTGCTTTCGACGCCGGTCGACGCGTCAAAATGGTCCGACGCCGACAGTGGCGTTTCCTCCGCGATCGCGAGCGCCGAGTCGGCGTGCTCCGGCGACGCGACGGAGGCAGAACGCGCAGGCATGGAAAACGCGCGAGACGCCCTCGCGCTCATGCGGATGACGCTTGCGGAGGGCGCGAAAGCGGCCCTCGGCGCGGGCGGCTTCCAGGGGGCGATGCGGCAGGAGGCGATCGACAACCGGCTTGCCTCCGCGCGCTCCAAGCTGGGGCTGCGCTAGAGGGTGCCGCTCGAGCACATGGCCCAGGAGATCGAACGCAAGTTCCTCGTCGCGGGCGCCGCGTGGAAGGGCGGGGCGACCGCCACGGTCATTCGGCAGGGCTACCTCTCGAGCGTATCGGAGCGCACCGTGCGCGTGCGCGTCGCCGGCGGGAAGGCTTTCCTCACGATCAAGGGCGCGAATCGCGGCGTCACCCGGACCGAGTTCGAGTACCCGATCCCCGTCGACGATGCGGCGGCGATGCTCGAAGCACTCTGCGAGCACCCGCTAATCGAAAAGACGCGCTGGGTCATTCCCTTCAAGGGCTTCACCTGGGAGATCGATGAGTTCCACGGCGAGAACGCCGGCCTCGTCGTCGCCGAGGTGGAGCTCCCGACCGCCGAGACGAAGCCCGAGCTCCCGCCGTGGGTGCGCGAGGAGGTCTCCTCGGATCCACGCTACTTCAACTCGAACCTCGCGACGAAGCCCTTCACGACCTGGTGAGCACCCCGCCTCTCGGCCCGCGGGCGATTACGGTTCGACGATCCCGAGACCCTTCCCCGTCGCGCAGTCGACGCGGAGGTAGTGGCGGGAATCGACGCCGTAGCGGGACTCGACTTCGTACTGCACTCCGAGCACCTGATAGTCGCCGGCGCCGTCCTTCGAGCGCATCAGATTCAGGACGGTGCCGTTTCGCGGGTCCACCATCGGGTTCCGGCAGCCCTCACCCACCTTCGGCTCCTCGCGCTGGGAGAGGCCGGACACCACGACCATGAAATGGTCGGGGAGATCCTTCGCCTCGGCGGCGATCCCTCCGGCCATCGAGCCGCGCCCCGACGCGCAGGCCACGAGCGCCGCGGCGGCACCGAGTGCCACGGCGAACTTCACGCGTGTCGTCTTTTTCATGGGCGAACACTAACAGAGGCCGCGGCCCCCGGTCAGCATGTTTCCGTCACCTTGCGGATCCCGCGCGGCCGGTCGGGGTCGAAGCCCCGGGCGAGCGCGGCGTGGTAGGCGAGAAGCTGGCCGGGAATCACGGAGACGAGAGGGGCGAGAAACTCGGGCACGACGGGGGACGGAATCGCGCCGTTTCCCCGCGGCCCGATGCGGATCACGGGACTGCCGCGCCGCGCGAGGTCGCGGGCGACCGCGCGCATCTCGGCCTCCGGACGCGTCGCGGGCGGCGACACGACGATGACCGGGAGGTCCTTCTCGGCCATGGCGATGGGCCCGTGCTGGAAGTCGGCCGCCGAAAACGGCTCGGCGGAGAGAAGCGCGAGCTCTTTCAGCTTCAGGGCGATCTCGAACGCCGTCGGATAGTGCACGCCGCGCGCAAGGACGACCGCACGGTCCGCCCGCGCGAGCACGCGCGCCGTCCGGTGCGCGGCCGCCTCGGACCGGAGCGCCCGTCCCATCGCGTCCGGCATCGCGAGGAGCGCGTCGAGCTCCTTCCTCCGGCGCGCGAACGACAGCACGAGGAGGGCGATCGCCGCGAGCTCCGTCGTGTATGTCTTCGTCGCCGCGATGCTCCGCTCCTCTCCCGCATGGAGAGACAGGACCTCGGCGGCCGCGCGGGCGAGAGGACTCTCGGGGTCGTTCACGATGGCGAGCGTCGGGGAGCCGGCGCGGCGGGCGGCGGCGATCGTCTCGACGATGTCCGGGGAGCGGCCGGACTGCGAGATTCCGATCACGAGCGCGCCCTTCAGGCGCGGTGGCACGCCGTAGAGCGTGACGAGGGACGGCGCCGCCAGGGCGACGGGCAGGCGCGACGCGAGGCCGAAGGCATACTGCGCGTACCGAGCCGCGTTGTCCGAGGTACCCCGCGCCGCAATGAGGACGAACGGGACGTTCGCCCGGCGCCAGCCCGCCGCGAGCACCGCCGCGTTCCGCCTCTCACGCTCGAGGAGACGCGCGACGGCCGCGGGTTGCTCGAGGATCTCGCCGTGGAGCACGGAGCGGGCGCCGTCCGGAGGCATCATGCGATGCTAGCGCAGCGAGAGTATCGGTGTTCTCACGCGGTTCGAAGAAGGCGCGCCGGCGGACGACCCCGCGGTTTCTCAGGCCGGTCCTGCGTCCGATGGCGTTCCGGGTGCTGCCTCGCGCCCTGCGCCCGACGCGCGTGTGGCGCCTCGCTTAGCCGCTCCTCGAGGGCGTGAAAGACCCGGAATTCGAGGTGCTTCTCGAGGCGTACATCCTCAAGGACGACGCCACCGGACGCGTCTTCGTGGACGTTCTCGCGGCGGCCGCCCGGCGCGGGGTCGTCGTGCGTGTCCTCGCGGACGCGTTCGGCTCCAGCGACACGCGGCTCAGTTCTGGCAGCAGATGGAGGAAAAGCACATCGAGGTGCATCTTTACCACCCGCTTCTCCCCTACCTCTGGTACCAGCCCTACCGCGATCACCGCAAGATCCTCGTCACGGACCGCCGCGTCGCGTTCACGGGCGGCATGAACATCGGGGACGACTCGCGGCCATGGGCGCCGCGGCACGCCGGACGTTCTGGCTCACGAACGCGTACTTCGCCCCGCGCAGGGGCGCGCTGCCGCTCCTCGCCCGAGCCGCCGAGCGCGGCGTCGACGTTCGGCTCCTGCTGCCCGGGACGAGCGACGTGCCGCTCGTGAGGCACGCGGGACACGGCGTCTTCCGGTATCTGCTCGAACGCGGGGTACGGATCTTCGAGTATGACGGCTCGATTCTCCACGCCAAGACGGTCATCGTCGACGGATACTCTTCGATGATCGGGTCGACGAACATGGACTTCCGCTCGTTCCATTTCAATGCCGAGTGCAACATCGTCGCCCTCGACACCCAGGTCGCCAGCACCCTCGAGCGGCAGTACGCCGTGGAGGCCCGCGAAATCACCCTCATCGACTGGAACCGGCGCACCTCGTTCCACAAGCTCGGCGACGCCTGCGCCCGCGCCCTGTCGCCAGCCCTGTGATAATCGGGGGCGTGAAAAGAATTGCCACTCTCCTCGCTCTCGGTCTCGCGATTCCCGCGGCGGCCCAGAAGATCACCACGATCGCCGGCGATGGAACGCACCGGTTCTCGCCCGACGGCAGCGTCGCGGCCACGTCCTCGATCGCACTCGCTCTCGACTCGCTCACCAACGTCGTCCTGGATCCCGACGGAAATCTCGTCTTCTCCGAGGGCAACGCCTCCCGCGTGCGGCGCATCCTGAAGAAGACGGGTGCGCTCGAGACGCTCGCCGGCAACGGCCGGTCGAGCTTCGCGGGAGACGGCGGCCCCGCCACGTCGGCCGCGCTGAAGTCTCCCTCCGAAGTCGCTTTCGACCGGGAAGGCAACCTGTACATCGCGGACGCCGCGAACTACGTCCTCCGGCGCATCGATGCGAAAACGAAGATCATCACGACGATCGCCGGGATCCGGAAGAACAGGTTCACGGGCGATGGGCCGGCCCTCGAGACCGCTCTCGCCCGGCCCGGAGGCCTCGCGTTCGACCGGGACGGCCGGCTCGTGATGGCCGACACGATGAACGCGCGCATCCGGCGCCTCGACTTCGCGACCGGCCGGATCGAGACGCTCGCCGGCAACGGCGACATGCTCTTCCTCGGGCCGGGCCCGGCGCTGGAGACGGGCATGGCGTGGGTGAACGCGCCGCGCTTCGATCGAGCAGGCAACATCTACTTCTGCGCCACGGGGAACAACCTCGTCCTCCGCCTCGACGCGAAGACCGGCCGCGTCGAGGTCGCCGCGGGGAGCGGCATGAACCGTTACGCGGGCAACGGCGGGCCCGCCCGCGCCGCCGAGATGAACCAGCCGGCCTCGCTGGCCGTCGACGCCGCCGGACACGTCTTCATCGCCGACACCCAGAACCACGCGATCCGCCGCCTCGACGCGAAGACGGGGATCCTGACCACCATCGCGGGTGACGGCACGCCGGGCTTCACCGGAGACGGCGGGCCCGCCGCGAAGGCGCGCCTGAACTTCCCGACGGGCCTCGGCCTCGACGGCAAGGGAAACCTCTACGTCGTGGACTCGGTCAACGCGCGCATCCGGAAGATCGAGGGCGTCGCAGCGAAGTAGCGCTCAACGCTTCGCGCGCGCGGCATACCGGACAATCTCGACTTTCTCGAGCGTCATGAGAACCCCGCAGCCCGCCTCCGTGAGGAGAGGGTCGATGCGTTCGAGAAATCCGCGCACCTTTTCCTCCGCGTCCACGATCTCGACGACGACCGGCAGATCGGCGGAGAGCTCGACGAGACGCACGCGGTGCACCACGCTCGACGCTCCGTAAGACTCGACGCCGCGCAGGACGGTCGCCCCCGCGAGTCCCGCCTCGCGCGCCTCCAACACGAGGACCTCGAAGAGAGGCCGGTTGCGCAGCCGGTCGGCCTCGCCGATGTGGATGCGCAGGAGCTTCGCGGTCGCGACGTCTTTCATGCGCCGACCCTCCCGATCGCCCGGCCGAGCACCGTCCCGAGCAGACCCAACGCGACCGAGCCTCCCACATAGAGGGCGGCCCGGAGCAGGTCCCGCACGCTCAGGAGGCCGAGCGTCTCCCAGGCGAACGACGAGAAGGTCGTGAACCCCCCGAGTATCCCGACCATGAGGAACGTGCGCGCCTCCGGAGAAAGCGCCGCGCGCTCGAGTCCGAGCGCGCCCACCACCCCGATCGCGAAGCATCCGATCAGGTTCACGAGGAACGTCCCGAACGGAAAACCTTCGGGCGCATTCCGCTGGACCGTCGTCGCGAGGAGATAGCGCGCCACGGAGCCCACCCCGCCGCCGACGAACACGAGGAGAACGAGGCCCGGCCGCATGGCGAAACGTTAACAGATCGGCCGGCGTTACCATTCCGGCGCATGCGATCCGATTCCACCGGCCGAGAGCGCCTTCACTGGGCGAGCCTGTCGGACCGTGGCCGTGTCCGGCCGAGCAACGAGGACTTCGCCGGCGATCCGAAGACCTTCGCCGCGCTCGCGGGCCCCGAGGCGTGCCTCGCCGCGCGCGGCGCGCTCTTCGCGGTCGCGGACGGAATGGGCGGCCACGCGCGCGGCGAGGTCGCGAGCCGGCTCGCGGTCGAGGTGCTCTTCACGACCTTCTACACGGCGCCCGGTGAGCCAGCCGAGAGGTTCCGCCGCGCGATGACCACGGCGAACACCGCCGTCAGGCGGGCCGGAATCCTCGCGGCGCCGGAGAAGGCGGGTGAGAATGCCGACGCGGCTCCGCTTCCGCCGATGGGCACGACCCTCGTGGCGGCCCTCGTCCTCGAGACGTGGGTGCTCTTCGGCAACGTGGGAGACAGCCGGGCCTACCTCCTTCAAAACGGGAACCTCGAACAGGTCAGCCGCGACCACACGTACTTCGCCGAGGAAATCCGCCGTGGGCTCGTCACGGAGGAAGCGGCGGCCCTGCTCCCCTTTCGCCACCTCATCACGCGCTCGATGGGGGCACGCGACGAGATCGAGGTCGATCTCTTCTGGCGGCCATGGCCCGCGGGATCGACGCTGCTGCTCGCCACGGACGGTCTCCACGGCGTCGTCGACGAACTGAACATGGCCACCATTCTCGCGTCGCAGCTGCCCGCCGTCGCGGTCCGGCACCTCGTCGACGCCGCGAACGAGGCCGGTGGACCCGACAACGTCACGGCGCTCGTCGTGCGAAGCGTGCCGCCTGCGCCGCAGGCCCGTTCCACGGCCTAGAATCGTCCGCATGCGCGTCTTCACGGGCACGAGCGGGTTCAGCTACGACGGCTGGAGCGGCGCGTTCTACCCCGAGGATCTTCCCGCGAACGAGCGGCTGGCTTTTTACGCGACGAGGCTTCCCGCCGTGGAGATCAACAACACCTTCTACCGGATGCCGAAGCCCGAGCTGCTCGCGGGCTGGGCCGCGCAGGTCCCGAAGACGTTTCGCTTCGCGCTCAAGGCACCGCAGCGCATCACGCACATCAAGCGCCTTAAGGACGCCGGCGAAGAAGTCCGCTTCCTCACCGGCTCGGCCCGGCAACTCGGCGATTGCCGGGGACCGATCCTGTTCGGGCTGCCACCGAACCTCAAGAAGGACCTCCCGCGTCTCGACGCGTTCCTCGCGCTCCTGCCGTCGGATCTCGAGGCGGCCTTCGAATTCCGAAACGCGACCTGGCTCGACGACGACGTCTACGCGCTCCTTCGCGCCGCCGGCGCCGCCCTGTGCGTGGCGGACGACGAGAAGGGCACGACGCCGCTCGTGGCCACGGCGACGTGGGGCTACCTCCGCCTCCGCCGCGAGGACTACGCCGAGGCGGATCTCGACGCCTGGGCGGTGCGCCTCGCCGCGCAGGAGTGGGACTCGGCCTACGTCTTCTTCAAACACGAGGACGAGGCTCGCGCTCCCGAGCTCGCCCGCGGGTTCGCGGACCGGCTGGCGACGTAACATCCCCTCCTTGATGAAAGTCGTCACCTGGAACGTCAACGGAATCCGCGCCCGGGAGCTGCAGGTCGTGGAATGGCTCGAGCGCGAGAAGCCCGACATCCTGTGCTTGCAGGAGCTGAAGGCCGCGCCCGACCAGATCCCGCTCTCGCTCGTCTCTCCCGAGGGTTACTCGGTCTTCTGGCATGGACATCGGGGCTACTCCGGGGTGGGATTGCTCCTAAGAACCGAGACGTTCGGCGAGAAGGCGACGTTCTCGCATCCGGAGTTCGACCACGAGACGCGCGCGGTCGAAGCGCACCTTCCCGACTTCACGGTGGCTTCCCTCTACGTCCCAAACGGCGGGAAGGACTTCGCCGCGAAGCTCGCGTTCCTCGAGGCCCTCGAGCGTCGCGCGGCGACCGCGCGCGCAGAGAAGCGCCCGCTGCTTCTCTGCGGCGACATGAACGTCGCGCTCACGGACCGCGACGTGCACCCGAAGGAGAGGAAGGCAGGCGCGATCGGCCAGCGCCCGGACGAACGCGCGCTCCTCGCGAAGATCCTCGCCCAGGGGCTCGTCGACACCGGACGCGCGCTCGACCCCGACAACGAGGCCCTCTTCACATGGTGGGCGCCGTGGCGCCAGCTCAAGGAACGGAACATCGGCTGGAGGCTGGACTACGTCCTCGCGAGCGAGGCGCTCGCCGGCACCGCGAAAGCCGCCCGCGTCCACCGCGAATTCGGGACGAGCGACCACGGTCCCGTGGTCGTGGAGTTCTCATGAGCGATGCGCTCTTCGGCTACAAGATGAAGACGATCGACGGAGGCAGCCGCGCTCTCGCCGACTACCGCGGCAAGGCCCTTCTCGTCGTGAACACGGCTTCGCAATGCCGGTATACGCCGCAGTACGCGGGCCTCGAGACACTCTACGAAACCTACGGGAACCGCGGCTTCGCCGTCCTCGCGTTCCCCGCGAACAACTTCGGCTCCCAGGAGCCGGGCACCGACGAGGAGATCCGGAAGTTCTGCGCGTCGAACTACAAGATCCAGTTCGACCTCTTCTCGAAGATCAGCGTCAAGGGGCCGGACATCCACCCCCTCTATCGGCACCTCACGACGCAGCCCGGCTTCGCGGGAGACATCACGTGGAATTTCAACAAGTTCCTGATCGACGCGAACGGGAAGACGGTGGCCCGTTTCGATTCGGCCGTCGAGCCGATGTCGACCGAGCTGACGTCGAAGCTCGAGGCGATCCTCCCCGCGGCGTAACGCGCGGCTAGACTCCGGGCCATGGCGGCCCCGGCGTCCCCGCGTCTCCGCGTGACGGCGAGCCCCGAGTGGGAAATTCTGCCGCCGGCGGCGCCGGCGCGGGCCAGGCCGCGCGCGCGCGCGGCCGCGACCGATCCGTTCGTCTCTCGCGTCCTCGCGGACGCGCGGCTGACCCTCGTGGACGTCCGTTCGGCGCGGCCGCGCCGGGGTTTCCCGGTCCGCGACGGCATTCTCACCGCGGAAATCGACGAGCCGTCCTCTGCCGCGGGCTGGGTCGTCGTGGCGCGCCATCCGTCCGGCGCGCTGACGTTCCATGCGGCGGGCGGGAGCGGGCACGGCACCCGCCGCTTCGACGTCCGCCTCTCGGCTCCGCTCCCCGGGCGGCGCGGGAACAGCGCCGCGGTCCGCGTCTTCTTCCTGCGGCTCCTGGGCGCGGCGGCGGGCGCGCTGCTTCCGGTCCTCGCGCGCCTTTGGGAGAGGAAGCGCTTCCTCGCCTCGAAAACGCCACTCGGCCTCGTGATGCTCGCGGCCCGGGACGGCCGTCTCGTCGCGACGCGCGTCCGAAACCTCACGCTCCCGCCGCCGCCCGCGCGGAGCCTCCTCTTCGTGCATGGCACGTTCTCGCACGCGGCCGCGGCGTTCCGGGACCTCGCGGCCGATCCGGGGCTCTTCGCGGCGCTTCAGCGCCGCTACGACGGCCGTGTCTTCGCGTTCAACCACCTCACGGTGGGAACCGCGCCGGACGCGAATGCCCGGGATCTCCGCGCGCGCCTGCCGCGCGGGCCCGCGCTTCTCGACGCGGTCACGCATTCCCGCGGCGGCCTCGTCCTCCGCGCTTTCGCCGAGCAAAGCCCTCGCGTCGCTCCTGGCGTCATTCTCGGCCGGGTCCTCTTCGCCGCCTCGCCGAACGAGGGCACGCCTCTCGCCTCGCCCACGCGCTGGCACGCTCTCGCCGCCTGGCTCGCGAATCTCGGCGAGATGTTTCCCGGCAACGCGCTCGCCTTCGGATTCGACTTCGCGTCGGAGGCTCTCGTGTGGATGGCCCGCCGCGCGGGCGGCACGCTGCCGGGAATTGCGGCAATGGACCCCACGGGAGAGTTCCTCGAGAAGCTGAACGGATCTGCGACGCGACGCTACGAGGCGGGCGCGGCCATCGCGTGCTACGAGCCCAAGGGCAGCGCGGCCCGCCGGCTTCTCGATGCGGCGGCGGGAATGTTCTTCGAAGCTCCGAACGATCTCGTGGTTCCCACGGATGGCGGCGTGCACCTCGGCGCCGCCCCCGCTGTGCCCGAAGGGCACACCGTCCGCTTCGGGCCGGGCAGCACTGTCCACCACTTGAATCTTTTTGCTCAGAGGGAGACGAGAGAAAGGATAAAGATTTTCTTAGAAGGTGAAGAGGGCCGCCGCACGCGCGGGCCGGCGAAGCATGAACCCCCTTCTAAGCACGCGCGCAGCGCGTCTTCTCTTCGGTCTTCAGCAGAATCTTCGTCTTCCTCCCGCGCGCCGCGCGGCGCAGCCCGCGGCGTGCGCCGCTTCGAGCTCGTCCTCGTCGGCGGAAAGGGCGGAACGCCCGCTCATCTCCTCGCTAGCTTCGCGGGCGCACGCGTCGTCGAGCCCTTCGAGACGAAGGGTGGCGCCGGGGGTGAGCGCATGCGCCGCATCATCCAGATGCACGAGAGGGTTCTCGCTGCCCTGGAGGGCCGCGGGACTCATCCCCTTCCCGCCGCGAAGGAGCTCCGCGAGTATGGCGGCGTGCTCTTCGAGGCGCTTTTCCCGGGCACGGTCCGGCGCCTGTGGGACGAGGCGCGCGCAGGAACGAAGGGGGCGCTCGAGCTCGTCTTCACCCCGGGGCTCGACTGGATCGCCGACAAGCCGTGGGAGCTCGCGTGGGACGCATCGCGCCGCCGCTTCCTCGCGGACGACGCGGTCCTCGTGCGGGACGTCTTCGGGGCGCCGCCTGCGGCGGCAGCGTCACTCGCCCCCGGCCGCGGCCCGCTGCACGTCCTCGTGGCGCTCGCAGAACCCCGGGACGCCGCTCCGGTGGCCGCGCGCCAGGAGACCGCCGCGATCCGCGCGGCCCTCGCGCCGCTCGTCAGAGCCGGGCACGTCAAGCTCGAGGTGCTCGCGTCCGCGACGCCCGCGGGCCTGCACAAGAGGCTTTCGAGCGGCGGCGTGGACGTTTTTCACTTCGTGGGCCACGGCGCCTTCGACGAAAAGGAGAAGTCCGGCAGCCTGTTCCTCGTGGACGCGCGCGGACGCGCGCTGGCCGTGGACACGGATCGCGTCCTGCGCCTCTTCTCGGGACGCGGCCTGAAGCTCATCGTCCTGAACGCGTGCGAGACGGGCCGCGGCGGCCGCACGGACTTCCTGCGCGGCGTCGCGCCGGCTCTCCTCGCGGGTGGCGTACCGGCCGTCCTCGCGAACCAGTACAAGGTCCTCGATTCGTCCGCGACGGCCTTCACCCGCCATCTCTACTGGGCACTCGCGAAGGGGCACACTTTGGGCGCGGCCGCGCGTGAGGCGCGCGTCGCGGTGTCGTATGCGAAGGGAGCCGAGCCGATGGACTGGGCGGTTCCCGTGCTCTACGCGCGAGACACGTCGCTCGTCTTCTGCCGCCCGCGCCGCGCCCCGAAATCTTCCTGACCTAGATCATCCGGAGCAGGGAATTCTTCTTCGCCTCGTATGCGCGCCCGTAGCCGAGAGAAATCGCCACGTCGCACAGCCGCAGCGCCTCGTCGAATGCCGCGCGGTCGGCAAGGAGCGAGATCCCCGCCTCGAGCCACTTCAGCTCGTCGCGCTCGCGGGTGAGGAGCGCGCCGAGCTCGTCCTCTGCCGTCGGGAGGTAACGCTCGGCTTCGACGAGCGCCTCGAGCGCGCGGTCCTCGCCCTCGGACGTGCCGAAGGCGTAGGACGCGGACACGAGGAGCGCCCAGGCGAAGAACTTCACGGCATTCGGCATCGAGTCGCTCGAGGCAATCGCGCGCTCGAGGTATTTCGCGGCGCCCCCCGGGAAGGGAGCGTCGCGGTATCCGGCGAGGAGGTCTTCGAGCCTTTCGGCAGGCGACTTGCGGGAGGGTTCGATGCGGCGCGCCATTCGCGCCATCGTCGCACGAGCCTCAGGCGCCGCTCTCACGAAAAGCTAGCGCGCGGCGATCAGCTCCGTCGCCCGGTCGACCTGCACGGCACAGGCGAGAATCGCCTGCGCCGCCGCCCCGATCTGCACCTGCGCCTCATCGAAGCGGCGCTCCTCGATGGCCTCGCGGATGCCCGGAAGCGTCTTGACGCTGTAGCCCGTGTAGTAGCCCGGCGCGTAGAGCTGGTGGGCGTACCAGGGCCGGAGCGGGAGGCCTTCCTTCCGGGTCAACGTGCGCTCCGACGTGTAGAGCAGCTCGTCGAGCGCCTTCTGCGCCTCCAGAGCGAGAGGCGCCTTCCGTTCCTTCTCGGCCTTCGCATAAGCGGCGGAGCTCTTCGTCAGGACCGCGACCGCGTTCTGGAGGGGCGCGAAATTCAGGAACGGCACCGCAAGTTTTGGCCGCGGTGCGATGAAAGTCTGTTTCGGGTCGGCCACGAGGTCGTACTGCTTCTCCGCGAGAAGCCGGTTTTCCTCGTCGGTCTTTTCACGCAGCTCGTCCGCCAGCGTCGCGACCTCCTTGGCGTAGCGCCCGATCGTTTCCGCGAGCGGCTCGAAGGCGAACGGCAGGACGCCCGCGTTCGCGAGGCGCAGGACGACGCGGCCGGCGGTTTTCGCGAGCGTCACGCCATAGGCGAAATCCGGATCTCCGAAACGCATGAAGTGGTCGAACGAGTCGTAGATCGAGTGGTACGAACCGCCATCCGACTCCCCGCCGTAGCCGAGGCTGAGCGACGCGATGCCGGAGTGCTGGAGAAACGCCGACCAGTCCGAGCCGGATCCCAGCGCCTCGAGCCGCAATCCCACCGACTCCCGGGCTTCTTTTCGTGACTCGGGCGTTCCCCTGAGGAGGCGCCGCGCGCGCTGGCGCTCGTACACGCTGACTTTCTTCTCCGGATCCACGACGTCGCGCGCGACCTCGTCGACGAGCTTCTCGAGCGAGTGCGAGCCTCCCGCCTCCAGGAAGCCGCGCCCGTTTCCGTCGCTATTCAGGTAGACGACCGCCTTCCGCGAGAGCTCGGCCGCGTGCGTCTCGACCCACTCCGTCGAGCCCATGAGGCCCAGCTCCTCGCCGTCCCATGCCGCGTAGACGATCGTGCGCTTCGGTTTCCACCCGCTCTTCACGAGGGCGGAGAGCGCCTTGGCCTCCGACAGCTCCGCCACCATTCCGGCGACCGGGTCGTACGCCCCGTTCACCCACGCATCGTGGTGGTTGCCGCGAATAATCCACTCGTCCGGACGCTCGCTGCCCTTCAGGACGGCAAGGACGTCCCGCACCGGCTCCATGCGCCAGTCGAACTCCAGCTTGAGATGCGCACGCGCGGGCCCGGGGCCGATGTGATACGTGATCGGCAACGCCCCGCGCCAGGCTTCAGGGGCGACCGGTCCTTCCAGGGCCCTGAGGAACGGGAGCGCGTCGGCGTACGAGATCGGCAGCACGGGAATCTTCGTGAGGGTCGTCGCGTCCTTCCGGTCGAGGCGTTTCGCGTCCTTCGTGGCGCCCACGCCGGGCGTGAGCGGATCCCCGGGGAAGACCGGCATGTCGGCGACCGAGCCGCGCTGGGCCCCGCGATCGCTCCGGAACGCGCCTTTGGGGTAGACGTCGCCCTGGAAGTAGCCATCTTCCCGCGGATCGGAATAGATCAGGCAGCCCACCGCTCCGTGCTCGGCGGCGACCTTCGGCTTGATGCCGCGCCACGAACCTCCGTAGCGCGCGAGGACGATCTTTCCCTTCACGTCGATGCCGCGCGACTCGAGCTCCAGGTAGTCCTTCGGGACGCCGTGGTTCACGTAGACGACCAGACCCGTCACGTCGCCGTCGATCGAATACGCGTTGTAGACGGGCAGTTGCTCTCCGGCCTGCGCGGACGCCCCGTCTTCGGCCAGCGGCGGCTCCGCGAGCGTGGCCGTGAAGGTTCCCGGCGCGACGAGCTCGAGAACGCGCGTCTTCGGCACGGGGAAGAGCACGGTGAATTCCTCGATGCGCGTCTCGAAGCCGAACGAGCGGAAGAGGGACGCCAGGTACTCGGCGTTTTCCTTCCCGTACGGAGAGCCGACGTGGTGCGGCCGCGCGGACAGGCGCTTCAGCCACGCCCGCTGGTCGGCGGGATCCAGCGACGCGTCGAACGCCGCCTCCAGCGCACGCTCAGTGGCGGCGCCCGGCGCGTCGAAGCCGAGAAGCGGGCCGCCCAAGGCCGCCGGATCGGCGGCCGTCGCAGGGCGCGCCGGCGAGAGAAAGGCGACGAGAGCCACGACGAGGGCAAGAAGGGCGCCGAGCGCCCGCCTCAATCCGCGCATGAGTTCTCCAATTTTGTCTATTTCGCGGCCAGCATCTTCTGAACGCGCGCCGAGTACGTCGCGAACACTCTCTGGCCGACCGCCGTGTTCTTCGCCACCCATTCCGCGTTCTGGAACGCGGCCGGCGACACCTCGCGGCGGAGCTCCTCGAGGTACGGGGCGACGCGGGCGAACAGAAACATTCCCTCGCCGCTCGACTCCATGAAGTAGTCCGCGTTCACGATGCCGTGCTTCACCGTGCCGTACACCATCTCCCAGTACGTCGTCGTCTGGCGCCAGGCCGCATTCAGCGGGTGGTCGCCCTTCGTGACGGCCAGAAGCTCGGCGAACGATTTCGGCCAGAAGTCGCGGTTGATCGCGGTGCGCGACTCGCGCATGACGGACTCGCGACGCATCTCGTAGGCGCGGAACGCGAGCTCCGCATCGTGGTGGTCGGGGTGTTCCTTGCTCATGGACCGGAACTGTAGCGCAACCCGCGCCCCCGAGGGCCCGCGTCAGCCGCGCATGGGCGTGTAGCCCGTGCAGAAGTGCTCGACCATGTCCAGGTCGACGGTCGGCCGGGGCGTGTGCCCGTTCGAGCGGAGCCGGAAGATCTCGAAACGCACGCCGGGACGGGAAATCGGCCGCACCTCGAGCCGGTGGATCGCCTCGGCCGTGACCGCGTAGGGGCCGCACTCCTCGCAGTCCACCGAATGGCCGCGGAAGGAGGACGCGAACAGCGGCTCCTCGCCACCGACTGAGGCCGGGAAGCCACACAGGAAGCAGGCGCGCGAAGACTCCGGGTCCGGGGTCATATGGCCCCGAAGTCTACGTCGGACGCTAGGTCATGCTACGTTTCCATCATGAAGAAGCCTTCTCCGGGCCTCGCCCTGCTCCTCCCGCTCCTGGCTCTTGCCTTCACTCTCGTCCTCATGCGGCCATCCCGTGCCCGCGCGGCCGAGCCGGACCCGCCGTATCCGCCCACGCGCACGACGACGGCCGCCGACGTCCTGCATGGCGTCACGGTGCCGGACCCGTACCGCTGGCTCGAGGACGCGAAGTCTCCCGAGGTGCAGGCCTGGATGAAGGCCGAGGACGACCTCGCCCGACAGCGCCTGGCCGCCCTGCCGGGCCGCGACGCGATCGCCGCGCGGCTCAAGGAATTGCTCTACATCGACAGCATCTCGGCTCCCCAGCATCGCGGCTCGCGTTACTTCTTCACGCGGCGCCACGCGAACAAGGAGAAGAGCGTCGTCTACTGGAAAGAGGGCGAAGGCGGAGCGGAGCACGTGCTCCTCGACCCGAACGCATGGAGCGCGGACGGCAGCGCCTCCCTCGGCGGATGGGATGTCTCGTGGGACGGAACGACCGTCGCGTACCGCAAACGCATCAACAATTCCGACGAGGCGACGCTCTACGTGATGGACGTCGCGACAGGTAAAGTCTCCGACGTCGACGTCATCGAGGGCGCGAAATACGGGGGGGCGGCCTTCACGCCGGACGGCAAGGCCTTCTACTACACGTGGCTTCCGGTGGACCCGAAGATCGACGCGGCCGAGCGGCCGGGCTACGCCGAGGTGCGCTTCCACAAGCTCGGAACGGATCCGAAAACCGATACCGTCGTGAGGGGAAAAACCGGAGACCCGACGGCGTTCCAGAACGTGGGTCTGACGCGCGACGGGCGTTTTCTCTTCCTCGTCGTTTCGCACGGCTGGACGTCCCAGGACGTGTGGTTCCGCGACCTCGTCGCGGCTCCGGCGTCCCCTTCGTGGACGCCTCTCGCCGTCGGGAGCAAGGCGCACTTCGACGCCGACGCCCTCGACGGAAAGATCTTCGTGAAGACCGATGACGGGGCCCCGAAGGGCCGCGTCTTCGCCGTCGACCCCGCAAAGCCGGAACGGGCCGCGTGGAAGGAGATCGTCCCGGAGCGAAGGGACGCCACCCTCGAAGGGTACGGCATCCTCGGCGGCCGGCTCGCGCTCAACTACCTGAGGAGCGCCGTGAGCGTCCTCGAGGTCCGGGAGACGGACGGAAAGCTCGTGCGGGAAGTCGCCCTCCCCGGCCTCGGAACGGTCGGCGGCCCCACAGGCCGGGACGACGAGGACGAGGCGTATTTTTCGTTCACGTCGTATACCACGCCGACTTCGATCTTCAAGACCTCGGTGAAGACGGGCGCGACGTCCCTGTACTTCCAGGTGAAGGTGCCGGCCGACCTCACCCCGTATACCGTCTCGCAGGTGTTCTATCCCTCGAAGGACGGCACGCGCGTCTCGATGTTCATCGTGCACCGCAAGGACATGAAGAGGGACGGTTCCGCGCGCGGCCTCCTCGAGGGTTACGGCGGATTCCAGGTGGCGCTCACGCCCGCCTTCAGCTCCTCCCTCCTTCCGTGGCTCGAGAAGGGCGGCTTCTACGCGGTCCCGAATCTCCGCGGCGGAAGCGAGTATGGCGAGGCGTGGCACGAAGCCGGGATGCTCCTCAAGAAGCAGAACGTCTTCGACGACTTCGTCGCCGCGGCCGAATACCTCGAGAAGGAAAAGTGGACGTCCAGGGAGCGACTCGTGCTCCGGGGCGGATCGAACGGCGGCCTCCTGATGGGCGCGCTCATCACGCAGCGTCCGGATCTCTTCAAGGTCAGCCTCTGCGGCGTGCCGCTTCTCGACATGGTGCGCTATCACCTCTTCGGCTCCGGCAAGACATGGATCTCCGAGTACGGCTCAGCGGACGACGCGGCCCAGTTCGGGGCGCTCCTCGCCTATTCGCCGTACCACCACGTGAAGGCGGGCACGAAGTACCCGTCGGTTCTCGTGCTCTCGGCCGACAGCGACGACCGTGTGGACCCGATGCACGCGCGCAAGTTCACCGCCCTGCTTCAGACGGCCTCGACGGGAGGGCCCGTCCTCCTCCGGATCGAGCGACATTCGGGCCATGGCGGCGCCGATCTCGTCAAGGCGGCCGTCGCGCAGCGCGCGGACGAGTATGCGTTCGCGCTCTCCGAGACCACGGCGGCCACGGAGGCACCGGCCCTGAAGGCCCCCGAGACGCCGAAGCACTGAGGATGTCCGACGCCTCACGCACCCTCGCCGCCGAGGTCGCCCGCCGGCGCACCTTCGCGATCATTTCGCACCCGGACGCGGGCAAGACGACGCTCACGGAGAAGCTGCTCCTCTATGGCGGCGCGATCCACCTCGCGGGTTCGGTCAAGACGCGCCGCAACGCGAGCCGCCACACGACGAGCGACTGGATGGAGCTCGAGCGCCAGCGCGGCATCTCGATCACGACGAGCGTGCTGCAGTTCCCGTACGCGGGCCATCACGTGAACCTTCTCGACACGCCGGGCCACAACGACTTTTCGGAAGACACGTACCGCACGCTCGCGGCCGCGGACGCGGCCGTGATGCTCATCGACAGCGCGAAGGGCGTCGAGCCGCAGACGATCAAGCTCTTCGAGGTCTGCCGCTTGCGGCGGATCCCGATCGTCACGTTCATGAACAAGCTCGACCGCGCGGGCCAGGACCCGCTCGATCTCATGGACGAGATCGAGCGCATTCTCGGCATCCCGTGCCATCCCGTGACCTGGCCGATCGGCTCCGGCCCGGACTTCAAGGGCGTCTACGACCGCTGGGGGAAGACTCTCCTGCGCTACGAGCGCGGCGACGGCAATCGCGGCGAACGCGTCGCTCCCGTCGCGGTGTCCTCGGTCGACGATCCCGATTTCATCGCGACAATCGGAGAGAAGGCCCACGCGACGCTGAAGGGCGAGCTCGACCTTCTCGCGACAGCCGGCAACAAATTCGATCGCGACGACTTCCTGGCGGGCCGCATCACGCCCGTCTTCTTCGGCAGCGCGATCAACGACTTCGGCGTCGAGCCCTTCCTGAAACGCTTTCTCGAGCTGGCACCCGCGCCGCTGCCCCGCAAAACGACGACGGGCCAGGTCGACCCGCTCCACCCGGAGTTCTCGGGCTTCGTCTTCAAGATCCAGGCGAACATGGATCCCGCGCACCGCGACCGCATCGCGTTCCTGCGCATCGTGTCGGGGAAGTTCACGCGGGGCATGGAAGTCGTGAACTCGCGCTCGGGCCGCAAATTGAAGCTCGCGAAGCCGCTCCAGTTCCTCGCGCAGGAACGGACGCTCGTCGAGGAGGCCTGGGCCGGCGACATCCTCGGGCTCTGGGACGCGGGCAACCTCCGCATCGGCGACTCGCTCGCCGAGGGACCGGGCGTCGAGTTCGAGGGCATCCCGCGCTTCTCCCCCGAGTTCTTCAACCGCGTCGTCATGCTCGACCCCGCGAAGAGGAAGCAGCTCAAGAAGGGCCTCGACCAGCTTTCGGAGGAAGGGGCCGTCCAGGTCTTCCACGACCCGGACCGCATGGAGCGCGATCCCGTCCTCGGCGCCGTCGGCGTCTTGCAATTCGAGGTCATCCAGCACCGCCTCCGCTCGGAGTACGGAGCCGAGATCTCGTACGCGCGGCTACCGTTCACGATCGCGCGCTGGCTCGAAGGCGAGGAGTTCGACCGCAGGCGCTTCGACGACCCGCCGAGCGTCGCGTGCCTCGTGGACCTCGAAGGCCGGCCGCTCGTCCTCTTCCAGAGCAAGTGGCACCTCGAGCGTGCCGAGCGCGAGAACCCGAAACTGCGCTTCATCGCCGCCGTCCAGCCCGGGCGCGCGAAAGCCACGGCGTAAATGTCCCGACGGAGGCGCTGGGCCGCGGCGGCGGCGTCACGGGCCCCGACCCGCGCCGCATCTTCGTGTTCCAGGAACGAGGCGTCTTCCCCTGGCTTACCGTGAAGGGAAACATCGCCTTCGGCCTCTTCCGCCTGAGCGCCAAGGAGAGGGCGGAACGCATCGCCCACTACGTCAAGCTCGTCGGACTCTCCGGCTTCGAGAACGCGTACCCCCAGGAATTGTCCGGCGGCATGAAGCAGCGACTCGAGGTCGCGCGCGCGCTCGCGGTGAATCCCGACGTCCTGTTCCTCGACGAGCCCTTCGGTGCGCTGGACTCGATCACGCGCCTCGTCATGAGGAGCGAGCTCCTCCGCATCCGCCGCGCCGAGAAAAAGACGATCCTGTTCGTGACGCACGACATCGACGAATCCGTGCAGCTCGCGGACCGCGTCGTCGTCATGTCCAACCGGCCCGCCATCATCCGCCGGATCGTGGACATCGACATGCCCCATCCGCGGGACCTCAGCGCGCCGCGCTACATCGAGCTGCGAGACCTTCTGCTCGAGGAGATCGGGCTTGCCCACAAGATCTGACCTCGAGCGCTTCCTTCTGCCGCTCGGCACGGCCGCCCTCGCGGTCCTCGTCTGGGCGCTCGCCGTGCGGTTCAGCCACACGAACGTGTTCCCGTCGCCGCTCGGGGTCTTGCTCGGCCTCAAGGAGCTCGCCGGCAAGGGCGTCCTTGGGCACTACGTCGGCGACTCGCTCCGGCGCGTCGCGACGGGGTACTTCCTCGCCCTCGCCCTCGGCATCCCGGCGGGCCTCGCCCTCGGCTGGCATCCGTCTCTCGCCTCGGCGTTCAATCCGATCATCCAGATGGCGCGCCCGATCAGCCCGCTCGCGTGGATGCCGCTCGCAATCCTGTGGTTCGGGGTCTCGGAGGCGGGTCCGGGCTTTCTCATCTTCCTCGGAGCGTTCTTTCCCATCGTGGTGGCCTCGATGAACGGCGTGAGGAGCGTCCCGTCGATGTATCTGCAGGCGGGCCGCAATTTCGGACTCTCGACGCCGCGCCTCCTCGCCCGCGTCGTCTTCCCCGCGGCGCTGCCGCAGATCCTCGTCGGCCTCCGGATCGCGCTCGGCATCGCGTGGATCGTCGTCGTGGCCGCCGAGATGATCGCCGTCGACTCGGGCCTCGGCTACCTCATCATCGACTCGCGCAACGCCGGCAAGCGCTATGACCTCGTCGTGGCCGGCATGCTCCTCATCGGCGTCATCGGCCTCGTGCTCGACACGCTCGCCCGGCGGCTCGAGAGGCTTCGGACCGTGCGCTGGGGCTTCCAGGGGGAGTCCGCGTAACCGGGCCGAGGCGCCTCGCTTGGACGTCGGGACGCAGCGCGACACTGTGTCTGACACCGTGTCGGGCACAAACCTGACACATCGATCGGATTCGGAACAA
The DNA here is from genome assembly GCA_036759345.1 of Acidobacteriota bacterium. Classification (GTDB taxonomy): domain Bacteria; phylum Acidobacteriota; class Thermoanaerobaculia; order UBA5066; family UBA5066; genus Fen-183. The sequence goes on along the minus strand of DAIOUV010000024.1, from coordinate 11,658 downwards.
ATGTTAACTCCTCTGTTTCCAACGATCTTCTGACCGTCACCTCTCTGCTGGCAGGGGTCCCCCGGTTGCAACGTGTCTCGGAGCGAGAGCCCCTCGCTCAAAGACACGAACGTGAAGAACTCCGTCCGACTCCTCGCATTCGCCGCGTTCTTCCTGCTCGGCGGATCCGTCGCGCCAGCGCGCGCTGACGAAGGCCCGGACAATTCCCCCCTCCTCCGCGAGGCAGGCGGTGGAGAGGTCTGGATCACGCAACCGACGCTCTCGGCGGGCCCCGCCTCGGGCCGCAGGCCCCTCACGACATCACCGAGGATCTTCGGAGAAGCCGGAAACGAGATCTCCTACGCCATCGCCCCGACCGGATACGCCGCCGACGGCGCCCCGACGGCGACCTGGCCGCCCGAGAAAGCCGCTGCGCTGAGCGGCTTCCTGGATCAGATGTTCCCGGTACTCCGCGACCTTTACGGCCCGCCGGCCACGACCTACACGGTCCGCCTCGTTCGGGATCTCAGGTACACGGCGTCGGCCGTCTTCATTTCTTCCACCGACGAGATCCACGCCGGCGACAACGTCACGTACCAGCTCCTCACCCACGAACTCGTGCACGCGTGGCGGCGCGACCGGATCCTGAGCAGCGGCCCCCAGTGGCAGTTCGACCCGACGCTGAGCGGGTTCGAAGAGGGCTTCGCCCAGGCGGTGTCCTACGAGGCGATGACCGAGTTCGCAAGCCGTTATCCGTCGTTCGGCCTCACGCAGCGGGTCTACCAATCCACCAACGAATGGGACTACGACTTCCAGAACGTGCCCGAGCTCCGGACGCGGGACTTCTGGAGCGATTCCGGCGGAATGCTCCTTTACTGGACCCGATACGAGATGGCCGCGGCGGCGATCGCCAAGATCGAACGGGAGCATCCGGGCTTTCATCGGGCCTTCAACGCCGAATACTTCCGCCGCCTGAACGCAGACTCGCACCTCGCCGCATCGCGCGACCTCGTCAAGGACATCGTGCGCACAGTCGCGCCAACCATCGAGGGGCGCCCCGCGGCGCTGTGGATCGACCAGCAGAACATCTTCGACTGCGCCGACCACCCGGGCAAGAAGATCTGGCTTTCGACCCAGCACTATCCCGCGCCCGCGGACTACTTCATCTTCAACCGCGTCTTCTTCTACGAGACGTTCCCGAACGGTTCGGACTGGGCGACGGCGAACGGAGCCGGCGGGTACGATTACTACCGTCTCAATGGCTCGTCGGGCGCGGCCACGCTCCACGCGAGCAACGGCTCGGTCGTCTGGCAGACGGCGCTCCGGATCGCGCCCACGGAAAACCCACCGACTTTCAACGGGTTCGGTAACGAGAACGTGAACCTCACGACGCAGGCCACGAATCTTCCATGGCCGGGCGGCGATTCCTCCCGTTACGCCACGAGCCTCGTTTCCTTCGATCTCTATCGTCTGAACGTTCAGATGACGTCAGGGACGACCGTCACGAGCAACTCCTACCGGGTCATCGGCGCGGAGATCCGCAACGCAACCGGAATCTTCGGCGGGATCGTCGGCGCGAACGGCGGCACGATCTCTTTCGTTCACCGGAACCACCCGGCCGAGCCTCCCGAGCCGGTGGTGAACGGCGTGTTCCAGGCCGCGCCATCGTGGGCAAGTCAGCCGCACCCCGAGACGGAGTCCGTGAACACCGATTCGGGCGTCATCGATGTGACCTACGTCGACGCGACCGGAATCACGTACACCGACGTGCGCGTGATCGGGTACGGAAGCGCGCACGGCAATCAGGCGTTCCTGTTCAACGTATCCAGCATGCACACGGTTCGCCTTCTGAAGGCGGTTCCGATCGTGTCGCAGCCGTCGAGCCTGACGACACAGCGCATCATTATCGCGCCATGGCGACCAACGGGCTCGGCTCGGCGGTGAGCGCCACCGCGACGCAGGTCCATTTCATCGTCGACGTCAACGGCTACTTCGAGTGATCACGCGGAGGCTCCGGGAGGGTCTTCCGCAGCAGCCGGTAGAGCGTCGAGCGGCTGATGCGAAGCTGGCGCGCCGCTTCCACGCGGTTGCCGCCCGTGCGGACGAGTGCCTCCTGCAGGCGTTCCTGCGTCACGGTGCGGGGGCCGTCGCCGCCCGTCTCGACATCGGCGTCGCTGGCCGCGTCGGCGCGCGCGAGAAGAAGGGGAAAGTCCTCGGCCACGAGCTCCTCGCGCGCGGAGAGAGCGCACGCCTGCTCGATCGCATGCTTGAGTTCGCGGATGTTGCCGGGGAACGGATCGTGAAGGATGAGGTCCTTGGCCTCGGCAGAGAGCCTCCGCGGGTACTGGGACGGCTTCGAGAACATCCTGAGGAAGTGGTCGGCGAGGACGAGCTTGTCCTCTTCGCGCGCTCGGAGCGCCGGCACCCAGAGTGTGACGACGGCAAGCCGGTAATAGAGGTCGTCGCGAAACGTCTGCCCCCGGACGGCCGCCTCGATGTCGAGGTTCGTCGACGCGATGATCCGGACGTCCACGGCGACGCTTCTGTTGTCTCCGACGCGGCGGATCTGGAATTCCTCGAGGGCACGCAGGACCTTGGCCTGCGCGGCCATCGGCATCGAGCCCACCTCGTCGAGAAGAAGCGTTCCGCCCTCGGCCTCCTCGAACAGGCCGCGCCGCGCGTTCGTGGCGCCGCTGAAGGCTCCGCGCACGTGTCCGAAGAGCTCGCTCTCGATGAGGTCGTCCGGAATGGCCGCGCAGTTCAAGGTGACGAAAGGCTTGCCGGCCCGCGGCCCGAACGACGCGATGTACTTTGCGACGACCTCCTTGCCCGTGCCCGTCTCCCCGCGGATCAGGACCGTGGACGAAAGCTCCGCCACCCGCTTCGCCTTCTCGAGCACGCTCTTCCAGACCGTCGAGTTCCCGATCGCGAAGTTCTGTTCCTTCTCGCGCCTCCAGATGCCGGACACCGTCCGGGAGGCCGTGTCCTGCGTGAGGCGCTTGACGATGTCGAGAAGACTCTGGATCCGAAACGGTTTGACGAGGAAGTCGGTCGCGCCGGCCTTCATCGCCTCGATGGCGTCCGACACGGCGGCCTGACCCGAAATGATGACGAAGGGAACGCTCGGGGCCTTGCCGCGCACCTCGAAAAGGAGGTCGATGCCTGAGAGGCCGGGGAGCATGAGGTCGCAGAAAATGACGTCGTAGTCCGTGAAGATGGCCCGGTCGAGGAAGAACTGGGCGCCTGGGTAGAGGTCCACCGTCGCGCCCACCCGGTCCAGGGTAGACCGCATCAACTCGCGCACCCCCTCGTCGTCGTCGACGACGGCTATCCGGAGGGTTCGGGGACCGAGCGGCGGCACGGTAACTCATTCTAGGCGCTCGCTTCGCCGCAAGCGGTACGATCTCGCCGTGGCAGGCGTCGCCTACATCCCGGTGACCTGCCACCTCGCCTGCCCGGTGACCGACTACATCTCGAAGTTCTCGGAGGCCGGCGAGCTCTTCATCCCGCGGATGTTCCAGGGCTTCCCCGAGATCAAGGAAGTGCTCATCGCGAACAAGATGCAGGCGGCGTTCATCGTCGCCCCCATGGCGATCGCGCTCAAGGCGCAGGGCGTCGGCATCCGCATCGTGTACCTCGGACACCACTACGGCAGCGCGGTCGTCGTGAGGAAGGACGGCCCCGTCAGGACGTTTCCGGACCTCAAGGGGCGGACCATCGCCGTGCCCAGCCGCTTTTCCGACGAGCGACTCATCGTGTTCCGCGTCCTCAAGAAGTACGGCATGAAACCCTCGGACCTCAGGATCGTCGAAATGGCGCCCCCCGACGTCACGGGCGCGCTCGCGGCCGGGGCGATCGACGCCTTCTCGATGGGGGAACCGTTTCCCTCGCAGGCTGAGCTCGGCGGCTACGGCCGCGTTCTTTTCCACGCGCGCGAGCACTGGCCCGACTACATGTCGTGCGTGCTCGTCGTCCGCGAGGACGTCATCGCGTCCCGCCCGCGAGCGGTCCAGACGCTCGTCGACGGCGTCGCGCGGTCGGGCCTCTGGCTGGAGGAAGGCAAGCCCCACCGCGACCACGCGGCGGATTTCGTCGGCCGCTTCTACTACAACCAGGACCCGAAGATCCTGCGCTGGGCGCTCACGAATCCGCTCGACCGGGTCATGTACACGCCGCTCTCGCCGCGCAGGCCCGACTTCGACCTCGTGCGCGATCTCATGATCGAGACGGGCGTCCTCGACCGAAAGATCGAATTCGAGGAATACGTCGACACGCGCTTCGCCGAGGGCGCGAAGGAACAGGTGGCCTGGCGCTACGAGGCGGGGGGCAGCGTGGCGCGCTGACCGGGCGGGCGCCCCTTTACTTCGCGGACTCGGGCTCCTTCCCGCCATACGAGAAGTAGACAACCGTCGTCCAGACCTCGGGCTTGATGAAGCCCTTGCCCCACTTCTCGTCGAGGGCGGCCGTGGGCTTCGCGGCCTTGACCTGATCGAGCGTCTTCCCCGCCTTCACGAGCGGCTGGATGGCGTCGCGCGAGGCCGCGAGCATGTCTCGGAAGGCCTTCACGTCCGCCTTCGTCGCGAGCGGACCGTGCCCGGGGATGATCTTCGTCGCGGCGTCGCCCGCGGCGAGGATGCGGTCCGCCGCGCCGATCATTCCGTCCACCGAGCCGCCGGAGGACAGGTCCACGACTGGGTACATCCCGTTGAAGACCAGGTCGCCCACGTGGATGACGTTCGCCTTGTGGAAGAAGACGACGACGTCGCCGTCGGTGTGCGCGGGCGGGACGTGGATCGCGTCGATGTCCTCGCCGTTGAGGTGGAAGGAGAGAGACTCGGCGAACGTCACGAGCGGAAGCGCCGCCGCCGCGGACGCCGGGATCGTCCGGTTGAAGAGCTTGATGAACTGCTCTTTCGACATCCGCTTGCGGACGTTCTCGTGCGCGACGAGGACGGCGCCGGCCTTCCCGAGGTTCTCGTTCCCGCCCACATGGTCGCCGTGCCAGTGGGTGTTGACGACGAAGCGCACGGGCTTGTCCGAGACCGTCGCGATGGCGGCTTTGATCTTGTCCGTGAGCGGGGCGTACTGGTCGTCCACGAGGAAGACGCCGTCCGGCCCTGCCGAGACGCCGATGTTTCCGCCGGCGCCGGTCAGCATCCAGAGGCCGTCGGCGATCTTCTCGGCCTTGACCTCGACTTTCGAGAAGTCCTGCTGGGCCGCGGCGGAAAACGTCGCGAGGGCGAGGAGCGCGACGGCGAGAACAAGTTTGTTTCTCATGGGATCGATTTTATGCGGAAAGCCTCCATTCGTTCGCGGTTGATACGGGAACCCCATGCCTCTATTCGTTCTTCTTCGAAGGTGAATGCGTCGACGAGCAGAGCTCCAACGCCTTGAAGCCCGCCCCCGCGCCACGCGGGTCGAGGAGAAATGCCAGCGCCGGCTCGCGGGCCGCGCGAGCCTCCGCGCCCTTCACGTGCCGCGCGAGGAACGCCGCCTGCGTGTCGAGCTTACCCGGCTCGAGCCCGGCTTCACGCGCCCACGCCGCCACATCCGTGAAATTGACGTCCGCCGTGACGTCGGCGAGTCCAGCGTTCGCATACAGGTCCGCGCCTTCCAGCCGCTGATGGTGCGCGTAACCCCGCACCGTCCCGTGCGGGCGCCGATCGTAGAGCATCTCGATGGAATCGCCGTAGTCGAGGAGAAGAAGAGACCCGAGAGAAAGAGAAGATTTCCATGAAAGGAAGAACTCGCGGACCGCTGGAGCGACTTCGACTCGCTGCCCTTCGGGCCACGGGCGCGAAAGCGCGCTGAACGCGCCGGAGGGCCCGACGTCCTCGGTCGACGCAGGTCGCCATTCCTCCCGGCACTCTGCCCCATTCGAAGAAATCCAAAGCTCCTCCCATCCTTCATCCCACCGTCTCAGAACGCGCACGGGCAGCGCGTCGAGCAGTTCCGACGCGTAGACGATCGCCCGCCCATCGCACGCCGCGAACGCGTCCTCCATCGTGGCGTGCCACGTGGCCCTGCCTCCGAGGCGCGCGCGCTGCGCTTCGCGCAGAACGGGCGACGTCTCGACGAGGCGCAGCGTCACGGTCCGCCTCGCGAGAAGCGGCAGCGCTTCGAGCACCGTCCGCGCGAGCTCGCCCGTGCCGGGTCCGGCCTCGATCAGATTCCACGGCGCGAGACCGCCGCCGAACAGCTCCTTCCGGCGCGCCGAGGCCCAGGCCGCGACCGCTTCGCCGAGTGCCGGATGCAGCGTCGCGGCTGTCGAGAAGTCGCCGCGCGGTCCCACGCTCCGCACGTTCCGCGCGTAATACCCGAGCTCCGGGTCGCACAGCGCGACGCGCATCCAGTCCTCGAAGCGCGCGGCCCGCCCGCCGCCACCCGCCTTCTCGATGATCCGCATCGCGCGCGGGCTGCGCTCCAGATTCTCCACGGCGGCATCATCCACTTGACACCGCCACATCGTAAGGAGAACCATTCTCGGAGCATGAGCGGCACATTTCCGATCGGGATGCTGGAGGACTCTCCGGGGTCCGTCCTGGTCGTCGACGATGACGCCCAGATACGTGGGCTGCTGATCGCCCTTCTCAAGCCGCGGGGCTACGTGACGAGGACGGCCGCCTCGGCGGAAGAGGCCCAGCAGCAGCTGAAGAAGTTTCAGCCGGACGTCATCCTTCTCGACCTGCACCTTCCCGGAAAGAGCGGGCAGGACGTTCTCACGCAGCTCCGCTCCGACCCGGTCACCCGCCTTCTCCCCGTCATCATGATCACCGGCGGCGCCACGGGAGAGGACAGGCTCCGGGCCATGGCCGGAGGCGTCACCGACTTCGTTGCGAAGCCGTTCGCCGCCAAGGAGCTCCTTGCGAGACTGAAGCCTCTCGTGCAGATGAAGCGCTTCACCGACGCGCTCGAGCACGCCGAACACGTCATCGTCGCGCTTGCACGCACGATCGACGCGCGTGACCCCTACACGGCACGGCACAGTGAGCGCGTTTCGGTGTACGCCGGGCGCCTCGGCGCGAAGATCGGACTCACGGGCCTCGAGCTCGAGGCCGTGAGACGCGGCGGCCTTTTCCACGATATCGGAAAGATCGCGATCCGAGACGCCGTGCTTCTCAAGCCCGCCCGCCTCACCCCCGAGGAATTCGCCGAGGTCCGCCGGCATCCGGTCGTGGGACGCGAGCTTCTGTCGGGCATGAAGACGCTCGCGTTCGCGCTCGATGTCGTCTACGGGCACCACGAGCGGCTCGACGGGTCCGGCTACCCGGACGGCGTCGCGGGCGAATCCATCCCGCTCACGGCCCGGGTCACGACGATCGCCGACATCTACGATGCCCTGACGACGGCGCGCGTCTACCGCGCCGCGCTCACGCGCGAGGAGGCCTTCACCATCATGGCTGAGGAGGCGGGCCGCGGGTGGTGGGACCCGCGACTCCTCGACACCTTCCGAAGCGTCCTCGAAGGACTGCCGGAGGACGTTTCGCGCGTGACGAACGCCCTCGCGGCTCCGCCCTAGGCGGCGGGTTTCCCCAGGATCGCGACCACCTTCCTGACGAGAGCCTTCAGGTCGAGAGGCTTCGAGAGGAAATCGACCGCTCCCGTCTGGCCGGCGAACAACACGTGGTTCTTCTCCGGAAAGCCCGACATGAAGAGGACGGGGATCGCGGCCCGCTCGGGCCGCGACTTCAGGACCCGCACCGTATCGAACCCGTCGAGCCCGGGCATCAGCACGTCGATGAGAACGAGATCGAACGTGCGCGTCTCGAAGAGCGTGAGCGCGTCTTCTCCGGACGTCGCGGCGACGACCTCGAGTCCCGCGCGTCGCAGCCACTCGCAGACGACATTTCTCACCTGTTCATCGTCGTCCACGACGAGGACGACAGGTTGGCGCGTAGGCGCCGAATCTTTTGGGGCCGCCGCGGGAGCTGTCGCCAAGGCGGAGAGGATCGAGCTCCGCCGATGGACCGCCGTCGTGACCCGGGCCTCGCGCGGCGGAGCGGGCGCGGCTGCCGGCACCCGCGAGGCCTGCTGGCGCTCGAGCGCCTCGAGAGAGGTCGCGACAGCCGCGGCGGTTTGAAACCGCTCCTCCGGTTTCTTGGCGAGGCAACGGAGGACGACCGCCGCGAGCTCCCGGGAAACGCCCCGCTTTTCGAGCGTCTCGCGGGACACCGGGGTTTCGAGATGCTTTCGCGCGATCGAGAGGAACGTGCGGCCGGTGAAGAGCCGGCGGCCTGTCAAGAGCTCGAACGCCATGACGCCGATCGCGTAAATATCGCTCCGCTCGTCCACGACGAGCCCTCTCACCTGCTCCGGCGACATGTACTGGGGCGTTCCCACTGTCGTACCAGCGCGCGTGATCCGGGGAGTCGTCCGATTCGTGTCGTGCGCCAGACCGAAGTCGAGAATCGAAATGTCGCCCGATGGCCGGACCATCACGTTCGCGGGCTTTAGGTCGCGGTGCACGATGCCGGCCGCGTGCGCGGCGGCGACACCCCTCGTGAGCTGCGTGAGGATCCGAAGCGCCTTGGCCGCGGGAACCGGTCCCTCGAAGTCGATGAGGGTCCCGAGGTCCCGGCCGTCGACGAACTCCATCGTCAGGTACGGCAATTCGTCGGCGACGCCGTAGTCATGAAGGCGGCAGACGTTCGGATGACTGATTCGCCGGTTCAGGCTGACCTCGCCCTTGAACCGGCGAAGGACCGCTTCCCGCTCGTTAGGGCCGGACCGGCTCAGCACCTTGATCGCGATCACCTCGTTCAGCTCGCGATCGAGCGCTTTGAAAACGTACCCCATGCCGCCGCGACCCAGCGACCCCCGGTCCTCGTAGCGCAGCAGCGATGCGAAAAACCTCTCGCGGAGGGCGTCGAGGCCGGGGAGAGAACGCTCAGGCACCGGGCGATTATCGGCGTTTCAGCCGGCAGAGGCGGGCGGCGTGAACGTGCCCCGGGGGGTCACGAGGACATCCTGCCCGAGCAGTCCGGCGCAGTAACCCGCCAGATCCTCGTTGCTGAGATCGTCCCATCCGCCGCAGGTCCCGTGCTCTTTCTGCTCGACGTCGTACGCGAGAGGAAGCCGGTTCACCGTCTGGCGCGCCAGCTCCCACTGGTTTCCGAGCGCTTCGAGCTGCCAACGGTTCACTCCAGGCCGGCGCTCCACGAGGCCGGCAAAGTGCTTCTGAAGATCGGCGTCGTTGAGCTTTCGGAACCCCTGGCAGAAGATGCCCCGATCGGTCGCGACCCGGCACATCGAGTGGTCCTCGTCCGTCAGCGTCATGAGGAATTCCCGCAGGGATCGGATCGCCCAAGCCCTCGACACGACGTGCGGCGAAGGAGACTCATCCATAGTGGGAATACTAGACCCTTTGAACGCAAGGAGCTCGAGTGCGCAGGGGCATCTTCAGCGCGCGGGAAGGAGCCGGCCTTGCGGGTTTGGCCCGGACTTCCTATTGTCCCGATCCATGACGCCCAGCCTCCGCCCGTTCCGTGCCTCCGCCGTCGCCCTCTGCGCCGCCCTCGCCCTCGTTCCCGCGCTCGCGTGCTCCCCCGCCGC
>DAIOUV010000024.1:0-2027 GCA_036759345.1 Acidobacteriota bacterium | reverse complement strand
TCGCCCTCTGCGCCGCCCTCGCCCTCGTTCCCGCGCTCGCGTGCTCCCCCGCCGCGCCGAACAAGGTGAGCACCGCTTCCCAGGCGGCCGCCCCCTCCCTCCGCACCGGCATCGACCTGGCCGGGATCGACCGGTCGGTCGCGCCGGGAGACGATTTCTTCGGGTACGCGAACGGCGCCTGGATCAAGAGCACCGAGATTCCCGCCGACCGCAGCTCCTGGGGCATCAGCGGCGTCGTGGAGGAGCTGACCTCCCGGCGCACGGCCGACCTCATCGCGAACGCGGCCGGGGCGCAGGCCCCCGCCGGCTCGGACGCCCGGAAGGTCGGCGACACCTACGCGAGCTTCATGGACGAGGCGGCGATCGAGGCGAAGGGGATCGAGCCCTTGAAGCCCTCTCTCTCGCGCATCGCGGCGATCGCAGGCGCCGCCGGGCTCGCGCGGGAGCTCGGCGGCATGCTGCGCGCTGACGTCGACGTTCTGAACAACACGCGTCTCCACACCGTCAACCTGTTCGGCCTCTGGGTCGCGCAGGACCTGACCGATCCGAGCCGCTATTCCCCGTTCCTCCTGCAGGGCGGCCTCGGGATGCCCGACCGCGACTATTACGTCGACCCGTCCCCGCGCATGGCCGAGATCCGGACCCGATACCGGGAGCACATCGGCGCCGTGTTGAAACTCGGCGGCCTCGCCCGATCCGACGGCGATGCCAAGGCCGCGCGGATCTTCGATCTGGAACGCCGGATCGCCGAAACGCACGCGAGCCACGTCGAAACGGAGGATGTGCGCAAAGGCAACAATCACTGGTCGCGGCAGGACTTCTCCGTCCGCGCGCCCGGTCTCGACTGGACGGCCTTTTTCCTCGCCGCCGGCCTCGAGAAGCAGGACGACTTCGTCGTTTGGCAGCCGGGTGCGGTGACGGGCATCAGTGCACTCGCGCAAAGCCAGCCGCTCGACACCTGGAAGGACTATCTCGCGGTCCACGCCGTCGAGCGCGCTTCTTCCCTTCTCCCCCGGGCGTTCGTCGACGAGCAGTTCGCCTTCTACGGGAAGGTCCTGTCGGGTACGCCGAAGCTCCGCGACCGCTGGAAACGGGGCGTGAATGCCACGGACGCCGCGCTCGGCGAGGCGGTCGGCAAGCTGTACGTGGAGAAATATTTTCCGCCGTCGGAGAAGGCGCGAGCCGAGGAGATGGTGCGCAACGAGGTGGCCGCTTTCGCGCTCCGGATCGACCGGCTCGACTGGATGGCCCCCGAGACCAAGGCGAAAGCGAAGGCGAAGCTCGCCGCGCTGAGGGTGGGCGTCGGCTATCCGGACAAATGGCGCGACTACTCCGCGCTCGAAGTCGCGCGGGGGGATGCCCTCGGCAACGCCGAGCGCGCCTCGCTGTTCGAATACCGGCGCAACCTGAAGAAGCTCGGCCAGGCGGTGGACCGCGGCGAATGGGTCATGAACCCGCAGCTCGTCAATGCCGTCAACCTGCCGGCGATGAACACGCTCAATTTCCCCGCGGCCATGCTGCAGCCTCCCTATTTCGATCCGTCCCGCCCGGCCGTCATGGACTATGGCGCGATCGGCTCCGTGATCGGCCACGAGATCAGCCACAGCTTCGACGACCAGGGCGCGCTGTTCGACGCCGCGGGCCGGCTCGAGAACTGGTGGACGAAGGACGACTTCGCCCACTTCGCGGCGTCGTCCGCCCAGCTCATCCGCCAGTACGACCTCTATCGCCCGTTCCCCGACCTCGCGGTGAACGGCAAGCAGACGGTGAGCGAGAACATCGCCGACGTCGCCGGGCTCGCCGCGGCCTACGACGCGTACCGCCTCTCGCTCGGCGGCAAGGAAGCGCCGGCCTTCCAGGGTCTCTCGGGCGACCAGCAGTTCTTCATCAGCTTCGCCCAGAGCTGGCGCGCGAAGTTCCGCGAGCCCGCACTTCGCCAGCGCATCGTGACCGACGGCCACGCGCCGGCCGAGTACCGCGCCGACACCGTCCGCAACCTCGATGCCTGGTACGACGCGTTCTCCGTC
>DAIOUV010000023.1:14420-52648 GCA_036759345.1 Acidobacteriota bacterium | reverse complement strand
GCACCTCAGAGGCAGTCGTGCCCTTGGATTCGTATCTGAGCGCAAAAGTTTCCATATCTCAATCCCCCGCCTTCAACGTGGGGTCCGTGCCACCAGCAGGCATGAGGCATTTGCCTCAGCGCCATGCCGGGACAAGAGGAACTCGCGTCACTTTTGGGGAGGCCTGCTCGAAGTCGTCACGGTGGTTCATGTGTCCGGTCAGCGGACGCCGTCAGCTCCTCGGCGCTCGCATTCCGCGCGGCCCGCGTCGCGCGGTGGAACGCGACTATGCCTGCCGCCGTCACGAGCGCGCCCAGCGCGGTCAGCCACCAGGGATGGAATCCCTCCGTCGTGATCCCCGGAATCCTGGCGTCGAGGCGCCTAGTGGCGAGGCCTAGCAAGTTACTCACCATGTGGCCCATGATCGCCGGGAAGAGCGACCCCGTCCTCGCGACAAACCAGGCGAAGAGACAGCCAATGAAGAACCCGGACACGGCCTGCCATGGGTTCAGGTGAATGAAGGCGAAGAGGAAGCTCGAAACGAGGATCGCGGTCCACCGGCCATAGTTCTCGAGGAAACCCCGCAAGAGGACGCCCCGAAAGATCAGTTCCTCGCTCACAGGACCAACGAGCACGACGAACGCGATCACGAGCGGCAGGTTTCCCCGCGCGAGAGAGGACATGATCTCGCGGAAGATCGGCCCGGGCGGGATCAGCCAGAGCACCCAGTTGTTGACCTGCAACAGCACGACGTCGGCTCCGAGGGTCGCCACGAGCGCGAGCACGAGGGGCACGGGCGCGACGGGCTTCGGAACCACGAGGCGCCGCAGGGGCTCGCGACGCTCGCCGCTCGCCCAGTTAAGCACGAGCACGGCAGAGCCGCACGCACCCAGGAGGCTGCCGAAGAGCTCCACCGTGACCCGGTGCTCCTTCTTGAGCGCTATCGTGACGATGCCGCTCGCGAATCCCGCGGCCGCGTAAGAAACCACCACGAGGAGCACGACCAGCATCCCCTGGCCAAAGGTTGGGAAAGCCCGACGCCCGGATCTCACCGGAAGACCTGCGTCTTCCTGAGGTCCCGGATGCGCAGGGGGACTACTCAGACAGGCTCCTAGGCCGACACGCGGAAGTTGATGACGTCTCCGTCCTGGACGACGTAGTCGCGGCCTTCGACGCGCAGAGTGCCGTGCGTCTTGCAGTGCGCGAAGGACCCCGCCTCGACGAGAGTCTGGAACGGCACGACCTCGGCCCTTATGAAGTGCTTCTCGAAGTCCGTGTGGATCGCGGCGGCCGCCTTCACGGCGTGCGTCCCCTTCGGGATGGACCACGCGCGGCACTCGTCCTCGCCCGCCGTCAGGAACGACATGAGGCCGAGGAGGTCGTAGGCGGCGCGCAGGAGGCGGTCCAGCGCACGGTCCGGCAGGCCGAGCCCCTTGAGGAACTCTCCCTGGTCCTCCGGTGACATCGCGGCAATCTCCTGCTCGATCGGAGCCGAGACGGCGCTGAACGCGACCTGCGGCTGACCCTTCCAGCTGTCGAACTTCGCGCGTTGGATCGCCCCGGCGAGGTCGGCCGCGTCGCCTTCGCCCGCGTTCAGGATCACGAGCATGGGCTTGCGCATCAGGAGGCCGAAGCCCTTCACGAGCTTCTCCTCCTCGACGTGGACGTCGAAGCCGCGCAGAGGCTTGCCCTTCTCGAGCGCGGCCTTGAAGCGCACGAGGAGGTCCTTCTCCGTCTGGAGCTCCGGCGTCTTCTTTTTCGCGAGGTCCTTCTCGACGCGCTCGAGCCGGTTCGTGACGACCGAGAGGTCCGCGAGGAGCATCTCGGTCTCGAGAAGCTCGAGGTCGCGCGCCGGGTCGACCGAGCCCTCGGGGTGCGGCACCGCGTCGAACGCGAAGCCGCGCACGACGACCGCGAGGCCGTCCATCTGCCGGAGCTCGGGGAGGTTGAGGCTCTGCGAGCCACCCTTCGTGACGCCCGGGACGTCCACGAACTTCACCGTCGCCGGTGTGTGTTTCTTCGGCTTGAACATCGCCGTGAGCGTGTCGAGCCGGGCATCGGGGACGTGCGCGACGCCGACCTGCGCCTCGCGCTTGTGCGGGGCCGCGGCCGCCTGGTGGCCGGTCAGGAGAGAGAAGATGGTCGTCTTGCCGGAGAGCTCGAGGCCGAGGATGCCGAATTCCATGGGGGGATTCTCCTCCCGACCGGTAAGTTGTGGCCGTTCGGGCCGGCATGTTAAATTCCGCGTCCCCGCGAGCCGAAAGGCTCCGCCGGGGGAGACGTGCCGCGTTCGTCTAGCGGTTAGGACGCCGCCCTCTCAAGGCGGAGATCACGGGTTCAAATCCCGTACGCGGTACCACACCCCTCCCGGTACAGTACATTGGCATCATTCCGGGGATTCGCCCCCGAATTCAATGATGGCATCCCGGCTGGCCGGGTCGAAAAAGGGAGGCTCTCATGTCGCGCCGACTTCTCACGCTGGATGCCAACGAGGCCGTGGCCTCCGTCGCGCATCGCACGAACGACGTCATCGCGATCTACCCCATCACGCCCTCGTCCAACATGGGCGAGTGGGCCGACGAATGGTCCTCGAAGGGCCACGAGAATGTGTGGGGCAACGTGCCCGAAGTCGTCGAGATGCAGTCCGAGGGGGGCGCCGCGGGCGCCGTGCACGGGGCGATCCAGGCGGGCGCCCTCGCGACGACGTTCACCTCGTCACAGGGCCTCCTCCTCATGATTCCGAACATGTACAAGATCGCGGGCGAGCTGACGCCGTTCGTGATGCACGTGGCGGCGCGGACGGTCGCGACGCACGCGCTTTCCATCTTCGGCGACCACTCCGACGTCATGGCCTGCCGGCAGACGGGGTTCGCGCTCCTCTCCTCGAACTCGGTCCAGGAAGCGCACGATTTCGCGATCATCTCGCAGGCCGCGAGCCTGAAGTCGCGGATCCCCTTTCTCCACTTCTTCGACGGTTTTCGCACGTCGCACGAGGTCGCGAAGATCGAAGAACTGACGAACGACGACCTCCTCGCGATGCTCGACGAGGAAGCGATCGCCCAGTACCGGCAGCGGGGCCTCACGCCCGACCACCCGGTTCTCCGCGGCAGCGCGCAGAACCCCGACGCCTTCTTCCAGGCGCGCGAGGCTGGAAACGTCTACACCCTGGCGTGCGCGGGCCACGTCCAGAAGGAGATGGACCGCTTCGCCAAGCGGACGGGGCGCGCGTACCACCTCTTCGACTACGTGGGCCACAAGGAGGCGACGCGCGTCATCGTCCAAATGGGCTCGGGAGCCGAAACGGTCCACGAGACCGTCGACTGGCTCGTCGAAAAGGGCGAGAAGGTCGGCGTCCTGAAGGTCCGCCTCTATCGGCCATTCGACATTCCGGCGTTCCTCGCGGCGCTCCCGAAGACCGTGAAGGCGCTCGCCGTCCTCGACCGCACGAAAGAGCCGGGCGCTATCGGCGATCCGCTGTACCTCGACGTCGTGACCTCGCTCGTCGAGGCGCGGCGCGAGGGCGCGCTTCCCTTCGCGGCCGAACCGCTCGTCGTGGGCGGACGCTACGGGCTCTCGTCCAAGGAGTTCACGCCGGGCATGGTGAAGGCGGTGTTCGACGAGCTCGCGAAGCCGAAGCCGAAGAACCACTTCACGATCGGCATCGTGGACGACGTGACGCACACGTCGCTCCCCTGGGACGCCACGTTCGACATCGAGCCGGCGAGCACGGTGCGCGCCCTCTTCTACGGCCTCGGCGCCGACGGCACCGTGGGCGCGAACAAGAACTCGATCAAGATCATCGGCGAGGAGACGGACAACTTCGCGCAGGGCTACTTCGTGTACGACTCGAAGAAGTCGGGTGCCGTCACCGTCTCCCACCTCCGCTTCGGGCCGAAGCCCATCCGCTCGGCCTATCTCATCATGCGGGCGAACTTCATCGCGTGCCACCAGGAGCAGTTCCTGGACCGCTACGACATGCTCGAGGCCGCCGTGCCGGGCGCGGTCTTCCTCCTGAACACCCCGTACGGGCCGGCCGAAGCGTGGGACAGCCTCCCCCTCGAGATGCAGGAGCAGATCCTGGAAAAGCGCCTCGAGGTCTGGGTCATCGACGCCTACAAGGTCGCGAAGGCCCTCGGAATGGGCGGCCGAATCAACACGATCATGCAGACCTGTTTCTTCGCGATCTCGGGCGTCCTGCCTCGCGAGGAGGCGATCGCCCAGATCAAGAAAGCGATCGAGAAGACGTATGGCAAGAAGGGCGAGGAAACCGTGCGCCGCAACTTCGCGGCCGTGGACGGGACGCTCACGAACCTCGCGAAGATGGTGGTTCCGACGAAGATCACGGCGACGCGGCGCCGCCCGCCCATCGTCTCCGATGCAGCGCCGGACTTCGTGAAGCGCGTGTCGGGCGTCATGCTCGCGGGCAAGGGCGACCTTCTGCCCGTGAGCGCGTTCCCGCCCGACGGCACGTGGCCCCTCTCCACGGCCCAATGGGAGAAGCGGAACATCGCGCTCGAGATTCCCGTGTGGGACGAGAAGATCTGCATCCAGTGCAACAAGTGCGCGATGGTGTGCCCGCACGCCGCGATCCGCGCGAAAGTCTTCGATTCGGCAAAGCTCGAGGGCGCGCCCGCCACATACAAGTCCGTCCCGTTCAAGGGCACCGAGTACCAAGGGCAGGCCTACACGATCCAGATCGCGCCGGAGGACTGCACGGGCTGCACGCTGTGCGTCGCCGTGTGCCCCGCGAAGGACAAGGCGAACCCGAAGCACAAGTCGCTCGACATGGCGCCTCAGAAGCCCCTGCGCGACGCCGAGCGCGACAACTTCGCCTTCTTCCTCGACCTCCCGGAAGCGGACCGCAGAACGGTTCGCCTCGACGTGAAGGGCGCGCAATTCCTCCAGCCGCTCTTCGAGTTTTCAGGCGCCTGCTCCGGGTGCGGCGAGACGCCGTACGTGAAGCTCCTCACGCAGCTCTTCGGCGACCGCGCGCTCATCGCGAACGCGACGGGCTGCTCCTCGATCTACGGCGGCAACCTCCCGACCACCCCCTACCGGACGAACGCGGACGGCCGCGGCCCGGCGTGGTCGAATTCGCTCTTCGAGGACAACGCTGAGTTCGGCCTCGGATTCCGCCTCGCCGTCGACTCGCTGAACAACCAGGCGCGTACGCTCGTGAAGGCGCTCTCCGCTCGCATCGGCGGGACCCTCGCCGAGGCGCTCCTCGCGGCTGCGCAGGACACGGAGGCGGACATCGCGGCGCAGCGCGAGAGGGTTCTCGCGCTGCGCGACGCCCTCGAGGACGTGAACACGTCGGAATCGCGGCGCCTCCTCCTCGTGGCCGATTCGCTCGTGAAAAGGAGCGTGTGGATCGTGGGGGGCGACGGCTGGGCCTACGACATCGGCTACGGCGGCCTCGACCACGTCCTCGCGTCGGGGCGCAAGGTCAACATCCTCGTCCTCGACACCGAGGTCTACTCGAATACGGGCGGCCAGGCGTCCAAGGCGACACCCATGGGCGCGGCCGCGAAGTTCGCGGCAAAGGGCAAGGAGATGCCGAAGAAGGATCTCGGCATGCTCGCGATGACGTACGGCAACGTCTACGTCGCTCACGTCGCCTTCGGCGCGAAGGACGCGCAGACCGTGAAGGCCCTCCTCGAGGCCGAGAGCTACCCGGGGACGTCGATCGTCATCGCCTACAGCCCGTGCATCGCGCACGGCTACGACCTCTCGTTCGGCCTCGACCAGCAGAAGCTCGCTTCCGAGTCGGGCTACTGGCCGTTGTACCGGTTCGATCCCCGCCGCATCGCGAAGGGTGAGACGCCGCTCGTCATGGACACGGCGACGATCAAGGGCTCGATCGCGCAGTTCATGGGCAACGAGGCGCGGTTCCGCATGGTCGAGCAGCAGGACCCGGAGCGTTTCCGGGGTCTGCTCGTGAAGGCCGAGCGCGAGGTGAAGAACCGGTTCCAGGTATACGAGAACCTCGCGAAACTGACCCTGGGCCGCGCGGGCATTCCCACGGCCCCTGCCACGCCGCCAAGTCCGCCCATACCGCCGGCGGCGGGAAAGGCCTGAGGAGACGACGATGGATCTCACCACCCGCTATCTCGGCCTGACCCTTCCCCACCCGTTCATGCCCGGCGCCTCGCCGATGGTCGACGACATGGATCTCGTGCGCCGCCTCGAGGACGCCGGCGCCTCGGCGATCGTCATGAACTCGCTCTTCGAAGAGCAGATCACCCGCGAGGAGGTCGGCACGATCCGCCAGATGGAGATCGTCTCCGGCTCGTACCCGGAGGCCCTCACGTACTTCCCGGAGCCGGAAACCTTCAATCTCGGCCCCGAGCGGTATCTCGAGCGCGTGCGCCTGCTCAAGAATACGGTGCACATCCCCGTCATCGCGTCGCTGAACGGCGCGACGCCGGGCGGATGGCTCTCCTTCGCGGTGCGCATCGCCGAGGCCGGCGCCGACGCGCTCGAGCTGAACCTCTACGACGTCGGCGCACACGAGGGCGAGCCCGGTTTTTCGCTCGAGCGGCGCCTCCTCGATATCGTCCGGACCGTGAAGGGCGCCGTGAAGATCCCCGTCGCCGTGAAACTGTCGCCGTTCTTCTCGTCTCTCGGTTCTTTCGCCTCCGAGCTCGATGCGATGCATGTGGACGGGCTCGTCCTCTTCAACCGCTTCTATCAGCCCGACATCGACCCCGAGAACCTGGAGGTGACGCCCGCGCTGCGCCTCTCCACGCGCGACGAGCTCCTGCTCCGCATCCGGTGGCTCGCGATGCTCTCCGGGCGCGTTCAGGCGTCCCTCGCCGTCACGGGCGGCGTGCACGACGCGCGCGACGCGATCAAGGCGATCATGGCCGGAGCCGACGCCGTCCAGATGGTTTCGGCCCTCCTCCTGCGCGGTCCGCGGGCGCTCGCCGAGGTCCGGAGCGACGTCGCGCGGTGGATGGAAGAGCACGAGTACGAATCGCTGGCCCAGATGAAGGGCAGCATGGGCCTGCTCTCGTGCCCGGACCCGGCGGCCTACGAGCGCGCGAACTACGCGCGCGTCCTCCAGAGTTACATGCTCCACGAGCCCGCCGCGATCTAAGCCCGATTCTTCTTGGCGGACGCGCGGTGAGATACGCTCTTCGCTCGATGACCCGCGCTCTTTCCCGGACTCTCCTTCTGGCCGTCGTCCTCGTGGGGCCGATCTCGCCCGCTCTCGCGCAGCTCCTGCCCCTCCCGAGCCCGACGCCCGCCGCGGGAGTCGAGCCCGTCGGCGATCCCTACCGCCGCGAGACGCCGTACGGCGCGTTCTTCGGGTACATGCGGGCCGCCCAGAGGGGCAACTGGGCGCTGGCGGGCGAGTACCTGCAGTGGCCGAAGTCCGGCAGAACCTCTCAGGATGCCCTCGCGCGAGAGCTCAAGGCGGTGCTCGACCAGCGCTTCGTCGGCGACCTCGAGAAGTTGAGCCGGTCTCCCGCCGGGGATCTCAACGACGCCCTGACCGCAGAGCTCGAGCGCGTTGGCCAGATCGAGAATGGAGACGAATCTTTCGACCTGCTGCTCGTGCGGACGACGCCGGTCGAGGGTCCCCCGATCTGGCTCGTCTCGTCGCAGTCTCTGCGCGAGATTCCCGCCGCGTTCAAAGGGTTGAAGGGGCCCACGATCGACCAGGACATGCCCGCCGTCCTCAGACGGCCCGTGGGCGGGCTTCAGCTCTGGCAGCTTCTCGCGTTCCTGCTCCTCATCCCGACCCTGTATGGGGCGAGCCGGCTCTTCGTGGGCGCCGCTTTCCGCCTCCTCGACCGCGTCTTCAAGAGACGCCCGTCGTGGACCCGCGTGCGGACAGGCATCGGGCGTTTCCGCGCGCCACTCGCGTTCCTCCTCGCGCTCCCGCTCCACAGGCTCTGCGTGTCCCGCCTCGGGCTTCCGCTTCTCAACCGGTACGGTTACGCGCGGCTCCTGATGCTCGCCTTCATCTTCGGTGCGTCGTGGCTTCTGCTTCGGTTGGTCGACTTCTTCAACCTCCGCGCGACGCTGAACCTGATCGCCGAGGGCGCGACCGCGACGTCCTCCCTCACTATCGCGCGCCGGATGCTGCGCGGGGTCGTCATCGCCGTGGCGGCCCTCTTCGCCCTCGCGAGCTTCGGTGTCAATCTGACGGCGACGCTCGCCGGACTCGGCATCGGCGGCGTCGCCCTCGCGTTCGCCGCGCAGAAAAGCCTCGAGAACCTGTTCGGCGGCTTCGTCGTCCTGAGCGACAAGATCATCCGCGTCGGCGACACCGTCCGCATCGGGACCGCGGTCGGCGACATCGAGGACGTGACGCTCTACGCGACGCGCCTCAGGGCCTTCGACCGCTCCGTCGTGACGATTCCGAACGGCACGCTCATCACGGCGCAAATCGAGAACTGGAGCCGCCGGGACAAGTTCTGGTTCCACCCGACGCTCGGTCTCGTGTACGAAACGACGGCGGAACAGATGCGCGCGGTCCTCGAGAACCTGCGCGCGCGCCTCGAGTCGGACCTCCGCGTCGAGAAGGGCACGATGCGCGTGCGCTTCGTCAGGCTCAACTCGTCGAGCCTCGACGTGGAGGTCTTCGCGTACCTCCTCGTGCCCGACTACACGACGTTCCTCGCCGTGCAGGAGGAGCTTCTCCTCATGCTGCTCGACGTGGTCGAGAAAGCCGGCACGTGCCTCGCGTTCCCGTCACAGACGACATACGTGGCGGGCGAGTCGGCACCTCCGCTCGCGACACGGCCCGCGCGCCCCGCACCAGCCCCGGCCCCATGAAGACGACACGGACCTTCAACGTCTCGGGCCTCGTCCTCCTGACGGGAGCGCTCCTCTGCGCCGTGCCGTCGAACGGCGTCCGGGCGCTCGGTGTCGTGCTCCTCGTGTTAGGCATTCCCGTCTTCGCCGTCAGCGCGACCCGGCATCTCCTGCGCGGCCTCCTCTGGCGCGTCGGGAGCCGGCTCGTCGTGTCGTACCTCCTCCTCCTCTCGGCGGTCGTCTTCGCGGCCTTCTTCGTCTACGCGGGCCTCCTCGTCATCGCGGGCCAGCTCGGGACGCGCCGCGTCGAGGCCGCACTCGAGAAGCGGCGGGCCGCCGTCACGGCGCTCGCGCACGACCTCGCGCCGCGCCTCGAGACGGCGCGCGAGCCGGCCGCGCGGTTGCGCGCGTTCGCGGAGGTCTCCGCCACGTCGCCGACGCCGTCCGAGATCGGGATGGTCTGGCAGCCGAAGGACGGGACCGTCGAGAGGGCCGGCGGCGCGGTCGCCCCCGACCTCGCTCCGCGGCCCTGGATGACGTCGCGCGCGTCCGTCGTCGCGAAGTCGGGAGGAGAGGTGTTCGCCGCCGTGGTCGAGCCGCGCCCCGCCGGCACACTCGTCCTCACGCTGCCCCTCCACTCCGGCCTTCGCCGCGAGATCGAGAAGGAGACCGGAAACGTCATCCGCTTCCACGGCGCGGCGAAGGTGAAGGAGGAGCCCGTCGACGTGCCCAAGGGCGGCGTTCGCTTCACGCTCAACCCGGGCAAGAAGGGCAAGACGATGAGCATCACGGGCGCGCCGGACTCGGGCGGCGAGGAGGCGGCCTCCGGAGAAACGTCGGCGCCGCTTGCGGGCTCGGGCCCGTGGTCCGCGCGCTGGACAGCGTTCCCGCTGTTCCTGTCCGAGCCCGTCCTCGACTGGGAGACCGGCCGGCCGCTCGAGGGAAGGACCGTCCTCATCCTCGTCAGGACGTCGCTCGAGCGCGAGGCGCGCGCTCTCTTCGGGGACCTCAGGGTCGCGGGCTCCGAGCGCCTCGATCTGAGTCGCGTCTTCCTCGGCGTCATGGGCGGACTCGGGATCGCGACGGTCGTCGTCTTCGCGGGGGCCTCGCTCCTCGCCGGCCTCCTCGTCTACCGGATCGCACGGGCGACGCGGCGGCTTTCGGTCGGGTTCGCCGAAATCGAGAACGGAAACTTCGCGCATCGGGCGCGGTTCCGCGGGCGGGACCAGCTCGCCGCGCTTGTCGCGAGCTTCAACGTGATGGCCGCGCATCTCGGCGTGAGCGTCGCGGAAAAGGCCGAGAAGGAGGCGCTCGAGCACGAGCTGTCCGTCGCGCGCGACCTCCAGCGGCGCCTCCTCCCGCCCGCGGACTTCGCGTGCCCGGGCGTCGAGATCGCCGTCGACTTCGCGCCCGCGGCCGCCATCGGCGGCGACTTCTACGACCTTTCGTACTCGGAGCGCGTGCTCACGGTCTCCGTGGCCGACGTGTCGGGCCACGGGCTGCCGGCGGGGCTCGTGATGGCTACCGCGAAGGCGTCCCTCGGCATGCTGGCCCGGACGGGCGCGGGCGGCGTCCGGCTCATGGAGCTGCTGCATGAGGAAATCGTCCGGACGACCGAACGGCGGACGTTCGTCACGCTCGCGCATCTCGTCTTCGATCTCGCGAACTCGACGGTGTCCTATACGAACGCCGGGCACCCGTATCCGTACCGCGTGCGGAAGGACGGGACCGCCCTGGCCCTCGCAAATCCCGCGCGGCCCCTCGGTCTCCCTCTTTCGGGCGGGTGGCACACCGTCGAAGAGCCGCTCGCCGCGGGCGATTCCTGGGTCGTCTTCTCGGACGGACTCATCGAGGCCACTCGCGGAGCGGCGGACGGATCCGACGAATCCTGGGGGTTCGAGCGCCTCGAAGAGGTGCTGCGCGCGGGTCCGGCCGAGAGCGCGGCCGCGCTGAAGGACCGGATCCTCGACGCGCAGCGCGCCTTTACGCAGAGGGCGGACACCGAGGACGACCGGACGCTTCTCGTCCTCCGGATCGACGGCGTCGTCAGCGCCGGAGCGTGAACGTGCGCGTGAAGCCGTCGGACGTGTCAGTCACGGTCACCGACACGGCGCCTTCGCTGCCGAGCGTGTAGGTTTCCACGACCTCCGGGCCGTCCGCGCGGCGTTTCACGTCTGCCGTCGAGAGCGCGCGTCCTCTGAGAGGGCGTTCGAACGGGAAGAGCACTTCGTCCCATGGCGTGACGTCTCCGTCCGGCCGTCCGCCCGTGAGGCGCGTGCATTCGAGAAACCGGAAATGGCCTACGTTGTGCGCGGCACGATAACGGCGCACGACCGTCACCCGAGCCGCGCCCGCCCCCGGAAGCGCCGTGCCCTTCGGGAAAATCGCGTCGAAGACGACGTCCGTGCCCGCATCGCTCTCGCGGAAGACGCCGAAGTGGCGGGACAGCTTGTCCGAAAGCGCCCAGCCCGCCTCGCGATCGAGGAACACGGCGAGTCCCATCGCCGTCGCGGCGAAGGGATGCGGCGACCGGCGGACCCGCTTTTCGCCGAAGCGCTCCTTGAGAACGCGCGTCACGAGCGGGAAGAGGGCCCCGCCACCCACGACATAGAGCCCCGCGATGTCGCTCCAAAGGATCGCGCCGCCGCCTTCCGGGCCGGCGAGGAGGGGCTCGACGGCTTCCAGCGAGCGCTCGACGAGCGGCGCGCACGCGGCGTAGATCTCGGCGACGGGAATAACGAGCGGCTCCTTGCCGATCGCCGCGAGATCCACGAGCACGCGCCGCGTGTTCGGGCTGAGGCTCTCCTTCTGACGCACGCACTCCTCGAGTAGGAGGGCCCTGGCTTCGCCGGCGGGCGTGCCGGCGAGCGTGCCCGCGGAGGCCCGGTCGAGGACGAGGCCGAGGATCGCCTCGTCGAAATCGTCGCCGCCGAGCCGCCTGACGCCGTTGGTCGTTACGACCTCGTTCGTCTTCCCCGTCATCCGGAGCAGCGAGGCGTCGAACGTGCCTCCCCCGAGGTCGTAGACGACGAGGTACTCGCGCTTCGGATCGGCGCGCCGGTAACGGTGCGCGTACTCGAAGCCCGCGGCCGAGGGCTCGTTGAGGAGCGCCTCCACCGCGAAGCCGCCGGCCTTGAACGCCTCGAGCGTGAGGAAGCGCTGGGCCGTCGTCGCGTTCGCGGGCACGGACACGGCGGCGTGGAGCGCTTCGTCGGCCGTCAGCCCTGCGTTCGATCGCTCGACGAGCTCACGGTGGAGCGCGGAGAAAAAGCCCGAGGTGAGATCGAGAAGAGACAGGCGCCAGGAGCCGATCGCGATCTCCGTTTCCGGCCCGGCGCCGTCGAGAAGGCGCTTGAGCGATCGGACGACCGTCCAGCCCGCCTCGTGCCGCACCGCGAAGGCTTCCCACCCGTAGCGCCGCTCGCCCGTCGCCTCCTCGAGGGCGACGAGAGACGGCACGAAGTCCCCACCCTCGAAGGACACCACGGGAGTGTTCCCGCGGTCCACGAGGGCGACGACCGTGTGCGTCGTGCCGAAGTCGATGCCGAGCCTCACACCGTCCAGTTTAGTTAACATGCTTCGAATGGTGTTTTCGCGCACGGCTCTCGTCCTCGCAGGCGGTGTCCTCGCGCTTCCCGCCTCGCTCCTCGCCCAGGCCACGGCAAAGCGCGCGGTGGCCGCGACGATCGTCGTCTCGGCGACGAAAATTTCCGAAGACGCGCTCGACGTCGCGGCTCCGGTCTCGGTGATCTCCGGAGACGAGTTGCGCCGCCGAGGCGCGAAGACCGTCGCGGACGCGCTGCAGGACGTCGCGGGTCTCGACACGGGGAGCGGCTCCGACAACGGCAACCGGCTCGCGAACATCGGGGTCTGGGGCCTGAAGGAATTCGACGCGCTTCTCGTCACGGTGGACGGCGTTCCGGCGGGTGGCCCGTTCAACCCGTCGCTCGCCCAGATCCCCGTCGAGGACATCGACCGGATCGAGATCGTGAAGGGGCCGCAGGGCACGCTCTACGGCGTCTCGGCCTTCGCCGGGATGATCCAGGTTTTCACGCGGCATCCGAAGGAAAGCGGCGGATCCCTCACGCTCGGCGGGGGTTCCTTCTCGGACAAGCACGGCAACCTCTCGTATGTGGCCGCGCAGGGCGACCAGACGATCCACCTCTTCGGCACGATGGCGCGGAACAAAGGTTGGCAGGATGGTACGGACCTCTCGTCGGATCGGCTTTCCGTCGGCTACACGCAGCGCACGAAGGAAGGCTCCGTGGACGTGACCGCCTCCATCCTTCGCGACACGAGCTACTTCGGGTCGCCGCTTCCCGTCGACGGCGGGCAGCCGGTACCCGGATTCGAGATCGATCGGAACTATGCGATCGGCGGCGGACGGCTCGATCACCGCGTCTACTCGCTCGCGTCCACCGTGTCGCAGCCACTGTCGGCGAACGTCCGCCTCGAAAACACGCTGGGCCTCACGCGCGACGAGCAGATTTCCGTGCGCTCCTTCATCGACACCGCGGACGCCGCGAGCGCGACGGCCACCGGCACGGCCCTGACGCCGCTCGAGACGACGCTCTTCGACGACGCCCGCATCGTCGCCGACTTCAGGGCCGGCGGCCGCCACCGCCTCGTGGCCGGCATCGCGTACACCTCGGGCAAGACGACCCTCGAGGGCACCGGCTTCGACTTCTCGCTCCTCACGGGGCCTCATCCCGTGGTTCCGACGCTCGATCAGGTTCCGGTCGGCGACCACCGCTCCGCGAAGGACAGCCGGACGTTCTGGGGCTTCTACCTGAACGACGAGTGGACGCCGTTCCACGCCCTCACTCTCACGTTCGGGGCCCGTTACGACCGCACTTCCGAGTCGCTCGACGCGACGGTCGCCGAAGTCGGCGCGCCCGCGCCGAACGTCGCGGCGGACAGCCGGACGGACGGGAAGTGGTCCGGCGGCGTCGCGGCCCTGGTCCGGATCGTCGACAGGCCGCAGGCGTCCGTGCTCGACGCCTTGAACGTCTACGTCTCGGCCAAGAGCAACTTCAAGCCCGCGGCCCCGAACATCCTCGAGGCCGAGAGCGCGCGCATCCTCGAGCCGGAACGAGCCCGCTCGGGCGAGGTCGGCCTCAAGACGCGCTGGGCGCGCGGCACGCTGTCTTTCGACGTCACGTTCTTCCACATGAGCTTCGAGAACCTCGTCGTTGGGGCGGCCGGCCCGGACGGCCGGCCCCTCCTGACGAATGCCGGCGAGGAGCGGTTCCAGGGAATGGACACCGATCTCGTCTGGGCGCTTCCGAAGTTTGAGGGCTGGTCGCTCGCGGCGGGCTACGGCCACCACGACGCGACGTACGTGAACTTCTCGTTCCTCACTCCCGACGGCACGTTGCGAGTCGTGGACGGCATGCGGCTGGAGCTCGTGCCCCGGGACCTCTGGAACGCGCGCGTCTCGTACGCCCCGAAGGCGGGCCTCGGCATCTGGGGCGCCGTGCGCCATCAGGGCGTCCGGCCGCTGACGCGGCGGAACACGTTCTACACGGACTCTTTCTACGAGTGGGACGCCGGGGCGTCGTGGGAGTTCTCGTGGGGGCGCGTGTCGCTCGTCGGCCGCAATCTCGGCGACGACCGCCACTACACTTCCGACAGCGAGATCGGAGACAGCCAGTTCTACGTCGCGCCGCCACGGCGGTTCGTCGGGGAACTTACTTTGAAGTTCTAGCGCACGCCATCGAGAGGGCGTGCGGTCGAGGACCGGTCACCGCTCTCGGATGGCTGAGGAGCCCGGATACCGCGAAGGAGGCCCTCGACGCTGAGGTCTTCGTCGACTTCGGGCCAATGGATGCCCTCGCCGTTGCCGAGAAGCTCCCAATGCGCGCGCTGCTGCGCGGAGGCAGCCAGGAGGCGCGGAAACCAGACCAACGGCGCAGAAATAGTGCGGCCGTCGGTAAGCCTGACGACGAGCTCGGATGCGGTGACCTGCACCGAACCGGCCAGCGAAGTGCGACTAGCGACTGAAGTACTCATGCCACGCCTCGACTAGTTTAGCGTGATTCTCGACAACGAGACCGCGCAGCATGCCGAGCTCCTGAGCCGGGAAGTTCGCGGACTCGGCGAGGACCACAGGCTCTAGCCAGAACTTCGCGAGCGCGCGGTCGCGCCGCACGTGAATGTGAAGAGGTTCGTCGCCTTCGTTACTAAAGAAGAAGAACCGGTACGGCCCCACGCGAAGGACTGTCGGCACGGCCGCCCAACGATACCGCGTTCAGCGGCGAGCGCAGCCGTCTTAGCGTCCCGGCCGCGCGATCTCGACGCCGGACGCGACGAGGCTCAGCTCCTTTTGGTCGCCCTTGATCGCATCGGGTTTGCCGCCAGGCGTCTCTCCGGCGTAGTGCTTCGCCGTCGCCTCGGGAATCGTCTTCACGTTGAAGACGCCCTCCATGACGGCCGTCGCGCCCGCGGAGTCCTTCGGGACGAAGAAGCCGTAGTCCTTGAACGTCACGCGCACGGACTGGTCGCCGGACTTGAGAGTCATCCAGCAACCCTTTTCCTGGCAGACCGTCGAGACGGTCCCTTCGGTCTTCACGGTCTTGCCGGACCAGGCGGCCGGGTCTTTCACGAGGTCGGCGAGGGCGACCTTCGACGAGTCCCCGAGGGGCGCGCCGAACTTGCCGGCGGCGGCGAGGAGGGAGAACGGGAGGAGGAGCAGGAGAGCGGGTGCGATTCGTTTCATGGGAATGAATCTTAGCCGAGGCGCGTTAGGATGGCTGTTCGAGAGGAGATCCCAGATGCCCACCGAGCTGCCCCCGCGGTCCTTCGATTCCCCCCAGCCGATCAGCCCGTCGGCGGCGGTCGCGATTCCCGCGTTCCTCGCGCGCGTCTATGCCTGGATGGCCGCGGGCCTCATGACGACGGCCCTCGCCGCTTTCCTCACCGTCTCGAACCCGGCGATCTTCAACGCCATCTTCGGAAACCGCCTCGTGTTTTATGGTCTCCTCTTCGCCGAGCTCGGCCTCGTCGTGTGGCTGTCCGGCCTCGTCGGGAAGCTCTCGTCGGGCGCGGCCTCGGCCGTGTTCCTCTTCTACTCCGCCCTGAACGGCTTGACGATGGCGGCCATCTTCGTCATCTACACGGGCTCCTCCATCGCGTCGACGTTCGCGGTCGCGGGCGGCACGTTCGCGGCCATGAGCGTCTATGGGCTCGTCACGAAGCGCTCGCTCGACGGCGTCGGCTCGTTCGCCTTCATGGGCCTCATCGGCGTCATCATCGCCTCGGTCGTGAACCTCTTCCTGAAGTCCGACATGCTCGGGTTCGTCCTGAGCTGCGCGGGCGTGATCGTGTTCGTCGCGCTCACCGCGTACGACACACGCAAGCTCAAGATGATGGCGGCCACGGTCGACGGCCGCTCCGAAGAAGGGCGCCGTGGCGCGATCTCCGGCGCGCTCGCCCTCTATCTCGACTTCATCAACCTGTTCCTCATGATGCTCCGGCTGTTCGGGAACAGAAGGTAAGCGCATCTCGGACCCGGGAACGTTCGACTCGTTCCTCGCGTGGGCCGTGTCCGTGGTGGGAATCGCCACCGGCGCGGCCTATGTTCCGCAAGCCGCGCGCATCTGGCAGCGGAAGAGCTCCGAGGACGTCTCCATGCTCACGTACGCGATGTTCCTGGGCGGCCAGGTCATCTACCTCGTCTATGGAATCCGCTTCCACCAGCCTCCGATCGTGATCGGCATGGCGGCGAACATAGCGGGCAGCCTCGCCGTCATCCTTTCCGCGCTGCGTTTCCGCAAGGCTGCGTGACGATCCTCCCGTCCCCGCCCGGGGCCGACGCGTATCTCGCCGTCGACAAGCGGCCCGGCATCGCGGTACACGGCCCCGGCGGCCTCCTCGGCGTGCTGCGCGAGCAGTTCGGCCCGGAGCTCGCGCTCGTCCACCGGCTCGACAAGGAGACGTCGGGCGTCCTCCTCCTCGCGCGGAACGCGGAGGCGCTTCGCGCCGCGCACAGGGCCTGGCCGACGAACGTCGTGAAGACCTACCTCGCCGTCACGAGAGGTGTCCCCGATCCTCCCGAGGGGCGCGTGGACGCTCCGTTGCTCGAGCACCGCACGTCGCGGCCGGACCTTCTGAAGCGCGCTGTCAAAGCGGCCTACGGCCCTTCGCGGGCGGGACACCTCCTCTCGGGCCGCCGCGTGCTCGCGATCCAGCCCCTGCCTCCGCCCGGCCGAACCGCCGTTCATCCGGCGGGCCGCCCGGCCGCGACGCGCTATCGGGTGCTCGAGGACCGCGGCGCGACGGCTCTCGTCGAGCTGGTCCCCGAGACGGGTCGCATGCACCAGCTCCGCATTCACCTGCTGCACCTCGGCACGCCGCTCCTCGGGGACCTCGCTTACGACCCGGGGCGCAAAGACGGCGATCCTCCGCCGCTCCTGCACGCGGCACGTCTCGTCTGGACGGATCCTCCCGGAATGCCCCCCGGCACGACATGGACATGGGAGGCGCCGCGCCCCACCCCGGCCGTTCCTGGGCCATGATGCGGGCGTGACCGAGACGACGCTTCCCCCCGAGACGCTTGCCGCGCTCGCCGCGCTCACGGGGGATCGGCCGCTGGTCATTTTCGACCTCGAGACGACGGGCGCCGACCGGCTGACGGACCGGATCGTCGAGATCGCGGCCCTCCGTTTCGGCCCCGGCGGCGCCGTGGCCGTGTGGGAATCCCGCGTGAACCCCGGCGTGAAGATCCCCCGCGAGTCCACGCGCGTCCACGGGATTTCCGACGCCGACGTGGCCGGCGCGCCGTCGTTCCCCGAGATCGCCGGGCAGATCCTGGAGTTCTTCGGCGACGCCGACCTCGCGGGATACAACGTGCGCTCCTTCGACGTCCCCGTGCTCCTCCGCGAGTTCGCGCTCGCGAACCTCGTCTTCCCGATCGAGAGCCGCCGCGTCATCGACATGCAGACGATTTTCTTCAAGAAGGAGCCGCGCGACCTCTCCGCGGCCGTGCGCTTTTTCGCCGGGCGCGAGCACGCGGGCGCGCACGCGGCGCTCGCCGACGTCATCGCGTCCGCCGAGGTGCTCGCGGGCCAGCTGAGGCGCTACCCGGACCTTCCGCGCGACGTCGAGGGGCTGCACGAAATCTCGCGGCCGCCCGAGGGGCGCTTCGCGGACCCCGACAAGCGCTTCCTCTGGCGGGACGGAGAAATCGTGTTCGCCTTCAGCGAGCACCGCGGCAAGACGCTGGCCGAGGTCGCCGAGAAGCACCCGGGATTCCTCGACTGGATGCTCACGAAGAGCTTCTCCGAAGAGTCCAAGCAGATCGCCCGCGACGCGCGCAAAGGCGTGTTCCCCAGGAAGGCATGAACGCGCCCCGTGAGCCGCGCGGCCTCGCGAGGCGGCGGAGCCGGACGGCGCGGATCGCCCTCCTCGCGCTCGGGTGGGTTCTCCTCGGGCTCGGCTTCATCGGGGGCCTTCTTCCCGTGATCCAGGGCTGGCCCTTCGGCATCGCCGGCGCGGCGATCCTCTATGTGGAGAGCCGATGGGTGCAGCGCAAGGTGCGCCGCTTCAGGCAGCGGAACCCGAAGTTCGAGCGCACCTGGCTTCGGGCGCGCGCCTGGCTCAAGGAACGACGCCGCGCGCGCCGGGCAAAGGCCAACGCAAAGGTCAAAGCCGCGGCCGCGCGCTGACTTCTCCCGTCCCTCAGTCCATCTGGCGGCGGAGGAACGTCGGGATGTCGAAGATGTCCTCGCGCGGGTCGCGCATGTTGAGGAGGTTGACGCCGTACCCGTGATCTTCCGGAGCCGGCACGTCCGGCGCCGTGCGCGCTCGCTCGCGATCCCTGTCCCGATCGCCCCGATCTCCCCGCTCCGCCGCGGGACGGGCGCCGTTCGGCGTCACCGGGAGGGAGACCTCGCGGCGCGAGGCGAGCGCCGCGGGCGCATCGAAGCCCGTCGCGATGACGCTGATCTTGACTTCGTCCTTCATGTCCTTGTCCTGAACGAGGCCGAAGATGACGTTCGCCTCCTCGTCGGCCGCCGCCTGGATGATCGCGCAGGCCTCGTTCACCTCGGCGAGCGTCAGGTCCTCGCCCCCCGTCACGTTGATGAGGATCGCGCGGGCGCCCTGGATGGACTGCTCTTCGAGGAGCGGATTCGAGATCGCGCGCTGCGCGGCCTCGACCGCGCGGTGCTCACCGGAGGCGGTGCCCGTCCCCATGAGGGCCATGCCCATGTTTTCCATGACCGTCTTCACGTCGGCGAAGTCGAGGTTCACGACGCCGGGCACGGTGATGAGATCGCTGATGCACTGCACGGCTTGCCGGAGGACGTCGTCCGCGATGCGGAAGGCCTCCCACGTCGTCACGTTGCGGTCCACGAACGAATAGAGGCGCTCGTTCGGAATCGTGATGAGCGTGTCGACGTACTCGCGCAGCTCGGCGATGCCGTCCTCGGCATAGCGCAGCTTGCGCCGGCCTTCGAAGGAGAAGGGCTTCGACACGATGGCGACGACGAGCGCGCCCGCCTCGGACGCGAGCCTCGCCACGACCGGAGCCGCGCCGGTGCCCGTTCCGCCGCCCATCCCGGCCGTCACGAAGACCATGTCCGAACCCGTGAGGACCTGGGTGATCTTCTCGGCATCCTCGAGCGCGGCGTTGCGTCCGACGTCGGGGTTCGACCCCGCGCCCATGCCGCGCGACGTCGTCAGGCCGAGCTGCAGCTTCGTCGCGGCCCGATTCACGCGCAGCACCTGGAGGTCCGTGTTCGCGGCCACGAAATCGATCCCCTTGATGCCGGCCTGGATCATCCGGTTGACGGCATTGCCGCCACCCCCGCCGACGCCAACGACCTTGATCTTCGCGGGAGGAACGTCGTCATTCAGGGAGATGGGAAGCGACGCGCGGGGCTCGTCGTCGAAAAGGATCATCTTCTTTCCTCCATCGATATCACAGAGCGGTGGACGCGGGGAATAAGTTCTTGAGGGAACCTTTGAGTTTGTCGAAAAGTCCCGGACCGGTGCCGCGCGAGCGCCTCTTCGGGGCGGCGGCTCTGCCGCGCCCGTACAGCAGGAGGCCCGCGGCGCAGGCCCACTCCGGCGAGGCGACGACGTCCGTCAGTCCGCCGAGACCGCGGGGCACGCCCCGGCGCACCGCCACGCCGAGGACCTGCTCGGCCACGTCGAGGATGCCGTCCAGCTCGGCGCCGCCCCCCGTGAGGACGAGGCCGGCGCGCAGCTCGCTGGCCGGCACTTCCCGGACCGACTCTTCCCAGAGCAGCGTGAGGAGCTCCTCGGCGCGCGGCTGGAGGATCTCGGCGATCTCGCGCCGCTTGACGGGGTGGACGCCGCGGCCGCCCGTCAGAGGCACGTCGATCGACTCGCTCTCGTTCACGAGGGCGGCCATCGCCGCGCCGTACTTGCGCTTCAGGCGTTCGGCGTCGGGCACCGGCGTTTTGAGGACGACCGCGAGGTCATTCGTGAAATGGTCCCCGCCCACGGGCAGGACCGACGTGTGCGCGAGGGCGCCATGCCGCCAGACGGCGATCTCCGTGGTGCCGCCCCCGATGTCCGCGAGGACGACGCCCAGCTCCTTCTCGTCGGGCGTCAGAACGGCCTCCCCGGCCGCGAGCGGCTCGAGAACCATCTCGAGCACCTCGACGCCCGCCCGGTTCACGCAGTTCAGGAGGTTCTGCGTCGTGGCGACCGGCACCGTGATCACGTGGACGTCGGCCTCGAGCCGGCTCCCCACCATCCCGAGCGGATCGGCGACGCCGTCCTGTCCGTCCACGACGAATTCGCGCGGGAGCACGTGGAGGATCTCGAACTCCGAGGGGATCGGCACCGAGCGCGCCGCGTCGAGCGACCGCTGAATGTCCTCGCGCGTGATCTCGCGGTTCTTCGCCGCCACCGCGACGACCTGACGGCTGTTGAACGACTTCACGGCGGGGCCGGCGACGCCCACGACGGCGCGCTCGATCTGGGCGCCCGCCATGATCTCGGCCTCCTCCGTCGCGCGTTTGATCGCATCGACGGTGGCGGGCACGTCGATGATGGCGCCCTTGCGCGCGCCCTTGTGCGCGGCCGTTCCCTTTCCGATGATGTCGACGCGGCCCGACGCGTCCTGCTCCGCGATGAGCGCGCAGACCTTGGTCGATCCGATGTCAAGGCTGACGAGGTACGACGCAGGTTTGGACATCCGAGGTCCTCTCAGGTCTTCCCGCGCCCGGAGTCACCGGGCGCTTTGAGCACGATGCGGCCCGCGAAGCGCAGGTCCGCTTCCGTCGCGGACAGGGCGTGGCGGTCGAGTTCGGGGCGAAGGGCGAGGAACGCGCGCCACAGCGGCGCGGCTTTCCCCGGTTCAACGGCGTCGGGACCGAAAAGGAGACGCGCCCGGGCGACGCGGTCCGTCACGGCGAAGCCCTCGGGCACGAGGGCCACGTCCGAGACGCGCGCGAGGAGCGCGGGGTCTTCCGCGCGGATCGCCTCGAGGAACGCCGATCCCCGCGCGAGCGCCGCGGCGTCGGACGCGCCGGAGAGGACGACGAAGTCGTCGCTTTTCGACAGGGCGCGCCCGGAGTAGGGGCCGGTGAAGCTGCCGCCGCGGTCGATGGTCCACAGCTCCCCGTCCTTGTCGGCGCGCGCGACGAGCGCGACGGGAGGTCGCGCGACGACGCGCACGGCGATCGTGTCCGGCACGATGCGGCGCGCCGACGCGGCCGCGACCCACGATTTTTTCGAGAGTTCGGCCACCGGCTGCTCGAGATCGAGAAAGAGGAGCGGACGCCCGATCCAGGCGTCCGTCAGCTCCTCGGTCTCCGCCCGGCGGGCCTCCGGCACGCCGTCCAGGACGACCCGGTTCACGGCGAAGCGCGGATGCGCGCGAAGGACGACGAGGCCTGAGAGCGCGAACGTCGCAGCCGCGAGGACTGCGAGCGTGGGCAGGACGAGCCGGCGCCCCGGACGCCGCCGGCTGGGGCGGACGGTGCGGTACGCGGGAGGGCGGTAAAAGGAGCTCAGGCCTTCCCCTCCTCTCTCAGGAAGTCCTCTCCGAAGTGCAGCACGTCGCCGGCCCCCATCGTGATGAGGAGATCGCCTTCGCGGAGCTCGGCCCGGAGGGCGGGCAGGATTTCCGCGCGGTCCGCGAGGAAACGCGCGGCGCGATGCCCGCGTGCCGTCGCGGCGTCGGCCACGAGGGCGCCCGTCACGCCCTCCACCGGCGCCTCGCGCGAGCCGTACACCGGCGTCACCAGCAGGACGTCCGCGTTCAGGAACGCCGCTCCGAACGCCGGCGCGAAATCCTTCGTGCGGGAATAGAGATGCGGCTGGAAGAGCGCGACGACGCGGCGGTCCGGGTACGACTGGCGGGCGGCCGCGAGCGTCGCCGCGACTTCGGTCGGGTGGTGCGCGTAGTCATCGATGACGATGACGCCGGCGCGCTCCCCCTTCTTCTCGAAGCGCCGGATGACGCCTTTGAATTCCTCGAGCGCGCGCGCCGCGATCCCGAACGGAATCGAGAGCTCGCGCGCGATCGCGAGCGCTCCGAGCGCGTTTTTCACGTTGTGGAGGCCCGGCATCCTGAGCGCGACGGGCCCCATGAACTCGCGGCCGGCCGTCGCGATGAAGCGCGAGCCGGTTCGCTCGAGCACGAGGTCGCGCACCGTGACGTCGGCCTGGGGCGTGAGTCCGAACGTGACGACGCGGCGCGACACGAGCGGGCGTATCTCCTGCACGTTCGGGTCGTCCAGGCCGAGGATCGCGGCGCCGAAGAAAGGCACGCTGCGCGCGAAGCGCGCAAACGTCTCCTGGATGTCCGCGAGGTCGCGGTACGTGTCCAGGTGCTCGAGGTCGATGTTGTTGACGAGCGCCAGCATGGGCGAGAGCGCCAGAAACGATCGGTCGAACTCGTCGGCCTCGGCCACGAGATACTCCCCGTGCCCGAGCCGCGCGGTCCCCACCTCGCGCATCCGGCCCCCCACGATGATCGTGGGATCGAGGCCCGCCACCATGAGGATCGCGCCCGTCATGGACGTCGTCGTGGTCTTGCCGTGCGTGCCGGCGATCGCGATGCCGCGCTTGACACGCATGACCTCGGCGAGCATCTCCGCCCGTTTGATCACGGGGATTCCGGCGGAGCGCGCGGCCGCCACCTCCGGGTTGCTCTCGTGGACGGCGCTCGAGTAGACGACGACGTCCGCGCCGGCGACGTTCTCGGCGCGATGGCCCTGGTGGACCTTGATGCCGAGGCCGACGAGGCGCTCGGACGTCTCGCCGAGCGCGAGGTCCGAGCCGGTCACTTCCAGACCCACGCTTTTCAGGAGCTCGGCGAGACCGCACATGCCGATGCCCCCGATGCCGACGAAGTGGAGGCGCTTCACGCGAAGAAAGTTCACGCGGCCTCCACTTCGAAGAGAAGATCGCACAGGCGGGAGGCCGCATCCGGCGCGGCCGAACGGCGCGCGGCCTCGCCCATCGCGAGGAGCCGTAGCGGGTCGCCCAGAAGACCCGAGAGAGCGGCCGCCAGGGACTCCTCCGTCGCCTCCGCCTCCGTGACGACGACAGCGGCGCCCTCCGATTCCAGGGCCCGCCCGTTCGCCTCCTGATGCCCATGCGTCGCGGCCGCGAACGGCACGAGGAGGGCAGGGCGTCCGGCCGCCGCGACTTCCGCAACGGTCATCGCGCCCGCGCGCGCCACGATGAGATCGGCGGCCGCGTATGCCGCGGCCATGTCGTCGAGGAACTCGTGGACGAACGCGCGGTCGCCCGAGAGCCCCCGCTTCCCGTAGGCCGTCACGACCTCGCCGGCGCGGCCCTTCCCCGCCTGGTGGACGACGTCGAACGCGATTCCCCTGACCGCGACGCGAGCGAGCGCGCCCGGCATGAGCCGATTCAGGATCTCGGCGCCCTGGCTGCCGCCCACGACGAGGACCCGCAGCCGCCGTTCCTTCGACCTCGAGATGAGAGAGGGAATCTCGAAGAACGCGGGACGGACGGGGTTGCCCGTGACGATCGCCCCCGGCAGCGCCGCCGCGCCGCGGACAGTTCCGACTGCGATGCGGCGCGCGAGACGCGCCAGGATCCGGTTCGTGAGACCCGGAATGGCGTTCTGCTCGTGGATGAGCGTCGGAATTCTCCGGGCCCATGCCGTGGCCACGAGCGGGCCGGAGGCGTAACCGCCCACGCCGACGACCGCGCGGGGCGCGTGCCGGGCGAGGAGGCGCAGGGAGTCGAGGAACGCGAGGGGGAGCGTGCGGAGACCGTCGAGACGCGCGCGCCAGCCCTTGCCGACGAGCCCCTTCGCACGCACGAACTCGAGAGGAAAGCCGGCCTTCGGCACAAGCGTCGTCTCGAGCCCGCGCGCCGTTCCCACGAACACGATCGACGCGCCGGGCCGGCGGCGCCGGATCTCGCCCGCGAGCGCCAGCGCCGGGAAGACGTGCCCGCCCGTTCCCCCGCCCGCGATGAGAAAGCCCCGCTCGGTCATAAAGCCCGCTCCATCATGATGCGTGCTGCGAGAGGTTGAGAAGAATCCCGACCGCGAGGAGATCGGCCCAGAGCGCCGATCCGCCGTACGAGAGAAACGGCAGGGGGATTCCCTTCGTGGGAAGGAG
This sequence comes from Acidobacteriota bacterium, assembly GCA_036759345.1. Taxonomy (GTDB): domain Bacteria; phylum Acidobacteriota; class Thermoanaerobaculia; order UBA5066; family UBA5066; genus Fen-183. The sequence continues at coordinate 28,322 of DAIOUV010000023.1, read as the reverse complement.
CGAGAGCACGACGGAGATGTTGACGAGGGCCTGCACGACGATCATCACCGAGAAGCCGATCCCGAGCAGCCGGCCGAAGGAGTCCGGCGCGTTCACGGCGGCGCGCACGCCGCGCGCGAAGAGGAACCCGAACAGCGCGAGCACCGTCACGCAACCGAGGAGTCCCAGCTCCTCGCCCACGATCGCGTAGATGAAATCCGTGTACGGGTAGGGAAGAAAGAAGAGCTTCTGCTTCCCGTGCCCGAGGCCGAGGCCTGTGACGCCCCCTGTGCCCACGGCGATGAGCGACTGAATCGCGTGAAAGCCCTTGCCGAGCGGGTCCGCCTCCGGGTGCAGGAAGGCGAGGAGACGGTCGCGCCGGTACTGCGCCATCCACACGTAGGCCGAGAGCGTGGGCACGAGCAGGAGCGCCGACACGAGAAAGTACCTCAAGGGCAGGCCGGCGAAATAGAGCATCGCGGCGGCGATCACGAAGTACGTCAGCGCGGTTCCGAAATCGGGCTCGAGGAGAACGAGGCCCGCGAAGAGAGCGACGAGCCCGACGATCGGCAGCAGGGTCCGCGTCGGGTGGGTGATCTCCCCCTCCCGCCGCGAGAGGAGCGCCGCGAGCGCGATGACGAGCCCGATCTTCGCGAACTCGGAGGGCTGCACCGACTTGATGACGCCGAGGGACAGCCAGCGCCGCGCGCCGTTCACGGGAGCCTGCAGGAGGACGGCGACGAGCGACCCCGTCAGGAGGACGAGCCCGGCTGTGACGAGGCGCGGGTCGTTCAGGCGGCGGTAGTCGATCGACATCACCAGGAACGCGAGGACGCCGCCGATGACGACGGCGACCGTCTGCTTGATCACGAAGAAGTACGCGCCCGCCGGGGCGCCGGAGGTCGGCAGGTAGATCTGCATCGCCGACGCGCTGTAGATCATGAGGAGACCGATCAGCATGAGCAGCACGACGGATCCGAACAGGAGGCGGTCGAACGCCAGCTTCCGCGCCATCAGCGCCTCCCCGCCACCAAAGGCTCGGGCAGCGCCTTCACGAGCGCCTCGAACACCTCGCCCCGATGCTCGAAGTCGCGGAACTGGTCGAACGACGCGCACGCCGGTGACAGGAGAACCGCGTCTCCCGGCGCGGCGTGCCTCACGGCGTCCTCGAGCGCCTTCTCCAGCGTGCCCGCGACCTCGAGCGCGACACCCGGCAGGCCGCCGAGCGCCTTCGCGATGGCCGGTGCCGCTTTTCCGATCGCGAGAATGCGCCGCGCCTTCCGCGACGCCAGGGGCCCGAGGCGCGCGAAATCGTCGCCCTTGTCCTTCCCGCCGAGAATGAGGTGCACCTTGCCGTCGGGGAACCCCTCGAGGCTCTTCAGCGTGGCGTCCACGTTCGTGCCCTTCGAGTCATTCCAGTAGCCGACGCCGTTCACCGTGCGCACGAGGGCTGTTCGATGCGGGAGCCCGCGGAACGTCCGTAGCGTCTCGACGGCCGCCTCGGTTGTGACGCCGAGCGGCAGCGTCGCGGCAAGCGCGGCGAGCGCGTTCTCGACGTTGTGCGTGCCGGGAAGCGCGAGGTCCGACCGTTTTGCCACGACGCGGGGGCCCTTGCCCGTCACGTCGGCGACGAAAAGGTCGTCGGCGAGCCACGCACCCATTCCCGGCGAGCCGCGGCGCGAGAAGGCGAAGCGCCGCGCCCGCGGGCGGATGCGCGCGACGAGCGGGTCGTCCGCATTCAAGACCGCGACCTGCGCCTCGCGCTGGTTCTCGAAGATCCGCGCCTTGGCGGCGCCGTAGTCGTCGATCGAGCGGTAGCGGTCGAGATGGTCGGGCGTCAGATTGAGATGCACGGCCACGTCGGGCGCGAAGCGCCGGATGCCTTCGAGCTGGAAGGACGACAGCTCCACGACCCACGTGCGTGGCACCGTGCCGCTTCCGTTCGCGCCTTCTTTCGTCGCAAAGTGGATCCAGGGCGTCCCGAAGTTGCCGCAGGCGACCGCATGGTGGCCCGCGCCCTTGAGGAGCGCCGCCGCGAGCGCCGTCGTCGTGGACTTTCCGTTCGTGCCGGTGACGCCGACGACGACTCCCGGCAGGAGGCGCGACGCCAGCTCGATCTCCGCGACGACGGGCAGGGCGCGGGCCCGCGCCGCGTCGAAGACAGGAAGCGTCAGCGGGATGCCGGGCGACACGACGACGAGGTCGACGCCGTCGAGGAGCGACTCGGGATGCCCGCCGAGGACGTACCGCACGCCCGGGCGCTCGACGAGGCCCGCGAGGTCCGGCTTCGCGTCCGTGCCGACGACCTCCACGCCGCGCTCGACGAGCGCCGTCACGGCGACGCGGCCCGAGCGCGCGAGGCCGAAGACCGCCGCGGAGCGGATCTCGGGAAGGTCGGGTCCCAAGGACAGCGTCATCGGAGCTTCAACGTCGAGAGCGCGAAGAGCGCGAAGAGGATCGCGATGATCCAGAAACGGATGACGACCTTCGATTCCGGCCACCCGGCGAGCTCGAAGTGGTGATGGAGGGGCGCCATCTTGAAGATGCGCTTGCCGCGCAGCTTGAAGGAGCCCACCTGCAGGATCACGGAGACGGCTTCGACGACGAAGAGGCCGCCCAGGAGAACGAGCAGGATTTCCTGCTTGATGAGGACGGCGACGGTCCCGAGCGCCGCGCCGAGAGCGAGCGAGCCCGTGTCGCCCATGAAGACTTCGGCCGGGTGCGAGTTGAACCACAGGAAACCGAGCGACGCGCCCACGATGGCCGCGCAGAACACCGCGAGCTCGCCCGTGCCCGGCACGGACGGCACGAGGAGGTAACTCGCGGTCTTCGCGTTGCCCGCGATGTACGCGAGGATCGCGAGGGTGGCCGAAGCGACGAGCGTGGCTCCGATCGCGAGACCGTCGAGGCCGTCCGTGAGGTTGACGGCGTTCGACGAGCCGACGACGACGATCGTCGCGAGAAGGATGTAGAAAATCCCGAGGTCCGGGTGGACGTTTTTCAGGAACGGGAGCGCGATGTGCGTCGCGTCCGTGCGCGCGTCGAAAAGCTTTACCGACGCCCACGCGACGCCGAGCCCGATGACGGTCTGCAGGACGAGCTTCTGGCGGCCCGAGAGGCCACGGTTGTTCCCGCGCGACACCTTTCGCCAGTCGTCACCGATGCCGATGAGCATCGCGAGGACGGTCGCGGCGAGGGCGACCCACACGTAGCGGTTCGAGAGATCGGCGAATACGAGGGTGGGGACGACGATCGCCAGGTTGATGAGGACGCCGCCCATCGTGGGCGTGCCCGCCTTCACGTGGTGGCCCTTCGGCCCTTCCTCGCGAATCGACTGACCGATCTGCCGGGCGCGCAGCCACCGGATGAGCGCCGGGCCGAGGAAAATGGAAAGGAGGAGCGCCATCAACGCCGCGTTCGCCGCCCGAAACGTGATGTAGCGGAATACGTTCAGAAGCGGGAACCGGCCGTGCAGCGGGTAGAGCAGCCAGAGGATCATCGCGCCGCCTCCACGCGTTCCTCGAGGAGCGCGCGCGCCACGAGGCGGTCGTCGAAGGGCAGCTTGCGGCCACCCACGACCTGATGCGTCTCGTGCCCCTTCCCCGCCACGAGGACGACGTCCCCCACCCGCGCGAGCCGGAACGCCTCGGCGAGCGCCTCGCGGCGGTCCACGACGTAGCGCGCGGTCTTCCCCGCCGCCTCCACGCCGGCGCGCACGTCCCGGAGGATCGCCTCGGGATCCTCGGACCGCGGGTTGTCGGAGGTGACGATGACCTCGTCGGCGAGGAGCGCCGCGATGCGGCCCATCTCGGGGCGCTTGCCCTTGTCGCGGTCGCCACCGCAGCCGAACACGGCGATCACGCGACCGCTGCGCGCCGCGGCGATCGTGCGCACTGTCTTCAGCACACCCTCGAGGGCGGCGGGCTTGTGCGCGTAGTCGACGAGGACCATCAAGCCGAGCGCGTTCGGCACGGCCTCGAGGCGGCCCGGGACGCTCGCCACGGCACCCAACCCTTCCGAGATCTCGCCGGGCGAAAGGCCGAGGGCGAGGCCGGCGGCAGCCGCGGCGAGCAGGTTCTCGGCGTTCGGACGGCCGAGGAGAGGGGAATTTATTGTAAATAGGGTTGGGGTCGAGACGTCGAGCCGGGTTTCGGTCGTCGTGAGGGTCGCGCGCCCGACGACGGTCGAGAAAAGGCCCCTGCCCAAGCGCTCGACGGCCTCGGCCCGCTCTTTCCCCTCTTCCCCTTCTAAGAAAAAACCAACGGTTCGTCCTGCGTCCAGTCTGCTCGCGAGGCGCCGGCCATATTCGTCGCCGAGATTGACGACAGCCTTTCCCTTCGGCTTGAGCAAGCCGAAGAGGCGGGTTTTCGCTTCGAAGTAGTCGTCCATGTCGCAATGGAAGTCGAGGTGCTCGCGCGAAAGGTTCAGAAAGACCGCGACGTCGAACGCGCAGCCCGCGAGGCGCTCGAGGACGAGCGCGTGCGAGGAGCACTCCATGATCGCCGCGGTGCCGCCGCCCGTGACGAGCGCCTGGAGCATGGGCTGGAGCTCCGTGGCTTCGGGAGTCGTGTGGGGCGAGGCGATGGCCGCCGCGTTGCCGTCCGCGCCGCGATAAACGATCGTGCCGAAGAAGCCGCGCTTCCGGTGACGCCCCGCGAGAAGACCCTCGAGAAGGTACGTCGTCGTCGTCTTGCCGCTCGTCCCGGTCACGCCCACCATGACGAGCCTCTCCGACGGCCTCCCCGCGAGGAGCGCCGCCATGAGGCCCGCCGAGCGCCGCGGGTTCTCGACCTCGAGATACGGCACGGAGGCGGCCGCCGGCGCGGGCGCGAGACCGAGCGCTGCCACGGCCCCGCGCGCCACCGCATCGGCCACGAAGCGCCGGCCGTCCGCCTTCAGGCCGGGAAGCGCGGCGAAAAGCGTCCCCGGAGCCGCCGCGCGCGAGTCGTGCGTGACCGCGAGAACCTCGGGGTCCTCGGGGGGGCCCGTGCGATGGTGCGGAACGTCCGCCGCGAGCGCGGAGAGCTTCATGGCGTGTCTCCCGCCGCGTGCGCCGGCGCGAGAACGAGCGCGCATGCGCCGCCCCGCTCGGCGAGCGCGCCCGCGGACGGCTCCTGGGACACGACGAAACCGGTTCCCGAAACGTGCGCCGCAAGCCCGCGCACCGCGAGAAGTCTCACCGCGTCGCGCGCGCTCCGGCCGGAGACGTCCGGCACGCGATCCTCTGCCTCGTCCCCGCGCTCCAGACGATTCGACGCAGGCACGAGGTCGTCGGCGTGGAGACGGGCGCTGAGCGCGGCGGTCGCGGCCCCCTCGGCGAGATCCGCGGTGAGGACGGACGGACGCGTCGTCCCGACCGGAGCCGAGGGCTCGCGCAGGATCCGGAGCGTGTCCGCGCCGATCGCGGCGAACACGGGCGCCGCGACTTCGCCGCCGTACGTCCTTCCCTTCGGTTCGTCCACGACGACGGCGATCACGATGCGCGGATGGTCGGCGGGAGCGAACCCGATGAACGACGCCACGTACTTCTCCCGGGAGTAACCCCCGCCCGGCACCGCCTTCTGCGCCGTGCCTGTCTTGCCGGCGGTGGTGTAGCCCGGAATCGCGGCCGCTTTCCCCGTTCCCATCTCGACGACCCTCTGGAGGAGGACCCGCATCACGCGTGCCGTCTCCTCGCTCATCAGGCGCCGCGGCGCCGGGCGTTCGATGCTCCGTTCCGGCGCACCCGAAATCTGAATCGCATCCACGATGTGCACCGCGGGAAGCACGCCGCCGTTCGCGATCGCCGCGTAGGCTCGCGCCATCTGCAGGACCGTGACGCCGATCTCCTGGCCGAACGCCATCGTCGGCAGCGTGAGAGCGCTCCAGCCGGCCTTGTCCTGGAGGATTCCCGCAGTCTCGCCTTCGAGCTCGATGCCCGTCTTCTGGCCGAATCCGAAGTCCTTGACCGACTTGTAGAACGGGGCGCGGCCGAGCGTCATGGCGACGTGCGCGATCCCGATATTCGAGGAGCGCGCGAGGACGTCGGCGATCGTGAGCGAGCTCCAGCCCTTGCCGCCGTGCTCGTGAATCGTGGTGGATCCGATCGTGAGCGTGCCTCCGCCGCAGTCGATCGGGTCGTCGAGAGAGATCGTGCCCGAGTCGAGCGCCGTCGAGGCGGCCACGATTTTGAACGTCGACCCCGGCTCGTAGGCGTCCGCGAGCGGCCGACAGCGCCGCGCGTCGGCGTCCACCTCCCCGAACCGGTTCGGATCGAACGTGGGATACGAGGCGAGCGCGAGAATCGCTCCCGTCGCCGGATCGAGAACGACCGCCGAGGCCCCCTTCGCGTGCGACTCGTCCATGACCTTCGCGAGCTCGCGTTCGGCCGCGTGCTGGATGGCGGTCCGGAGCGTGAGGGTAAGCGACGCTCCCTCGTTGCCCTCGGCCGGGGCGTCGCCGCCCCCGCGCGCCCGCGCCGAGTACGGACGCTGGGCCGCGTCGCGGAGAAGCGTGACGCGGGCCGGCTTGCCGCGCACGTCGGCGTCGAAGCGATATTCGAGTCCCGCGAGACCCTGGCCGTCGGTGCCGACGTAGCCCAATACCGCCGCCGCGAGCGCGCCCTCGGGATAGCGCCGCGCCGACTCGGCGACGAGCTGGATGCCGGGAAGACGCTTCTCGGCGATAAGGGCCTTCACGCGCGCGGCGACTCCGTCGGTCACGCGCCGGGCAATCCAGATGAAGTCGCGGCCCGGACTCTCGAGCTTTCGGGCGAGCTCTTTCGCCGGATGCTTGAGCAGGGGCGCGAGGAGAGCGGCCTCCTGGTCGGCGTCCGCAACGTCCGACGGAATCGCGAACACGGACTCGACGCGGGCGTTGATCGCAAGGTAGGTGCCGTCGGCAGCCTTGATGACGCCGCGCCGCGGGGCGAGATCGACGGTGTGCTCCTGCTGGCGGGCGGCCCGCCGCGTGAACTCGTCCTTCCTCAGTACCTGCAGGTCGACGAGACGCACGAGGAGCATGAGAATCCACAGTCCGACGCCCCCGAGCATGAGGAGAGCGCGGCGGTCCGGGCGGGGGGCGGCGCTCAAGGCCCGGCCTTTCCGGATGCGGGCGCTGAGGGGTGCGGAGCGGGCGCAGCCGGAAGCGGGGAGACGAGAGCCGCGTCCTTCACGAGGATGACCTGGTCGAGAGTGGGCGGCACGAGCCCCAGCATGCCCCGCGCGATGGGCTCGACGCGCGCGAGCGCGGCGGCCTGGGCGCGGTCCATCTCGAGGCGGTGCCTTTTCTCGAGCAGCGCTTCCCGGTTCCGGGACACGCCGGCGAGCTGGTATCCGAGACGAACGGTTTCGAGATTCGCCCAGATGGCGAGGAACAGGACCACCGCCGGCGGCACCGCGGCCAGGGCGAGGGCGACGAGCTCGCGCGTCCGCTGCCGGTCGCGCTCCCGCACGAGATAAAGATTTTCGACCGGGCGGCGGACCGCGTACGCCATGGGCGGAATTCCTTACCGCGGGTGCGTGCCCGGACCGGCGCCGTCCTCGGCGACGCGCTCGAGGACGCGCATCCGCGCCGAGCGCGCGCGGGGATTTTCGCCGAGCTCGGCGAGCGTGGGACGAAGCGACTTGCGCGTGACGAGCGCCATGACGCGGCGCCGCGAGCACACGCACACGGGGAACGAAGGCGGGCAGGTGCAACCCGCCGTGTGGCGCTGGAACGTGTGCTTGACGATGCGATCCTCGAGCGAGTGGTACGACAGCACCGAGAGACGCGCGCCGAGCGCCAGCCGCTCGACCGCGTCGTCGAGGAAGCGCTCGAGCTCGACTAGCTCGCGGTTCGTCGCGATGCGGAGCGCCTGGAAGACGCGTGTCGCGGGGTCCTTGTGCATCGGGCGCTTCGGTCCGAGGACCTTCAGCACGAGGCTTCTCATCTCGCCGGTCGTCCGGATGGGCGCCGTGTTCCGAGCCTCCACGACCTTTCGAGCGATCGGTCCTGCCATGCGCTCCTCCCCCCACTCGCGGAAAATCCGCGTCAACTCCTCGCGTGAGGCCGTCGCCACGAGGTCGGCGGCCGAAGGTCCCGAGGCGCTCATGCGCATGTCCAGCGGACCTTCCTTCATGAACGAAAACCCCCGCTCCGCGAAATCCAGCTGCATCGAAGAGACGCCGAGGTCCGCGAGGATCCCGTCGACCCGCGCGAGGCCGAGCCGGTCGAGATGCGCCGCGAGATCCTCGTGCCGCCCCTCCACCGTGATGAGGCGGTCGCCGAAAGCGGCGAGCCGCTCGCGGGCGATCCGGAGAGCCGAGGGGTCGCGGTCGATCCCGACGACGCGCGTGTCCCGAGAGGCCTCGAGGAGAGCCCGCGCGTGTCCGCCGAGGCCGAGCGTCGCGTCGACGTAGACCCCGCCACGCTCCGGCCGGAGCGCCGCGACGACCTCCCGGAGAAGGACGGGGACGTGAACCGCGCCGGCTTCGGGCATGGCGCGTCAGACGAGATGGCGTGCGAGTTCGTCGTAGTCCTCATCCGTGATCGTGGCGGTGCGGAGGTTCTTGAGATGCTTCGTGCGGTCGACGAGCTTCAGGTGATCGGTTTGTCCGAGGACGAGGGCGTCGCCCTCGATCCCCGAGACCTCGCGCAGCAGCGAGGGCACGAGGAGACGGCCCTGCGCGTCCATGCGCGCCACCTGCCCGTAGGTGTTGAAGCGCTCCTGGAACTTCGCCTTAGCGCGGTGGATCGGCGGCATCGCGGCGAGCTTTTCCTCCAGCGCGTTCCAGACCGGCATCGGAAAGACCAGAACGTCGACACCGGAAATGGACGTCAGGAAGAATTCCGGCCCGAACGTCTCCTCGATCGACGCGCGGAACACGGACGGAACCTTGAAGCGGCCCTTCTCGTCCACCGTCGTTTCCGCGCTGCCTCGAAGGCGGTCCATACTGTTCCCTTGGAAAAGAAGCCCGCGGGCGGCGTCACGGGAGTCCCCCGGTTACCCGGGATACCCACAAGGCGCCACCGTCAGCCACTTATTTCCACCGCGAGTATCCGGCTCGAATCGGGCTGACGTCAAGCGAAATCCCCTTGGCGGAGTACGTTGCGGGTGCGCCACCACGGCGGTGTACCCTCGGGGCGGTGACCGACTCATCCCCTTCCCCCGCCGGCGTGCGCCTCGTCTCCGACGCGGAGTCCTTCGGCGCGCTCCTCTCTGCGCTCGACGAAAATCCCGGCGTCGACGTGGCGCTCGACACCGAGGCGGACTCGTTTCATCACTACTTCGAAAAGGTGTGTCTCCTGCAGCTGTCGTGGGACGGCACGGCCCACCTCGTGGACCCGCTCCAGGCGCTCGACGTCGGCGCCCTCCTCGCGCGGCTCGCGCGGCGGCGGCTCCTCATGCACGGCGCCGATTACGACCTCCGGCTGCTCTTTCGCGGTTACGGCTTTCGGGCGACGTCCCTTTTCGACACCATGTTCGCGGCGCAGCTTCTCGGCGAAAAGGAGATCGGTCTCGCCGCGCTCCTCGCGGCGCGCGTCGGGGTCACGCTCGACAAGGCACACCAGCGCGCCGACTGGAGCGAGCGACCTCTCACGCCGCCGCTCGTCGCCTATGCGGCGGCCGACGTCCTCCATCTCGCGGCGCTCGTGGAATCGATCACGCGGGACCTCGAGGCGAAAGGGCGCCTCGCGTGGCACGCTGAGGAGTGCGCGCGGCTGGCCGCGGCGGCTTTTCCTTCCGGGCGCGAGGCGGATCCCGAGACCGACTGGCGGATCAAGGGCACGAACGCCCTGACGGACAAGGAGCGCGCTTTCGCGCGCGCCCTCTGGGAGGCGCGAGACACCCGTGCCCGCGCCCTCGATCGTCCTCCGTTCCGCGTCCTCACAAACGAGCGCCTCCTCCTCGCCGCGAAGCCGGCCGCCGGCGGCGAGAGAGCCCTCTCGACGCTCTTTCCGGGCCCGCGCCCGCTGCCCGACGCGTTCGCGCGCGCCCTCGGCGGGGCTCTGGAGAGTGCCGCCGCCCTCGCGCCATCCGAATGGCCCAGGGTTCGCCGCGGCGAACGCGTGGAGTCCGACCCCGCGCTCGAGCGCGACGTGGAAGCGCTGAAGAAGTCCCGGGACGCGAAGGCCACCGCGCTCGGGCTCGACCCCGGGGTTCTCGCCTCCCGCGCGGTCCTCACGACGGCGGCGAAGACCCGCCGCGCGAACGGCCGCCTGACGGCGGATCTCCTCGTTACCGAGGGCGGGCTCTCGCGCTGGCGCGCCGAGCTCCTCGCGGGCTGACGCGCCGGGTCAGCGCTCCTTCGGGTCTCGGTTTTCAGGAAGCGCCGTTCGGACATTCCCGGCATCCAGCGCCCGCCGTTCCCGGCCGGGCCGGTCCCAGTCCGGCCTCAGCGCGGCGGCGCGCTCCAGCGCCACCCGAGCCTCGTCGAACTTTCCCGAAGCTCGAAGGCTCGAAGACAGGTCCACGAGATAAGCCGCCTCGTTCGGACGGCCCGTGGCCAGGTGCGCCGCCTCCGAGAACGCTGCGTCCGCCTCGGCCCGGCGACCCTCCGCCCATCGGGCACGGCCCATCAGGTGCCAGGCGGCAGCGCGGTCGAAGCGCGACATGAAGTCGTTCCCGAAGTCGAGGCGCTGTTGAATCGCGTACGGGTTCTCGGCGAAGCCCGGAGAGAGCAGGCGTTCGAGCACCTGCGCCGCCCGTTCGGGATGCCCGAGCTCAAGCTCGGCCTGGGCGATGACAGGGAGATGATCCGGGAGGGCCGGCGCGATTCGGTCGGCTTCGAGCAGGTCGGCGAGCCCCGCTTCGATCTCGCCCGCGAGAAGATGCCTCTGCGCGCGGAACTTGATCGCGAAGTAACGCTCGCGGGGATTCAGCTCCTCCGACTTCACGCCGAGGAATTCGGCGGCGATGTAATCGGTGAGCGCCGCCTGGGAGCGGTACATCCCGCTGCGCTCGACAGCCGCCGCCCCGAACGCCGCCAGCACGCCGAAGCCGCCGACGAGCGCCAGCCTTCGTGGCACGCGCGCCAGGAGAACGGCCGCGAGAACGCCGCCCCCTGCGGCCGGCAAATACAGCCAGCGTTCGGCCACGGGAAGCTGATCCTTCCAGCGCGGGACGTGAATCAGCCAGATCGCGAGCGCTGGCGCGAGCGACGAGAACAGCAGAACGATGCCGAAGCACGCGGGTGAGCGCACCCGATCCCGCGCGAGGACAAGCGACGCGCCGAGGAGAATCGCCGTCCCCGCTGCCACCTCCAGCGTCGCGTGAGTCGGCATCGGCGGCAGTCGAAGAATCGGCAGTCCCGTGACGAAATGACCGGCGTACACGCCGACCGCAGCGAGGACGCCGAGCACTTTGGATGAGGCGGGGAGGGTCGCGAGCGAATTCGGAAAGGGCAGCACGTGGACGAGCCGGGAACGCACGGCGAGAAAGAGCACTTCCACCACGAAAACGGGCGCGAGGGCCGCCGCGAGGCGGCGGGGGGCGAGCCGCCTTTCGAGACCGAGCGCGATAAGAGGGACGCCGACGAGCAGCGCGGACTCCTTCGATCCGAACGCTGCAAGCGCCGCGAGGGGCAACGCGACGAGCAGTGCCCGCCGGCCGGTGTCCGCGTAAGCCGCAAGGGCCGCGAGAGCGGCGAGAGAGAACGCCGCAGCAAGAATGTCCGAACGCGCCGTCACGATGTCCACCGCCTGGACAGTTGCCGGATGCACGGCGAATATCGAAGCGCCGAATGCCGCCGGAATCGGCGGCAGCAGACGGACGAGCACGAGCGCTAGAAAAAAGACCGCGACGGCGTGACCGAGAAGATTCCCGAGGTGGAACGCCCATGCGCGGTCTCCGGCTACCGCCCATGTCGCGCGGAGGCTCAGCTTGACGACGGGTCGGTAGTAGCCGATGCGGCTCGCCCGGCCGGTATCGAACCAGTCGGTCGTGAAAAGCTCGCGCAGGTGCCCTCCCTGCGTGACTTGAGGATTTTCGAGGATGAGCTTCCCGTCGTCGGACATGAAGTCGTGTCCGAGGCTGGGAGCATGCACGGCCACGGCGAGCGCAACCGCAAAGAGGACCGCCCGGCGCGGGCCCGTGGCTCAGCCCTTTTTCTTCAAGGCAGGCGCCGGCGTCGGCGTCGCCACCACGACACCCGCCGGAGGCGTGTAATACGCTTGGCCTTCGGGCAACACGCGGATCACGGCTTCCCTTTTGAGCTTGTCGAGGTATTCGGCGAGCTTCTTCTGGAACTGTGTGTCCTGCTCGCGCTTCAGGAGCTGCGCCTTCACGTCGGTGAACGGTTTGTAGGAAACGGGGATCTTCTCGATCACCTTGACGAGGTGCCAGCCGAACTTCGTCCCGATCGGGTCCGACACCGTGCCGACGGGCAGCGAGAACACCGCTTTGTCGATCTCGGCGGTGAGCTCGCCGCGCGCCACCGTCCCGAGATCACCGGTCCGCGCCTTCGTGGCCCCGTCCGAGTACTCCTTCACGACGGCCTCGAATTTCGCGCCGCCCTTGATGAGGTCCGACGCCTCTTTCGCGCGGCGCGCCGCCCGGGCGGGATCGTCGCCGTTCGAGACGAGGACCTCGGCGAGATGCGCCTTCTCGGGCACCTGCCACGTCTCCTTCTCGCGCTCGTAGATGATGCGCAGGGCGTCGTCCGACAGGTCGACCTTGCTGTTCACCTCGCGGCCGACGACGCGCTGCAGCGTCACGGTGCGGCGCAGCTGGTCGCGCAGGCGGTCGATCGTGAGGCCGGACTGCGCGAGCCCCTTCGCGAAGTCCTCGTCCGTCGTGACGTTGTTCTGCTCCTTGAGCCGCTTGATCTGGTCCTCGATCTCGGCGTCCGACGTGACGAGGTCGAGCTCCTTGGCGCGGTCCTCGAGGAGCGCCTCGTTCACGAGCTCTTCCAGAACGCTCTTTTTCATCTCCTCGCCCCTGGCCGCGTTGGACGGAGGGCCCGCCTCGTGGACGGTCTGATCGATCCGCGCGTCGAACTGGCTCTGCGTGATGATCCGCGAGTTCACGTGCACGAGGATGCGGTTGACGACATCGCCTGCCCAAAGCGGCACGGCGGCGAGAATGACGGCAAGAACCGCGAAGAGGAACACGACGGAAAAGAGGACGCGGGGGAGCCGGAATGACTTCACGGTACGCAGTCTAGCGAAATCCGGGCCGAAGGCGTCCGGGGCCACGCCGGCCCCGGTTCTTCAGGGAGTCAGCCAGGCCTGACCGCAGGGCGCGAGGCCGATCCTGACGTTGGCCCCGGGAAACTCCTGCACGCGAAGACATGTCGCCAGCGGCGCCCGACGGTCCCGGTCAGGCAGGACGAAAGTCGCCTCTTTCGTCATCGCCTTCGTGGACCCGTCCGGCATAAGCATACTGATGGTGTACCGGACGGGAATCTCGACACCCGCGACTTCTTCGGCCCCGGGCTCCGGCGGGGAGAAAGCGAAGGCGATCCGCTCATCCTTGTCGAGGGGACGAGCGCCACCCGACGCCATCAGCTTCTCGGCAGCGTCCTGCCGAAAGGTACTCACGACCTCGTCGGCGGCCGCCTCACCTTTTGCGGGTGTGCTCACGATGACATACCGCGCGCTCGCACTCACCTCGATGCTCGTCGAAGGGGAGAGGCCGACGCGTTGGAATTTGACCTCGACGCTGCGGCCCCCGTCCGCTGATGCGAAGTGCGCCGAGACACACAGTACCGCTCCAGAAACGCATAGACACGCAAGATAGCTCATTGTCATATGTCTCATCATGCTTGCCTCCGGATTGCTTAGGTCCAAATGCAATATTGCCAGGTGATCTCTCCACAGTCGTAATAGCAGGTCACCGCGCCCGCGATTTCTTCTCTTCTCGAGCAACAGGTCGTCACCGGGCCGCGGCCGCTTTCGGGTTCGTCCCCACGTACGGGAACGGGAGGTGGTCCTCGACCACCGACACCGGGAAGCGCCGGTGAG
>DAIOUV010000023.1:0-14320 GCA_036759345.1 Acidobacteriota bacterium | reverse complement strand
ACGTACGGGAACGGGAGGTGGTCCTCGACCACCGACACCGGGAAGCGCCGGTGAGCCCCGGCGATGGCCTCCCCCACCGCCCTTGCGCTGCGCTCCTCGGCCACTGACATCCGGAGCGCCGGGAGCGCCTCTTCGAAGGTCACGTCGCGCGCATCGAGGCGCTCGTCGACTCGGAACACGTGGAAACCGTGCGGCGTCGCCAGCACGGCGCTCATCTTTCCGGCGGAAAGGCTCCACACCGCCTTTTCGAACTCGCGGGGCAGGTCGAGGCGCCCGAGGAGACCCAACGAGCCGCCGGACGCTGCGTTGGGCGCGACGCTCGCGGTGCGCGACACGTTTTCCCAGCTCGCGCCCTCGGCGAGACGTTTCACGGCGGCGTCGGCGTTCTCCCGCGTGCGGAAAAGGAGCTGCGACACGCGCACCAGGGCGAGCCTCTTGTAGCGCTCGGGATGGGCGTCGTACTCCTTCCTGAGATCCGAGTCCTGCAGCATTTCGAGCCCGGCGGCGCGGTTGAGGAACGCGCGGCGCTTCTCCCTGAGGGTCGCGCCGGCGACCGGCGGCTCGGCGGTTTCCACGGCCCGCGCGAGAAGCACCTCGTCGAGGTACTGGTCGAGGAGGCTCGAGAGGACGCGCGGCGAGACGTTCTTCGGGTCCTCGCTCGTCGCCGTCTTCACCCACGTCATGAACGCGTCCAGGGTGACTGGCCGGTCGCCCGTCATCGCGACCGTTTCCGGCCGCGCCACGGAGGGCGGGCCGCTCTTCTGCGCGCACCCCCCCGCGACGAGAGCCGCCAACGTCGCCGCGGCGAGAGTGGCGACCAGAGCCACGAGAGCGGACCGGGCCGTGGGGCGCATCATGCAGCCCCCACGAGGAACGTGCCCAGCGCGCCCGGCATCGACGCGAGGACTTTCGGGCGGGCGAGGTCGAGGAGGGCGCGCGCCGCGCGCTCCAAGACCCCAGCTCCATCGGCCCCGAGTCCGGCAAAGGCCCTGGGAAGCCGGAAGGCGTCCGGGCCGGAGGCGAAGAGATCCCCTTTCCTCAGCATCGCCACGACGCGGTCCGGGTCGAGGCCGTGTTCCTTCTCGAGCGTCGCGGCCAGCTCGTCGCCGCGCCGCTGGACGGCCTTGACGCCGAGAGCGCGCGCGAGGAGCCGGAGCCGCGCGATTTCGAGGAGCCGCTCGAAGGCCGGGGGCGGCGCGCCATACCGGTCGGCGGCGGTCGCCGCTTCGCGCCAAAGCGTCTCGGCGTCGGACGCGGCCGCGATCTTCTTGTAGAGCGCCATGCGGAGGCTCTCCTCGGGAATCCACGCCGCCGGCAGCGCCAGCGGCAGCCCGAGCTGAAGCGTCACGTCGCGCGTCTCTGGCACCGGCTCGCCCTTGATCTCGGCCATCGCCTCCTCGAGGAGGTTCACGTACGTTTCGAACCCCACGGACTCGATGTGGCCCGACTGCTCGCCGCCGAGGAGGTTCCCCGCGCCCCGGATCTCCAGATCCTTCGCCGCGATGCGGAAGCCCGCGCCGAGATCCGAGAACTCCTGGATCGCCCGCAGGCGCCGGCGCGCGTCGTCCGACAGCGGCATGCCCGGCGGCACCAGCAGCCAGCAGGAGGCCGCCTTATCGCTCCGGCCCACGCGGCCGCGCAGCTGATAGAGCTGCGAGAGACCGTACAGGTCGGCGCGGTCGATGAGCATCGTGTTCGCGGACGGGATGTCGAGGCCGTTCTCGACGATCGTCGTCGCGAGAAGGACGTCGGCCGCGCGCGTCACGAACGCGCGCATCGCGCGCTCGAGCTCGCCTTCCGACATCTGCCCGTGCGCCGTCACGACGCGGACGTCCGGAACGAGCGCTGCCAGCTTCTCGCGCCAGAAGCCCAGCGAGTCGATGCGGTTGTGGACGACGTACACCTGTCCGCCACGGTCCACCTCGGCGCGAATCGCATCGCGGATGACGTCGTCGTTGATGGGCACGACGTGCGTCGCGATCGCGAGCCGGTCCTTCGGAGGCGTCTCGATGACGGAGAGGTCGCGGATGCCCGCGAGCGAGAGATGCAGGGAGCGCGGAATGGGCGTCGCCGACATCGCGAGGACGTCCACCGACGCGCGCCACTCCTTGATGCGCTCTTTCTGCGCGACGCCGAAGCGCTGCTCCTCGTCCACCACGAGGAAGCCGAGGTCCTTGAACGCGACGTCCTTGCTGAGAAGCCGGTGCGTTCCCACGACGACGTCGAGCGTTCCTTCCGCGAGGCGCCGCAGCAGCTCTTTCTGGTCGTCCTTCCCGCGGAAGCGCGACAGGAGGTCGATGGAGACGGGGAACGCCGCGAACCGCCGCCTCAGCGTCCGGAAATGCTGGTCCGCGAGAATCGTCGTCGGCGCGAGAAGGGCAGCCTGCTTGCCGTCCAGCACGCACTTGAAGATCGCGCGCATCCCGACCTCCGTCTTTCCGTAACCCACGTCGCCGCACAGGAGCCGGTCCATCGGCTTGTCGGACTCCATGTCCCGCTTCACGTCGCGGATCGCCGCGGCCTGGTCGGCCGTCTCCGTGTATTCGAACGCCTCCTCGAATTCCTTCTGCCACGGCGAATCCTTCGAGAACGCATGGCCGGGCGCGGCCGCGCGCCGCGCGTAGAGCTTCAGGAGCTGGTCAGCGATGTCCTTGACGGCCTTTCTCACCGACGACTTCCGCTTCTCCCAGCCGAGGCCGCCCAGCCTGTCGAGCGCGGGCGGCGGCCCGTCGCCCGCCGACGCGTACTTCTGGATGAGATCCAGCCGTTCGACGGGCACGAGCAGCTTCGCGTCTCCCGCGTAGCGCAGGTCCACCATCTCGCGCACGAGACCCGCGTCCTCGATGCGCGCGAGGCCCGCGAACCTCCCGAGGCCGTAATCGCGATGCACGACGACGTCCCCGACCTTCAGGTCGCGGAGGTCCGACAGGAACGCTTCCGACGCAGACTTGCGGCGCGGCGCCGAGGAGCGTGGCTCGCCGAAGAGATCCGTCGCCGTGAGCAGCAGAACGCCCGCGGACCGAAAGAGGAACCCCGAGCGCGGTCCGCCCGAAACGACGCGGCACGCGCCGGACGCGAGGGGCGAAACGACGTCCTCGGACTTTCCCTGATGCTCGATCTCGTATTCGTCGAGGAGGCGCTCGACGTGCTCGCGCTCGCCCTTCGTCGCCGCGGCGAGGAGAACGGCGAGGCCGTCCTTCCGCGCACGCGAGACCTCCTTCACGACGTCCGGCAGCCGGTCCTCGAAGGACAGGACCGACTCCGCTCCGATCGCGATCGTGTCGCCGGCCGGAACGGCGGGGGCGAGAGCGACGAGCGCGCGCCTCTCGAGCTCCTCGGTCAGGCGGTCCGCATCGCCCGCGAGGCGCGCCGGATCGGGCACGACACGTCCGGCCTTGCGGGCCTTCTCGTAGTCAAGGCGCAGCACGTCGGCCGCCCGGACGAGCTCCGCGGCGACGGCGTCGGGGTCGTCGACGGCGAGGACGAAGTGGTACGCGTGGTCGAGGACGTGGGATTCCGCACCCTCGAGGAGCGGCAACAGCTCCTCGAGGCCGTCGTGCCGGCGCGCGAGCGAGACGTCGCGCGGCACCGGCGGGTCGTCGTCTGCCGTGCGGCAGTCCGCGAGGACGCGCAGTGCCGCCTCGCGCGCCTGACGCGTGTCTGGCGTAAGCGCCATGGGCGGGAGCGACACCAGGGAAAGCGCGCCCGTCGAGCGCTGCGTGTCCGGGTCGAAGGAGCGGATCGACGCGATGGCGTTCAGGTCGAACTCGATCCGCACGGGCTCGGACCGATGGGGCGGGAAGACGTCTAGGAGGCCGCCACGCACCGCGAGATCGCCGGTCTCCGTCACGAGGTCCGCGCGCGCGTAGCCCTCGTCGAGCAGGGCCTCGGCGATGCGCGCGGGCAGGACGTCGTCCCCCACGGTCAGAGAGCGCGTGCGCCTCCGGAAATCGTCCGCCGGCGGCAAGCGCCTGAGTAGCGCGCGCGCCGGGACGACGAGCATCTCCACCGAGCCCTCCGCGAGGCGTGTCAGCGTCCCGAATTCCTCGCGCCTGACCTTCAGTGACGGCGCGATCTGCTGATATGGCGACAGCGCCGGCGCGGGAAAGAACGCCACGCGCTCCTCGCCGAGAACGCTCGCCGCGTCGCGCGCGAAGGCCGCCGCGTCGCGCTCGTGGGCGAACACCACGGTCCATTTCAGCCCGAGCGACGCGCCCACGGCTTCGAGGAGGTAAGGCAGCAGGCCCGGGGGCGCCCCCGACAGAGACACGCTTCCCGTCGACGTTCCGAGGACCCCCGCCTCGATCCGCCCGGAAAGACGCTGCACCGCGGGCGCGGTGGCAAGCGTCTTGAGAAGCGGATCCCTCCGCCGCGTCACCCGGCCGATTATGGCCGCGCCCGTCCTAGTGCGCCTTGATTATTGTGGCGTCGGGGCACTGGCGTCAGTTTGACGCCGGAGGCGCGTCCGTGAAGTCGATCCGGGTTGGCTGTCTCTGTCTTTTTCTGGTCCCGCTGGCCGCGGCGCCCCCGCTCGGGGCCCAGGCCTCGTCGCGCAACGACGAAGTCGAGACCTGCCTCGGCTGTCACGGAGACAAGGACGCGTCCTTCAACCTTCCGAGCGGCGAGACCCAGTCGCTGTTCGTGCCGCGGGACGTCTTCGAGAAGTCCGTCCACGGAGCGAGGCAGGGCTGCATCGGCTGCCATCCCGGTCAAGCCGAAGTCCCCCATCCCTCGCTTACCGCGAAAGACAAGGCGGCGTTCTCGGCGGGCTTCAAGGATCTCTGCAAGACCTGCCACTTCGAGAACTACACGAAGGCCCTCGACGGCGTGCACTACAAGATCCTCGCCGCGGGCGGCAGCGCGCCGTTCTGCGTGGACTGCCACGGCGCGCACGACATCTCCCAGCCGAAGGTGCCGCGCACGAAGGTCTCGGAAACGTGCGGAGGCTGCCACGGGGACATGGCCGAGACGTACGCGAAGAGCGTCCACGGACAGGCGCTTCTCGCCGGCAACCAGGACGTGCCCGTCTGCACCGACTGCCACCATGCGCACGACATCGCGGACCCGCGCACGAAAGACTGGCGCCTCACCACGATCGATCTCTGCGCGAAATGCCACACGAACAAGACGCTGATGGCCAAGTACGGACTCTCGACGAACGTCGTCTCGTCCTACCTCACGGACTTTCACGGCATGAGCGCGAAGCTCGCCACCTCGGGCGAGAAACCGAAGACCGTCACGGCGCTCTGCATCGACTGCCACGGCACCCACGACATCACGAAGGCCCGGGACGGCAACTCGCAGGTGCTGAAGGCGAACCTCCAGAAGACCTGCGCGAAGTGCCACGCCGGCGCCACAAAAAACTTCCCCGCCGCGTGGCTCTCGCACTACGAACCGAGCCTGAAGAGGGCGCCCCTCGTCTGGGCCGTCGGCGTCTTCTACAAGATCTTCATCCCCTTCATCATCGGAGGCCTCTGCCTGCAGATCCTCCTCCACCTCTGGCGCGTGCTGGTGAACAGATGACCGAATACGCGATCCGTTTCACGAAAAGGCAGCGCGCCGAGCACCTCATCGTGATGACGACCTTCATCCTGCTCGCGGTCACGGGTTTTCCCCAGAAGTTCTTCGAGACCGGCTGGGCGCGCGGCATCGTGAACCTCATCGGAGGGCTCGATCACCTCCGCTTCATCCATCGCGTCTCCGGAATCCTCTTCTCGCTCTTCACGATGTGGCACATCAGCGTGAGCGTGATCCTCTCGCTCCAGCGGCGGATGAAACTCACGATGCTGCCGAACCGGAAGGATTTCAAAGACGCGGTCCAGCAGCTCCGCTACGATCTCGGCATCGTCGAATCGCAGCCCACCTTCGATCGCTTCGACTACCGGCAGAAGTTCGAGTACTGGGGCCTCGTGCTCGGCGGCCTCGTCATGATCTCGACGGGCCTCGTCCTCTACTTTCCGATGCTCGTGACGCGCTTTCTGCCCGGCGAGCTGATTCCCATGTCGAAGGTCGCGCACAGCAACGAGGGCCTGATGGCGTTCCTCGTCGTCATCACCTGGCACATCTACAACGCCCACCTGGCGCCCGGCATCTTCCCGTTCGACCCGGCCATCTTCACGGGCAAGATCAGCAAGGAGCGGCTCAAGCACGAGCACCGACTCGAGTACGCGCGCCTCTACGGCGAACCGACTCACGGGAAGCCGGTCCATGGCGAGCCCGCGCTCACCCCGCCCCCGCGCCCGGCGCCCGAAGCACCGCCGAAGTCGTGAACCCCGAAGAGCACCAACGCCTCGGGGTTCAGAACGCCCTGCAGGCGCGGGCGCTTCTCCTCGTCGGGTTCGGTATCCTCGCGCCGCTCGTCGTCCTCGGGTTCCTGATTTCGAGCGCCCTCGACGACCTCTCCCAGCGCGTCTTGCGCGACCAGCAGATCCTCGCCCGCAGCGCCGTCGAGCACGTCGAGGAAATGCTCCGGGGCGACCTCGAGGGTCTCTATGGCGGCGGCGTCGAGCCCGACAGCCCCGCGCGCCGTACGGCCCTCCTCGGCACGTATCGCCACTCGCGTCTTTTCTCCAGCGTGTTCCTCCTGAGTCCGCGCGGCGAGATCCTGTGGGAGGAGCCCGCCGGCGGGCACCTTCAAGACCATCTCTTCGACCTGCCGGCCGCGCGGGAGGCGGTGGCTACCGGGCGCCGCGCGGCCTCCGCCCTCACGACGCTCCCGGACGGTGCGCGCCGCCTGTTCCTCTTCGTTCCGCTCGTGGATCAGGGCGGGAAGACGACCGGCCTCTCCGGCGCGAGCCTGGATCCGGCGCTTCCCGCCTTCGCGGCCCTCCTGCCTTCCCTCCAGACCGGGGAGGGGCTCACGACCGAGCTCGTCGATGCGGTGGGCGAGGTCGTCGCAACGACCGATTCGGGACCCGGACGGACGCCGCCCGTGGGCGCGGCATTCCTGCTGCCGCTCCTCCAGGGCCGCCGGGCGTACGCGGGCCGCGTGGGAGAGGATGCCCTCGCTTTCGCGCCCCTCCGGCTCTTTCCCTGGGGAGTCGTCGTGCGCGAGCGGGCCGCCCACGCGTTCGCGCCCGCGATCGCGTTCCGCCGGCGGATGCTGGCCGTCACGCCCGTGTTTCTCGCGCTCGCCGCGATCTTCACGTGGGGCGCGGCGCGCAGCGTGCTCCGGCCTCTCCTCGTTCTCACGCGCGCCGCCGAGCGCATCACGGGCGGCGACCTCGCAGAGCCCATCCCGCCGCTGCCCGACGACGAGGTCGGCCGGCTCGGCCGCTCCCTCGAGACGATGCGCGCACGCCTCGAGCGCGACGACCGGCGCGCCGAACTGCTCAAGCGTTTCCTGAGCGCGCAGGAAGGCGAGCGCATGCGCATCGCGCGCGAGCTCCATGACGAAACGTGCCAGACGATCTCGGCGCTGTCCTTCCGGCTCGAGAGCGCGCTCTCAGAACTGCCCGAAGGCGACGCGCGCGAGCGTCTCGTGGAGGTCAAGGGCCTCGCGGGACGCGCCCTCGACGACCTGCACCGCGTCATCTTCGACCTGCGTCCCTCCGTCCTCGACGATCTCGGCCTCCTCGCCGCCGTGAGGTGGTACGCCGCGCGCCATCTCGAACCGCTCGGCATCACGGTGAAGTGCGAGTTCGAGGACGTCGAGAGCCGCGTGCCGCAAGACGTCGCGACGGCCGTCTTCCGCATCGTGCAGGAGGCGCTCCTGAACGTGGCCAGGCACGCCGGGGCCGAAGACGTGCTCGTGCAGATCGCGGCCAGCGAGAAGACTCTCCTCATCGAGATCGAGGACGACGGCAAGGGATTCGATCCGAAAAGCGTCGTGCAGCCCTCCGAGACGGGGCGCGGCCTGGGCATCCTGGGCATGCGCGAGCGCGTCGAGATCCTTGGTGGGAAGATGAGCCTCGACTCCGCGCCCGGCGAGGGGACCCACCTGGCGTTCGAAATTCCGATCCCGCGGGAGGCCCACCCTGTCTAGGACGCGCGTCGTCATCGCCGACGATCACGCCCTCATGCGCGAAGGCGTGCGCGCGCTGCTCGCGAAGGCCGACGACATCGAGGTCGTGGGCGAGGCCGAGGACGGCCGGCAGGCCATCGACCGCTGCAAGGAACTGGAGCCCGACGTCCTCCTCCTCGACATCGCCATGCCGAACCTGGGCGGCCTGGAGGCCGCGCTCGAGATCCGGAAACTCAGCCCGCGCACGAAGATCATCGTCCTCACCCAGTACGAGGACCGCGAATACGTCTCGCGCTTCCTGAAGATCGGCGTCTCGGGCTACGTGCTGAAGAAGGCGGCGGGCGCGGAGCTGGCCTCGGCGATCCGCAGCGTCGCGCGCGGGGGGCTCGTGCTCGCGCCGGAAGTCGCGCGCGTCGCCCTCGAGGAGCGCGAGGCCGCGGCCTCCGGCACCCAAACCGTCGACACGTACGAGACGCTCACCGACCGCGAGAAGCAGGTCCTGAAGCTCGTCGCCGAAGGGCACAGCAACAAGGAGATCGCCGAGCTGCTCGGCATCGGCGTGAAGACCGCGATGTCCCACCGCGAGCACGTCATGAGCAAGCTGGGCGTCCACGGGCGTACGGAGCTCATCCGCTTCGCCCTCCGCCACGGGATCATCCAGGCGTAGAGCGTAGAGGAGGGCTCTACGGTCAGATCAGGCCGACGGCCCGGGACGCGAGGACCGCGACGACGAGGAGAGAGATGAGCGACTGCAGCATCGTCAGGATCTTCGCCCAGCGCGAGAGGATGGGCGTGTCGGTGGGCGAGAAGGCCGTGCTGTTGTTGAACGCGACGAAGAGATAGTCCACGAACCGGGGCGTCCAGTTCTTCGGCCCCGGGCACCCTTCCATCATCTGGGGGAAGAAGAAATCTCCCTCGGAGTGCGCGCCGCGCCCGTCCCGGGCGAACGGTCCGCCCGCGTCGAGCCTCCAGTACCAGATCGCGAAGACCAGCACATTTGCGACCCAGAGACACGCGGCCGACTCCGCGAGCTCCGCCGGCGTCTCGCTCTTCCTCGGCAGCCCCGCGATGAGGAGCGCGAGGGAGCCGACTAGGGTCAGCGTCACGACGCCGCTCATCACGAAACCGAGCGCGCGAGTGAGCGAAGCGCGACCCGCCCGATGGGCGAGCGCAGTCGGAACGGCGAGGACGAGGAGAACGACGAGAACGACCCAGCGCGGGCCCACGATGAGCGCCGGCGGCAGCGCGAAGTTGAGCAGGCCGAGCGCGAGCAGCGCGAAGAGGACCGGCCAGCGGACCTCCGACTGGATCACCCTGGGCGCCGTCATCGGCGACATCTTATCCGGCCTGAAGCGGCCGGCTCTCGTCCGCGAAGCTTTCCCCCGCCGAGGGCGAGACCTGCGTGCCCTGAAAAGAAAACCGGCGCCGAAATGACTTCGGCGCCGGAAAAAAATAGAGAGCTTGAAAAAGAAGAGCGAGGACTAGTAGCGGCCGCGACCGCCGCCGCCGCCGCCGTAACCACCGCCGCCGCCGCGGTTTTCCTGGGGCTTGGCCTCATTCACCTTGAGGGCGCGACCGTCGTGGTCGCGGCCGTTCAGGGCGCCCATGGCCTTCTGGCCGTCTTCGTCGGACATCTCGACGAAGCCGAAGCCCTTCGAGGAGCCGGTGTCGCGGTCAGAGATCACGCGGGCGGATTCGATGTTGCCGAAGGGCTCGAACAGAGCGCGGAGGGTAGAGTCGTTCACAGAATAGGACAGGTTTCCAACGTAGAGCTTCATGGGGATCCTTTGTTGAACAGTCGTCCGAAGGACGAGTGCGGTTGGGAGATGGTAAAGAGTGGGACGGGGGATGGTCGACGGGGACCTTTCGGCCTCGGTCCGCTCCGTCAGTACGAGAGAAAGGGCGAACAGGGGGAGTATAGCGCAAGCGGGGATTCACCAGGGCTGGGGCCTTCACGTAAGCTGGGCCGCCTTCCGAGGAGGACACAGATGGTCAAGACTCGCCTCGCGGCGTTGATGCTCCTGACCCTGGCGGCAGGCGCCGCCGCGCCCGCCCCCGCGGTGCTCCCCACGGGCCTCGACGACGCGACAATCGCGGCAGCGGCGGTCGCAAGCTTCCCCGAGTACCTCGAGCTCCTCTCCCTGCCGAACGTCTCGATCAACCCGGCCGACGTCCAGAGGAACGCGGCGTGGCTCGAGGCGGCGTTTCAGAAGCGCGGATTCACGACACGGCAATTCGAGAACAAGGGCCGCCCGATCGTCTTCGCCGAGTACGGCGCAGGCCGCGCGCCACGCAAGACGGTTCTCTTCTACATGCACTTCGACGGGCAGCCCGTGATTCCGTCGCAGTGGGCGCAGAAAGACCCCTTCCAGCCCGTCGTCAAGCGGCGCGGCCTGGACGGAACGTGGACCGAGGTGGACCGCGCCGATTTGATGAAGCCGGGTTTCGACCCCGAGCTCCGCGTCTTCGCGCGCTCGTCCTCCGATGACAAGGGCCCGATCGCGATGTTTCTCGCGGTCTTCGACATCCTCCGCGCGAAGAAGATCGACCCGGCGATGAACGTGAAGGTCCTCCTCGACAGCGAGGAGGAGGTCAGCTCGCCCGGCGTCGCCGCCGCAGTCGCCGCGAACACGGCGCTTCTCGCGGCGGACGCCGTCGTCCTCTTCGACGGCCCCTCCCACGCGTCGGGCCACCCGACGATCGTCTTCGGCAACCGCGGCGAGGTCGGCGTCACGCTCACCGTATACGGGCCGCGCGCCCCGCTCCACAGCGGCCACTTCGGCAACTGGGTCCCCAACCCGGCGATGCGGCTCGCGCGCCTTCTCGCGAGCATGAAGGACGAGGACGGGCGCGTCACGATCCCCGGCTACTACGCGCGCACGAACCTGACCGACGCCGACCGGAAGGTCCTCGCCGATGTCCCCGACGACGAGACGGCGCTGAAGAAGCGCACCGGCATCGCGCAGCCGGAGAAGGTCGGCGCGACGTACCAGGAGTCACTCCAGTACCCGTCGCTCAACGTGCGCGGCCTCGCCTCGGCGGGCGTCGGCGACAAGGCCGCGAACATCGTTCCGCGCGACGCCGTCGCCGAGCTGGATCTCCGCACGACGGTCGAGTCCGGCCCCCCGTACCTCCTCGATCTCCTGAGGAAGCACGTCGAGGCGCAGGGCTATCACCTCGTGGACAAGGAGCCCACCGACGACGAGCGCGCGCGCTGGCCGAAGCTCGCGCGGCTGAACGCGCACCTCCCCACGGAGGCGGCGCGCCAGCCCGTCGACTCCTCCGTCGGCCGGTGGGCGTCCTCCGCGATCTCCGGGGCGTGGCAGGGCGGGGCGTCCGCGCCGCTCGTCCGCATCCGCATGATGGGCGGCACGGTCCCGACGCACGAGATCGTCGGGCCCCTGAAGGCGCCGTTCGTCCTCGTCCCCGTCGTCAATCCCGACAACAACCAGCACGCCTACGACGAGAACCTGCGCATGGGCAACTACCTGAGCGGCATGCGCACGATGGCGGCGCTCCTCACTGCGCCGTACCCGGATTGACGGGGGTGCGAGAATCCCGCATGCGCAAACACCGCCTCGCCGTGTTTACGCTCTCAGGATTCCTCGCCCTCGGCGCTCCCGTCGCGCTCGCGGCGGACAAGGCGGTGAGCCAGCCCGTCGCCATCTCTCCGGCGCCTGTCGTCAAGGCGCGCCCGCAGGTCCCCCAGTTTCCAGCCGACGTGAAAGCCCTCGGCGATCGTCTCTGGAACGCGGCCTCGCCCGCCGTGAAGGCGTGGGTGAAACAAGTCGCGCCCGACATCGCGAAGGGACCCGGCGACCCCGAGGCCCTCGCCCGGGCGGCCGTCCAGGCCCGCTGGCCGAACCTCCGCGTCGCCGGAGCGGCCGACGCCCTCACGTTCCTCGCGGACTACGATGCCGCGAAAACCCTCCAGGCGGACATCAAGAGGAGCGACTCCTTGGGGGATCTGAGCCAGGAGCTTTCGTTGCGGATCAAGATGCTGCAGGATCGTTACAGCAAGTTCATGTCGCTGCTCTCGGACATGATGAAGAAGATCTCGGACACCGCCAGCGGCATCATCGCGAACATGAGGTAGCGACGACAGAAAGAGACGCGCATGCACCGCACCGCGCCCGGTGTCGTTCTCGTTTTCCTCCTCGCCGCAAATCTTGAGATTCCTCGGAACCTTCTCGAACAGGAGGCCCGCACGCGTGCCGCGTTTACGCCCGCCGAGCGCGCACGCACTCAGGCCCTCGAGGCACGTCTCTCCTCGAAGATGTCCGTCAACGACGTCACCGCCATGACGCGGGGCGAGACGGCGGGCATCCTCATGGCCGTGATGACGCAGTACCTCAAGTCGGCCCAGAAGGACGCGCGCAACAACCGGAAGGAAGAGAGCATGGAGGCTAAAGAGTCCCTCGCCGCCAGGGACGCGAAGCTGGCGCAGGACAACAAGAAGATCGACGCCATGCGAAGCGAGGCCGATGCCCGGTACGATCACGCCATGACGGCCGCAAACTGGGAAATGGCGTTGGGCATCGTGTCCAACGCGGCCGCGGCGTGCGCGCTGGGCGCCACCCGGCCCCACACGGTGCAAGCGCCGGCGGGCGTTGCCGCACCCATCGTCGCGCCGGCCGCCCTGCGCGCCGTTGCGGTGCCGACGAGAACTCCGACGAAAGCCCCCGGCGCCGGAAAGTGAACGCCGATAAGCTCTTCGCGTGAGCATCTACGAGAAGGGCCTCATCACGATCCTCGCGTGCAACGCGCTCTTCGCCGTCGTGTCGCTCCCGCTCGTCTTCCGAAAGGTCCCGCGCAACGTCCTCTACGGCTATCGCACCCGCGCGACGCTCGACAGCGACCTCGTGTGGTACGAGGCCAATGCGTACTTCGGATGGCGGTTCCTGATCGCGAGTGTGGTGACCTGTATCGGAGCGGTGTTTCTCTCCCGCTCGGGCGCCTTCGCGCCTGGGACGTACCTGAAGGTTTCCGTCGCCCTCCTCGTCGCACCCGTCCTCGTCGCCGCGCTCCTCACGAGCCGGTACGTGCGGACGCTGGTCGGGTAGCGCACCGGCGAACAGTAGCGGCTCCCGTGTCCTTGCGGCCATGCGGCCGGGGGGAAATGCGGGAATGGGTCGAGATCCGTCACGGCCGAGGAAGCGCTCGGGAGTGGACTTCGCCGTAGTGCTCCGCGCCTTCCTCGAGAAGCGGCCGCCGAAATGGGAGTAGCCGCGGGAGGCCCTGCTACGGGGCCATCTCCGGCGCGGCCACGAGCGGGAGGTCCCAGTGCGCGAGGAGGATCTCGAAGCGTCTCTGCTCCTCGCGACGATAGGTCTCCTGGTCCGGGAAGAGCTGCTTCTTGATCTCCTCCTCCAAGGAGCCCTCGGCGGCGGCCACGGCACTCCGGAAGACGATCGTGACGCGGAAGTCCCAGCGCCCGTCCTCGGTCGCGTGATACCGCGGCTTCTCCGCCTTGACCTCGAGGAATCTCCCCGACTCGATCTGTTTCTTCAGCACGGGCAGGTGGTTCTTTCGGAAGAGCCGCGCGAACTCATCGGAAAAGCCCCACTTCGCCTTGTAGTAGTACTCGACGATGAAGGGTGTCTCGGTCCGGACGGCGGGTCCGCTCGACGGACCTCCCGGCTGGGCCGCCGCCGGCATCGGGATCGCGGCTAACGCCGCGAGAAGAGCTGCGCTGCCGAGAACTCGGCGGCCGAGGGGGGTCCCGTGCATTCTGAGTCTCATGAAGCCTCCGACGAGGCCTGGCCCTCGGATCGCCGTCAGGCCCGGCCCTGGATGTACTGGGTCAGGTACTCGACGTTCTGATGGTCCTCGGCCGCGTTGTAGGCGTTGACGTCCCCGATCGAGATCATCCCGACGAGACCCGTCTCGTCCACGACGGGAACGTGACGCAGGCGCTCCTGCCGCATGATCGCCTCGACCTCCTCGAGCGACCGGTCGGAACGGACCACGATGACCTTTCGGGTCATCACCTCTTGGACCTTCGTCGTCGACGGGTCCTTCTCCTCCGCCACGACGAGATTCATGACGTCGCGCTCGGTGATGATCCCGTGGAGGGTCTCCCCCTCCGCGACCAGGAGGGCGCCGATCCGGTGGTCCCGCATGACCCGGCACGCGTCCCGCACGCTGTAGTCCGGCAGGACGGTGATGACCCCCAGAGCCTTCTTTCTCGAGAGGACGTCCTTTGCCGTCGACATGGCGAAATCAGACCCGAGAAGAGGCCCGGTGTCAACCGAGCGGCATAGACTGGGGAGCTTGCTTGCTCCAGAAGTCGTCATCACGCCGAACCTCGGATTCCCGGAGAGATTCCTCTGGGGAGCCGCGACCTCCGCCTACCAG
>DAIOUV010000022.1:47474-52829 GCA_036759345.1 Acidobacteriota bacterium | reverse complement strand
TCGCCCATGTGCATGTATTCGGCCGAGGAGGGCGTGCCGAACGACTGGCACCTCGTGCACCTCGGCAGCCGCGCGGTCGGAGGAGCCGCGCTCGTGATCGCCGAGGCCACGGGAGTCTCACCCGAGGGCCGGATCTCGCCCGGCGATACGGGCCTCTGGAACGACGCGCAGGTGAGCGCCTTTGCGCGCATCACGAATTTCATCGTGGCCCGGGGCGCCGTGCCCGGGATCCAGCTCGCCCACGCGGGCCGCAAGGCGTCGACGCAGGTGCCGTGGAAAGGTGGCCGTCCGCTGGCGGCGAACGAAGGCGCGTGGACGACGCTCGGCCCCAGCGCGATCCCGTTCGACGAGAGCTTTCCTCCGCCCCGCGAGATGACTGCCGCCGACCTGGACGGCGTCGTGGACGCGTTCGTCGCGGCGACCGAGCGCGCCGTCAACGCGGGCTTCCAGGTCGTCGAGGTTCACGCGGCGCATGGCTATCTCCTCCACGAGTTCCTGTCCCCGCTCTCGAACAGCCGGACCGACGCCTACGGCGGCTCCCTCGAAAATCGCGCGCGCCTCACGGTCCGGGTCGCCCGCGCCGTGCGTCAGGCCTTCCCCGCCGAGCGGCCGGTCTTCGTCCGCATCTCGGCGACGGACTGGGTGGAGGGTGGATGGGACCTCGCGCAGTCGATCGAGCTCGCGAAGCTCCTGAAGGCGGAAGGCATCGACCTCGTCGACTGCTCGAGCGGCGGCAACGTGTCGACGGCGAAGATTCCGGTCGCCCCCGGCTACCAGGTTCCCTTCGCGGAAGCGATCCGGCGCGAGGCGGGCATCGCGACGGCCGCCGTCGGAATGATCACGGAGCCCGGGCAGGCGGAAGAGATTCTCGCCGCGGGCCGGGCCGACGCGATCGTCATGGCGCGCGCCTTCCTCCGCGACCCGTACTGGCCGCAGCGTGCCGCGCGGGAGCTCGGCGCGGACGTGGAGTGGCCGTGGCAGTACGGCCGCGCAAAGCCGTAGCGGGGGTCAGTGTTACCTGTGTGCCCGATCGTTCATACCAAGCCGTGGCGAGCCACGAATCATTTCCTGGTCAGCTTCACGCGGCCGAAAGGAGCCGGATAGCTTGGGAGGAGAGGCCGCCGCCGCCGGTCGAGTCGAGCCACAAGCAGGCGTACGCGTGCGAAGGCTGGCCAGAGCCGATGAAGACAATCGCTTCGTATGCCGCGTTGCCGCTGGCATCCTTCTCTCGCGCTACTTCATGAAAGCGCAGATATTGGTGGCCAAGCACCCACCCGGCGACAACATCATGGGTCGTCTCCTTACCAGCAATCTGGCCCCTGAGTATCCAAGCGCCGATGAGACGGTCGAGGAGTGGGTCTCTGTACGCAGGCGGATCCGCGACAGCGAGGCCGGTAAGCGAACAGGCGACGATAGCGAGGATAACGAGTGTCAGGCGCGGTCTCGTTACGGATGACGTGACGACGGCGCGTAGGCGGTACATTCGAGCTCTACCCGCGCTCCGAGGGCTAGTCCGTTGCTCCCGAAGGCACTGCGTGCTGGAAAGTGGGCTGGAAAGTAGCCGCGATAGACCGCATTGAACGCGGCCCACTCCCGAATATCTCCAAGAAAGACGGTGCACTTGACGACGGCCTCCATCGAGGAGCCGTAACGCTCGAGGACAGCCTTGATATTCTCGAGCGCCTGCGTTGCCTCAGGACCAATACCACCTGACACGAGCTCCTCTTTGCCGGGCACGTTTCCAATTTGCCCGGAGACAAAGAGGAGGTCTCCCGCGCGAACCGCATCTGAGAAGGGCAGAGAAAGCGCCACGGTCTGTGGAGAGGCGAGAAATTCGGGGCTGTGCGCGGCGCGAGGTGGGGCCGACGTTCGGCAGGCGAGCACGATTCCAACGGCAGGGAGCAGAAGAGCGGCTTTTCGATTCATGTCTGGTCTCCGTAATGCGAGGGTATCGCCACCTAACCATATCAAGCTCAGCGACGAGCGAAACGAGTCCGCTGCAACGCGGGGTTAGGCCGCTTCCGAGGTTCCAGCGCGACGAGTGTCTTCTTGAGGCGCGTGTTGAAAGCGATTGCATCTTCTGACAGATGCGCCCGTCTATGGCAGTTGGGACATAAGGCGATTACGTGGGCAGGGTGGTCTGGTCCGTCATCGGCGACGCGAGTGGTGTGGTGAGGCTCCAAGTAAGGCTTGCCGTTAGCGGAGAAGAAAGGAGCAGCGGTCTTGCAGCCCTCGCAGTCTCCGGCGGCTCTAGACAGAACGTACAAGCGTATGGCGAGAGACCGAGTGCGGTATAGAACTGTCTTTTCACGTGGTGTGAGGCGTGGTCGAGCAGCGAGGAGGGCCACAGCTCGTAGCTCCTGTATGCCTGCGTCAGCGAGTGCCTCGGCCTTGAGGTCGCGCGCGCCATGACGCCGACGATTGGCGATAGACGCTCGTATTTGCTTCGCGATGCTTGGCGATGGCGTCGTGATGCTACGAGGGTATCGCGCCCAAGATAGCTCAGGAAAACGCCTCAGAATCGTGCCGAGCGAAATGGAAGGCTCAATGAGAGACACGCCTGTTAGATAGGCACCATAGCGATTCGGCCAATCCTCACGCGGCAAGGGCGAGGATGTGATCGTGGCGGTGGCGAAGAAGCCATATCCACCGATGAAGACTACAACGTGATCGCCCGGCAGTGCTGTCTTTGGCACGACCCAGCGAGGTGAATCGAGATGTTCGTGGGCGGCTTTGATGAGCCACGCGAGGTCGCCGTTATCGATTCCGCCTTGAACGAGGTGTAGAACGCTCATAGGTCTCCTACCAGTTCCGGAGTGCCGTAAAGATGCGGCCGAAAGCGGCCTAACGCTACGCTTGACCGGCCCGAAACAGCGGCGCGAAGCGACGCTGTGAAGGGTCCGTGTCGAAGCGTTGGTTAGGCCGCACTTGGACCACTGACGACAAGGCGACTTTCGATGAACGTGATGGACCCATCCGACTCTTCGCCCCAGGCCACCATGCGATTTGCTTCGACGAGGTCAGCTCTTGATTGCCCGCGGAAGTAGTTGGGTGTGCCTGACTTCTGAGCGGCGGAGTCCCACATCGGGCATAGCCGGTGGACGATCACGACCTCTCCGCCACCTTCGAGCGGAAGGCGTCCAACCAAGTGCGTTCCCATTGCTGTCTTGCCCGGCCAATCGTCTGGGCGGATCGGGACGTTCAGGAGGCAGATCGCCACTTCAACCATCTGCTTTTCGGGGGCGCAAGGGATCCACACGGTGTCCGCTGGAGCGTGAGCACCGATGTCCATTGGACAGGACCACGGGAAGAGAACCCTTGACGCGAGAACGAACGGTTCTGACCCCGCGTTCGGGCGCTGCCACTTGCCGAGATACCGACTCGAGGGCGCGGAGTCAGGCGTGAAGAGTGCATCCTTCTTGCGCGAGTCGAAGGCGACGTGCCACTGCCCGCCCTCATGGAGACTGAGCTTGAGGGCGTTGCCGAGCGGCCGACTCGTCAGGTACACGTCTCGTTTTCCAGTGCCTTCCGTCGTCCAGCACTTCCAGATGTCCGACGTTCGCCCATCGTCAGTGCGAATGGCGAAGCGAATGCTGCGTTCCGGCATGTTTGTGCGGCCTAACGATATCGAGTTCAGCGGCGAAGAGGAAGGAGCGCGAGCGACTGACGATGAGTCCGCTGCAATGAGGGGTTAGGCAGCAGCCCGCGCCTCATGGATGGCCGCTGGTAACGACTAGGAATAGCGCGACCATTCCGATGGCGAGCCCGATGAAGGCTCCAAACCTCGCATCTGGATCTCCGACGCGCGCACGAAACGCGGAGCCTTGGAATGCGAAGAAGATGATGCTGGCGGCGACGCAGACGAGATAAAGCCGGCCGTCACTCCCGCGAGCCCGCGCCACCGCGAAGTAGCCCCAGAAAAGCCCGAAGTTCAGGCAGGCGTTTATGGCCACCCATGCGCCGAACCGGGCTCCCGAAAGGGTTGGATAGGTGGGGTGAGAAGTGTTCTCCTCTGTGATCGGCGCGGACGCGAGGCGAGGCAGGATTGAGCCGAATAGGGCGGCGTTAGCCATGACCGCTAGGCCCGCGTAGAGAAGTTCTAGCCACACAAGGGTTTCTGCTGCCTAACTAGTATTCGGCTGCACGGCGGGTTTGTACGTGCGGAAGCTTCATGACGGAGATCGGGGGGAGGTTTCTGCAGGTGGGTGCTTTTTGGTTTCCGCAGATGGAAGCTTTTTCGGCGGCATCCATGGGACCTCCTCGATCACGATCTGGACCGATCCTCTTCCGGCGTGGCTCAATCATATCCGCTCCTACTCCAGCGTCACGACCTTGCTCTTCGGAGCGCAGAAGCCGGGACGCACCGTGACGCGGATCTTCGCGCCGCTCTTCAGGCCGAGCACGGACAGCGGCACGCCGAGGCGAACGGCATTGAGATCCCGCTCGACCTTCGGGAACCAGCCGTTCATCTGGTCGGAGCTGAGCTGCTCCTCGCCCTTGGAGATCGATGGGTCCAGTACCTGCCGGTTGACGTACTTGCCCTCCTCGTTGCGGACGGACGTCCCGATCTCCATCAGGCCGATCACGTATTCGGCGCCACCCGTTCCGAGGTCGCCTGACACGCCCTTCGTGGGGGGAAGCCCCGTCTTCGCGTTGTTGTCCACGTCCAGGTAGATCTTGACGTCGGCCGAGACCTTCTTCGCCCCGCTGCTGTAGCCGCCGAGGTACGCCCCGACGGGTTTCGGGTAGAAGACCGACCAGACGAGATCGCTCCCTTCGGTCTTCACGTTGACGTTCAGCGCGCCAGCGAGCGCGTCGCACGGGACCGAGAGCGTCGTTCCGCCGGAGGGCTGCCTCTTCTCCCATTTGTCACCGAGCAGCGCCGCGCACTCCTCGCACTTCGACTCCTTCGAGATGTCGAGCGCGGTCAGGCCCTTCTTCTCCTTCAAGGTGATGTCGGCGCCGGCCCTGAGAAGAGCCATCAGGGTGTCCGTGTTTCCGAGGTCGGCGGCCACCATCAGGGCGGTCACGCCGTCCTTGTCCTTGCCGTTCACGTCGGGCTTCGCCTTCAGGACGCGCTCGACGGTCTCCATGTCGTCGCCGATCGCCGCAAGGACGAGCGGCGTGGTGTGCTTGAGGCCCCTGGACTCGAAGGTGGCGCCGGCCGCGAGAAGAGCCTCGATGCTCGTCGAATTTCCGTGCTGCACGGCGAGAAGGACCGCCGTCTTG
This sequence comes from Acidobacteriota bacterium, assembly GCA_036759345.1. Classification (GTDB taxonomy): domain Bacteria; phylum Acidobacteriota; class Thermoanaerobaculia; order UBA5066; family UBA5066; genus Fen-183. The sequence goes on along the minus strand of DAIOUV010000022.1, from coordinate 47,600 downwards.
CCGTCCGTGGCCTCGACCTTCGGGTCCGCGCCGGCCTTCAGGAGATCCGTCACGCAGAACGAGGAGCTGTAGAAGGCGGCATACATCAGCGCCGTCCAGTTGTCGTTGTCCTTCGCGTTGAGGTCG
>DAIOUV010000022.1:0-47374 GCA_036759345.1 Acidobacteriota bacterium | reverse complement strand
CGTTCACCGACGCCTTCGCCTTCAGCAGCGCCCGGATGACCTCCCGCGCGTTGAACGAGTTCTCCACGATCGCGTATGTGATCGCCGTGATGCCATGCTCGTCCGGCCCGTCGACCTTCGCGGCCGGCTGGGGAGGAGTCGCGGCCGCGGGAAACGCGAGGGCTGCGCACAGAACACTGAGAGCAAGTCTCCTCAGTGACATGAAAACCCTTCCTTTCTCTTTGAAAGCGTACACCCGCCGATGCAAGCGCGTCACAGGTTCGACGCCCACCAGCGGGGCTTTCAGCGCGAGCGTTTCAACCCGTGGCCCGCCAGCACGAAAAGCGAAAGGCCATAGGCGAGGAGGCCCGCGGCCACGAGCGCGAAGAGAACGGGGCCGGCGTCGGCTCTCTTGATCGTGCGGAGCGCCGCCCCCATGCCGCTGAGAGCCCGAGGGTTCCCCTCGAGCCCCGCGCTGCAGACGGAGGCGCCCGCGACCGCGAGGACGAGGCCGTGCGCGAACACGCCGCCCCGGGCGAGCGCGGATGTCCATCTCTTGCTCTCGCGAGCCATGATCGCCGCGGTGAAATCCGCGGGGAGCCTGTCCAGGAGCGCCCGCGCCATCTCGACGCCGCCCACGACGACGGCGATCGCGCCTCCAAGCTCGAGGGCGCCGCGTCCCCACGCGTCGGAGACGAGGCGGGATCCCAGCTCGCGCAGTCCCGCGGCGTCTCCGCCCGCGCGGAGCTGGAAGAAGAGGCGCACGGCGGAGATCGCGAGAAAGAGGTTTCCGAGGGCACTCGCGACGTACCCGATCTGGGCGAAACGCCGGCGCGTGCGTACGCACTGGGCGGCGCGAAAGAGCACGAAGGCGAAGAGGCCTGCCGCCACGACCGCGAGGACGAGGCGCCCGTTCCATCCCGTGAGGGTCCTGGCGAGCGCGTCCACGGGCCCGGTGGCGCGCCCGCGCTGGAGGAGCGCCACCCGAGCCGCGACCCACCCCACGAGCACGTAGACGAGCCCGCGCGCGAAGAAGCCGAACCGCGCGAGCGCGTTCGGGATCCCCTTCTCCGCTCGCCGAGCCGTCGCCGTCACGCGCGCCATCTTAGGCGGCGCCGCGGCGCGGCCGGAGAACGCGGGCGGACGGGCAGCTAGAATGCCGACGTTCTGGCCCCGGCACAGCGGGCGTAATCGATGACCGAGAAGGTGCATCACGCGGACGTCGTCATCGCGGGCGCTGGGCTCGCGGGGCTGGTTGCCGCGCACGAACTGCTCGAGCACGGGAAAACGGTTCTCCTCCTCGACAAGGACGTGCCCGAGAAACTCGGCGGCCTCGCGAAGGAGTCGTTCGGAGGCGTGCATCTCATCGGCACGCCGCAGCAGAGAAGGACGGGTATCTCCGACTCGCCCGAGCTCGCCCTCCGGGACTGGCTCTCGTACGCTCGGTTCGGCGAAGACGATTCCTGGCCGCGCCTTTGGGCGGAGCTTTACTGCGACCGTTCGCTCGATCTGATCCACGCCTATCTCGACGGCGTCGGGGTGAAGTTCCTGCCCGTCGTGAACTGGCCTGAACGCGGCGTCTTCGGGCCCGGCAACACCGTCCCAAGGTGGCACATTGCGTGGGGATTGGGCCACGCCATCATCGAGCAGGTGGTGCGCGCGCTGAGGGCGCATCCGCGCGCGGCCCGCCATACGATTCGCTTCCGGCACGCCGTCCTGGACCTCGAAGTCTCGAACGGACGTGTGACCGGGCTCGTCGGAACCGACCTCGAAAGCGGCGGCCGGTTCGTCGCGCGCGGCGATCGGGTCGTGATCGCGACGGGAGGAATCTGCGGAGGCGACCTCTCGAAGGTGCGGGCAAACTGGTTCAAGCCATGGGGCGCTCCTCCGAAGGTGCTGCTCAACGGAGCGCACCAATTTGGAGACGGCGCGATGCACGAAGCCGTGGCGCGGGCCGGGGGCAACCTCACTCACCTCGACAAGCAGTGGCACTACGCGGCCGGCATTCATCATCCCGCCAAACGCAAGCCGAACGACGGCCTGTCGCTCGTCCCGCCACGCTCAGCGCTCTGGCTGAACGCGAAGGGAGAGCGCATCGGCCCCGTGCCCCTCGTCGGCTCGACCGACACGCGTTTCCTCGTGGAAAACATCCTCAGGCAGCCCGGCCAGTATTCGTGGCAGGTGATGAACAACGCGATCGCGAAAAAGGAGCTCGCGGTCTCGGGCTGCGACTACATGACGGCGTTCCGGTACCAGAGGAAGCTCCTGATGGCGCGGCAGCTGCTGTTCGGGAACCAGGAGCTGGTCGATCGCCTGACCGAGGAGTGCCCGGACGACATCGTCACGGCGCGCTCGCTGGAAGAGCTCGTCGACCGGATGAACGAGCGCAACCTCGACGGCCTCCGCACGGACCTCGCGACCGTCCGGGACGTCGTCCGCGACTACGACGCGCAGATCGACCGGGGGCCGGCCTACTTCACCGACGACCAGCTTCGACGCATCGGGAACTTCCGCCAGTACCGCGGAGACCGGCTGCGCGTCTGCAACTTCCAGAAGATTCTCGACCCGCGCGCCCTGCCTCTCATCGCGATCCGGGAGTTCATCCTCTCGCGCAAGAGTCTCGGCGGCATTCAAACCGACCTCGGGTGCCGGGTCCAGGGCGCCGCGGGCGCGGCGATCGACGGCCTCTATGCGATCGGCGAGGCGGCGGGATTCGGAGGCGGAGGCATCCACGGCATGGGCTCTTTGGAGGGAACGTTTCTCGGAAGCTGCGTCCTGACGGGACGCGTCGCGGCGCGTACGATCGCGGGGATCTCCATATGACGAAGCTTCTGAAGATCGGCGCGAGAAAGTCCGGAGCCTGGCTCGTGCGCCACGCTCTCGAGCAGCTTCCCATCACGCACACGTTCGGGATCCCCGGCGTCCACAACACCGAGATCTACGACGAGCTCAACCGGTCCGAGAAGATCCAGCCCGTCCTCGTCACGCACGAGGCGGGGGCGGCCTTCGCGGCGGACGGGATCAGCCGCACGAATGCGGGTGCCATCGGAACGCTTCTGATCGTGCCCGCCGCCGGGCTCACGCACGCGATGAGCGGCATCGGAGAGGCCTTCCTCGACGGCATTCCGATGCTCGTGATCTCCGGAGGGACGCGCACGGACGTCCCCTTCCGGTACCAGCTCCACGAGCTCGACCAGCACGCGCTGCTTTCGGGCCTGACGAAGGGCTCGTGGCATCCGAAGACGCATGCCGAGATCGTGCCGGCGATCTTCGCGGCCTACCGCACCGCCGTGTCGGGCGTGCCCGGCCCCGTCTTCGTGGAGATCCCGGTGAACCTGCAGCTTTTCCAGGAGACGGTGGAAGAAGTTCCGGTGTTCGAGGCTTCGGCGGCGCCGGAGAATCCCTCGGCCAGTCTGCTCGACGCGGCGGTCGATCTCCTCACGGCGGCCGAGTCCCCCGGCATCTTCGCGGGATGGGGGGCGGTCGACGTGTCGGACGACGTGGCACGCATCGCCGAGCGGCTCGGGGCTCCGGTCTCGACCACGCTCCAGGGCCTCTCGGCTTTTCCGGCCACGCATCCCCTGCACACGGGCATGGGGTTCTCCCGGGCCTCCGTGCCGGCCGCCGAGAACGCGTTTCGGAACTGCGACGCCCTTCTGGCCATCGGGACGCGCTTCGCCGAGATTCCGACGGGCAGCTTCGGCTGCGTCGTGCCCGAGAACCTCGTGCATGTGGACATCGATCCCGCCGTCCTGAGCGCGAACTATCCCGCGAAGGTCGGCATCGCGGGAGACGCGCGCGCCGTCGTGCCGAAGCTCCTCGCCCGGCTGGCCGAGCGGGGCGTCGAGCACCCGGAACGCCGGCGGCGGCAGGAGGCGCGGATCGCCGCCGACAAGCGGGCTTACCTTGACGAATGGCTCGCCCGAAGCACCGACCGGGTCAACCCGGCCCGCTTCTTCGAGTCGCTGCGCCGCCAGCTCGGAGACGACGCCCTCATGATCGTCGACGACGGCAATCACACGTTCCTCGCGGCCGAGCTCTTCCCCGTCACGAAGCCGCGCCATTTCGCGAGCCCGACGGACTTCAATTGCATGGGCTACGCGGTGCCCGCCGCCATCGGAGCAAAGCTGGCCCGGCCGGACCGGCAGGTCGTCGCGATCGTGGGCGACGGCGCGTTCCTGATGACAGGCCTCGAGATCATCACCGCGACGTCGTATCAGGCGGGCGTCGCCTTCTTCGTCTTCCACGACGGCGAGCTGTCGCAGATCTCGCAGGGACAGGAGATTCCCTACAACCGCAAGACGTGCACCGTGCTCGGGGAGATGAAGCTCGAGGGCATCGCGCTCGCGACCGGCGCCGCTTTCGTTTCCATCCGGGACGACGCGGGGATCGAGGGCGGCATCGCCGAGGCGCTGCGCGTCTCCGGCACGGGGCGGCCCGTCGTCGTGGACGTGAGGGTCGACTACGGCAAACGCACGCGCTTCACGCAGGGGGTCGTGAGCACGGTGCTCAAGCGCTTCCCGCTGGGCGACAAGTTTCGCTTCGTGGGGCGCGCCTTCGTGCGTAAAGTGACGGGCTGACACATGCCTCTCGACACCGGCCCCCTCGCTCTCCCGGACGCGGCGCATTTCCTCGCCGCGGGCGGGCGGCTGCTTGCCGCGGCCGTCCTCGGCGGGATCATCGGCGCGCAGCGCGAGCGGGTCCACAGCGCCGCGGGATTCCGCACGCACATCCTCGTCGCGATGGGAGCCGCGCTCCTGGTGCTGGGGGGCCTCGAAGCCGGCTTCTCGACCCCGGACGTGAGCCGCGTCGTGCAGGGCATCGTGGCGGGCATTGGCTTCCTCGGCGCGGGCACGATCCTGAAGCTCGCCGACCGGGGCGAAGTGCACGGCCTGACCACCGCCGCGACGATCTGGGTGACCGCCGCGGTCGGTGTCGCCGCGGGCATCGGCCCGCTCTGGCTCCCGGCCCTCGCCGCCGGCCTCACGTGGATCGTCCTGGCTCTCGCCGTGCGCCTCGAAGGCGGGCGAAGAACGATTCCGCCGGGGTCCTGAGCTCGTGACAAACTTGCGGGCATCATGAAAATCCGCCTCGCCGCCCTCCTCGCCGTTTCCCCTCTCCTGTCACCCGCGATCTTCGCCGCCGACACTTCCTACCGGATCGCCCGCACGATCCCGGCGGGTGGTGAGGGCGGCTGGGATTACCTGAACGTGGACGCCGCCGCGCGGCGACTGTACGTCTCGCGGGGCACGCGCGTGGCGGTGCTGAATGCCGATTCGGGCGCGGCGGAAGGCGAGATCCCGAGCACCGAGGGCGTGCACGGCATCGCCCTCGCCCCAGACCTCGGCCGTGGCTTCACGAGCAACGGCCGCGCGAACACGATCACGATCTTCGATCCCAAGACGCTCGCCACCGTCGGAACCGTCAAGGTGACGGGAGTGAACCCGGACGCGATTCTCTACGACCCCTTTTCCCACCGTGTGTTCGCGTTCAACGGCCGGACAGCGAACGCCACCGCCGTCGAGGGCGCCACGGGCGTCGTCGCGGGCACGATCGCCGTCGGCGGGAAGCCGGAATTCGCCGTCACGGATCTCGCCGGACGCATCTACGTCAACATCGAAGACAAGAACGAGATCGTCGCCCTGAACCCGAAGACTCTCCAGGTCGAGGCGCACTGGCCGCTCGCGGGCTGCGACTCGCCGACCGGACTTGCGATCGACGTGAAGACCCGCCGCCTCTTCGCGGGATGCGGAAATCAGACGCTCGTGGTCCTCAGCGCGGCGGACGGACGCTTCGTCACGAAGCTCGCGATCGGCAAGGGAACGGACGCCGTGGTCTTCGATCCCGACACGAACCTCGTCTTCAGCTCGAACGGCGACGGAACGCTCACGATCATCCGCGAGGACTCCGCCGACGCGTTTCACGTCGTCCAGAACCTCGCGACGAAGGAGGGCGCGCGCACGATGGCCCTCGACCCGAAAACCCACGCGATCTTTCTTCCCGCGGCCCGCTGGGAGCCGGCGCCGCCCGCCACGGCGGAAAGTCCGAGGCCGCGCCGCAAGATGGTCACGGGAAGCTTTGAGATCGTCGTGGCGACACCCGCTGTGAAGTGACGCTCGCCCGTCGGCTTCGGCTGCCAACGGCTGGGTCGTGCCCGTCCTCCTTCTAGGAACGGGGCGCATGCCCGCACGAAACTCTCCTTGACGTGGAGCCTTTCGCGACCTATTGATTAGTCAGCCCCGCGCGCCGGAATTCACGGCGGGGCCGGTCGGAAAGGCTCACAGGCACGGTCACAAAACTGCCCCAGCAGGTCCGGGATTCGGAAGGGCAGCGCAGGACCAGCGCATAGCACGCGCAAAGCCGCTCCGCCGCCGGCAGGCCCCTCACGGGGTTCACCGGAGCCCGGGGGAACCGGCGCCCCTCGGGCTCTCTTTCCTTTTCCGCTCTCACGCTCCGGGCGCGAGGCCGGGCGACGCCACCGACGGGCTCACGGGCGCGCGCGCCGCCTTTCGCGAGGCGAAACGGTCGCTGAGCGCTTCGAAGGCCAGGTAGACGACGGGCGTGATGTAGAGCGTCAGGACCTGCGAGACGACGAGCCCGCCGATGACGGCGAGTCCGAGCGGCTGGCGCGACTCGCCGCCGCGCCCGAGGCCGAGCGCGATCGGGAGCGTCCCCGCAAGCGCCGCCATCGTCGTCATGAGGATCGGCCGGAAGCGCGTGATCGAGGCCGTGAGGATCGCCCTCTCGGGGTCCATCCCCCCGCCGCGCTGCGCCTCGAGCGCGAAGTCGATCATCATGATCGCGTTCTTCTTCACGATCCCGATCAGCATGACGAGGCCGAAGAACGCGTAGACGTTCAGCTCCTTGCCGAAGATGAGAAGCGTGAGGATCGCTCCGACGGCCGCCGAAGGCAGCCCCGACAGGATCGTGAGCGGGTGCACGAAGCTCTCGTAGAGGACGCCGAGGACGAGGTAGATCACCAGGACGGCGACGACGAGGAGGACGGACATCCCCTTCAGGGACGACTGGAAGACCTGCGCCTGGCCCTGGAAGCTCGTCGTGATCGTGTCCGGCAGCGTCTCCTTCGCGAGCTTCGCGACGGCGGCCGTTGCCTGACTCAGCGCGACGCTCTTCCCGAGGTTGAAGGAGATCGTCGCGGACGGGAGCTGGCCGAGGTGGTTCACGAGGAGCGGGCCCACGCTCGTCGCCGACGTCGCGACCGCGTTCAGCGGGACGAGCGTCCCGTTCGAGGACCGCACGTAGAGCGACGAGAGGTCCGCCGGGCCGCGCTGGTCCTGCGGCTTGACCTCGAGGATGACCTGGTACTCGTTCGTCGCCGTGTAGATCGTCGAGATCTGGCTCGTCCCGTAGGCGAGGGCGAGCGCCCGCTGGATCTTCCCCACCGTCACGCCGAGCGCCGAGGCTTTCTTCCGGTCGATCGTGACGTCGAGCTGCGGGTTCTTGATCTGGAGGTCGCTCGTGACGTCGCGGATGATCGCGATCCCCCGCATCTTCCGCTCGAGGAGGGCCGCGTTCGCGTAGAGGGCGGCCGTGTCCGTGCTCTGGAGGGTGAGCTGGTACTGGCTCCGCGTGGACTGCCCTCCAATGTTGATCGCGGCCGGGTTCTGGATGAAGACGCGGAGGCCCGGGACTTTCGCGAGCTTCGACCGCAGGCGGTCGATGATCTCGTCGGACGTGGCGCGTTCGCCGCGGGGCTTGAGGGTGATGAACATCGACCCCGAGTTCGACGTCGAGTTCCGGCCGCCCGCTCCGACGGACGACTGGACCGACTGGACGCCCGGCTCGGCGCGGACGATCTCCGCGAGGACCTTCTGGCGGTCGCGCATGTCGTCGTACGAGATCCCCTGCAGCCCCTCGACGCTCGCCATGACGAAGCCCATGTCCTCGTTCGGGATGAACCCCTTCGGCGCGAACCAGAAGAGAACGCCCGCGAGGACCGCCATGAGGACGAGGATCGCGAGGGTCGCGCGCCGGTGCTTCAGGACGTCGCGGAGCGTCCTCTCGTAACCCGAAAGGACCCGCGCGAAGAACCGCTCGAGGGCGGAGGCGACCCGCCCGTGCGCACCCGACCCCGGCTCCTCGCGCTTCAGGAGACGGCTGCAGAGCATCGGCGTGAGGGTCAGGGACACGAAGCCCGACACGAGGATCGCGGCGCTGATCGTGACCGCGAACTCCTGGAAGAGCCGGCCGAGGAGCCCGCCCATGAAGAGGACGGGGATGAAGACGGCCACGAGCGAGATCGTCATCGAGAGGATCGTGAAGCCGATCTCCCTCGAGCCGCGCCGGGCCGCCACCGCGGCGCTCTCGCCCTTCTCCATCCGCCGGACGATGTTCTCGAGCTGGACGATCGCGTCGTCGACGACGAACCCGACTGAGAGCGTGAGCCCCATGAGGGAGAGGTTGTCGAGGCTGAACCCGAGGACCGCCATCACGGCGAACGTTCCGAAGAGCGATGTCGGGAGCGCGATGGACGGGATGAACGTGGAACGGAGGTTCCGGAGGAACAGGAAGATGACGAGGACGACGAGGACGACCGTGAGGACGAGCGTGAGCTGGACGTCGCGCACGCTTTGGCGGATCCCTTTCGAGCGGTCGAACATGATGTCCATCCGCATCGCGGCCGGGATCTGCATCCGAAAAGCCGGGAGGAGCGCCTTGACGGCGTCCACGACCTGGATCGTGTTCGAGTCCGGCTGGCGCTGGACGGCGAGGACGATGCTCCGGTTACCCTGGAACCACGCGGCCTGGCGCTCGTTCTCGACGCTGTCGAGGACGGCGGCAACGTCGCCGAGGCGCACGGGCGCCCCGTTCCGCCACGCCACGATCAGGGGCCGGTAGGCCGCCGCGTTCGTCAATCGGCCGTTCGTCTGGACCGAGAGCGCTTTCTCGGGCCCGTAGACGATCCCAACCGGCTGATTCGAGTTGCCGGAGGCGATCGCCGAGGCGAGCTCGTCGATCCCGATCTTCCGGCTCGCGAGCGCGCCGGGGTCCGCCTGCACGCGGACCGCGTATTTCTTCGCGCCGTAGACATTCACCTGCGCGACGCCGCTCACGGTCGAAATGCGCTGGGCGAGGACCGTCTCGGCCCATTCGTCGACCTCCGACATCGGAAGCGTCGGAGAGGACAGGACGATGAAGAGGACGGGCTGCGCCGAGGGGTTCACCTTGTGCAGGTTCGGAGGCGTCGGCATGGACGGCGGAAGCTCCGAGAGCGTCGCCGCGATCGCCGTCTGGACGTCCTGCGCCGCGGCGTCGATGTCGCGATCGAGGGAGAACTGCAGCGTGATGCTCGTCGAGCCCTGGCTGCTCGTCGAGTTCATCGAGTCGATGCCCGCGATGCCCGAGAACTGCCGCTCGAGCGGCGTCGCGACAGCGGCCGCCATCGTCTCCGGGCTGGCGCCCGGGAGGCTCGCGCTCACGTGGATCGTCGGGTAATCGACCTTCGGGAGGTCCGCGACGGGCAGGGAGACGTACCCGATCGCGCCGAAGAGGAAGAGGCCCGCCATCACGAGCGTCGTCATGACCGGGCGCCGGATGAAGAGCCCGGAGAGGTCCGCCGAGACCGGCTTGAGGCCGCCCTCCTGCTTCACGAGGCCTCGGGCACGGCGTCCTCCGGAAGGTCCGGCAGCGGCGCGGGCGTGAGCTTCGCCTGGAGCGCGTCGAACGCGATGTAGACGACCGGCGTGAGGTAGAGCGTGAGGACCTGCGAGACGAGGAGACCGCCGACGACCGCGAGGCCGAGCGGCTGGCGCGACGCGGCGCCCGCGCCGATTCCGAGCGCGATCGGCAACGTCCCCATGAGCGCCGCCATCGTCGTCATCATGATCGGGCGGAACCTCACGACCGCGGCCCGGTGGATCGCCTCGGCAGGGCCCTTCCCCTCCGCGCGCGCGACCTCGACCGCGAAGTCGATCATCATGATCGCGTTCTTCTCGACGATGCCGATGAGCATGATGAGCCCGACGAACCCGTAGACGTTGAGGTCCTTGCCGAAGAGGAGGAGCGTCACGAGCGCGCCGAGGCCGGCCGACGGGAGGCCCGACAGGATCGTGAGCGGGTGGATGAAGCTCTCGTACAGGATCCCGAGGACGAGGTAGATCACGAGGACCGCGATCACGAGGAGGAACGCGAGGCCTCCGACCGAGGACTGGAAGACCTGCGCCGTACCCTGGAATGTCGCCGGGATCGTGATCGGGAGGATCTCGTTCGCGGCTTTCCGGACACGCGCCGTCGCGTCGCTCAGCGCGACGCCGCGCCGTACGTTGAAGGAGATCGTCGCGGACGGGACCTGCCCGAGGTGGTTCACGGCGAGGGGACCGGCGTTCTCGTCGAATCGCGCGACGGAGGAGAGCGGGATCAGCGTGCCCGCGGCGTTGCGGACGTAGAGGAGCGAGAGGGCCGAGGGGCTCGTCTGGTACTCCGGGAGGAGCTCGAGGATGACCTGGTATTCGTTCGTGGACGTGTAGATCGTCGAGACCTGCCGCGTCCCGTACGAGTTGTTCAGGGCATCCTCGACCTGCGAGGCCGTGAGGCCGAGCGCGGACGCCTTGTCGCGATCGATCGTGACGGCGAGCTGCGGGTTCTTGTTCTGGAGATCCGTCGTGACGTCGATGAGGCCCGGCAGGGTTTTGACCTTCGCCTCGAGGAGCTCCGTGTACTTGGCGAGGTCGGCGCGGTCGGACCCCTGGAGCGTGAGCTGATAGGGGCTGCGCGTGACCTGGCCGCCGATCGAGACCGACGGCGGGTTTTGCAGGAAGACCTTGATGCCGGAGACGGCGGCGAGCTTCGGGCGCAGCTCCTCGATGAGCTCGTCGACGCTCTCCTTGCGCTGGCTGCGCGGCTTGAGGAGGATGAGGAGGTTCCCGGAGTTGCCCGCCGGGCTCGCGTCGCTCGCGCCGACCGTCGAGGAGACGCCCCTGACGGCCGGATGGCGGCGAATCGCGTCCGTGACCTCTTTCTGGTGGCGCGCCATCTCCGCGAACGAGACGCCCGGAAGCCCCTCGGTGTAGCCGATGAACTGCCCGGTGTCGTCGCTCGAGAGGAAGCCCTTCGGGATCACGACGAAGAGCAATGCCGTGACGAGAAAGAGGACTCCCGAGAGGATCAACGTCTCCTTCTGCCGCACGAGGACCCACCGGAGCGTCCGCTCGTAGAGGTCGAGCCAGGCCTTGAAGATCCGTTCCGTCGCCCGGAAGAAGCGACCCTCGTTCGAGACGTTGGACGCCTTCAGGAAACGGCTGCAGAGCATCGGGGTCAGCGTGAGCGAGACGAAGCCCGAGACGAGGATCGCGACGCTGATCGTGACCGCGAACTCCTTGAAGAGCCGCCCGAGAAGCCCGCCCATGAAGAGGACGGGGATGAAGACCGCGACGAGCGAGATCGTCATCGAGAGGATCGTGAAGCCGATCTCCTTGCCGCCCTTGAGCGCGGCCGTGAGGACGTCCTCCCCGCCCTCCATGCGCCGGACGATGTTCTCGAGCATGACGATCGCGTCGTCGACGACGAAGCCGACCGAGAGCGTGAGCGCCATCAGCGAGAGGTTGTCGAGCGAGAAGTTCAGGATCGACATCGCCGCGAACGTCCCGACGATCGAGGCCGGGACCGCGAGGCTCGGGATGAGCGTCGCCCGCACGTTGCGGAGGAACAGGAAGATCACGAGGACGACGAGGGCGATCGTGAGGACGAGCGTGAACTCGACGTCGTGCACGGACTCGCGGATCGGGACGGAACGGTCGAAGAGGATGTCGAGCTTGAGCGCCCCCGGAAGCTGCGCCCGGAGCGCCGGGAGCTTCGCCTTGACGGCATCCACGACGGCGATCGTGTTCGAGCCCGGCTGCCTTTGGATCGCGAGCGTGACGACCTGCTTGTCGTCGTACCAGTTCCCGATCCGGTCGTTCTCGACGCCGTCCACGACCTTCCCGAGGTCGCCGAGCGTCACCGGCGAGCCGTTGCGGTAGGCGACGATCATCGTCCGGTACGCGGCGGCGTCGAAGAGCTGGCCGTTCGCCTGCACCGTCAGGGACTGGTGGATCCCGAAGAGCGTCCCGACGGGCAGGTTCGAGTTCTGGCTCTGGATCGCGGTCGCGACCTCGTCGATCCCGATCCCGCGCGCGGCCAGCGCGCTCGGGTCGAGTTTCGCCCGCACGGCGAACTTCTGCGCGCCCGTGACCTGCACCTGCGCGACGCCCGAGATCGTCGAGAGGCGCTGCGCGATGAGCGTCTCGGCGACCTCGTCGACCGCCGTGAGCGGCATCGTCGGGGAGGAGAGGACGAGATAGAGAACCGGCTGGTCGGCCGGGTTGACCTTCTTGAGCGTGGGCGGCGAGGGCATCCCGGGCGGAAGCTGCCGAGCCGCTGCGGCGATCGCCGTCTGCACGTCCTGCGAGGCCGCGTCGATGTTGCGGTCGAGCGCGAACTGGAGCGTGACCTGCGTCGTCCCCTGCGAGCTCGTCGAATTGATCGAGTCGAGGCCCGCGATCGCCGAGAACTGCCGCTCGAGGGGCGTCGCGACCGAGGCGGCCATCGTCTCGGGGCTCGCGCCTGGCAGGCTCGCCGTGACCTGGATAGTCGGGAAGTCGACGTTCGGAAGGTCGCTCACGGGGAGCGAGCGGAATCCGATGGCGCCAAACAGGAGGATGCCCGCCATGACGAGCGTCGTCATGACGGGCCGCCGGATGAAGGGCTCGGTGATGCTCATCCTCTGGTCTTGAGCTCGGTTTTGATCTCCACTCTCGCGCCCGGGGAGAGGCGCAGCTGGCCGTCCGTCACGACGCGCTCGCCCGCCGAGAGGCCCTTCGTGATCACGACGACGCCCTCGACCCCGGGCCCGGGCTTCACGGGCCGCGGCTCGACCGTGAGGTCGTCCTTCACGACGTACACGTACGGACCGTCCTGACCCGTCTGGACGGCCTGCGACGGGACGACGAGGGCGTTCGCCTCGACGCCCGTCGTGAGTGTCACCTTCACGAACTGTCCCGGCCACAGGCGCCGCTCCGGGTTGTCGAACGTCGCCTTGAGGCGGATCGTGCCCGTCGTCATGTCGACGGCGTTGTCCACGAACGTGAGGACGCCCGCGAGCGGGTGGGTCTCGTCACTCGGGAGGGCGGCCTCGACCCTGACGGGTCCGGCGGCCCGCGCGCGGTTGACCTTTGCGAGCTCGCCCTCGGGCACCGCGAGCGTGACGTAGATCGGGGTCGCCTGCGTGATCGTGACGAGGGGCGTCGTGTCGTTCGCCTTCACGAGGTTCCCCTCGTAGACGAGAAGGTTGCCCGTCATCCCGCTGATCGGCGAGCGGATCGTCGCGTACGAGAGCTGGACCCTCGCGTTGTCGAGGGCGGCCTCGTCGGCCGCGACGAGCCCGGCAGAGGTGTCGGCGCTGGTCCGGTACTGGTCCCAGTCTTCTTTGGAGGCGATCCCCTCGTCGAAGAGCTTCTTGTAGCGGGCTTCGAGCGCGCGGGCATTCGCGAGCTGCGACTTGTCCTTCGCGAGCGTGCCCACGGCCTGGTCCAGCGCGGCCTGGAGGGGCCGCTGGTCGATCGTGAACAGAAGATCGCCTTTTTGCACGTCCTGGCCCTGCTTGAAGTGGATCTTCACGAGCTCGCCCGGGACGAGCGCGCGAATGGCGACGGTCGCGTACGCCTCGACGTTGCCGATCGCCTTCGTCGTGAGCGGGACCGCCTGGCGCGTGACGAGGGCCGCCGAAACGGGCACGATCTCGGGCCGGGGGCCGGATTTGCTGGACGATTTCAGGACGGCGCGCGCGGAAGCCGCCACGACGAGGACGCCCGCCGCCACGAGAACGATGTTGCGCGTCCGATGACTAACGGAAGGCGCGGTGGCGGTGGCTTTGGCGGTCTCTTCGCTCATGAACGCTCTCCGATTCTCAGATGATGCGATTTTTCAGGGCCTTGCTCACGGCCGCCGATTTCGAATTGACGTGCAGCTTTTCGTAGATCGAACGGACGTAGTTGCGCGCCGTGTTGATGCTGATCGTGAGGCCGTCAGCGGCGGCCTGGTAGCTCGCACCCTCCGCGAGAAGACGCAGGAGTCGGACCTCCTGAGGCGTCAGGTCGTGGCCGGGCACCGGCGGCGGCCCCAGTTCGCGGAAGAGCCGGATGACCTTGCGGGCGATCTCCGGCGACATCGGGGAACCGCCTTCCTTCACGTCGCGCACGGCCTCGAGGAGTTTCGTCGGCGCCGTCTTCTTCAGCAGGTAGCCCGAGGCCCCGTTGCAGAGAGACTCGAAGATCTGCTCCTCGCCCTCGTAGACGCTCAGCATCAGGACCGCGACCGACGGGCACGTGTCGCGCACCCGCGAGACGGCCTGCGAGCCCGACATCCCCGGCAGGTGGATGTCCATGAGGAGGACGTCGGGGGGACCGTCCCCGAGGCCGGGGAGGCGTTGCAGGGCGTCCTCCGCGGAGCCCCAGCCTCCGGCCCACGAGAACCCGCGCGTGCCGCCGATCAGGAGGCGCAGGCTCTCCCTGAGGCCGGCGTCGTCCTCGACGACGGCCACGCGGATCGGCGGGCGCTCGGGGCTCATGGCCACACCCGTAGTCTCGGTCAGGCGGGGCCCTTCGGGGAGAGCATGTTCATGCGCCGCGGGCGTGGGAAGAGAACGGGAGGGTCAGCCCCCGGATCACGAAGCGCGTACCTTGGCCCGGGGCCGTTTCCACCTCGAGCTTGCCGCCCAGGGCGACGGCGCGCGCCTGCATGTTGAGAAGGCCTCGCCGCTCTTCGTCCGGGCCTCCCACCCGCGCGGCCGGATCGAAACCGGCCCCGTCATCCGCGATGGCGACGTCCAGGGTGCGGCCGGCCAGGCGGAAGACGACCGAAACCGCGGTCGCCTGCGAGTGCCGCGCGGCATTCGTGACGGCCTCCTTCAACAGGAGGAAGAGCTGGCGGCGCGGCTCGGGCGGCACGTCGAGGGCGGGCGCCTCGGGAGGCAGCTCGAGACGGAACGTCATTCCGCGGGCCTCGAGGAGATCCCCCGCGAAATGGCGGAGACGGTCACCGAGGCTCTGGAGATCGTCTCGCCGGGGGTCGATCGACCAAATCGCGTCGCCGAGGGCGTCGATGACCGACCGGGACGTCTCTCCGATCTCGCCGAAGAGGCGCGCCGGCTCGCCGGCGGGATCGAGATCGCGGCGTCCGACCTCGGACAGGATGGAGATGCGGGCAAGGCTCGAGCCCACGTCGTCGTGCAGGTCGGTCGCGAGCCGCGTGCGCACGCGCTCCACGGCGATCGCCCGTCTGAGGCTCTGGCGGTGGACGAACACGGAAAGCGCGACGCCGGCCGCCACCGCGAGGAGGAGGAACCAGGCCCGCCGCCAGAGCGGGGGGCGCACGCGGAAGGAAACCGTGGCCTCGTCACCCGGCTCGTCGCCCGAGGGCCCGATGGCGCGCACGGAAAACCGGTACGTCCCCGGCGCGAGACCGACGTAGCGCACGGTCGGATCCCCTACCGGCGGGCTCCAGGACGCGTCCACCCCTTCGAGCTTCGTCTGATAGCGCACGGTGCCTCCCGCCGTGAAGCTCGGTGCCGCGAAGTCGATGCGCACGCGGGTCTCGTCCGGCTCGAGGACGAATTCGCCGAGCGCGCGCGCGCCGAGCTCCGGGACCTCGCGTGGGTTGCCGTTCACGCGGAACGAAGCGATGACGGCGCGGGGCGGCGGGACCTCCGAATCCTTTCGCGGCACGAGGCGCGAGACCCCTTCGAGAGTCCCGAACCACAGCGCTCCCGCGCGATCCCGGTGCGCGCACGTCACGAGGTTGTTCGTGAGACCGTCGGCCGTCGTGAACTGCCGCGTGCGGCCGGTCGAAGGCTCGAGGCGCTCCACGCCCCGCGTCGTGCCGAAGTAGAGAAATCCCGCCGCGTCCTCAGCCAGGGAGAGGACCGTCCCCGTGACGGGCCCCGGCGAGGTCTTGACGACGACCGCCGAGAGCTTCTCGGCGGCGGGTTCGTCCACGCGAAGGGCCCCGCTGGCGCCGTTCGCGATCCACAGCCGGCCCCCGCCGTCGAGCAGGAAGTCGTGGACGTAACCCTCCGGCGCGCCGTGCGCGGGCAGGAGGCGCTCGAATCGGCCGCTTCTCAAACGCACGGCTCCGCCGCTGCCGAACCCGATCCACAGATCGCCCGCGCGGTCTTCGAGGAAGGCCACCGGAGCCGTGGCCGGCAGGCCGTCGGCGGCTCCGTAGGAAACAAAGCGGCGCGACACGGGATCGAACCGGGCGAGCGACGCCGGAGAGTCGTAGACGCCGGCCCACAGAGTCCCGTCGCGCGTCTCGTAGAGAGCCGACACCTCGTCGGCTCCCAGGCCGTCGCGCGCCGTGTAGACGGCCTGGACGGGCGCGCGTTCGAGCGCGGGCCCGAGGGCGGCCGCCGCCCGGCGCTCGAGGCCCGCCCGCGTCGCGATCCACCACGTACCCGACCGGTCGCGCAGCACGGAACGGCCCCACACCCACCGGATCGGCACGGTCGCCACCGGGTTCAGGACGACCGGACGAAACGGTGGTCCTTCCAGGCGCACGAGGCTCCCGTTGCCACCGGTGACCGCGACGACCTGGCCGTCCGCGTCCTCGAAGAGAGCGCCGACGCGCACGTCCACGATGCCGTCCGCCTCACCGAAGCTCGTGAAGCCGGACGGCGCCACGCGCAGGAGGCCGGTGCTCTGCGTTCCGATCCAGAGGTTCCCCTCTTGGTCCTCGAGCAGCTCACCGAGTATCCCGTCGCCGAGGCCGTTCCGACGGCCGTAAACGGCGACGCGGCCTTCCGTGACGAGCACGAGGCCCGCGGACGTCGAAAGGGCCATGCGCCCGTCGCGCAACTCGAGCGGACGCTGCCAGGCTCCCGGCGCGGCTCCGGGCACGCGTTCGAGGACCCGGGCCTCTCCGCCGCGGAGCGGAAGCACGACCCGGCCGTCCGCACCGAGAAGGGGTTCCGCGCGGGCGAGATCCCCGCCTCCCGTTCCCGGGCCGAGCACGAAGAGGGCGTCCGGTGTCGTGATCCAGATGCGGCCCGCGCGGTCGATAAAGACCCCTCGCACGTCCGGGACAGCCGCACCCGGGAGTCCGACGCTTACGATTGGCTCGCCGGCCGCGGCACGAAAGAGGCCGCGCGACGAGCCGATCCAGATCGCTCCGTCCGGCGCCTCCCGGACCGAGCGCACGAAGGCATTTCCCGGGGCCGCCGCCGCGAGGCCCAGTGGAATCGCATCCGCCTTTCCCATTCGATACAACTCGCCGCCGCTTCCAAAAAACACGTCTCCCCCGCGTGCGACGGAGACGAAGTCGACGCTCTTTCCCTGCGGAGGCGCCGCCGCGGGCCGGAACACCGGGCGTCCCGCGGGGGTGGCCGGATCGAGGCGCACGAGGCCGCCCGTCGTCGCCACCCAGATCGCGCCGTCCGGCGTCTCGGCGAGGGCCGTCACGCGCGGCTTCGGAAGCCCATCCTCACTGGCATAGACCTTGAAACGTTCCCCGTCGTACCGGCTGAGGCCGTTCAAGGACCCGATCCAGAGGGAGCCCCGCGAGTCCTTCAGGAGCGCCGTCACCGTTTCTTCGGCGAGCCCTTCGGCCACTCCGTGCCTTTGGACCGGCAGCCGCTCGGCCCGCGCGAAAGAGGCAACGGAGAGGGCCAGCACCGCGAGAATCGTCCGGGAGCGTCCTCTCATGGCCGAGCCATTCTCGCCCGAGGTCAGGCCCCGAGCCGCCGCGCGATCTGCGCGGCGCTGTCCCTGACCTTCGCCAGGACCCTCCCCTGGGCGTCCAGGAGTACCGGGATCTCGTTCCCCCACCGCGCCGCGAGAGCCGGGTCGGAGTCCACATCCACGGTCTCGAGCGTCCCGCCAAGGCGCGTCACCAGCGGGAAAACCACGGCGCGCATCTCGTCGCACAGATGGCATCCGGGTCGCGACAGGAGACGGAGCGCCGGCGGCGGCCCCCCGGACGGCCGGCGGAAAGGACTCATGCCTTCGGAATTGGATTTCCCGTCCCGGCGGCGGGCGGGCGCGGCAGACGGGCCATGATGCGCCATGAATAGTGGAGCGCGGACACGGTCGCGAAGACCGCGACGAGCTGCATGCACGTCGTCGCGACGATGACCGGCATCCGGCCCACGTTCACGAGCAGAATCGCGACGACCGTCGAGATTTCCAGGAACGTCGTCAGCTTCCCGAGGATCGACGGGGGAAAGTCGCGGATCCCGAGCGCGAGGAACAGGACGAGGCAGATCACGACGATGAAGACGTCCCGGAAGATCGTCAGCACGAGGAGCCAGATCGGGATGTGCAGGCGGGTCGGCGTCGACGGCAGGGCGAAGACCACGAACGTCGACACGAGAAAGAGCTTGTCGACGATGGGATCGAGCCATGCCCCGAGAGGAGAGCCCATCCCGAAGCGCCGGGCGACGTAGCCGTCCACGATGTCCGTGATCGCCGCCACGAGAAAGATCGCGAGCGCGACGCCGTGCCGGCCGTCGAGGATCGCCATGACGAGGAACGGAAGCGAGGCGAGCCGCGCGAACGTCAGGAAGTTCGGCAGCGTCCAGGGGCGGAGCTCCATGGCTTGAGAGTCAGCCCGCCGCGGCGGGTCCGCCGGGCGGGGCGCCGGCCTCCGGGGGGTCGAGCTTGACGTAGACCGCCTTGCCCTTCGGAACGATGAGTTGCTCGACCGCCATCTGCGTCATCGTGCGGGAGACCGTCTCGCGCGAAGACCCGATCGTGTCGGCGATCTCGCGCTGGGAGGGGCGCACGACGACGGCCCATCCGCCGCCGGCCTTTCGCCCGCGCGTGGCCGCGAGCTCGCGGAAATACCGCGCGAGCCGGCTCTTCACGTCGAGCGACGCGAGCCCCTCGATCGTGGCGTTGGCACGGCGCAACCGCGCCGAAAAGGTCGCGAGGAGTGCGCGCGTGAGGACGAAATTCGACTTCAGGAGGTCGAGGAATACCGCGCGCGACAGGATCGCGAGGTCGGATTTCTCCTGGGCGATGACGCTCGCCGACCGGGGCGCATCGTCGAGAAGGGCCATCTCGCCGAAGTGGTCGCCTTCGCAGAGGGTGTTGAGCACGACCTCGCGCCCGTCCGGCGCGACGATGGCGACCGCGACGCGGCCCCGGACGAGGACGTAGAACGCATCCCCGGGCTGGCCCTGCTGCACGATCGTTTCGCCCCGCCTGTACGTGCGCAACGTCG
Organism: Acidobacteriota bacterium; assembly: GCA_036759345.1. Classification (GTDB taxonomy): domain Bacteria; phylum Acidobacteriota; class Thermoanaerobaculia; order UBA5066; family UBA5066; genus Fen-183. Next base: position 28,183 of record DAIOUV010000022.1, on the reverse strand, counting down.
CCGCGCGCGCGAGCGCGGTCCGGTCTTCCGCCGAGACTCCCTCGAAGAGAGGGACCCTCGAGAAGAGCTCCGTGATCACCATGGAAGACCCTCCTCTAACGGGAGAGCCCGAGCGTCGCGTCGATGGCGGCGAACGCCTCTCTCCCACTGACCTGCCGGGATGTCGTCTCGGGGAGTATGCCGCAGGTGGCGAGGGAGGCGGGCGTGAGAAAGCACGTCTCGTCGCGGCTCCCGAGAAGCGAGGCGAGGCGCCTGAGGTGGCCGGGCATCTCGCTTCGGGCCACCGGCGTGTCGGCCCCTACGAGGTGTGTCCCCCGCGCGACGGAAAAGAATCCGAGCGCGATCGCCTTGACGAGGCGCCTGCGATCCGGGCGGTCGAGGACGTCGACCGCCACGTCGCCGCCCGACGGCACGCGGGCGGACGCCACCTCGGGAACGAGCGTGAAGAGCAGGGCCGCGAACTGGGCGCGCGTGATGCGGGGAGCCGCGACGGCCTTCCGCGCCGCGGCGGGAAGATTCTGCATCTGAAACTCGAGCCGCGCGGCCGTCTGTTTCTCCCGCAGGGACGGGTCGTCCTTGGCGAGGCCGCCGTAAAGAGCCTCGGCCTCGGCGAAGCGCGACGTCTTGAGCGCGAGCGCCGCGAGCGACTCGGTCAGGGAGGCATCGGTCGGTGCCCGCGCATGAGCCGACTGGGCGGCCGCCCATGCATCCTCGAGCTTTCCCTCCGCCTCCGCGGCCGACGCGAGCACGTGATAGCCGGCCGGCGATTCCGGGGCCACCTCGACGAGAGCGAGCGCCGCCCGGCGTGCCGCCGCGAAGTCTTCGCGCGAGAGCGCCGACTCGGCCTCAGCGCGGAGAGTCGTCACGTACGACGCGCGGAGCTCGCCGACCCGTTCGAGGTAGCGGGCCTCTCCGGGCGCGAGGCGCGCCGCGTCGCGATACGCGTCGAGCGCATCGCGCAGCCGCCCGGCAACCGCGTCGTCTTCCGCGCGCGCCGCGAGGGCGGCCGCCCGCGCCTCGGGTGACGACGGGTCGAGGGGTTGGGGGGCCGAAGAGCATCCGGCAAGCGCCGTCACGAACGCGAAGACGACGCCGAAGCCAAACCCTTGCGTCAAACCGGCGGTGTCCGCACGGTGCTCACGGCCGGAGACGACGCCGGGCTCCCGCCCAGAGACGCGACCGAGGAAATGGCGTGCTTGTAGATCAGCTCCTCGCGCCCCTCCACCTCGAGCACGACCGCGTACTTGTCGAAGCGGCGAATCCGCCCCACGCGCTTCTTCTCGGAAATGAGCATGACCTCGACGAGCGTGCTGTCTTTCCGCAACTGATAGAAAAAACCGTCCTGAACGTTGATGGGCGGTTTGCTCGGTCCGATCATGGTCATCCCCCTTCGCCGGCATCCGAAAAAAGAAAGAGAGGTCGCGCTTCTCGCGCGACGAAATCGATGAGGTCGGGGCGGTCGGCGCGCACCGGTACGAGTCCGCTCTCGCGCCGGAACCACGCCTCTTGCCTTTTCGCGTAATGGCGGGTCTCGCGGAGGAGCCGCTCGGCCCACTGGTCTTCGGAAAGCGCGCCGGAAACCAGGGCCGCCGTGTCGCGATAACCGATCGCCGCGAACGCGGGGGCCGCGAGCGGGATCCCCGCCGCGAGCAGACCGCGCACTTCCGTTGGCAGTTCGTTCACGAATTCCGACTGAAACCTCGCGGCGATTCTTCCATAGAGGACTTCGCGCGGCAACGTGAGGAGCACCTTTACGGAAGGCTTCTCCCACGCGGGCCCCGGCCGCTCCCGAAAGAGGCGCGAGGGACGCGCGCCCGAGAGGAACAGAATCTCGAGGAGCCGAATCGCACGCGCGGCGTCGGCCGCACCCACGCGCTTCGCGCTGGCCGGGTCGAGGAGCGCGATCATCCGGACCAGGAAGCCCGCGCCGCGACGCGCCTTCACCGCCTCGAGAGCACGCCTCAGCGCGTCGTCCCGGCGCGGCCCTTCGAAGAGCCCGCCGAAGAACGCGCGCACGTAGAAGCCCGTCCCACCCGCCAGGATGGGAAGTTTTCCGCGCGCCAGGATTTCCTCGCAGAGGCGCCGGGCCTCGGTCGCGAATGCGCCGGCGCTCCAGGGCTCGCGAGGGTCCCGCGCGTCCACGAGGTGGTGCGGGACGCGCTCCCTGAGCTGCGCGGACGGTTTCGCCGTTCCCGCGTCGAATCCGCGATAGACCGCGAAGGCGTCCGCCGAGACGATCTCGCCGCCGAGACGTTCGGCAACGGCCACCGCGAGCTCGGACTTCCCCGTCGCGGTCGCTCCGACGATCGCGAGGACGCCGATCGGACGCCTCCCGTTCAGGGCGTCCCCCGGGCGACGCTTTCCGGAAAAACCGGCCGGATGCGGCCGCCCGAAAAGACGAGCGCGACCTCGCCGTCGCGATCGGTCCGGAACGTCCGCACTCCGGCAGCGAGGAGCCGCTCCATCACCTCCGGCGCCGGGTGGCCGAAACGGTTTCGACGGCCCACGCCGATCAGCCCGAGCCGCGGCGAGACGCGCGCGAGGAACGCCGCCGAAGTGGACGTCCGGCTCCCGTGATGCGGGACCTTCAGCACGTCGGCGGCGAGATCCCGGCCCGATGCGACGAGATCGCTCTCGGCGAGGGCCTCGATGTCGCCGGCGAGAATCGCCATGCGCCCCGCGAGCGCCACACGCAGCACGAGCGATCCGTTGTTTTCTTGCGCGCGCGGGTAGGGGCCGTCCCCCGGATGCAGCACGTCGAAGGACAGACCCGCCGCCGTGAAGCGCTGGCCGGCGCCGAGGCGTTCCAGCGTGAGGCCCCGGCGGGCGGCCGCGTCCTCGAACTCGTCGAGGAAGAGGTTGCGAGGCACCGCCCGAGGCAGGACGACGCGCGCGACCGGGAGCGACGTGAGAACGGCGAGAAGCCCGCGCGCGTGATCGGGGTGCGGGTGCGTGAGGACGACGGCGTCGAACGCCACGGCTCCGAGGTCGGCGAGACGCGGCAGGAGCCGGAGCCGCCCGAAGTCGTACTCGCGGTCGGGGCTGCCTCCGCCGTCGACGAGAACCCGGCCCTGGGGCGAGATCAGAAGCCACGCGTCTCCCTGGCCCACGTCGAGAGCCTGAAGCCGGATCGTGTCCCGCGCGGAGACGACCGGCGGCGCGAGGACGATGGCGAGCATGACCATCGCGGCTCCGGCGAGAGCCGCGCGCCGGAGCGCGGGGCGCCGCGTGAAGCCCGCGACGACCAAGAGTGCGGCCGTGGCCGCGACCAGGGCGAACGCGGGCGTCGGCACGACCCTCACCGCGTGCAGGCGGTCGAGGGCCAAGAGCAGCGCGAGCAGGACGTCCGACAGGAAGCGCAGCGGCAGGATCGCGAGAGACGCCGCAGCCGGAGAAAAAAGGAGGAGCGGGAGCAGCAGCAGGCCCGCGAACAGGAATACGCTCGAGAGGGGTACCACGAACGGATTCGAGAGGAAGGCTACGACGGGCACGACATTGAACACGAAGAGCTGGATCGGGAGCACTGCGAGCTCGGCGCCCGCGGTCGCGCCGAGCGCGTCCGCGACGAGCCCCGGGATCCCGGCCCGGCGCAGCGCTTTCGCCGCGGGAACGCCAAACGCGGCCAGGCCGAACACGGCCGCGAACGTGAGAAGGAACCCGACGTCGAAGAGGTTCGAAGGATCGGCGGCGAGCAGGACGGCGGCCGCGAAGCCGAGGACGTGGTTCGCCGAGGTGGGACGGCCGAGAAGGCGCGCGAGGAGATAGAGGCCGATCATCAGCGCCGCGCGCACGACGGGCGGCCGGCCGCCGGCGAAGACCGCGAAGAGAGCCGTCGCGATGAGCACGAACCCGTCGCGCGCGGCGAGGGACGCGCCGAGCCGCCGCGCGAGCCAACCGAGCAGGGCCGCGACGAGTGCGACCTGCAATCCCGAGATGGCGACGATGTGCGCGACCCCGCCGTCGCGGAAGGCGCTCACCGTCGAGCCGGGCAGATCCTGCGTCTCCCCCATCACGAGTGCGAGGAGGAGCGCGAGCGCGCCGCGCGTCGCGGGTTTCGCGCCAGCCAGGTTGGAACGGAGACGTCTCTTCACGGCGGCGTGGGCGCGCGCCACGAGCGAGAGCGGCCCCGCGGGCGGGCCGAGCCGTTCGACCTGGGTGGCACTCTTGAGCGCGAGGCGTGGCTCCGCGGGAAGGTCAAACGGCGAGCGGACCGGGCCGCCCGCCTCCGGCAACCGCAGCGTGCCGCGTAGGCGCACGCGGTCACCGAGCTCGGCGACGCCGGAGGGGTCCTGCTGTCCCGCGACCGTGAGGGGCAGCCCCGACTCGAGATGTATCGAGCGCCCGTCCGCCGAGGCCGTTTCGACGGCGAGCCGCGTCCGAAAAAGCGAGCCGCTCGCGGTCCACGGCGCGTCGAGGCGACCGGTGACCTCGAGGAGAGCGCCGTCGGCGGCCGGATCCGCCGCCCGCGCACGGACGAGCGCCTCGCGCGCCTCGGACGCCGTGCGGAGAGCCGGAAGCAGGAAACGCTCCCGGGCGTTCCAGAACCCGAAGCTCGCGAAAAGAACCAGGCCGAGGAGCGCGCGGACGCCGCTTGCGGGCCTCGCGAAAGCGAGGCCCGCAAGCGCCGCCAGGATCAGCGCGGTCCCCGCGGCGCGTCCCGGCGGCACCGCGAAGACGACGGCCGCGAGGATGCCCGCCGCCATCGCCCCCGCCAAGGGAAGTGATGGAGCACCGGCGTCCCGGGACCAGGAGGCGCGCATGGCGCGCTTCTATCCGACTTTCCGCCGCGCGAGCAAGGCGATCGTCTCGACGTGGTGCGTCTGGGGAAACAGATCGAGAAGCGTCAACCGCTCGACCGCGTAGCGGGCCTTCAAGGCGGCGAGATCGCGGGCGAGCGTCGGCGGCTCGCACGACACCATCAGAAGATGCCGCGGCGCGAGCCGCAGGATTCCCGCGCGCACGGCGGGCGACAGGCCCGCGCGCGGCGGATCGGCGACGAGGACATCGATCGGAGATTTCTGCGAATGAAGGAAAGACTCCGCGGAGGATCGGAAGGAGCGCGCGAGTGGAAGGCCATCTGAATGCCACACTTGGAGATTCTTAGAAAGTGAATTTGACGCGGAGGGCTCGATCTCGACGGCCGTCACCTCCATGCCGCGCGTCTCCGCTGCGAGTTCCAGCAGCGGGCGCGTCATGAAGCCGACGCCGGCATAGAGGTCGAGCGCGCGCGTGGAGCGCACGGCGCGAAGCGCCGTCCGAATCTCTTCGAGAAAGGCATCGAGGAGATAACGATTTCCTTGAAAGAAGGAATCGACGGAGACGTCAAACGACGCGCCGCCCGCGACGATCGGCAGCGAGGCGGGCCCGTCGGCCCCGATCACCCGGCCGCCCGCCTCGACGACTCGAAACCCGTCGAACGGCCCCCTCGCACTCTCTTTTACTTTCGAAGAAATTTGCAGACCCTGACCCTCGCCAAGCCGGAGCTCGCCGAGCAGGGTCTTCCCCTCCCGGTCTTCCAACGTCCAGAGCTCCCCTTCCACCGGCCCGAGCCCGGAGAGGTGCTCGCGGATCGCGGACAGCCGCGCGAGGAGCGCCCGCGACACGATCTCGCAGACTTCGAGGTTCGCGACGACGTTCGAACGCGGCGCGAAGAACCCGAGCCGGCCGTCCCGGTCGAGATGCAGGCGGTTTCGCAGGCGATAGTTCCGCGCGGACCCGCGCCAGCCCGGCTCGGGGAGCTCTTCGGGGCGGAGGCCGGCGAGTCGGCTGAATGCGTCGAGAACGAGCGACGTTTTCAGCGCGCGATGGTGCTCGAGTCGCGCGGCGGGCCAGTCGCATCCGCCGCAGGAGGAGTCTCGGGCACGCGGACAGAGCTCGGCGTCGGGGCGCCGCGCCAAACCGGGAGCGACGACCTCTTCGAGGACGCCTCGGACGAGCCGAGGCGAGGCCTCCGTCACGCGTACGCGCACGCGGTCGCCCGGCAACCCGCCCGGCACGAGCGTGACGACGCCCGAGAGACGCGCCAGCCCCTCGCCACCGGGCACGACGCGCTCGATGAGGGCCTCGGCGGAATCGCCCGGGCGGGGCTCAGCCATGAAGCAGGGTCAGCGGCGGGAAACCGGCGAGCGAGCGCACTTCGCGGCGCGTCAGGGCCGTCCGCATGCGCTCGACGACGTGGGGTGAAAGGCCCGCGACGTCGCCGAGGGCCTCCGCGACGCGGGACTCGACGAGATTTCGGAAAGAGGAATTCATTGCTTTGAGACCCGCCTTCACGAGCGACGCCTCGATCGTCGAGAGCTCGTGTTCGATTTCTTCGAATGGTCCCTCGCTCGGGATCGCATCGATCTTCGCGGCTGCCTTCTCTCTTACCCCTCCAAGAAAATCTTCTCCTCGCTCTCCCGTCGCGAAACGCGCACTCGACGCGCGCAGGCCGGCCACGAGCAAAGCAAGAATTTCCCGGATTGCGGCCGCGTCCGCGGCCGCTGGAGGGGGTGCGTCTTCCTTGCCGACGAGGCCGCGACGCTCCATCTCCCACCGCTCCTCGACGGCGCTCACGCAGTACGCGAGGGAGGAGATCTTTCCGGCTTGCCCGCGGGCGCGGCGCCTCTCGAACGCCTCGCGGACGGCCCGCACGACCGTGTCCGCCGGAATGCCGGTTTCGCGCCAGCCGCGTATCAGTCCCCAGTCCTTCGAGGAGACGAGAAACGGCGTGCCGCGCTCGGCGATGAACGCGTCCTCGATCCGCGTTGCGTACCCGGCCTCGTCGAGACCGGCGTCGGCTGGCGTCGGCGCGGGCCCGCTCAGAAGAGGACCACGTCCCCGGAGATTACCGTTTCCTCGCCATGCCCCATCCCGAGCCGCAGAGCGCCGTCCGCATTCACGCCGCGGAACACGCCGGACACGGTGCGGCCCCTGTTCTGGACGCTCAAGGCATCTCCCGGCGCATGGGTGGCGACGGACGCGAATGCTTCCGGAAGCGGCTCCGTCCCCGGCTCGGCCAACGGCACATCGAGGATGTCGAGGAGCGACGAGAGCGGGCGGACCCCCCCGAGCTTTCCGGCGGGCACACCGGCCTCCTCGAGAGACGTAGCGTCGCGAAGCCCGTGAGAGTCCAGCTCGCGCCTGGTCCCCTTCACGTTCAGCCCCACACCCACGATGGCCCAACCTTCGCCCTCGTCGTTCGCGCGCGCCTCAACGAGGATGCCGCCGAGCTTCTTGCGGTTCACGAGGAGGTCGTTCGGCCACTTGAGCCGCACGTCGAGGCCGAACGCCTGCGAAAGACCACGCGCGAGTGCGATCCCGGCGCGCAGGGGAAGGTGAACGCGCTCGGGTCCGGCCGGCCACGGCACGATGACCGAGACCGCCAAGCTCCCCGGAAGGGAGACCCAGCTCCGGCCGAGGCGCCCGTGTCCGGCGGACTGTTCGCCCGCGACGATGATCGTGGGGCGGACGTCTTCGCTCTCGGCGAGCATCTTCTCCACGATCGCCTTCGCGACGTCGTTCGTGGAAGGCGTCGCAGGCAGGTAGATCACGTTCTCGATGTGCCGGAAGGAGCGGCCCTCGAGAGGAGCGTCGAAGCCGCTCATGCGCCCTTCGCCTCCACGAGGTTTCCGGAGAGCCGCTTGTGACGTTCGGAGAGCTCTTCGAGCTGCTGCTTCGTTTTCGCGACCACGGCCGCCGGCGCTCGCGAAAGAAAGCTCTCGTCGGCGAGTCTCTTTCGAAGAGATTCCATGTCCTTCTCGAGCTGCGCCAGCTCCTTCTCGAGCTTCGCACGATCCTCGGCCGAGATCTCTTTCTTCGGCAGATCCACGACCAGCCCGAGGCCCGCCACGACGTCGCGGAACGCTCCGGCGATGTCCACCTTCGAAGAAATCTCCACGCCCTTGAGACGCGCGAGGTGGGTGAGGAGCGGGACGTGACGGCGCATTTCCCTCGAAAGGGGTCCTTCCGGCAGCTCGAGGCCGATGGCGAGCGGCTCGGTCTGGGCGAGGCCGTTTTCCGCCCGAAGGTTGCGAATCCGCGTGACGACCGCGCGCAAAGTGGCGATTGCCTCGACCGCCGCGTCGTCCGTCCACTCGGCGCGCGGCTCGGGGAACTTCTCCATGGTGAGCCGGAGGCCGTCGCCGTTCAACGCCTCCCGGATCTCGCACGACACGAACGGCATGAACGGGTGCAGGAGCGCGAGAGAGTCGAGCAGGACGCGCGTCAAGACACCCCGCGTCTTCTCCTTCTCCCCCTCCGGGACGTCCGCGCCGCGAAGGACGGGCTTCACCATCTCGACGTACCCGTCGCAGAAGTCGGACCAGAAGAACTGATAGAGAGCGTTTGCCGCCTCGTCGAAGCGGAACGATTCGAGCGCCGCGTTCACCTTCGCCGTCGCCTCCGATAGGCGCGCGAGGATCCAGCGGTCCACCGTGCCGAGTGACGCGAAGTCGAGCTCGTCCGGCGGGACCGCGGCCCCGTCCTCGAGCATCTGCAGCGCAAAGCGGGCCGCGTTCCAGACCTTCGTCCCGAAGGCGCGGTACCCCGCCACGCGCGCCTTGCCGAACGGCAGGTCGCGGCCGGTGCCCGAAAGCACCGCGAGTGTGAACCGCACCGCGTCGGCGCCAAACTCGTCGCACATCTCGAGCGGGTCGACGACGTTGCCCTTCGTCTTCGACATCTTCTGGCCCTTCTCGTCGCGCACGAGGCCGTGCAGGACGACGTCGGCGAACGGCGCTCGGCCGTCGAAGAAGGAGCCCGCCATGATCATCCGGGCCACCCAGAAGAACAGGATGTCGAAGCCGGTCACGAGGACGCTCGTCGGATAGAAGCGGGCGAAGTCCGGGGTCTTCTCCGGCCAGCCGAGCACCGAGAGCGGCATGAGCCACGACGAGAACCAGGTGTCGAAGACGTCGGGGTCGCGCCGCAGCGCGAGAACGCCGCACGTTCCGCACACGGACGGATCGGGCTCGCCCGACCTCGGCACCGTGACGTGGCCGTCCGGGCAGTACCAGGCGGGAATCTCGTGGCCCCACCAGAGCTGCCGCGAGACGCACCAGTCGCGGATGTTCCGCATCCACTCGTCGTACGTCTTCTTCCAGAGCTCGGGCACGAAGCGCGTCTCGCCCGCGTCCGTCGCCGCGACGGCCTTCTCCGCGAGGGGCGCGACCTTCACGAACCACTGAAGGGAGACGAGCGGCTCGACGATCGTGTCGCACCGCTGGCAGCGCGCGAGGGGGATGACGTGGCTCTTCTCGCCGCGGCGCAGACCGGCGACGTCGAGGTCCCTCAGGACCTTCTTCCGCGCCTCGAAGCGGTCGAGACCGGAATAAGCGGCCCCCGCGGCCGCGGTCATCTTTCCGTCGAACCCGATCACGACGATCGAGTCGAGCGCATTCCGCTTCCCCGCCTCGAAGTCATTCGGGTCGTGCGCGGGTGTGACCTTCACGACGCCCGTGCCGAACTTCGGGTCCACGAAGGCGTCCGCGATCACGGGGATCGAACGGCCCGTCAACGGCAGCTTCACGCGCTTTCCGGCGTGACCCGCGTACCGCTCGTCGTCGGGATGCACGGCGAGCGCCGTGTCGCCGAGCATCGTCTCCGGCCGCGTCGTCGCGACGACGAGCTCGCCCGCCGTCCCGTCCAGCGGATACGCGATCGAGTAGAGGTGGCCCGAGCTCTCGACGTGGTTGACCTCGAGATCCGAGAGCACCGTGGCGCAGCTCGGGCACCAGTTCACCATCCGCTCGGCGCGGTAGGCGAGGCCCTCGTGGTAGAGCGTCGTGAAGACGTGCCGCACCGCCTTCGAGCGCGGCTCGTCGAGCGTGTAGTAGACGCGCGAGAAATCGCACGACGCGCCAAGGCGCCGAATCTGGTTCAGGATGTCGCCGCGCCGCGCCCCGGCCCACTCGCGGCAAAGCGCGAGGAACGCCTCGCGTCCGAGGTCGTGGCGGCTCTTCCCGGTCCGCTCCTTGAGATCCCGCTCGACGACCATCTGCGTCGCGATGCCGGCGTGGTCGACGCCCGGCACCCACAGCACGGCGCGGCCCTGCATCCTCCGCCAGCGGCAGAGCACGTCCTCGAGCGTGCGCCCGAGCGCGTGCCCGACGTGGAGCCGGCCGGTGACATTGGGGGGCGGGATGACGATCGTGAAGGGCTTCGCGTCCTTCGCGGCCGCCTCCGGGCGAAAAAACCCTGCGTCCTCCTGCGCCTTGTACCAGCGCATCTCGAAGGAAGCGGGATCGAAGTTCTTGCCGAGCATCGACGAAGCGCGAGTGGAGTTTTCTAGTCGGCCCGCTCGAGCTCTTCGAGACGCTCTTTCACGAGGCGCTCGGCGAGCTCGGGCACGACGTCCCACGCGATCTTGCGCACGATGCGCTCACCGGAGAGCTCGAGGACGCGGCGCGCGATGCGGTCTATGTCGTCGTCGGAGAGAGAACCCGCCGCGGCCGACTTGGAGGCCGCTGCCGCCGCCTGCGGGATGAGGCTCTCGAGGTCTGTGAGGCTCGCTTCCGCGGCAAGGGCCTCGAGGTCGCCCGGCGGGTGCTCCGCGGGGGATGCCGAAGCCGCCGAAGCCGCCGAAGCCGCCTTCATCGCGGGCGAGTCCCAGAGCTCCGGCCGGGTGGTGCTTCGGCCGGACGCCTCGAAGGCCGCGATGTCCTCGTCGAGGTCGCGATGGGACGGCTCGTCGTCGAGGGCGCCGAGGTCCATCTCATAGTCCGCCGCCGGCGTGGGCGGGAGCCCGAGCTGTTCCGTGGGCAGATCGGGAGGCGGCGCCACGACGGCGGCCGGCGCCTCGGAAGGCATCTCGATCTCGTTTTCCCGAAAGACGGGGATCGCCGAGGTGGCGTACAGATTCTCCTCGGGGAACGGCTGGGCTGCGTGCATCGTCGCCATTGGGAGTGTGAAGAACGGCGCGACCCCGGACAGCGTGGGATCGGTGGACTCCGCGCGCTCTTCGACGGAAGGGGGCGGCGCGGCCGGAGGAGGTGGAGGTGGCGGCGGCTCCGGTGCGGGGGGCGGCTCGGGAGGCGCCGCGGCGCGCTCTTCGGCCGCCTTTTTCACGAGGTCGCGCACGAGCGAGGCGAGCCCCTGCGAATCGAAGGGCTTCGTGACGAAGGAGTCGGCGCCCGCGCGCTCGGCGCGCGGTTTGTCGAAGGGTTCGAAGGTCCCCGTGAGAAGGATCACGGGCACGTACCGGCCGCCCGGCCGGCTCTTGATCTCCTCGCACAGCTCATAGCCGGTCTTTCCCGGCATGACGCAGTCCACGAGGACGATGTCCGGCGAGTAAGAGTCGAGGAGCCCAAGCGCCAGATCGCCGTTCCCGACGGCCTTCAACTCGAACTCCGTTCCCGAGAACGTTAGTTCGATGACCTTCTGAATGGTCAGACTGTCGTCTGCCAAGAGAATCCGATGCGGCATTCGATCTCCTCGCAGGGGTCGGTGTCGACCGAGTTTACACCGCCCGCGGCAAGCGGGCGGACTCGACAGCCTGATAGACGCGGGAGACGGGGCGCCGCGCGATGGCGGCGGAGAGGACCCGGCTCGCGGCCACCACGAGAGACAGGTCGACGCCCGTCTCGTAGCCCATGCCGTGGAGAAGATAGACGAGGTCTTCCGTGCCGACGTTTCCCGCCGCCCCGGGCGCGTACGGGCACCCCCCGAGACCGCCCGCCGAGGAGTCGAAGATCCTGACGCCCTGCCGGAGGCCCTCCGCGACGTTCGCGAGCGCCGTGCCGCGCGTGTCGTGGAAATGGAGCGCGAGTCGCGAAAGAGGCACGCCTGCATCGACGCAGCGTTCGACGACCTCGGGCACCTGGGTGGGAACGCCGACGCCGATCGTGTCTCCGAGGGAAACCTCGTCGCATCCCGCGTCGAGCAGCCGCCGCGCGACGCGGGCGGCCGAAGGCGGCGCGATCGCGCCTTCGTACGGACAGCCGAAGACACACGAGACGTACCCGCGGACCCGCATCCCGGCCGTGCGGGCACGCCGGATCACCGGCGCGAACCGTGCGAACGATTCGTCGATCGAGGCGTTGATGTTCTTCCGGTTGAACGTTTCCGATGCCGCCGTGAACACCGCGATCTCCCTCACGCCGGACGCCTCCGCCCGATCGAGCCCCTTCTCGTTCGGCACGAGGACGGGATACCGGACCCCCGGACGTTTTCCGATGCGGCGGAACACCTCTTCTCCGTCGGCCAGCTGCGGAATCGCCTTCGGCGAGACGAACGCCGTCGCCTCGATGACCGGCAGGCCCGCGGCCGAGAGGGCGTCGACGAAAGCGACCTTCACGTCCGTCGGAACGGTCGCCGCTTCGTTCTGCAGGCCGTCGCGCGGACCGACCTCGACGATCGTGACCCGGGACGCGTTCATCCCATTTCCACGAGGACATCGCCGAGTCCGACCATCTGCCCCTCGGTGACGAGGATGCGCGTCACGGTGCCGTCCTTCGGCGCGCGCACCGCGTGTTCCATCTTCATCGCCTCGACGAGGACGAGCGTGTCCCCCTTCCTTACAGTCGCGCCGACCGCGGTGCGCACCCCCAGGATGCGGCCGGGCATGGGGGCCTCGAGCGAGGGCGTGTCCTCGGGACGGTGGGCCGTCCGCGAAGAAAAGCGGGGAACGGCCGACAGGCGATACGTCTCGCCCCGGTGGGACACCCACGCGATTTCGCCCGCGCGTATGGCCGTCGTGCCGGGCGCCACGTCCGTGCCCGCCGCCTCGCGCTCCTCCCCGGTCCGGAGATCGCGCAGCCTCATGCGCCACCGCCCATCCGGAACCGGGTGTCGAACGGGCCGGGCCAGGAACTCTTCGTGCTTCCCGGAGCCGCGGAAGCGGGGCCGGAAAGAACCGAAGCCGCCGCCGCGAAAACCTCGTGAGGAGGAGGGGGCGGGGCGGGAAGCAGAAGGGTCTCGAGCAGACCCGTGTACGTCTCGCCGCGGACGACAGGGTCCGACTCGAGCAACCGCCCGAGCCATGAGAGATTCGTAGCGACTCCGAGGGCGACGGTTTCGCGAAGCGCCGCGACGAGCCGCCGCCGCGCTTCCTCGCGCGTGCGGCCCTTCGCGACGATCTTCGCGAGCATCGGGTCGTAGTGAACGTCCACGGCCTGCCCGGAAATCACGCCCGAGTCCACGCGCACTCCCGGTCCCGAGGGCTCGACCCACACGAGGAGCCGCCCCGCTTGCGGGAGGAACCCCGCGTCCGGATCCTCCGCGTAGACCCGCGCCTCGATCGCGTGGAAGGCGGGCGCGGCGGGAAGCTCGGGGAGCCGCTCGCCCGCGGCAATGCGGAGCTGAAGAGCGACGAGGTCCACCGAGAACGCCTCTTCCGTCACCGGGTGCTCGACCTGGAGGCGCGTATTCATCTCCAGGAACCAGAACGCGCCCGAGGGCTCGAGCAGGAACTCGACCGTCCCCGCGCTGACGTAGCCGACCGCTCGCGCCGCCTCGACGGCCGCCTTGCAGAGCCGCGCGCGGAGCTCGGGCGTCACCGCCGGAGACGGACATTCCTCGACGACCTTCTGGTGGCGCCGCTGGAGCGAACACTCGCGTTCGCCGAGCGCGACGACGGTTCCGTGCGCGTCTCCGAGAATCTGCACCTCGATGTGCCGGGGCGAGTCGAGGTACTTCTCGACGTAGACGGTGGAATTCCCGAAGGCGGCGAGAGCTTCGCGCCGGCAGGAAGCGATTGCTTCGGAAAGATCGGAGGGGGACGTCACGATCCGCATCCCCTTCCCTCCCCCTCCAGCGGATGCTTTGACCAAAACCGGGAAACCGAGAGAAAGAATTTCTTTGAAAGTGCCATTCAAAGAAATCTTCTCGTGCTCTTCGGACGCCCCAATAAGCGCGCCCGGAACGACCGGCACGCCCGCGGCCCGCATTCTTTCTCTAGCAGAAATCTTCGATCCCATCGCCTCCATGGCTTCAGCCGGAGGTCCGATCCAGACGAGCCCGGCGTCTGTGACGGCGCGCGCAAAGTCCCCGCTCTCCGAAAGGAAGCCGTAGCCGGGATGGACCGCGTCGCAGCGAGTCTCTTTCGCGGCCGCAAGGAGGAGGGGAATCGAAAGATATGACTCGCGCGCGGGCGCGGGGCCGAGTCGCACGGCGGCATCCGCGAGCGCGACGTGCCGCGCCTCGCGGTCCGCATCCGAATACACCGCCACGGATTCGAGTCCGGCCGTTCGGCAGGCGCGGATCACGCGCACGGCGATCTCGCCGCGATTCGCGACGAGCACGCGGCCGAACCGCCCGACTCCGGTCACGACTTCTTCGCGGCCGGCTCCGCCGCCCAGGACGGCTTCCGCTTCTCGAGGAAGGCCGCGAGGCCCTCGTGCCCCTCGGCCGAGGCGCGCCGCTCGCCCATCCGCTGAATCGCCATGTTCGTGGCCTCGCGAATCGGCATGGAGGCGACCGCGCGCGCGAGCCGCTTGGCTTCGCGGACGGCTTCGGGCCCGCCGAGCAGGATTGCGTCGAGGACGGACTTCGCCGCGGCGCCGAGCTCTTTCTCCGGCACGACGCGGTGGACGAGTCCCGCGTGACGCGCTTCCTCGGCCGTGATGCGCTCTCCGGTCACGAACCAGGCGCGCGCGCGCGACTCGCCCACCCTGCGCACGAGGTACGGCGAGATGACGGCCGGAATCACGCCGAGTCTCACCTCCGTCGTGCCGAAGATCGCGTTCTCCGCGGCCACGACGACGTCGCACACGGCCAGGAGGCCCGTCCCGCCGCCGAGGGCCGCGCCCTGAACCCGCGCCACGACCGGCTTGTCCAGCTCGTCGAGCGCCCGGAAGAGCGAGGCGAGCTCGGCCGAGTCGCGGCGGTTCTCCTCCATCGTGAAGCCCGAGACCTTCTTCATCCATTCGATGTCGGCGCCGGCGCAGAAGCTCTTGCCCGCGCCCGACACCTCGATGATGCGGGTCGTCGCGTCGCCGGCCAGCTCGCGCACCGCGCGCTGGAGCTCCGCCACGAGCTCGCCGTCGAAGGCGTTCCGGCGGGCCGGGCGGTTGAGAACGAGGCGCGCGACTCGCGGATCGGACGCGCGTTCGAGCAGGACGCCGGGCTCGCTCATCGCAACACCTCTACCGACCCCGGTAGGTCGAGGGGCACCATGAGAATCTGGTCCCGGCCCACGCGCACGGAGACGAGCGCGACGAGCCGGCCCGCCACGCGGCTGCCGCCGGCCACCGCGCTGCCCAGGGCGGACAGGAGATCGGCGCTGGACGCGTTGATCGGAAGCTCGACCGCATTCTCGCGGCCGGGGTGAAGCCTCAGCCCGTGACGCTCCCCCTCGGCGATTTGTCGATCGCCCACCCAGACGGCGTAGACGAGGTCCTTCACGTCGAGCGGGAACGAAAGGGGGTTGAAGAACGTCGCCGTCGCCGTCCCCTGGACTTCGGTCAGGGTCATCCCCGTGAAGCGGGCCCCGGAGAACCCGGCGAGGGCCGCTCCCGTCGGCGCCGACGAGCGCACTTCCGGCGTGCCGATCTTCAGGACTCCGGCGCCGCACACCGGGGCCTTCGCTCCGCCCTGGCCCGCGAGAGAGCCGTGAAGCGTCACGTCGAGGGCAACGGGATGGACACGCGAGAGCAGCGCCTGCGGGATCTTCGCGAGATCGAGATCCACGAGGAACACGACGGAATTCCCGCCGGGACCCGGCTGAACCATCGCCGTCAGCGAAGGCCCGAGAGGCAGAGGCGTGTTCGCCACGGCGATCTCGCCCGTGAAGGTCTGCCTTCCTCCGGCGGCGGCCTTGGGGAGCGACGTGCGCAGGAACGCCGTGAGCTTCGTCCGCGTCAGGGACGTGATCTCGAGGGCGTCCACGGTGCCGCAAGGCACGCGCTCGTCCGCGCGTGACGGGCACGGCAGAAGCATGGGGAGGAGCAGCGTGAGAAAGGCGCGCCGCATGCCTACATCCGGAACACGCCGAAGCGCGTCTCCCGCCGCGGGCCGTTCGCCGCGGCCGCGAGCCCGAGCGCGAGCACGCGGCGCGTCTCTTTCGGGTCGAGAATGCCGTCGTCCCAGAGGCGCCCCGTCGCGAAGTAGGGGCTTCCCTCGGCTTCGTATTTCTCCAGCGTAGGCATCCGGAACGCGGCCCTCTCCGTGTCAGTCATCTTCGGGTTCCCCTCCCTGAGGCGCTGATCGTCCTTGACGGTGGCGAGGACGTCCGCCGCCTGCTCGCCGCCCATGACGCTGATCCGGGCGTTCGGCCACGTCCAGAGGAAGCGCGGCTGGTAGGCGCGCCCGCACATCCCGTAGTTCCCGGCGCCGAAGGAGCCGCCCACGAGGAGCGTGAACTTCGGGACGGCGGCGTTCGCGACCGCATGCACCATCTTCGCGCCGTCCTTCGCGATGCCGCCCTGCTCGTAGGCCTTTCCGACCATGAAGCCCGTGATGTTCTGGAGGAAGACGAGCGGCACCTCGCGCTGGCAGGCCATTTCGATGAAATGCGTCGCCTTGAGCGCGGACTCGGAGAAGAGGACCCCGTTGTTGGCCAGAACGGCCACCGGAAATCCCTCGACGTGAGCGAAGCCCGTGACGAGCGTGGCCCCGTAACGCGACTTGAACTCGTGGAAGCGCGAACCGTCGAGGAGGCGCGCGAGGAGCTCGCGCACGTCGTAGGGCCGCCTGATGTCCTTCGGGACGACGCCATAGAGCTCCTCGACGGGATACCGGGGCTCTTCGGGCGCGAGGCGCCCCGGCGGCTGGGCCGGCACGCCTCCGAGGTGCGCGACGATCTCGCGCACCTTTTCGAGCGCGTCGGCGTCGTCCTCGGCGAGATGATCCGCGACACCCGACAGGCGCGTGTGCACGTCGCCGCCGCCCAGTTCCTCGGCCGTCACGTCCTCCCCGGTCGCGGCTTTCACGAGTGGCGGGCCCGCGAGGAAAATCGTGCCCTGGTTCTTCACGATGACCGTTTCGTCCGACATCGCGGGCACGTACGCTCCGCCCGCCGTGCACGAGCCGAGGACCGCCGCGACCTGCGGCAGTCCGGCCGCGCTCATGCGGGCCTGGTTGTAGAAGATGCGTCCGAAGTGGTCGCGGTCGGGAAAGACCTCGGCCTGAAGCGGGAGGAACGCGCCGCCCGAGTCCACGAGGTAAACCGCGGGGAGGCCGTTCTCGAGGGCGATCTCCTGAGCCCTCAGGTGCTTCTTCACGGTCATCGGGTAATACGTGCCGCCCTTCACGGTGGCGTCGTTGGCGACAATCATGACCTCGCGTCCCGAGACGCGCCCGACGCCGGTCACGAGGCCCGCGGAAGGCGCCGCGTCCTCGTAGAGCCCCCAACCCGCGAGCGGCGCGACCTCGAGAAAGGCCGTCCCCGGATCGAGCAGGCGCTCGAGGCGCTCGCGAACGGGAAGCTTGCCGCGCGCCACGTGCCGCGCGCGCTCCTTCTCGCCGCCGCCCTCCCTCACCCTCGCGAGCTCGGCGGTGAGGCGCGCCGCGAGAGCGCGGTGATGCGCGGCGTTCTCCCGGAAATCGGGCGAGGACGGAGAGAGTTGCGAGACGAGGACTTCGCTCACGCCCGCTCGGCTGCGAGGCGGCGGATCGCGTCGACCGTGGCACCCGTGGTGGTCCCCGGAAGGAAAATGCCGCGCACGCCCTTGGCCTTGAGCGGAGCGATGTCCTTCTCGGGAATGATGCCGCCCACGACGACGGCGATCCCCTCGCCGCCGCCCTCCTTGAGGGCGTCGATCACCTCGGGCACGAGCACGTTGTGAGCGCCGGACAGGATGGAAAGCCCGACGACGTCGACATCCTCCTGGATGGCGGCCGCCGCGATCTGCTTCGGCGTTTGCCGGAGTCCCGAGTAGATGACCTCCATGCCGGCGTCGCGCAGCGCGCGCGCGATGACCTTCGCTCCGCGGTCGTGCCCGTCGAGGCCGGGCTTCGCGACGAGAACGCGGATGGGCCGGTCGCTCATGCGCCCGATTCTACAGGGAGCCGCGGTGTAAACTGGACTTTCGAAAAATCATGCCGCGCCTGGGCGACCTCCTCATCGAAAAGACGCTCATCACGGACGAGCAGCGGCACCGTGCCGTTAGGCGGCAGGCCCGGCAGAAGGGACGGTTCGGGACGGCGCTCCTCGAGGAGGAAGCCTCCGAAGAGGTCATCCTCCACGGCCTCTCGATCCAGCACCTCGTTCCCCCAGCTTCGCCGGAGGCTCTCGAGCTGATCCGGGCGGACGTCCTCAGGCTCGTGCCGGGCCGAGTGGCCCAGCGCCTGCACGCCGTGCCGTTCCGCAAGGAGGGACGGAGTCTCGCCGTCGCGATGCGCGATCCGGGCGACCTCGCGGGTCTCGACGAGCTCGCGGCGCTGACGGGATTCCGGATCATTCCCCACGCGGCGCTCGAAGTACGCATCTACGCGCTCCTCTACCGTTACTACGCGGCCGACGTCGAGCCACGCTACCTCTCGGCGGCCGCGTACCTGCGGGAAACCCAGCCTTCTCCCGAGGTGGATAAGGACAAACCCACGCATCCAACCCGGCTGCCGCGCCCGAAGAGCCGGCCGGACCTGAGGGTCGTTCCGCCGCCGCCCGATCTCACGTCGCCGTACCCGCAGCGCGCCCGATACCTCGATCAGGGCGACCCGTGGCAGTCCGCGGCGGATCTCTCCCCGGCGGCTTCGCTCGCGGTCACCGCGCGCCGGATGGAGACCGAGATCTTCGAGGACCCGCTCGAGTCGCTTAACCCGGAGCCCGACTCGATGGAGTTCCCGCGTCGGCTCGAGGATCCGGCGGGGGCGGCGGAAGCCACCGAGGTCGCGGGAGACGACCTCTTCATCGCGAGGCTCGGAGCGGCGCAAAGCCGCGACGACATCGCCGCCGCCGTCCTGGAAGAGTCCCGCAGGCACGTGAAGCGCGCAGCCCTCTTCGTCGCGTATCCGGATCACGTGCGCGGCTGGGCGTCCCGGCCGGCGGCGCCGGCTCTCGCATCCTTTCACCTGCCTGATACCGAACCCTCGGTCTTCGCGACTCTGCGCAACACGGAAGGGTTCTATGTGGGCCCGCAGCCCGACCTGCCCGGAACGGCCTCGACTCTTCAGGCGCTCGCGTCGAACGGGCTCGGGCTCATGGCCGTCGTGCCCGTCAACCTCAAGGGCAAGACCGTTCTCTACCTCTACGGCGAGGCGGAATCCGACGAGAAGCCGCCCTCGGTGCCGGCGCTCAAGCGGCTCGCGGCGATGGCCGCCACGGCCCTCGAGATCGTCCTCTTGAAACGGCGCCTCGGTCGCCTCTAGGCGGTCCCGGAGCGGCCCAACCGACGCGATTTGAACGAGATGCCCGAGGACAGGTAGACTCCCCCTACGTGATCAAGAACGACATCATCAACGCCGTCGCCGCGGCGGCCAATGTGCCGCGACAGAAGGCGACTCAGGCCGTCGAGACGATCATCGACGTGCTGCGTCAGGCCCTGTCGCGCGGCGAGCGCATCGAGTTGCGCGGCTTCGGCGTGTTTCTGGTCAAACCCCGCAAGCGCGGGATCGGGCGCAACCCGAAACGCCCCACCGAGGAAGTCCAGATTCCTCCTGGCTTCACGATCCGCTTCAAGCCGGGCAAGGAACTGCGCGACATGACCGGTCCGGCCGAGGAGCCCGCCTCGAAGGCGGGTGCGAAGGCCGAAGCCGAAGCCAACGCCGCTCCGTCCGGCACGCCCTCCACCGGCCCGCAGTCCTGAGCGCATGAGCGACGTCTGGGCGCCGGCCCCGGCCGCCGTGCCGCGGCGGAAGGAGCGGTGGTGGCTACATGGGCTTCTCCTCCTGCTCACGCTCGCAACCACGAGCTGGGCGGGGGCGGGATTCGCGATCAACTTCCGCCCGTCGCTCCTGGGAACGGGCGCCTCCGCCGAGGTGTTCGCCCATCTCCTCGAGGGGGCTCTGTCGTTCTCTCTCCCTCTCCTCGCGATCCTCCTCGCGCACGAGGCCGGCCACTACGTCGTCTGCCGCCGGTACGGGATCGACGTGTCCCCGCCGTACTTCATCCCGTTCCCGTCTCTCGTCGGAACGATGGGCGCCTTCATCCGCATCCGCGAGCCCATCCGCGACAAGAAACAGCTGTTCGACATGGCGGTCGCGGGACCGATCGCCGGATTCGCCGTGGCCGTGCCCCTCCTCGCGTGGGGCGTCTCGCACTCGCGGGTCAACCCCGTTCCCGCCATTGGCGACGGGACGGTGATCTTCCAGTATCCGATCCTCGTCCAGCTTTTCCAGAAGCTCTTCGTCGGCGCCACATACGCGAGCATCGACGTGATCGAGCACCCCGTCTTCCTCGCCGCGTGGTTCGGCCTGTTTGTGACGGCGCTGAACCTCCTGCCGCTCGGACAGCTCGACGGCGGCCATGCGGTCTACGCGATCTTCGGCCGCTTCCAGCGCTTTCTCGCGATCCCTCTCCTCATCGTCCTCGCGGTCCTCGGACTGAAATGGCCCGGGTGGTGGGTGTGGGTGCTCTTCACGCTCTTCACGGGCATCCGCCACCCGCCCGTCCTGAACGAGGACGAACCCCTCGACGACCGGAGAAAGCTCGTCGCCGCGGCGGTGCTCCTGATCTTCGTCCTCTGCTTCGCCCCGGTCCCGATCGAAATCCTCTAGGGCGGGGGCTCGTGGGCGGAGGCGGCCCGCGGCACCCCGATTCCAGTTGAGATCGAGTCCCCCTCTCTGCTAACGTACCGGCAGCAACGAACCGGATAAGGAGGACACTCGATGAAGAAGGGGCTCATCCCAGGTTTGACGTTCTTGGCGGCGCTCGCCCTCGCGGCCGCGCCCGCTTTCGCGGAAGAGAACCGGGACGTCCGGCCGGACGGAGGCAACGGCGAGGCGGCCGCCGCCGCGCCGGACCCGAACGTCGTCGCGTCCGAGGAGACGCCGACGCACATCTTCCTCACGCAGGAGGAGCACGACAAGGCGCTCGCCCGCCAGCCCCTTGCCCGCCGCACCGCCAACATGACCTACCACGGCGGGAACATCATGGTGACGGCGACCGTGAAGAGCATCTTCTGGGGCACGAGCTGGAATTCCAGCCCCGGAGACAAGGTCACCGGCATCGACAGCTTCTATACCGGCTTCAGCGGCAGCAACTACGCGAAGACTTCCGACGAGTACACCGACACCATCGGCACGGGCCATCAGGTGGGCCCGACCATCTTTAACCTCGGCCACGTCATCGACCTGTCGGCGGCGTCGGGCGGCGGGTCCACCTCGGCGATCCTCAACGAGGCCTGCAGGCAGTTCACCGGGCCCAACGATGGCACGGCTTACTACGCCGTCTATACGGATCTCCCGCGCGGCAGCGCCGGGTACTGCGCGTGGCACAGCTCGGGCACCTGCAGCGGAGTGCCGATCCAGTTCGCGTTCTTCTGGAAGCTCGACGGCGATGCCGGCTGCGATCCCCAGTCGACCGTGAGCGGGGAGTCGCAGGGCCTCGCGGCCCTCGCGAACGTCTCTGCGCACGAGCTCTCCGAGGCCCGCACCGATCCCGCCAGCCCCGGCGCGTGGTACGACTCGCGCGGCGCCGAGAACGGCGACAAGTGCGCGTGGACGTTCAACGTGCCGTCGGTGTCGTTCCCGAACGGCACGTCGTGGAAGGTGCAGGGCGAGTGGTCGAACGCGGCCTACACCGCGGGCACCGGCTATCCGAACAGCAGCGGCCAGAAGGGCTGCCTCGACGGGCACTGAGGCTCGGCTTCTTTCGATTCATGACGCCCGCCGGCCTCGCGCCAGCGGGCGTTTTCGTTTTCACGGCTCAGAGATCCCGAGGATAGAGTTTCGGTCCACCTTTCAACAAAACGGTCCCGAAGTCGCGCACGTCGAGCGTTGCGATCGCGTCCGCCTTCAGCCTCTCGGCGACCGCCATCACGACGGCGTCCACGAGGCCGAACCGGAGCGCCTGGTGGCGCCGGCAAATCCGCCGTGCCTCCTGGAGATCGTGTTCGTCCCCCCAGGCGACCGCAAAGCGCCCCTCAGCGAGATCCTCCAGAAAATCCTCTTCGACTCTCTGCCCGAGGCGCTTGCCAAGCAGATAGTCCACTTCGGGAAGAATGGCCCAAGGAAGAACCCAGGCGTCCGGATCGGACTCGAAGAGTTTCCGCAGGACGCGATGATGCCGATCCCGCGAGTCGACAAGCGCGTATACGGCCCCGGTATCGGCGACGATCATCAGGAACGGCCGAAACCGGCCAGAAGCTCTTCGGCGCGGACTCCGCCGTCGTCGTTCTTTCCCCGTCCCGCACCGAGACTCTTCGGAAGCCGCCTCCGCCCGTGGCGCCGTGCATATTCGGAGACGGCTTCCCGGACCAGCTCGGCTGGCGCCCGCCCGGCCTCTCGAGCGATCGTCTTCAACCTGCGGTAGTCGGCCGTATCGAGGTAAACGGTCGTCTTCATGCTCGACATATGGCAACCATATATGGTGAATATCGTCCCGTCAAGACGCCTTCTTCCGCCGGAGGGCTCCAAGCACCTCGCCGACTTCCGGCGCCCGAAGGGCCTTCGCGAACGCCAGGAAGAAAACCGCCCCGAGCGCCGAGACGGCCGCGACCCAGCCAATCCGGAGCGGGAGGATCCAGATCATCCGGTAGGGCGCGAGCTTCGCGGACACGGCCCATACGACGGCACCCATCGCGACGCTCGCGAGAACGAGGCGGAAGAGCGACGCGAGAATCGCGCGCCCGCCCATTCCGCCCAGCCTCTTCCGGAGGAGGAAGAGAAGCGCGAGGAAGTTGATCCAGAAGCCCGCCGCCGTCGCGAGGGCGACTCCCGCGTGCTGCATCGGCCCGGCGAGCGCGACGCAGAGGACCCAGAACACGGCGAGGTCGAACGTGCCGACGAGGACTGGCGTCCGCGTGTCATGCAGCGCGTAGAACGCCTGCGTGAGGATCTTCACGCCCGCGGCGGCGAAGAGCCCCAGCGCGAAGAACCCGACGGCGAGCGCCGTCTTTGCGACGTCCGCCTCCGCGAACCGCCCGCGCCGGAAGATGACGTCCACGATGGGGGTCGCAAGGAGCATGAGGCCTACCATCGAGGGGATCGTGATGAACCCGATGAGGCGGAGCGCGAAGCCGATCGTGCCGCGGTATGCCGTCCGGTCCTTCTCGAGGGCCTGGTCGGAAAGCGAAGGCAGGATCGCCCGGGTGATCGAGACCACGAAACCGCCGAGGACGAAGTCCGTGACGCGCCACGCGCAGAAGTTGTACGTCACGAAAGCGTCCCCGAGAGAGGCGAGCGTCCGGGTCGACACGAGAAACGAGAGCTGCCCGACGCCGTAGCCGTAGAGCCGGGGCGCGATCTGGAGCGCCGTGCGCTTCACCTCCGCGTCGCGGAAAGGCGAGCCCGAAAACCGCAGGCCGAGGCGCCGCACGGCCGGCCCCTGGAGCGCGACCTGGAGGCCTCCTCCGATGAGCACACCGACCGTGAGCGCCGCGACCGGCGACACGCCCGCGGGCGCGAGTGCCCACGCGGCCGCGACGATCGAGAGGTTCCACGCGATGGGGGTCGCCGCCGAGAGCTGGAAGAAGCCCTTGGAGTTCAGGAAGGCTTCGAGCAGGGCGGCCACGGAGACGAGCAGAACGTACGGGAACATCCAGCGCGTCAGCCGGACCGTCAGCTCGAACTTTCCGGGGGTCGCCTTGAAGCCGTTCGCGAAGAGCGCGACAACGGGCTCCGCGAACGCGATCCCGAGCACCACGATCCCCAGGAGGACGCAGACGAGCAAGACAAGGACGCGGCCGGCGTAGACCCCCTCATGGCCCGGCCTCTCCCGCTCCACCTTCTTCGCGATGGGGACGAAGGCGCCGGGAAGGCCGCCCTCCCCCACGATCGCCCGGAAGGTGTTCGGGATGCGAAACGCCGTGTAGAAGGCGTCCGATAGGGCCGAGGCGCCGAGAAAACGCGCGATCGTCGCGTCGCGCAGGACACCCGCCAGGCGCGACACCGCGGTCCACGCGGTGATGCCCCAGGCCGACCGGACCAGCTTCCGCGTGTCGCTCAAACCGGAGGGATTGTAGGATCCGGGGCGATCGGAGGGCGGACATGGCTGGATCCGTGAACAAGGTCATCCTCATCGGACACCTCGGGGCCGACCCGGAGATGCGCGCGACGACGGGCGGCGTGCCCATCGCGCGCCTGCGCATCGCCACGACGGAAACGTGGAACGACCGCGCCAGCGGGCAGAAACAGGAAAAGACCGAATGGCACACGGTCATCGCGTTCGACAAGCTCGCGAGCATCTGCGAGCGCTATCTGTCCAAGGGACGCCTCGTCTACATCGAGGGCGTGCTCCAGACGCGCACCTGGGACGACAAGGAGTCGGGCCAGAAGCGCTATGCCACCGAGATCAAGGCCCGGGACATGAAGATGCTCGGCGGGCGCCCCGACGGCGCAAGCGCGACCGGAGCGTCGAGCCCGGCGGTCCCGGAGGCGGGCGCGGCGGGCGGCGACGCGGACGACGACGTGCCCTTCTAGAAGAAATCCCCCTCTTTTCTCTTTTCCCTTGGTTTCGCCATCAGCTCGGCGAACGCTGCCGCTTCTTCCGCCAGCTTTGCCCAGGCCTCCTCGGTGAATCGCGGATGCGGCGCGTCCGCGACGCGGCGTCGGAGCGCCCCGAAGCGGGTCTGACGCGGCGCGTCCTCGCCGAGTGAGGAAACCCGGGCCGCGCACTCTTCCCATGCGTCCCTCCGTCCGGACACGAGAAGCGCGTCGCACCCGGCCCGGGCCGCGCGCTCGGCCCGCTCGGGCAGCGTCCCGTCGAGCGCCCCTTTGACGAGATCGTCGGCGAGCGAAACGCCCTCGAAGCGCACGGGCCCGCGCAGGACGCCGAGCAGCTTCGGCGAGAGGGACGCCGGCGTGTCGTCTCCCGTGAAGCCCGGATAGGCCCCGTGCCCGACCACGACGCACTCCATGCCCCGCGCGAGCTTCCTGAATGGCGCGACGTCCGTGACCATGAGGTCCACATCGTGCGCGTCGATCACGGGCCGCGAGAGAAGCGTGTCCGCGCCCGCCCGCCCGAGCCCCGGGAAGTGCTTCACCCCGGCCGCGAGGCCCGCGCGTGCCAGACCGTGCAGGAACATCATTCCCGAGAGCACGACGTCCTCGGCGTGAAATCCAAAGCAGCGCCCTTCGAGGACGACGGCCCCCGTGTCCGGCTGCGCGAGGTCGAGCACCGGCGCGAGATCCACGTCGAAACCGAGGAGTCGTCCCGCGCGCCCCATCAGGTATGCGCTCTCGTGCACGCGGTCCGTGCCGGCCGCCGCGCACGCGGCGGGCGAGGCGCATGGAGTTCCGAGAAGCGAGCCGAGGGGATCCTCGCTGCCGCCTTCCTGGGAGATGAAGAGGAGAGGCGCGGGAGAAAAGAGCCCTCTCAACGCCTCCAGAAGCGAAGCGGACTGTGAGGGTGTCAGGAGATTCTGCTTAGAAAGAAGAATGCCGAGGGGCCGAAGCGCGACGAGCAAGAGGCGCTCTGAATCCGAGAGCTGGGGGCCGCTCAGACCGAACACGAAACGCGACGTCGAATCCAAAGCCCTATTCACCTTCTAAGAAAATCTTCTCTTCTTCCGAAGCAACGTCTTTCTCTTCTTCTTCATTCTTCCCCCCTCAGCCGATGCTGGAGCGAGGCGAGGAGCTGCAAGGCGGCGAGCGGCGTGAGGTGGTCGACGTCGACGCGCCCGATCGCGTCGAGGACGAGCTCGCCCTGCCCGCGAAAGAGGTCGAGCTGCGCGTCCTTCGGAGGCGGCTCGCCCGCGTGCTCGGCGAGGCGGGGCCGTCCGCCAACGTCCATCTGCTGCCTCTCGAGGTTGCCGAGGATCTCGCGCGCGCGGACGAGCACGGCTTCCGGAATGCCCGCGAGGCGCGCCACCTGCACGCCGTAGGAGCGGTCGGCGGTGCCGTCCGCGACCTTTCGAAGGAAGACGACCTCGCCGTTCCATTCCTTCGCGGTCATCGTGCGGTTCTTGACGCCACTCTTCACGAGCGCCATCTCGGTCAGCTCGTGGTAGTGCGTCGCGAAGAGGACCCGCCTCATGCCGGTGTCGTGAAGGTGCTCGGCGATGGCCCACGCCAGGGAGAGGCCGTCGAACGTGGACGTGCCGCGTCCGATCTCGTCGAGGATCACGAGGCTGTGCGCGGTCGCGTGCCGGAGGATGTGCGCCGTCTCGGCCATCTCGACGAGGAACGTCGACTCGCCGCGCACGAGAGAATCCGAGGCGCCGACGCGCGTGAAGATGCGGTCCGTGAGGCCGATCGTGGCCGACGCCGCCGGCACGTACGAGCCGGCGTGAGCGAGCAGGACGAGGAGCGCGTTCTGCCGGAGATAGGTCGACTTGCCGCCCATGTTCGGGCCCGTGAGCACCACGAGGTGCTCGCCGTCCCCTCCCAGCGCCGTGTCATTCGGGATGAACGCCTCGCGGGGGCGCAGGGCTTCGACGACCGGGTGGCGGCCGCCGTCGACGACGAGCACGGGCTCGTCCACGATGCCCGGCCGGACCCAGCCTCCGGCCCTGGACACGCGCGCGAGAGACACGAGCGCGTCGAGAAGGCCGAGCCGGGCGCACGCGGCCAGGATGCGCGACGAGTCCGCCACGATCTCCGTCACGAGCGAAAGAAACATCTCCTGCTCGCGCGCGGCGAGGCGCGCGTCGGCGGACCGCAGCTTTTCGTCAACCGCGACGAGCTCGGGCGTCGCGTAGCGTTCGACGTTCGCGAGCGTCTGCCGCTTGAGGGCGCCCTCGGGAATGCGCGCGCGGGCCGAGCCCGGCACCTCGAAGACGTGACCGAACACCTGGTTGAACTTCACGCGCAGCGTCGGGATGCCGCGGAGCGCGCGCTCCTCGGCCTCGACGCGCGCGAGGATCGACGCGGACTCGCGACGCAGAGTGCGCACCTCGTCCACGGCGGCGTCCACGCCGTCGCGGAAGATCCCGCCGTCCCGCGCGTGGAGGGGCGGCTCGGGCACGACGCGCGACACGATCGACTCCCCAAGGGCGAACGGCACGCCGTCCGGCGACGCCTCCCCGCCCGGCGCGAGAAGCGCGGCGTGCACCGCCCCGAGGCCGGCGGCGAGGCGCCCCGCGCGCACGAGCCCGCTCCCGAGCACGGCGGCGTCGCGCGGCGATCCGGCACCGACCGCGAGGCGCGCGAGGAGGCGCGGCAGGTCGGGAATCTCGCGAAAGGCCGAGGCGAGGCTCTCGAGGCGCGCCCCGTCCTCCTGCAACTCTTCGACGGCGTCGAGCCGCGCCTCGATCCCGGCGCGCCGGCCGAGCGGCCGCTCGACGAGCCGGCGAAGCGTTCGCGCGCCGAACGACGTGCCCGTCCTGTCGAGCAGGGAGAACAACGTGCCCTTCGGACCGCCGTCTCGCGCCGAGCGAAACAGCTCGAGGTGCCCGGCCGTCACGGCGTCGACGACGAGCCCTTCTTCGGGAGCCTCGGAGCGGAGGGACCGCACGTGGTCGCAGTCGGCGCGCTGCGTCGCCCGCGCGTACGACAGGAGGGCCGCCGCCGCGTCGGCCGCGCCGCCCGCGCCCGACAGGCCGAACGGCTCGAGCGTCGCCGTGCGGAAGTGCCGCTTGAGGAGCTCCACGGCTCCCGCCCCGCGCGGGGAGTCGTCCTTGAGCGGCGAAAGCGCCGGGGCCTCGGCCCCCGACGACACGAGGGCGGCCACGAGCGACTCGGCCAGGGGCCGGTCGGAGGGGAAAAAGACGAGCTCGCGGGGCAGCCGGCGCAGGAGCCACTCCGCGATGGCCGCGCGCTCGGGCAGCTTCACGACCGCGAAATCGCCCGTCGACAGGTCGAGCGTCGAGACCGCGGCGCCGTCCCCGTTCCAGGTCACGGCCGCCATCTCGTTCGGGCGGCGCGCGTCGAGGCGCTCCGGATCCACGATTGTCCCGGGCGTGACGATGCGGACGATCCTTCGGGGGACCAGGGCGCGGCCCTTCGAGGGAGCCTCCGTCTGCTCGCTGATCGCGACCTTCTTCCCCGCCGCGACCAGCCGCGCGAGGTAAGACTCGAGAGCATGCTGGGGGATGCCGCACATCGGCGCCTCGACGTCGCTGTCCTTGTGCCGCGCGGTCAGCACGAGGCCGAGGAGCGGCGCCGCATAGGCCGCGTCCTCGAAGAACATTTCGTAAAAGTCTCCGAGGCGGTAGAGGAGGAGCGCATCGCCCGCCTCCCGCTTGAGAGCCCAGTACTGCTCGAGCATGGGCGTCGCGCGCATGTGGAG
>DAIOUV010000021.1:41391-54983 GCA_036759345.1 Acidobacteriota bacterium | reverse complement strand
CAGCCGGGCCGCCGGACCTCTACCGCCGCGAGACGCCCGAGGTTGCGCTCGTGCGTGCGCAGGCGGGGACCGGGCGCTTCTACGACGACGGCGCCGACGACGCGTCGACGGTCGCGCGCCGAACGCGCGAGGCCGGCGGACTCGACCGGTTACTCCCCGCAGTGGGCGTGGCCTTCGGGATCCGCTACGCCGGGGAAAACGACGTGGACCGCATGACGGCGGCGCCGTCGGTGCGCTTCGCCCGCGCGCTCGCCGGACTCCGCTGGGGAGAGGAAAAAGTCGCGCGCCTGCGTACGCTCGGGGTGACCGTCGTGAGGACTGGGGCGGCGCCGCCCGATCCCCCGGGCGTCGTCGAGATCGGCCGCTTCGGGGCGGACCGGATTTTGCGCGTCGAAGACACGCGCGCGGAGTTCTCGGTTCTCCCGAGAGGCGCCGGGACCGTCGCGGTGGAGGAGCGCCGGGCGGGCCGGGCCCGCCTCCGGGTGCGGGTCGGCCTCCCGGCGGCCGTGCTCTCCGTCGCGCGGACGTTCGACCCGAACTGGCATGCCCGATTGGACGGAGCGGATCTCGCGATCCGCCCTTCGGATGGATACCTGATGGCCGCGAACGTCCCGGGGGGAGACCACGAGATCGCGCTCGCGTACGAGAACCCCGCCTTCTTTGCCGGGGGCGCTCTCTCTGTTGCGTCGCTCCTGGCCGTTGCGCTTTTCGCGCGGCAGCGGGTGCGCCCGTGAAGGCACGTCTCCGCGAATCGCTTCCCCTCATCGGGGCGCTCCTTCTCGTGCTCCTGCCGTTTCGCGATTTTTTCGGTGCCGGCGTTCCGGTGGGCCGGGACCTCCTGTTCTATTTCTTTCCGCTGAAGGCGCATCTCGTCGAAGCGGTCGCGCGCGGAGAACTGCCGTGGGTGGATCGATTCCGATGGGGCGGGTCGCCGCTCCTCGGCGCTCCGTCGGCGGCGCCCTTCGACCCCGCGAACGTCCTCTTTCTGGCCCTGCCGCTCGGGGCCGCGATGAAGGCGTGGATTCTCCTGCATCTCGGACTGGCCCTCGCCGGATTCGCCGCCTTCGGAAGGCGCCTCGGCCTGTCGCGCGGGCCGGCGGCCGTTGCCGGCCTCGTCTTCGCCCTCGGCGGAACGACGGTGTCGCTCGCCGCGTTTCCGGCGGCTCTTTCAGCTCTCTCGATCCTTCCGTGGTTCGCCGCCTTCGCTTTCGATACTGTGAGGATGGGGGGGAAGCGCGAGGCCGCGAAGCTTGCCGTCGCGGCAGCCCTTATCCTCATCGCGACGCCGCCCGAATTCGTGTTCTTCGCGTTGTGCGTTGCCGTGGCTGTCTTTTTCTCGGCGCGTGGCGAGGGCGGGACGTGGCGGCAAGAAGCACGCCCGCTCGCTCTCCTTGCGGCGAGTGCGCTTCTTGCCGCCGGCCTCGGCGCGATCGCGCTGGTTCCTGTGCTGGCGACGGCCGAGCGCAGCATCCGATCGCCCGGGGGCGGCATGGGCCCGGCAGCCGCGGCTCTGAAGCCGTTCGTGCTGACTCGCCTCGCGGACCTCGCGACGGATGGGATCGTCGCGGACTGGACGGTCGCCGCGTCGGCCCCGGGGGTTCCGGACTATCCCTACCTTCCCTCCGTGACGCCGGGGCGGGTCGCGTGGGTCCTCATCCTCGCGGGACTCGTCCGGAAAGGGACGGGACGGATCGCGGCAGCACTGCTTGCGCTCTCGGGCCTCCTCCTCGCGCTCGGCGACGCGACGCCGGTCTTCGGCTTCGCGCTGCGCGTCCTACCGCCTCTCGGTTGGATCCGCTATCCCGAGAGGCACCTGATTCTTGCGGGATTCGGCCTCGCCTGGCTCGCCGCGCTTGGGCTCGCGCGCCTGGTGGACGCCGTCTCGCCTCGCACCCTTCGAATCGCCCTGCCGCTCCTCGCTTTCGCGGTCTTCCTCGACCGCGAGGGAATCACGCGTCGCCTCTCGCCGGTCGAGGACGCGTCCGTGATCGCGCGCGCTCCGGTGCTTCTGGCCCCGCTTCCCCCGGTCCCGGTCGGCGCGCCCCCGGCGCGCCTTTTCTTCAGGGACCTCTACGCGCCCGTCCCCGCATACGGGCGCGACCTCGCGGGCGCGAGCCGTGTCGGGTGGGAATCGCTGCTCCCCGCGTACGGGTCGCTGTTCGGCGTCGGCTATCAGTTCGAGGTCGATTACGACCTGTCGCTTTCCATCGAGACGTTCGAGTGGACGCGCCTCCTGTCCCGCGCCGTGCCGGAGACGCCTCAGCTCGCCCTGCGCTTCATTCGGGGCGTCGGCGTTTCGGCGATCGTCCGCAGCGAGCGGGGAGAGGACGGGCGTTACCGGCCGCGTCTCGTGCGAATCGCGGATCCGGTTCCGCCATACCGGTTCGCGACGAGGCTCGTCGCATCGGCCGACGCGCGCGCGGTCTTCAAGCGGCTCCTCGAGGACGGCTTCCCCGTCGACACCGCGTACGTCGACGAAGCCGTCCCGGGGGTTTCTCCCGCGCCCGCGGCGGGCCGGATCCTCGCGGTCGACGACCGGCCTTCCGGACTCTTTCTCGACGTCGAGGTCGAGGGGCCGGGTCCGGGCTTTCTCATGCTGTACCGGCTGCGGGAGGCCGCGGAAGAGGCCACGCTCGACGGCCGCCCGGCCGGAGTCTCGCGGGTCGCGTTCGGGTTCGCGGGCGTTCCGGTGCCGCCGGGGCGCCACGCTTTGCGATTGCGGCCCGACACGCGCTGGGTGAAGATCGGGGCGTTGATCTCCGCTCTCACGGCGCTCACGCTCGCGGTAGTCCTGCTCGTCCCGCGGCGCCGGCCCGCGTCCGGGAACGGATGAAGCTGGGCTCGAACGGGAGACGGCGCCTCGCCCTTTACGGGGGTGCGGCGATCTTCGCCGCGCTTGCGCTCTGGGGGGTTCCGGCGCTCGTGTCGCGGCTGGTGCCTGGCGTGCCGGTGCGCCGGATGGACATCGAGGCGGACGCGGCCATGGAGACCGAGGCCGTGAAACTCCTCGTGGAGTACGTGCGCATCGACACGACGAATCCGCCCGGAATCACCCGTCCCGCGATCGACTTCCTCGCCCGGGTCCTCGCGTGTGAGGGGATCCCCGCGACGATCACCGGCGCCGACCCGGAGCGCCCGATCCTCGTGGCGCGAATCAAGGGCCGCAGAGAGGACGAAGCGCTCGCCCTCCTCAACCACGCGGACGTCGTCCCCGCCGGGGACCTCGGCGCGTGGACCAAGCCGCCGTTTGCGGCCGCGCGCGGCACCGGCCTCGACCGCGATCACCTCTTCGGCCGGGGGACGCTCGACATGAAGGGGCAGACGATCGCAAACCTCCTCGCGATGGCCTCGCTCACGCGTGCGGGCCTCGTGCCCCTCCGCGACATCGTCTTCGTCGTCGAGTCCGGAGAGGAGACGTTTCGGGAAGACCTCGGCATGGGCTGGCTCTTCGACCACCGGCCGGACCTCCTCGCGGGCGTGACGGACGTCTTCAACGAGGGGGGAGTCAACGAGGTCAAGACCCAGCACGTCGAGCGCTTCGGCATCGAGACCATGGAGAAGGCGGTTCTCTCGGTGGACGTCCTTGCGCCCGAGGCGAAGACGCTCGAGGAGTTTCGCGAATTCCTGAAGGCGAAGGATGAGGAGCAATCCGTTCGCGTGGTCCCCGCCGTGCGGGAATTCCTGCGGTTCATCGCGCCCTCGCGGTCGGACGTCTGGGGCCGCTACATGATGGACGGAGCCGAGAAGCTCGTTCCTCAGGCGGAGTTCTGGAAGTTCGTTCCCGAGGTCTACCGTTCGCTCCTCAAGGACAGCATTTATGTGGGCAAGGTCGAACGGACCGCCGAGGGCTTTTCCCTGCACGTCGTGAGGACGCTGCTGCCGGGAAGCCCGGTCGCGTCCGCCCGCACCGAGCTCGAGGGCTGGGCCCATGTCAGGGGCCTCGGTTTCCGCAGCATCCTCGAGACCAGGGACTGCGTGTCGAGCCCCACCGAGGGGAACGCGTATCGCGCGATTGCCAACGTGTTCGGTCTGGACCCGGAGAGCGCGCCCGTCGGGCCCTACATCCTGAGCGGTCAGTACACGTCGGCGGCCGCCATTCGCGCCCGCGGCCTCCGCGTCTATGGCGTGTCTCCCTTCGCCGTGAACATCTATGATGCCTTGACGATCCATCACACGAACGAGCGCATTTCGCTGCCGTTTTTCGTCGAGGGGATCGACCGGATGAGGCGGGTCCTCCTCGAGTTCGCGACGGCCCCCTGAGGGAGCCGGCTGGTACACTGGCAGATATACGGGTCTGGCACGCTCCTCGCGTCATGGAGAGACCCGTGCCGGCGCGGCCGGGCATCCCGTTCAGGAGTTTCGATGAAAGCTTTCTTTGTCCTTTGCACGAGCCTTTCTCTCGCGGGGCTCGCCGCTCTTCCGGCGTTCGCGCAGATTCAGGTTCAGACGAAAGAGACGGGTCCCCAGGCCGGCGCGGCCGCTCCGTCAACCGGTGCCGCCGCGGCGCAGCCCACGCCTCCCCCCTGCCCCGGGATGGCCGGCCTCGAGATCGGGCAGACCCGCACATTTTCGTTCGAACGCATGGCGCTGCACGAGCCGTCTAAAAAGACGGTCGTCCGTGACCTGAAGGTCCTTCACACCCCCAAGGGACGGCCGTGGACGGTCGACGTGACCTATGCCTCCGACGCGCTCGACGCGAAGGTGGTGGCGCTGCATTACCTCCTCGACCCGCCCTCGGAACTCTACGAAGGCATCCTCGAACGCTACGGCAAGGGAACGCCCGTCGCATCCGATCCGGGAATGTCGTCCTGGGCGGTTCGGCAGTGCGGGATACGCCTGCGCTATCGCAGGGGCATGTCCGAGAACGGGCAGCGCCGCGTCGAGGAGATGTGGGTCGAGCCTCTCGCGAAGCCGGCCCCCGCCAAGAAAAAGGGCTGAGACCAGGGGCGGTAAATTGCTCGAGCCGTTGACGGACGCGGTCGCCGCATGAAGCGCGTGCTCGCGCGAATCGCGGCGGCGGCCGTCGCCGCGGTGCTGCTCGCCGGTGCCACGCTCGGCGTTCTCGTGTCCCGGAACCTCCCGGACCTCTCGTTTCCGAAGATCCCCGGACTCCGCGCGAAGGTGACGGTCGCGTTCGACGACCGCGGCGTTGCCACGGTCACGGCGGCCGATGCCGGAGACGCATATCGCGCCCAGGGGTATCTGACGGCGCGCGAAAGGCTCTTCCAGATGGAGCTGCAGCGAAGGCTCGCGGGAGGCGAGCTCGCCGAGATCTTCGGGCGCGTCGCGCTTCCCTCGGACCGGCTGCACCGGATCTACGGCTTCTCGCGCGTCGCCGAGGCGGCCGTCCCGCTTCTTCCGGCGGACGAGCGCGCGGACGTGGCCGCTCTGACCGACGGCATCAACGCCTTTCTCGACACGCACGCGGGGCGCTGGGGGCTCGAGTTCACCCTCCTGCGGTTGACGCCGCGAAGGTACACGCCCGCCGACGCGCTGCGCGTCCTCCTCATGATGTGCGAGGAGCTGTCCTCCACGTGGCGCAAGGACATTGCCGCCGAGCGCCTCCTCTCGCGGCCGTTCTCCGTGCGGCGATTCCTCACGTCCGGATTCACGGCCGACGATCTCGTCCTCATTCCCGATGCCGAGAAGCCCGAGCTGCCGCCGGTGCCGGGCCTCGGCGACGCGGCGCCGCTTTCTTCTCCTCTCTCGGCCCTCGGCTTCAGGGCGGCGGACGATCCGGACGAAGTTCCGGGATCGAACAGCTGGGCCGTCTCCGGCGCCCTCACGAAGAGCGGCAAGCCGATCCTCGCGAACGATCCTCATCTCGGGATCAGCGCGCCGGGAGTCTGGCTGCCGATGCGGTTCGTCATCGGCGGGCATCTCGTCGAGGGGGTCACGCTCCCCGGCCTGCCCGGCGTGACGATCGGGCGGAATGAGCGCGTCGCGTGGGCGTTCACGAACCTCTACTCCGACGTCGAGGATCTCTACCGCGAGTCGATCGTCGACGGCCGGGCCAGGCGCGGCGCGGAGTGGGAGAAGGTCGTCGAGCGCGAGGAGACGATTTCGGTCCGTGGCGCCGCCGCGGAACGGCTCGTCGTCCGCGGAACGTCGCACGGTCCTTTCGTGACGGGGAATCTCGCCCTGAAGTGGGTCGCGCTCGACCCCGCGAATCTGAGGCTTCCGTCTTCGAGCGTGATGCGAGCCGGGGACCCCGAGGGCGTCGAGAGGGCCCTCGACGGATTCCTCGCGCCCGGGCAGAACGTCGTCTGGGCGGACGCGGCGGGAAATATCGGCTGGCGGGCCACGGGCCTCGTACCGATCCGCCGCCCCGGGACGGACGGCAGCATTCCCTATGACGGCTCGGACGCCCGGAACGACTGGCGCGGTTTCGTTCCCCAGGACGAAATGCCGCGCCTCGTGAACTCCAGGGAGGGTTTCCTCGCGACCGCGAACCAGCGCGTCGCGGGCACGAGCTGGCCCCACGTCCTCGGGACCGACTGGCCCTCGCCCGCGCGGGCAAGGCGGATCGCGACGCTGCTCGAAGGGGCGGGGCGCACGGGGCGGAAGCTCGATCGCGCGGCCGTCGAGGCCGTGCAGCTCGACACGGTGTCACCCGTTCTCGCCGCCACGATGGAGGCTCTCGCGCCGCTTGTTCCGCCGGAATGGAGCGGACGCTTCCGCGGCTGGGACGGACGCGCCGAAGCGGCCTCCTCGCGCTTTCTCGTCGCGCGCGTGTTTCGCCGGAAGTTCGGAGAGCGGGCCCTCAAGGCGTGGCGCGTCGCTCCCGCCTTCGGCCTCGCGGAGTACCGCGTCCTGGATCTCGCGCGGGCGGACGACGCGGCGTTCCGCGGCGCCGGTCTCGGCACGAAGGCCGCCTTCGTGAAAGGCGCGTGGGACGACGCGCTCGCTGATCTCGAGGCGAAGAACGGCAAGGACGCGTCTCGGTGGAGCTGGGGCGAGGCCAACCGGCTCGCTGTCCGCCACCCGCTCGGACGCGTACCCGGCCTGTCCTGGCTCTTCGACCCGCCGTCGTTCCCGCAGGCGGGGGCGACGGGCGTGGTGCGCGTCGCGTCCCCGGGGTTCGGGCAGTCCATGCGTTTCATCGTGGACTGGGGCGCACCGGACGAGGCCACCCTCGTCGTCCCGTTCGGGGTCTCGGGACACGCGGGCTCCCGGCATCGCCTCGATCAGCTTTCTTTCTGGCGGGACGGCGATCCGTCGGGCGCGGCGACGCGCCTTTCGAGGCCCGCGCGGGAGACGGCCGGGTTCGTCCCGTGAGCCAGGGCCGGCCGCTGAACTAGACTTGCCGCCATGAGTGTTTCGATCACCGGCAAGCTCACCTCTTCAACCGGCACTGAACTTCGCCATGGCCCTTCCGGAGCGCTTCTCGAGACCACCGCGCCGAAGGACAACGGCGGCGACGGAAGCCGCTTCTCGCCCACGGATCTCTGCGCCGCGTCCCTCGCCGCGTGCGCGGCGACGACGCTGAGCCTCTACGCGACGCGGAGCGGGATTCCCGTGACCTCCGTGACGTTCGAGATCGAGAAGCACATGACGCCCGAGCCTCCGCGACGCATCGCGAAGCTCGTCGCGCGCTACCGCATCTCGTCGCCCTGCGGCGACGCGGACTTCCAGAAGCTCGTCCACGCGGGCAAGACCTGCCCCGTAAGGCGTTCGCTCCACCCGGACGTCGTCGTCGAGGAGGTCTGGGAGCGGGCGTGAATGGTGTAGAGAAGCGTCCTGCGTGCGTCAGCTCACGCCCGTGGAGGACGAGGAGACGGACGCCGGGTCGACGCCGAGGCGCGCGAGGGCGCGTTCCCAGAGCCCGTCGACGTCGTTCGTGAAGACGAGCCCGGGTTCCCACGGGAGGACGAGCCAGGAGCCCACCTCCATCTCGCTCTCGAGCTGGTCGGCCGCCCAGCCGGAATAACCCATGACGAGGAGTCCGAGCGTGCCCGCGGACGGAGGAGCGGTGAAGAGTCTGGGGAGGATCTCGGCGGCCGCCGACACGCGGAGCCCCGGCGCCATCTCGATCGACTCGACGCCTTGCACCGCGTCCGAGAAGAGGGCGACGAGCCCGTTCGTGAGAACGGGCCCGCCGACCCGGAGCGGGGTCTCCGGGTGAATGGCCGTGTCGAGGGGCGGCGCGAGGAGCTTGATGGCGGGCTCGCCGAGCAGGCGATTCACGATCCACCCCAACGCGCCCTCGCGTGTGTGATGGCCCATGACCACGACGGTCTTCGAGAAATTCGGGTCCAGCATCTCGGGCGCTGCCAGGAGCAGATAGGGCGTCGTCAGGGACTCGACCACGCGCGGAGACTAGCGCGAGGGGCCGTCCCGCCGGAAGCGGGCCGCCCCTAGTCTTCGAGGTAGGTGTACTGCGACAGAACCTGCTCGAAATCCTTCGCGATGGCCTTCGCTTCGGGCTCCTTGACCTTCTTGCGCTCGGTGGCGCGCCGGAGCTGCCGCCAGATGCCGTCGAGCATCTCGTCGCGGTCGTAGTTCATGTACGACAGCACGCGCTCGCACGACTCGCCCGGCAGCACGTCCTGGATGCGCGTGCGGCCTTCTTCGTCCACGCTCGCGAGCACCTCGTGCGCCTCGCCGAAGAGGTTGTGGAGGTCGCCGAGAACGTCCTGATACGCCCCGACGAGACAGAAGCCGATGTAGTACGGCGTTCCCTTCCGGAACTCGTGGAGCGGAAGCGCTTCCTTGATGTCGCGAAGGTCGATGAACTTCTCGATCTTGCCGTCCGAATCGCACGTGATGTCCGCGAGCGTGCCCACTTCGCCCGGCCTCTCCCTGAGGCGGTGGATCGGCAGGATGGGAAAGAGCTGGTCGATCGCCCACACGTCGGGCAGCGACTGGAAGACCGAGAAGTTCATGACGTACTTGTCGGCGAGCATGACCTCGAGCTGCTCGAACTCCTCGGGGATGTCCTTGAGCGTGTGGAGATAGCGGCGGATGCGCCCGCAGATGTTCCAGTAGAGGATCTCGCCCTTGCTGCGGTCCTCGAGCGAGACATAGCCCAGATTGAAGAGGGTGAACAGCTCTTCCTTGTACTGCAGCGCGTCATGGTAGCTCTCGCGCACGGTCTTCGCCGTGACGCCCTGCCACACGTCGTAGAGCTCGCGCACGACGTGGTTCTCGTCGCCGTCGAGCTTCACGGTCCGGCCCTGCTCGATGCGGTCGGCCACGTCGAGGACGTTCGTCACGAGCACCGAGTGGTACGCCGTGATCGCGCGGCCCGACTCCGTGACGAGCGTCGGGACGGGGACCTTCTCCTCGTCGCAGATCGACTTGATCGTGTAGACGATGTCGTTCGCGTACTCCTGGACGGTGTAGTTCATCGACGAGTCGAAGGCTGTCTTGCTGCCGTCGTAGTCCACGCCGAGGCCGCCGCCGAGATTCAGGAACTTCACCTCGACTCCCGACCGGTACAGCTTGGCGTAGACGCGGCCCGCTTCCTTGATGGCGTTCTTGACCTTGCGGATGTCGGTGATCTGCGAGCCGATGTGGAAGTGGATCATGACGAGGCTGTCGAGCATCTTCCGGTGGCGGAGGATCCCGACGGCATCGAGCATCTCGGTCGTCGTGAGGCCGAACTTCGCGGCCTCGCCGCCCGACTTCGCCCACTTGCCCGAGCCGCGCGCGTACAGCTTGCTGCGCATCCCGATCAGGGGCTTCACGCCGCGCTTCTTGGCGACGTCGAGGATGCGCTCGAGCTCGGACACCTTCTCGAGGATGAGGACGACCGTCTTGCCCATCCGGAGCCCGTTCAGCGCGAGCTTGATGAAGGCGTCGTCTTTGTACCCGTTCGCCGTGATGAGGCAGTCCGGGCCGAGATCCTGCGAGAGCGCGGCGAGGAGCTCGGGCTTGCTGCCCGCCTCGAGGCCATACCCGTACTTGCGGCCCGACTGGATGATCTCGCGCACGACGACTTTCTTCTGGTTCACCTTGATTGGGAACACGCCCCGGAAGACCCCGTCGTACTCGTACTCCTTGATCGCGCGCAGGAAGGCCTCGTTGAGCTCCTTCACGGTGGCGTCGAGGATCTGCGGGAACCGCACGACGACCGGCGTCGAGATGCCGCGCAGGGCGACGTCGTCGATGACTCCCTTGAGATCCACGAAGCGGTGATTCTCGCGCGTGGGGTGGACGAGGAGGTTCCCGTCGTCCGAGACGGAGAAGAAGCCCTTGCCCCAGTTCTCGATTCCATAGAGCTTCTCGGCGTCCGCGAATTTTTCGGGAACCCGGACGCGGGACGGCTTTGGGGCCCTGGGGCTCCGGGAAACGGCGGCGCTGCTCGACATCGCGCGAATCTTACGCAGGGAAGGCCGGATGGTGTCGAAAATTTCGGCGGTAGGATGATCCTTGGTGAAAGTCCCCTTTCACGTCCTGTCCGGTTTTCTCGGCGCCGGGAAGACGACCGCGGTGAAGGACCTTCTCGCGCGCCGGGCCGATCGCGAAAGGATCGCGGTCGTCGTGAACGAATTCGGAACGCTCGGCGTGGATGGGGCGCTCCTGTCGGACTGCGCGAGCTGCATCCTCCGGGAGGTGCCGGGCGGCTGCGTGTGCTGCACGGCGATGGCCGACCTCGAGGCCTCGCTCGAGGAGGTCTCGGACCTCGTGGCGCCGACGCGCTTTGTCCTCGAGCCCACCGGGCTCGCGAGGCCGTCCGAGCTCGTCGACCTCTTGCGCGGCCCGCGCTGGGCGAACCGCTTCGACGTGCGCCCCGTCATCACGATCCTCGACCCGCAGCAGGATCCGGCGGGGGCGTACGAGGGGAGCGCGCTCTTCCGGGACCAGGTCGACACGGGCGACATCCTCGTCGTGAACCGGTGCGATCTCGCCTCGGAGGCGGAGATCCGGGCCACGGAGGAATTCGCGCGCGCCCTCGTGCCCGCGAAACTGCTCGTCGTCAGGGCGTCGCACGGCGCGCTCCCCGATGTCGTGTGGGATCTCGAGAGACCGGCGCCGCCACCGGGCAGGACGCTCCTCGTGGCGCGCCGCGCGCACGCCCACGAGGATTCCGTGGAGGGCGACTTGGGCATAGAAGGGCACGTGGGCCGCGGGATCGCATATGCGCCGGAGCGTGTCTACGACGTGGAGCGGCTCCTCGGGGTCCTCGAGCGCCTCCGCGGCGGCGCCCTCACGCGCGGCCGCATCGCGCGCGCCAAGGGGCTCTTCCATACGACGGCCGGGTGGCGCGTCCACGAGATCGCGGGGGGCCGCCTCACGGCCGCGGAGACCTCGTGGCGGCGCGACAGCCGCGTGGACGTCATCCTGAAGGCGCCCGGGCCCGGCGATTGGGAGGCCCTCGGGGCCGCCTTGGAAGACGCGCTCGTGCCGGAAAACGCCGCGCTTCTCGTCCTCGAGGACGGCGCGGGAGCGGCCCGCGCCTTCGACGCGCGGGGCTTCTCGGCGCTCTCTAAGACCCTCTCAGAGGCTCCCGGGCCGCAGGGTCTCGCGGCCGCTTTCCGCCTCGGTGACGTCTTGGCCCATGCGGGCATCATCCGCGAGGCCGACTGGATGTGGCTCGTGATGGACTCCGGCCTCTTCGGCGTGGGCGGGCCGCGGCGCGTCCTCGAGAAGGGCATCGTCTTTCCCGGCGACGGCGCGTTCCGGTACGTCCTGTCCGACGAGGCGGCGCGCGGCGCCGAGGACGAAGTCGACGCGTGCCGTGATCTCGCGAACGTCTGCGGCGTGCGGCTGGGGAACGCGCCCGGCGCGGCGGAAGGAGCGCCCTCATGACCGGGAAGTCGGGCTTGCTGCTTTACGGCGCCAACGGCTACACCGGGAAGCTCATCCTCGAGGTGGCGCTGCGCGAGGGACTCCGGCCCGTCCTCGCGGGCCGCCGCGCGGAGACCGTCGAGCCGATCGCGAAGGCGCACGGTCTCAAGAGCCTCTGCTTCGGCCTCGAAGATCCCGGGACCGTGGCGCGCCTCCTCGAGCCGTTTTCCGCGCTGCTCCTCGCCGCGGGGCCGTTTTCGCGGACGAGCGCCCCGGCGCTCGAGGCCTGCCTCCACGCGAGGACCGCCTATCTCGACATCACGGGCGAGGTCGCGGTATTCGAGGCCGCCTTCGCCCGCGACGCGGACGCGAAGAAGGCGGGAGTCCCCGTCCTGCCCGGGACCGGGTTCGACGTTGTGCCGTCGGACTGCCTCGCGAAGGCGCTTTCCGAGGCGCTGCCCGGCGCGGCGTCACTGACGCTCGCGTTCCGCGGTTTCAAGCTGAGCGCGGGGACCATGAAGACGATGGTCGAAAACGCCCACAAGGGCGGGCTCGTGCGCGCGGGTGGGAAGCTCGTGGGCGTGCCGTCGGCATGGAAGACGATGGAGGTTCCGCTGCCCGAGCCACGCCTCGCGATGACGATTCCGTGGGGCGACCTCTCGACTGCCTGGCGTTCGACCGGGATCCCCGACATCGAGGTCTACATGGCCGTCCCGCAGTCGGCGGTCGCGAACGCGCGCCGCCTGCGCCGGCTCGCGCCCCTCCTCGGCCTGCCGTTCGTGCAGACCTTCCTCATGAAACGCATCGAAAAGAACGTGAAGGGCCCGACGGCGGAGGACCGCGGGCGGGAGCGCTCTTTCCTGTGGGGGCGCGTCACGAAGGACGGACGCTCCGTGATCGGCACGCTCGAAACGCTGGAGGGATACGCGCTGACGGCCGAGACGTCGGTCGCGATCGCGAAGCGCGTCCTCGCGGGTGAGGTGCCGCCGGGGGTCCACACGCCATCGCTCGCGTTCGGGGCGCGCTTCATCGAGACGATCCCCGGGTCCAGACTGAGGATCGAGCCGGCCGCGTGACCCCCGTCCGCTTCGCCGTCCGCCACGTCACGAGCCGTCCGCTCCGGAGCGCGCTCACGGTCACCGCGATCGGGCTCTTCGCGGGGCTCGTCGGGTTCCTCTACCTCGTGAACGGCGCGCTCCGGAACGACTGGTCCGAGAACATGGGCCGCCGCGCGATGGTCATGGCGAAAACGTCCATGTTCGAGAAGCTCCCGATGGCATACCTCGCGAAGCTCGAGGACGTGCCCGGCGTCCAGCGCGTCTGCCCGTTCGACTTCCTCATTGCCTTCTGGCAGAACAACCGGCCCGAGAATCAGGTTCCGTTCTCCTCCGCCCTCGCGGACGCCTTTCTCGAGGTCTACATGGAGGCGAAGATCCCGGCCGACCAGGTCGCCGCGTGGAAGGCCGACCCGACCGGATCGGTCATCGGGCCGATCCTCGCGAAGCAGCACGGCTGGAAGATCGGCGACCGCATCGTCCTCAAGGCGCCCGTCCCGGGTGGCGTCATCGAGACGACAGTCCGTGGAATCATGACGTACAGGCTCGACAACGGTCTCTACGTCCACCGGAAGTATTTCGAGAACGTGACGGGCGACGCGGGGCAGGTCGGGATGTACTGGATACTCGCGAAATCGCGGCCCGACGTCGCGAAGGTGACGGCCGAGATCGAGCGCCGCCTCGAGAACGCGCCCGTGCCGATCCGCGCGATGAGCGAGAAGCAGTGGCAGCTCCTGTTCATGGAGATGCTCGGAAACGTGCAGGCGCTTCTCGGCGGGATCGGCCTCGCGACGGCGTTCACGC